>NZ_DAOLHN010000041.1:0-28387 GCF_035329025.1 Sphingorhabdus sp. | reverse complement strand
TGGTGGACAGGGCTGGATTCGAACCAGCGTACGGAAAACCGGGCAGATTTACAGTCTGCTGCCTTTAACCACTCGGCCACCTGTCCACTTTTCCACGGGGCGTTGCGCGAGGCAAAGGGCCGGTCCCGAAGAAGAAGCGGCCTATTGGCGAAACGCCGCTTGCCTGTCAATGGCCGAGATGGAATAGCGGCAAAATGAGTTCACATAAAAGCCAACGCCGCCGGGGTGCGGCCCAAACCAGTGGCAACCCAAAATTCTGGGGGCGCCATGCCGTTACCGCCGCACTTGAAAATCCAGAACGCCGCGTCCTGAAAATCTGGGGCACGCGCGAAGCCTTGTCGCAAGTTGAAGTCCCGCAGGGCGTTCCCTTCCAGTTTTGCGAAGGATCCGATCTGGCTCGCTTCGTGCCAAAGGATACGCCGCATCAGGGCATTGTCGCCGAGGTAGCGCCGCTCGAGGATGTCTGGTTGTCCGATATCCTCGATGCACATGAAGAAGATGACCGGCCGATCCTCGTCCTCGATCAGGTTACCGACCCACATAATGTCGGTGCCATCTTCCGTTCGGCGGCGGCATTCGATGCCATTGCGGTGGTGACGCAGGATCGCCACGCGCCGCCCGAATCGGGTGTGCTGGCCAAGGCCGCTTCAGGAGCGCTGGAAGTGGTGCCATGGATTCGCGTCGTTAACCTCGCCCGCGCGCTGGAAGAAATTGCCGAGCATGGCTATTGGCGCATTGGCCTTTCCGGCCATGCCGATACCAACCTCGACAAGGCGCTCGCGCCTCGCCGAAATGCACTGGTTCTGGGGGCCGAGGGCGAAGGCATGCGCGCCAATATCGAGGATCATTGCGACCAGCTGGCAAAGCTGCCAATCAGCGAACAGATGGAAAGCCTGAACGTCTCCAACGCCGCAGCGATTGCGCTTTATGCCGCCGCGACCCTGCGCCAATCGAAAGCTGACTAATGCATTTCAAGAAAATCGCCGCCCTTGGCCTGGCTGTTGTTGCCCCCCTAAGTCTTTCGGGTTGCCTGCTGTTGCCCGGCGAGTTCAATTCGGAAATGACGGTGATGGCCGACGGCCAATTTGCCTTCAGTTATAAAGGGCAAATTCAGCTGGTCGGCCTTGCCAATTTGCTCAACGAAACGCTCGATAACGAAGGTGGCAACGCCGAATTTGTAGCGGCCTGCTATGGCCCTGTTCCAGAAGCTGAAAAGAGCGAGGAAGAGCAGAAAAAGGAAAAACGCAAGGAAAAAGCCGCCGCCAAGGCAGCCGCCGATGCCGCCGCCGCTGATGCCGCATTGGCCGAAATTGCCGCTGACACAGCAGGCACTGCCGCGTCGAAAACCTCTCAAGAGGATTTCACCCAAGAAGCCGAAGCAGAGGCCGATGCAGCAGCAGCGGCTGAAGATGCGGCGGGCGCAGCAGAGGATGCGGCCGCCGAAGCCGCTGCTGCGGTTGAGTCGATGGAGGACGATTATAGCGAGCGTGAATGCACAACCGCTGAAGTTGAACAGCAGAAAAAAGAATGGGATGAACAGCAGGCTGCCTCCAAAAAGGAAAAGGAACAAGCCAAGAAGATGTTCGCCGCCATGCTTGGCGGTATCGATCCCAGCAACCCAAAGACCATTGAGCGCTTCACCAAGGAAGTCGAACGACTGGCCGCTTGGAACAAGGTCGAGCATCTGGGCAACGGCCTGTTCATGATCGACTATTCGACCAAGGGCCGTCTTGCAGATGATTTCGCCTTCCCGGTGATCCCGCGCTATGCGCTGGGCAATCCGATGATCCACGTCACACGCTGGGACAATGGTCGCGTGCGGATCGAGGCCCCGACATTCCATAACGACGCGGACGTTTCTTTGATGTCGCTGATGGGGGCCGGATCGATGATCCCAGGCATGGGTTCGGCAAAGAAAAATGTCGAACCGGTTGAGGTCAAGGGCACCTTCACCATCCGCACCAATGCGAAGATCATGGCCAATAACACCGATGAGGGACCGGTCGACGAAGGTGCGATGCAGGTGCTGCGCTGGGATATCGGCCCGAAGACTTTCGGCCCGCCGATGGCCTTACTGAAGCTTGTGAACTGATGGGGCTGACTGCCGAACAGATCAAGCACTCGCTCGATACACTGGCGGGAAAGGAAAAGCGCTTTGCGATAGCGCTGGAGCAAGTCGGCTATCCAGAACCCCGTATCCGCGAACGGGGCTATACGACGCTGCTACGCACGATCGTCGGGCAGCAGGTCAGCGTTGCTGCGGCTTCATCGATGTGGAACAAGCTGGCGACCAAGCTGGACGAGGACTGCGCACCGGAAAAGCTGCTGGCCGAAGATTTTGACAGTCTGCGTGCGTGCGGCCTGAGCCGCCAGAAACAGGGCTATGCGCGCAGTCTTGCCGAACTGGTTGTTTCCGGCGCACTGCCTCTCGATGCACTGCCCGAGGATGACGAGGAGGCGATCGCCTATCTGACCAAGGTCAAAGGCATCGGCCGCTGGTCAGCCGAAATTTATCTGCTCTTTGCCGAAGGACGCCCAGACATTTGGCCGGCGGGTGATCTGGCCGTACAGGAAGGTGTGAAGCGCATCCTGTTGCTTGACGAGCGCCCGAGCGAAAAGCCGACGCGAGAAGTGGCAGAAGCCTGGCGGCCGCACCGCGGTGCCGCCGCGATCTTTACCTGGCATTATTACGCTACCGGCTTTGAGGCGATTTGATAATTAAAGCCGCAGCGTCGGATTGAGCTTCATCATTTCGAGCACAAAAGATTTCGGCTTTTTGAAAAACTTGCTCTTCCGGTTCACCGACAGACCGAGCAATGCCGCTGCCTCCATCACGAAATGCACGCAATTGCGCTTGTTGAGGCTGTAGCTTTTGCCCGGCATGCTGCGCCATTTTTCGACATGGTCGATCAATTTGCGATATTCGGCATCCGACAGGCGCAAGGTGAAATGCGGGTTGCTGCGCGACACATATTTGGCATCCTTGGTTTCGATCATGCCCTTGACCGAACCCATCAGAATAGCGGGCGAAACGCTGACGGCAGTGAAGCCGTAATTGGTATCGACCTTTTCGCCGGTGGCATCGACTGTTCCCTTCAACCGGATGAAGGCATGGGGGAAATAGTCCCCGAAATCATGGCTGTAAAAGGTTGCGATAACGTCCGCACGAGCCTGTCCTGGCATCGTCGCCAGCAACACTGCAAACAGGATTGAAATCAACAAGCGAAACATCTGCATAGGTGAAAGCAGATTATCGTCCTCCATTCCATGCTGCAAGTAGGGGTTGACCCGAAGGGCGAATTGCTGTGCTTACAGCGATGCAAATAAGAGGGAGAGTCGAGCCATGTCCAGCAACCGCAAAAGCATTTTCGTAACCGGCGCCGCGTCGGGCCTTGGTCGCGAAGTATCGCGCTACTTTGCCGGAAAGGGCTGGTTTGTGGGGCTGGCGGATGTCAACGAGGCGGGCCTCAAGGTAACGGCTGATATGCTTCCGGCTGGTCAGTGGTCGATTCACAAGCTTGACGTGACCAACCGCCCGCAATGGAAAGAGGCGATTGCCGAATTCGGCAAGCACACGGGCGGCAAGATGGACGTGCTGTTCAACAATGCCGGTGTTGGCACCGGTGGACCCATACAGGATATGACCGACGAAGAAATTGACCGGATGATTGCTATCAATGTCACCGGCGTAATCAACGGCATCCGAGCCAGTTTCCCCAGCCTGAAAGCCACCCCTGGCAGCTGCGTACTCAACACGGCTTCAGCGGCCGGCATTTATGGATCAGCAGGCCTTAGCGTCTATAGCGCGACCAAATTCGCAGTGCGCGGACTCACCGAGGCGCACGACATTGAATGGCGCGAGCTGGGCATCAAGGCGCGTTCGCTGATGCCGGGTTTCATTGATACCAATATCATCGGTGCGGTTGCTCCCGGATCAAACCAGACAGGAAAGCAGCGGCTTGAAGAAGCGGGCATCGAGGTCAGCCCGGTGTCGATCATCGGCCCGGCCGCCTGGGAAGCCGTGCATGGGGACAAGGTGCACACACCGGTCAACAAGCTGGCGAAACAGCTCGCGTTCGCCGCGCGCTGGTTCCCGGGTCGCTTGCGCAGACAATTATCGACGATGCAGGGTATCGAGACGGTCGTGAAGAACTGAGCACTCTCCCCTCCCGCCTGCGGGAGGGGCTGGGGGAGGGTCTGAAACGACCGACGGCTCGCTTCGCCCGCACCCCCCCTTAATCCTTCCCGCAAGCGGGAGGGAGAAACTAGGCGAACCCATCAATCGCGGCCGCCAGTGATATATCGCGCTCCGACAAGCCACCCGCATCGTGCGTCGTCAGCAATATTTCGACACGATTGTAAACATTGAACCACTCAGGGTGGTGGTCAGCCTTTTCGGCAAGGATCGCCACACGGCTCATGAAACCAAAGGCTTCGGCGAAATCTGAAAAGCGGAATGTGCGCCTGATACCGCGCGCTTCGCTATCATAGCTCCAGCCGGTCAACCCTGCCAAAGCAACTTCACGTTCGCTTGCGTCCAGTTCCCGAACTGCCATCTCACTCTCCTGCCTTTGCTTTTTGCGCGCGCCGTGCCTATGTCGCGCCATGCCGCACAGTCAAGCCGCATCGCCAAGCATCAAACTGAACCGCGTCGCCATCATTCGCGGCACTCGGGTAATTCTGCGCGATTTCGATCTGGAGGTTGAACGCGGCGAACTGGTCTGGGTTCGCGGGGCCAATGGCAGCGGCAAATCGACGCTGTTTCGGGCGCTGTCCGGGCTGCTTCCGGTTGCGTCGGGGGAGGTCAGCATCAGCGGCGCAATTGCGCTGTGTGATGACAATCTTGCCCTGGACCTTGACCAGCGGCTCGGAAAAGCCATCCGTTTCTGGACGGACCTTGACGCCATCAAACCAGCGAAGCTGGAGGCTGCGCTGGAAACGCTCGACCTGATCGGTTTGGCAGATTTGCCCGTGCGGTTACTATCAGCAGGTCAAAAACGTCGTGGCGCATTGGCGCGGCTATTGGCCAGCGACGTGCCAATCTGGCTGCTCGACGAACCCTATAATGGTCTTGATCAGGCGAATGTCGCCCGTCTGGATGCGGCTTTATCCCGCCATACCGAACAAGGCGGGATTGCGCTGGTTGCCTCGCATATCGCACCGACCGTCATCGTCACCCGCAGCCTTGTTATCGACCGGCCAAAGGCGGAGTTGGCCGCATGAAAGGGTTTGCGAGCATTGCCTGGCGCGAGGTCCGCATCGCCTGGACAGGCGGCGGGCTGTGGCTGCCGATCGTGTTTTATCTTGCAGTGGCGACGCTGTTTCCATTCGTCACCGGCCCGGACAAGGCCCTGCTCGCACGGGTTGGAGGTAGCATCCTGTGGATCGCGGCTCTGCTGGCCAGCTTATTGCCAATCGAAAGGCTGGTACTGCCTGACCGTCAATCCGGCGTACTCGACCAGCTTGTGCTGCGCGGATGGGCGGATGAATGGATTGCTGCGGCCAAGATTGCAGGCCACATCGTTGGTTTCGGCATCCCGTTGCTGCTCGCCACGCCCGTTGCGATCGCCCTGCTCGGCGTGCCCGATGCGCAGGCAAAGACATTGATAATTGGCCTCGCCCTCGCTTTGCCCGCTTTTGCCGGTCTAGGCGTGACAATCGCGGCGCTGACCGCTGGCCTCAACGGCGCATCGGCGCTGGGCGGGCTGCTGCTTGTTCCGCTTGCTATACCGATCCTGATTTTCGGAGCGGGAACTTTGGGCGATTCAGCCAGCAACGCGCTGCAATTGCTGGCAGCCACGAGTTTGGCGATGACAGCCTTGTCGCCTTTCGCCGGCGGGGCGGCATTGCGCGCCGCCCGCGACTGATTCAGTTGTTCTCGGCCGCCATTTTCTGCGCATAGCCCTGCGCGACCATCGCCTCGACCATGTCGAACAGCTTGTCCGGTTCTTGCGCACGCATGACAGGGATCGCTGCTTCCATGCCTTCGGCCACGACAATTTCCCGCTTGCCGGCTTCGAGGGCATCCCAGATGGTCTTGGCGACATCTGCGGGGTCAAGGCCATTGTCGATCGCTGCATCGCTGACACCGCGCACCGATCCGTCAGACGCCAGTGCATTGCGTGAAACATTGGTACGCACTGAACCCGGGGCCACAACGAGCACCTTGATACCCTGCCCCGCAATTTCACTGCGCAACGAATCCGCATAGCCAACAAGTCCATGTTTGGCCGCGCAATAGGCGGTGCGCATCGGTACGCCTGCTTTACCGGCAACGCTTGAAATCATCACAACCCCGCCCGAACCGCGCGCCAGCAGGTGCGGAAGCAAGGCCTGCGTGAGGGCAATCGGCGCGAGCAGATCCACATCGACAATCTGGCGGTAGACCGACATGTCGGTGTCGATGGCGAGAGAACGTTGCGAGATGCCGGCATTGTTCACCAGCACATCGACATCGCCGCTGAATGCAACCGCCTTTTCCACCAATGCAGGAATCGCTGCATAGTCGGTGGTTTCAAATGGCAGCACCAGACAGCGATCCGGCGCATTCGAGGCCACAGCCTCCAACGCCGCAACATTGCGCCCTGAGAGCACACAGCGCCCGCCGCGTTCCAGCCATTCCTTTGCCAACCCCTCACCAATGCCCGACGATGCACCGGTTATCCATGCTGTCTTGCCGCTCATTTCACATCCTCCGGAAAGGACGCCAGTTCGTCGTCCAGTGCCTTCTGTACGGCTTTGTAGAAGGCCTCACGCCCATCCTGCCCGGCCGGGTCGGTGGCGCGCGGCCAGTTGCTGTTTGATGCGATCACCAGCTTGCGCTTGGGATCGATAAAGATACCTTGGCCGAAAATTCCCTGCGCTGCATAGCTGCCATCATCATAGGTCCACCATTGGAACCCATAGCCTTTGCCGGGCGTGCCGATATCAGCCTGCTTGGTGGTCGCCGATGCTATCCAGCCGTCGGGCAAAATCGCCTTGCCGTTGACGAGACCGCCACCGAGGATGAACATCCCGAAGCGGGCATAATCGCGGGTCGATGCCTGGATGCAGCAGCCGCTGATTTCATGGCCGGTCGACCCCAGCAGCCAGCTTCCGTCCTGCTCCATGCCAAACGGGGCCCAGACCTTTTCGGAAAGATAGTCGGACAGTTTCTTGCCCGTTGCCTTGCTGACGAGAACGCCGATCAAATTGGTCTCACCGGTCTTGTAGACCCACTTTGTGCCCGCCGGAGCCTCGCGCGGCAGCTTGCGCATATAGCTGACGGTTACGTCGATGCCCGGTTCGGCCTTATGCTCATTGAAGCGCGCCACATCGGACTTCGGATCTTCATAATCCTCATTCCATTTGATGCCCGAGGTCATGGTCAACAATTGCGCGATGGTGACATCGTCATAGGCTGACCCCTTCATTTCGGGGATATATTGCGTCACCTTGTCATCAAGGCTCTTGATATAGCCATCCTTGATTGCGGCACCGACCATCGTCGAGGTCAGCGACTTGGCGACCGAAAAGCTGGTCCATTTGCCATTGCCATCGAAATCGAGGCCGTATTTTTCGAGGCGAACTTGGCCATTGTGGACAATGACGAGGCCCGCGGTGCGCTGCGCCTTCATATAGGCATCAACGTCGATACCCGGCTTCAGTTCTGCACCTTTGGGGAGCGGAAAGACCTTCTCACCCGCTTCGATAATATTCGCCTTGGCCAGAACCGGCAGGCGATCCATCGTACGGAAGGCCGCATCGCGCTGCGCGATGGACCAGAACAGGACGTTGCGATCGGTCGGCAAGTTTGCCGCCAGATTGCGCATATCCTTGTCCATCGTCAGCCAACCGATGCCAAGCACCGCCGCTGCTACGACCAACAGGCCGATAATCCATTTTTTCATGTTGTCCCTCTCCCGTCCCGCTTCAGTTTTTGACCAGTGTCACCTGCGCCACATTGATTCCGCCTCCACGGAACCCGCCCTCGCAATACATCAGGTAAAAACGCCAAAGCGCAATGAATTTTTCATCGAATCCAGCGGGCAAACGCCCTTCCGCTACGGCAGCCTCGAAACGTTCGCGCCATAGACGCAGCGTCTCTGCATAGTGCGCGCCATAATCGACCTGATCCTCCCAGCGCAGCCCCCGCTCCTCAGCCAGTGCGCGGAAACGACTCTCGGACAGCAGCATCCCGCCGGGAAAGATATAGCGCTGGATAAAATCCTGACCGTCGGCATATTGCTCGAAAATATCATCCTCGATCCGAATATATTGCAAGGCAGCCCGGCCGCCCGGTTTGAGGCAGCGGGCGATAGAGTCGAGATAGTCGGGCCAATATTCTTGCCCGACAGCCTCGACCATCTCTACACTGGCAATGGCATCATATTGCCCCACCACATCGCGATAGTCGGTCAATGTTATTTTCCAGCCGTTTTTCGCTGCCAGGCGCGTTTCGGCAAAGCGGATCTGTTCGGGCGACAGGCTGATGCCGTGATAGTTTGCCAGACCGCGTTCCAGTGCGACTTCTGCCAGACCGCCCCAGCCGCACCCGATTTCGAGTAGGCTGTCGTCTCCATTCAGATGCAGACGATCCAGAATGAGATCGATCTTGCGTCTTTGGCCTGATTCCAGCGCCTCCTGACGCGGCGGGAGTTCCGCAAAAACGGCACTGGAATAGGTCATCGTCGCATCTAGCCATGACGCGTAGAAATCATTGCCCAGATCGTAATGCGCCTCGATGTTGTCGCGCGCATGCTTGCGGGTGTTACGATGAAACCATTGCGCTATGCGCCCCGCGATGCGGGCGACGCCTGACGCCCGCCCGACGCTGCCCAAGGCAACACGATTGCGCATGAACAGATCGAATATCGGTACCAGGTCGGGGCTGGACCACTCCCCTGCCATCCAACCTTCATACCAGCCGATCGACCCGCCCCGAACGAGGCGGACTAGCGCGCGCCAGTTGTAAACATGGACGACGGCCTGCGGGCCTGGAAGGCGGCGGCCGAGCAAGCGCTTGCTCCCGTCGGGCAGATGCCCTTCGATTGCACCTTCCGCCAAACCGGCGTCGATCCGGTCAAGTATGGCATGGAAAAAGCGCGCCGAGGCCTGGCCATGCCAGCCAGCAAAAAGGCCGCCCCTCGACCCTGGCAGATAGTTCTGCTGGACGAGGTGGCGGCCCCTTTTATGTTCCGGCACATTCATTGCGCCAGTTTAGGCTGTGATTACTTCTTCTTCAACTCATCGCGAATTTCGGTGAGCAGATCGACCTCACTCGGGCCGGTGGCGGCTGGCGGCGGCGGCATGACCTTGTTGGCCTGACGCACGATCAGGAAAATGACGAATGCCAGAATCAGGAAATTGATAATCGCGGTAATGAAGCTGCCCCAGGCGAAGACATTTGCACCCGCAGCTTTCGCCGCAGCCAATGACATCCCGGCCTGAACTTTGTCCGCACCGCCCAGAACGATGTATTTCGCCGAAAAGTCGGTTCCACCGCCGGTGATTAGGGAAATCACAGGCATGATCAAATCATCAGTAAGAGACGAGACAATTTTACCGAATGCGGCACCGATAATCACACCAACCGCTAGGTCGAGCACGTTACCACGTGCGATGAACGCTTTGAATTCACTTAACATTAGACGTCTCCCCTTAGGCTATTTGGCCTAAAACCATGGTAAACATATTG
The DNA here is from genome assembly GCF_035329025.1 of Sphingorhabdus sp. Classification (GTDB taxonomy): domain Bacteria; phylum Pseudomonadota; class Alphaproteobacteria; order Sphingomonadales; family Sphingomonadaceae; genus Sphingorhabdus_B. The sequence continues at coordinate 18,711 of NZ_DAOLHN010000041.1, read as the reverse complement.
TAACATGTGTCGAGAGGCCGAGATGTAACTTTTTCGGTGATTGAAACGCGGTTGTAGCTGCCCTATCTATGCAATACACAAATGCTTTCCGGGGAAGGAGTACCCTCATGCGTTCCGATCTTGCAAAATTCCTGCTTGTACCTGTTGCCGCCGTTTTGGTGGCCGGTTGCGGTATCAACAGCGTGCCGACTGCCGAGGAAAATGCGAAGGCGAAATGGGCTGACGTTCAGGCGGCGTTTCAAGAACGTTCCAATCTGATTCCCAACCTTGCAGCCGTCGTCAAAGGTGCCGCCGCGCAGGAAAACAAGACACTGACCGAAGTGATCGAAGCGCGCGCAAAGGCAACTTCGGTAACCCTGGCGCCAGGTGATCTCAGTGATCCGGCAAAGATGGCGGCTTTCCAATCCGCGCAAAACAATTTGTCGGGTAGCCTGTCGCGCCTGCTTGTGTCGGTTGAACAATATCCGCAACTGAAAAGCCAGGAAGGCTTCCTGAAATTGCAGGACCAGTTGGAAGGTCAGGAAAACCGCATCCGCATCACGCTGCGTGATTACAACGAAGCGGTGCGCCAGTATAACACGACAATCCGCACCTTCCCCGACATCATCGGCGCGAAAGTGATCCACGGCGCCAAGCCGATGGTGCCCTATGAAGCGTCAACGCCGGGTGCAGAAGTCGCGCCGAAGCTCGACATGGCGCCGACGCAGTAACGCCGCTGAACCGGACCAAGCACATGCTCAGGGCCTTTGCCCTTTTCCTCGCGACGCTGAGCGTATTGATCGGAAGTCCTGCATCCGCGCAGGATTTCCCGAAACTGACCGGCCGCGTGGTTGATCAGGCCGACTTGCTGACGCCCGAACAGGAAGCATCGCTGACGGCCAAGCTGGCGGGGCTCGAAACCCAATCGAACCGCCAGCTGGTCGTCACCACGATCAAAGATCTGCAGGGCTATGAGATTTCGGACTATGGCTATCGGCTTGGTCGCCATTGGGCCATTGGGCAGGATGGCAAGGGCGAAAGCGAAAAAGATAATGGCGCAATCCTGATCGTTGCCCCGACCGAACGCAAGATGCGCATTGAGGTGGGATACGGTCTTGAACCGGTGCTCACCGACGGCCTGTCCTCGAGCATCATCCGCAACGACATCACGCCCTATTTCAAGGCCGGCGATTTCAATGGCGGGATCAATGCCGGCGTCGACCGCATCGTCACTCAACTGACCCTGCCGCCCGAAGAGGCTGCCAAGGTTGCCGAAGAGGCCGCACTGGCCGAAACGCGCTCGAATGAAGATGGCGAGGCCGTCTTCCTCGTTATCTTCTGGCTGTTCATCTTCCTCTTTTTCATCCTACCCATCATCATATCGATTGCGCGCGGCGGCAAAAAGCATCGGCGCGGCCACGACAAGCATTGGGGCGGCCCGGTGATCATCTGGGGCGGTGGCGGATCGAACTGGGGCGGCGGCAGTAGCGGCGGCTTTGGCGGTGGCGGTTTTGGCGGCGGAGGCTTCTCCGGCGGCGGCGGCAGCTTCGGCGGCGGCGGTGCCTCGGGGGGATGGTGAGCATGGCCTTGCGCAAGATCAGCCATGTCAGTGAAGCCGATCACCAATTGGTGACTGCGGCGGTAGCCGAGGCAGAACATCACACAAGCGGCGAAATCGTGACCATCGTCACCGACCTGTCCGACGATTATCACGACATCGCGCTGTCATGGGCGACGATGATCGCGTTCCTAGCCTTGTCGGTGGTCGCGGTATTCCCCGATTTCTATCTCGGCATGGTCGACCGCGCATTGGGCGGATGGGAGCATGACTGGACGGCGAGCGAATATCTAGCGCTGATCTTCCTGTTCATGGGCGGCAAATGGCTCGGCACCTGGCTTCTCATGAAATGGATGCCGCTGCGGCTATTTCTGACGCCCAAACATATCAAGATGCGCCGCGTGCGCGCCCGCGCAATCGATCTGTTCAAGGTCGGTACCGAGAGCAAGACTGTCGGACGTACCGGAGTGTTGCTTTACCTTTCAATGCGCGAACACCGGGCTGAAATCGTTGCCGACGAAGCCATTGCCAGCAAGGTTGCTCCTGAAGTCTGGGGCGATGCCATGATCGCGCTGATCGACAACCTCCGCGAAGGCCGCCCCGGCGAAGGCATGGCCGAAGCGGTTCGGCAAATGGGCGTAGTGCTGGCAGAACACTTCCCCAAAGGCAGCGAAAATCCGAATGAATTGCCCGACAGGTTGATCGAAATCTGATGCCGGACAACGGAGTCGAAGAAATCGTCTGGCAGGGCAAATTCGTTACCGCCAAGCGCAAAGGCAAATGGGAATTTGTCAGCCGGTCGCGCGGGATTAAGGCGGCGGTTATCCTCGCGGTCGAGGACGGGCATGTCCTGCTGGTCGAGCAATATCGCGTTCCGCTTGGCAGGAACTGCATCGAACTGCCCGCAGGCCTGATCGGTGACGAAACCGAAGGTGAAGACCCGCTGGAGGCGGCAGGCCGCGAACTGGAAGAAGAAACCGGCTATCGCGCGACAAAGCTCGAATCGCTCGGCGAATATTATTCCTCCCCCGGCATGGTCAGCGAAAGTTTCACGCTGGTGCGGGCTTCGGGTTTGACCAAGGTGGGTGAAGGCGGTGGTACCGATGGTGAGGATATCACCGTGCACCGTGTTGCCCTAAATGCACTTCAGGGCTTTCTGGATGAAAAACGCAGTGAAGGCATGGGCGTTGATGTACGCCTTCTAATGCTTTTGGGCCCGCAGCTTATCTGAAATTGTCGGCGTAAGCCTGCAACTTCAGCACCTTTGGCGCAGCCGGGATCACCGTATAGCTGATACCATTTTTGTCGGCATAGGCCTTGGCGGCCTCGAGCGTAGCAAATTTCAGGTTCAACTGGCGACGCGTATCGGCCGAACCGGCCCAGCCCATCAGCGGATCAGGGCGCTGCGCATCGGCGGGAATATATTCGAGCACCCATTGCCCGGTGCCGTAGCGGCCCGATTGCAACGCATTTTTCGATTTCTGGACGATCCGAGCCTGAGTCATGCATGCGCCTTTCCGAGATTTTGCGCCGTTGTTCAACCCCAAAACCGTAGTGCTGAGCCTGTCGAAGCACGCCCAGCAGTTAAGCGCCCTTCGACAGGCTCAGGGCTACGGTGATCCCTCACTAAATTCCCTGCTTTTTCTTGGTTTTAAGACTGGCCACCGCAGCCGTCGGATCATCCGGCCAGTTATGCTTGGGATATCGCCCGCGCATTTCCTTGGCGACATCGGCCCAACTGCCTTTCCAGAATCCGGGCAGGTCGCGCGTGGTCTGGATCGGGCGGCCTGCCGGGGAAGTGAGCGACAGCACCAGTGGAGTTCGATTGGGGCCGATGGTGGGATGCTCCGCAAGCCCGAAAAGTGCCTGCACGCGCAGTTCCACGGTCGGCCCGCCCTCTGCGGCATAGTCAATCAAATGGGTTGTGCCTGCAGGCGATGTGAAATGCGATGGTGCCAGACGCTCGACCATCTGCTGATTTTCCCAACCCAGCAGTCCAAGCAATGCATTGTGCAATGCGCCAGGATCAAGTTCAGACAATCGCCGCTTTCCGCCCAGCAAAGGTGCGAGCCACATCTCGAGTGCCTCGCCTAGCTCGGCGTCGCTCAAACCCGAAACCCCTGCCCATTGCGCCCGTTCGCGCAGCCGTATCGAGGCGTCGCTCCACGGTAGCAGGCCGAGCCCATGTTCGCGCACGCCCTGCAGCAAGGCAGCGGCGATAGCCTCCGGATCGGCCTTGGCGTCCTGCCCCTTTGACAGAGTTATCGCACCCAGCCGGCGACCGCTTTCCGTTCGCACACCTCCGGTTGCCGGATCAAAGCTTGCGTGCGCGCCGCTAACAATGCGGTCGCCATAGAGCACCTCGATTTCCGCAAAATCAATTGCTGCTGCCGATAGTATACGTGCGCCCGATGCCGCTCCTTGGATATCGGCGATCGCTAGCCATTCTTCTTTGGCCAGTGGGTGTGCGGGATCGAGCCGATATCCCCTGCCCCCAACGCTCAGCCAATTTTCGCCGGAGGCGTCACGGCGCTTTGCGATGCGGTCCGGGAAAGCGAGGGCGATCGCTGACGCAATCCCCCTCCCGCTTGCGGGAGGGCTAAGGGGAGGGCTTGAAACATGTCGCTGCTGCGACTGGCCCTCCCCCAGCCCCTCCCGCATGCGGGAGGGGAGAAGGTCTAACCACCTCCTCACCAGCCCCAGCGCCGCCTCTGCCCTATGGCCGCGCTCGCTGCGCCAGCGCGCGAGGCGTCGTTCGAGATCGGTATCATTGCCGCCCAGTCCGCGTTCGGACAGCAACACGGCAACCTCGGCCGCGAGCTTGCCAAAACCGAGCTCCGACGCCGTGACCAGCATATGCGCGAGCCGCGGTGGCAGCGGCAGGCGCGCAATGGCGTTACCATGTTCGGTAGGGCGTCCGTCCGCGTCGATTGCCTCCAATTCGGCCAGTCGCGCGCGCGCTTCATCAATCGCTACTTTTGGCGGAGGATCGAGCCACTGCAATGTCGGCGGATCGCTGACGCCCCACAGCGCGCAATCGAGCAGCAGGGGCGAAAGATCGGCCTCCAATATCTCTGGCGGATCGAATGGCGGCATCCCTGCCGTCGCAGCCTCTTCCCACAAGCGATAGGCGACGCCTGCACCTTGCCGTGCGGCGCGCCCTGCCCTCTGCGTTACTGCGGCCTGGCTCGCCCGCTCGGTGACCAGCCGGGTCGATCCCGCTGCTCGGTCATATCGGGCACGGCGCGCAAGACCGCTATCGACGACGATACGGACACCGTCGATCGTCAGGCTGGTTTCGGCAATGGAGGTCGCAAGGATGACCTTTCGATGGGTGCTTTTGCGAATGGCTGCACGCTGTTCGGCTGGATCGAGGCTGCCATGCAGGCGGTGGATTTCGGCGGCGACACCTTCTATCCGCTCCGCTGTCCGCTCAATTTCGGCGACACCCGGCAGGAAGGCCAGCACATCGCCCTCAATTTCCTCTGCCAATGCGCGGCGGATGGCTGCTGCCATTTCATCCTCGATACGGGCCTCGGCCTTTCGCCCGATATGGCGCAATTCGAGCGGCCATGACATGCCCTCACTTTCAATGACCGGCGCTTGCATCAATCTGGCAAAACGCCCGCCGTCGAGCGTGGCTGACATAGCCATCAACCGTAAATCGGGGCGCAGCCCGCCTTGGGCATCAAGGGCCAAAGCCAAGCCAAAATCGCTGTCGAGGCTGCGTTCGTGGACTTCATCGAACAGCACAGCTGAGACCCCGGCAAGCTCGGGATCGTCCTGTATGCGGTTGCGGAATATGCCTTCGGTCAGAACCAATATGCGCGTTTTGGTCGACTGCTTGCTGTCCATTCGGGTCGCATATCCAACCAGCCCGCCAACAGGTTCGCCCATCAGTTCGGCAATCCTCTCCGCAGCGGCGCGCGCGGCTAATCTGCGTGGGGAAAGCAGCAATATCTGACCTGAGCACCAAGGCTCGCCCAACAAGGCAGAGGCAACCATCGTTGTCTTGCCTGCTCCGGGTGGTGCGATCAGAACAGCGTTGGATCCCGCGATAAGCGCGGCCTTCAATTCGGGCAGTACAACTTCAACAGGAAGGGTCACGCCGCCTTAATAGGCGCGGGCAATGGCAAACTCCACCGCCTCGACAAGCGCATCCTTGGCTGCGCTGGCTGGGAACGGGCCGAGGGCGTCGATGGCGCGCTGCCCATAATGGCGGGCACGCTCCAGCGTATCGTCGATGGCGCTATATTTGCGCAGCAGACCAGTCGCATAAGCCAGATCATCGGCGCTTACACGGTGACCGAGCATCGCATTGTGCCAGAAGCTCTTTTCCTCTGCATCGCCACGACTGTGTGCGAGGATTACGGGCAATGTCACCTTGCCATCGCGGAAATCGTCACCCGCATCCTTGCCCATCGTTGCGCCGTCGGAGACATAGTCGATAGCATCGTCGACCAGCTGGAAAGCGATCCCCAGATTGCGGCCATAGGCATCGAGCGCCAACTCGTCCGCCTCGGAGCGTTCGGCAACCACGGCCGCAATGCGGCAGGCGGCAGCGAACAGCGCGGCCGTCTTCGAACCAATAATATCGAGATATTTTTCTTGGCTGGTGGAAATCTGCCGCTGTGCGGTCAACTGGTTCACCTCTCCCTCGGCAATCACCGCCGACGCGTTGGACAGGATTTTGAGGACCTTTAGCGAGCCATCCTCGACCATCAGTTCGAAAGAGCGGCTGAACAGGAAATCGCCGACCAGCACCGCGGCCGGATTGCCGAAAATCAGATTCGCGGCGGTCTTGCCGCGCCGCATGTCGCTGCCATCTACAACATCATCGTGCAGCAGCGTCGCGGTGTGGATGAACTCTACTGCTGCTGCCAGCTTGTGATGCCGATCCCCCGGATAATCGAGCAAGCGCGCGCAAGCGAGCGTCAGCATCGGTCGCATCCGCTTTCCGCCGCCGGCGATCAAATGCCCTGCCAGTTCCGGGATTAGCGGAATTTCCGACTGCATTCGATCGAGAATCACCGCATTCACGCGGTTCATTTCCGGAGCCACGAGATTGAGCATCGGCTGGAGCGAAGGCGTGCGCGCGGCGCCAAGTTGGTGAATGGTCGCAGTCATATCCTCCAAAGCCTTGGCAAGCGGCAGCCCCGCGCGCAAGTGCAAAAGCTGCAATGCCGCTTGCCTGTCACGCCTTGGCACGGCATGGAATGGGCGATGGCACAGGACGACAAGCTCACCCGGTATCGCGAGAGCATCGACAATATCGATGCAGCCCTCGTGTTCATGCTCGCCGAGCGTTTCAAAATCACGCAGGCAGTGGGCGAATATAAGGCGACGACCAAGCTGCCGCCCGCAGACCCTGGTCGCGAAGAGCGGCAGATCGAGAGGCTGCGCCAATTGGCGAAAGACGCCAATCTCGATCCCGATTTTACCGAAAAATTCCTGCGCTTCATCATCGATGAGGTCATCCGCCACCATGAGCGGATAAGGGACGGGGCTGGCTAAACCGCTTTGGGCAGTTTCAACCTGACCAACAAACCGCCCATATCCTCGCTTTCGTCCAGTTCGATAGTGCCGTTGTAGATTTCGGCGACGTCGCGAACGATAGCCATACCAAGGCCAGTGCCAGGCTTCCCGCTATCGAGCCGTACGCCACGGTCGAAAATGCGCGCCCTGTCTTTTTCAGGGATACCCCGGCCGTCATCTTCAATTACAATTGCGACCATATCGCCCGCATCCTCGACGGTTACAAACACGCTGCCGCCGCCATATTTGGCTGCGTTTTCGACCAGATTGCCAATCATTTCGTCCAGATCCTGCCGCTCGACGCGCACCGCAACTTCCTTGTTGCCTGCCATGTCGAGGCGGACATGGCGGTATAGGCGTCCGACCGCGCGCTCGACCGATTCGAGGCTTTGCCATACTTCTGCCCGGCTATGACTATGCCCACGCCGCCCGACCGCGCGCGCGCGGGCGAGATGGTGATCGACCTGACGCCGCATTGTCGTTGCCTCACGGATTACAGTCTCGGCAAGGTCGGGGGCCTGTGCCGTGGCGCTGTTCATGATAACCGTCAGCGGTGTCTTCAACGCATGAGCAAGATTGCCTGCATGGCGCCGCGCCTCTTCAGCCTGCTTCTCATTATGGTCAAGTAAAGCATTGAGTTCATTGACCATTGGCATCACTTCATCAGGCAATGCGTCCTGGATTCGATGCTGCTTGCCGCTGCGCATCGCCGCAATCTCCCGGCGCACATCGCGCAATGGCCATAGTCCGTAAAAGGTCTGCAAAGCGGCCATGATGATCAGTCCGAATGCCAGCACCGCAAAGGCCGTCGCCAATACGGTGCGCAATTCGGTGATCTGGGCATCGAGGCTCTCGCGGCTTTGTGCCACCATGAAGATCCAGCGCGTATTGCTATCGGGCAAGACGATCGCGCGTTCAACGATGCGGAGCGGCTCTCCGGCAAACTCTTCGCTGGACCGGAAATGCGGCTTGGCATCGTTGTGACTCAGATCGACACGTAACGTCCGGTCCCACAGCGAGCGTGAAGGAAACGGCATTTTGCCCTTCCCGCTGATTTGCCAGTAAAGCCCGCTGTTGGGTTCAAGAAAACGCTGGTCGCCGAGCGGCCGATTGAGGCGCACCTCACCATCGGGCCCTATTTCGGCCGAGGCGATCATGGCCGTCAGCACATATTCCATCTGGTCGTCGAAATTGTCCGACACAGCGTTGACCAGCACGCGATCCAGCGCCAGCCCACCAGCGATTAACAGCAGGGTTATCCAACCGGCGGCAATGATGATCATGCGGCGGCTCAAAGAGCCGGTGCCGCGTGCGGGCTTGTCTGCTGTCGTTACCGGAGCAACATGGCCCGCCTCTTCCGCCATGATGTCAGCCGCGCGGTTCTTCCAGGCTATAGCCAAGACCGCGAATGGTCGAGATCACATCCTGACCGAGTTTCTTGCGGATGCGGGTGACGAAAACCTCGATCGTGTTCGAATCGCGGTCGAAATCCTGATCGTAAATATGCTCGATCAGCTCGGTGCGGCTGACGACCTTACCCTTGTGGTGCATCAGATACGACAGCAGTTTATATTCCTGTGCAGTCAGCTTCACCGGCTCACCGTTGAGCGTGACGCGGCCCGAACGAGTATCGAGACGAACATCGCCAGCTGTCAGTTCGGAAGAGGCGTTGCCCGAGGCACGACGGATCAATGCGCGAAGGCGCGCGATCAGTTCTTCGGTCTGGAAAGGCTTGGCCAGATAATCATCGGCACCGGCATCAAGGCCCGCTACTTTGTCAGACCAGCTGTCGCGCGCTGTTAACACCAGTACAGGGAATTTCTTCCCTTCACGCCGCCAGCGATCCAGCACCGTCAATCCGTCAACTTCGGGTAGGCCGAGGTCGAGGATCACCGCATCGTAATTTTCGGTGGAGCCCATGAAATGGCCGTCTTCGCCATCGATCGACAGATCGACGGCATAGCCTGCACCTTCCAGCGTCGATTTGAGCTGCTGGCCCAGCGTCGGTTCGTCTTCCACGATCAGGATGCGCATATCGCTTCCTTGCTCCCTTTTGGTTATTTTCGATTTACCGGAGATAACAGATTGAACGGCAGGCGCAAACCAAAGGCTTTGGTCTAACGTTGACGCAATACACTGCCCGAGCGCGCATCGACATCGACAAAAATGACGCGGCCCGAATCGATGAATTTCAAGCGATAGACCTGCGCATTGCCGTCATATTCGGGGCCAAGATATTCCATCCCGCGCATCCGGGGAACGACACGCCCTTCGATCTCGCGCAGCGAAAGCACTTTGCCTGAATTCATCTGTTCGCGTGCCTTGCCCTGATCATCCCCTTTGCGGGCATAGACCGGTGCAGATACACTTGCAGAGCCGAGCGCAGCGGCAAGAAGGAGGAGAATGGCTTGTTTCATGCCACCCTTGTTAGTTGCGCCGCATTGAACCGAGTCTGAACGGCGCGTCAAGGATTTGGTAAGGATAAAGCCGTCCTGCACCACTGCTTACTTCACCATTTCAAAGGTAAAATTCATCGCCGATCCGATGCGGACCTGCCCCGGCACAATGGGCGTATCTTTGGCCGAGGATTGTTCGCGCACCGCCATCACAGGCATTGGATATCCGCCAAAGTCGCCGGATTGCTCCTCGACCCGCAACACGCGCGCACTGGTATACCCAGCCTTGCGCGCGATTGCATTCGCTCGCTTCATCGCGCTGTCCCACGCCTTGTCACGCGCCGTTTCTTTCAGCTTGCTATCATCATCGACCGAGAAGCTCGGGCCGTTGAAATTGGTCGCACCGTCACTAGCCAGCGCGTCGAGGAACTGCGGCAATTTCTTCAAATCGCGCAGCTTGGCGGTAACAGTGTTGTTCGCTTCAAACCCGCGAAAAACCTGCCGTCCTTCGTTGTAATCAAACTGCTGGTTCAGCGATATCTGGGTCGTCTGGATATCCTTGTCCGCGATGCCGAGTTTCTTCAGCCGCGCGATAACAGCGGCCATTTGCGTATTATTCTGGCGGACGGCTTCATTGGCGGTCGGGGCCAGCGTCTGTACGCCGGTTGAGAAACTGGCGACGTCGGGGGTTGCATCGACATATTCAGTCACAGAAAGGTCGATGACGGGATTGGTTGCAGTGATATGAACTTCGGTTGCCATAGCTTGCCCCGTGATGCTGCCGGTTGCCAAAAGTGCGGCGATAATCAGCTTACGCATAGATACTCCTTCTTGCGATCAGATCGCGGAGGAGCGTGCAAACTCGATATAAGTTTCGCGCAACTTCCGCGTGATCGGTCCGCATTTGCCATCCCCAAGCTGAACGCCATCTATACAAGTTATCGGAAGGACAAATGCTGACGCAGCGGTGACCATCGCCTCGGCGGCTTCCTTGGCCTCCTGTACTGTGAAGGGTCGCGTCTCGACCCCGACAACGCCCTGCCGCGCCAGTTCGAGAACCGCCGACTGGGTGATGCCATGCAGGATATTGTTGTCGAGCGGGTGGGTGATGAGTTTGCCCTGCTTCGTAACAATATGTGCATTTTGCGAAGTGCCCTCGGTGATGAAACCGTCGCGTACCAGCCAGGCATCGTCCGCTCCGCGCGCTTTCGCCTCCGCCTTCATCAGCGATGCGTAGAGCAGTTGCGTGGTCTTCACATGTGCCATCTGCCAACGGCGATCGGGCAGTGTGACCACCGATACCCCGCTCTCTGCCTGTGGCCTGTCCACCAGCGATGCGTTCTGGGTGAAGCCGACGATGGTCGGCGGCAGGTCGGTAGAGGGAAAGAGGAAATCACGATCTCCGGGATTGCCGCGTGTGACCTCGAAATAGATCATGCCTTCGACGAGCGCGTTGCGTCCAGCGAGTTCGCGGCACATGGTCAACAACTCTTCGCGCTCCGGCGGCTGCGGCATGCGCAGCTCGGCCATAGAACGGTGCAAGCGCGCGACATGGCCGTCAAAATCTATCAGCTTTCCATCAATGACTGAGACAACTTCATATACCGCATCGGCGAACAGGAAGCCGCGATCGAAAACGGACACCTTGGCTTCGGTTTCGAGGACATATTGTCCGTTGAGATAGACAGTGCGCATGGATTGGCTTTGCGCGAGAGCTTGCATCGCGTCAACCTTCACCCTATCCGCCGCGCACCATGCGTGCCCCTCCCATCCTGTCCTACGAAGGTCTCTCGCTGCAGCAAGGCGCTGGCTGGCTCTTCAGTGACATCGACGTCCATATCGGTCCGCGCGATCGGCTCGCGCTGATCGGACGCAATGGCGCTGGTAAGACCACGTTGATGAAGCTGGTAGCGGGCAGTATCGACGCGGATCAGGGCAAACGCACTGTCGTTCCCGGCACCAATATCGTGATGCTGGAGCAAGACCCCGATTTTGCGCCCTTCGATAAACTCATCGACTATTGCCTGTCGGGCGAACGCGCGCCGCCGGAGCATGAGATCCGCGCGATCGCTGATCAATTGGGTATCGACCTCGATCGCGAAGCCAAAACTGCTTCTGGCGGCGAACGGCGGCGTGCCGCTATCTGCCGTGCGCTGGCAAGCGAGCCTGACCTGTTGCTGCTCGACGAACCCACCAACCATCTTGATCTGGCCGCGATTGAATGGCTCGAAGACTGGCTGACGCGCTATAAGGGCGCCTTCATGGTCATCAGCCATGACCGCACCTTCCTGACCCGGCTTACGCGCCAGACTTTCTGGCTCGACCGTGGATCCTTGCGTCGCAACGAAATCGGCTTTGGCGGCTATGAAGCCTGGATGGAGGCGGTCTATGCCGAAGAGGCACGTGCAGCTGATCGGCTCGACGCCAAGCTTAAGATCGAAGCCCATTGGCTCGAACGCGGCGTCACTGCGCGGCGAAAGCGCAACCAGGGGCGGCTGGCGAAGTTATGGGAAATGCGCGCGCAACGCGCGGCCATGCTCGGCCCGCAAGGTACCGCAAAGCTGGCGGCAGCGTCCGACGATTCAAAGACCAAAACGGTGATTGCGGCAGAAGGTGTTTCCAAAAGCTTTGGTGACCGCAAGATCATCCGCGACTTCACCCTGCGCATCCAGCGCGGCGACCGCATCGGTATCGTCGGCGCAAACGGCACTGGCAAGACTACGCTGATCCGGATGCTGACCGGCGAGATGCAGCCCGACGAGGGCAAGATTACCCTGTCGAAGACGCTGACCGGCATCATCATCGACCAGCAACGCAAACTGTTGGCGCCCGAAAAGAAGGTGCGCGATGTGCTGGCCGATGGTAGCGACTGGATAACCGTTCGTGGGCACAAGAAGCATATCCAGGGCTATCTCAAGGAATTCCTGTTCGACCCCAACCTGGTTGAGGCACGGATAGGAACGCTCTCGGGTGGCGAGCGTTCGCGCCTGCTGCTCGCGCGTGAATTTGCCCGCGAGGCGAACCTGCTTGTGCTCGACGAACCGACCAACGATCTCGATCTTGAAACACTAGATCTGTTGCAGGAAGTCATCGCCGATTATGAAGGCACTGTCCTGATTGTCAGCCACGACCGCGACTTCCTCGACCGTACCGTCACCTTGACGCTCGGGTTGGACGGGTCGGGGAAGGTTGACATTATCGCTGGTGGCTATGCCGACTGGGAAGCGAAGCGTGACCGCCGCCCGCAAAATGCCGCCAAAACGCAGAAAGCAGCACCTGTGCCAGCTGCGCCCCCTCCCCCGAAGGCTTCCAAGCTGTCATACAAGGACCAGCGCGACTATGATCTGCTGCCGAAGCGGATCGAGGAAATCGATGCGGAAATTGCCAGGGCCGAAACCGAACTGTCCGATGCCAGTCTCTACAGCCGCAATCCGAAACGGTTTGCAGAGCTAACAAATGCAATCGACGCATTGCGCGCCGAAAAGGATGCTGCTGAAGAACGCTGGCTGACGCTGGCGGAGATGGTAGAAGCTTTGGCAAGCTGAACTCCAGCCTTTGAAACTTGATTTTCGTCACCCCCGCGAAGGCGGGGGTCCATCTCCGGAAGGATAAATTTCATCTGCCGGTGATGGATTCCCGCCTTCGCGGGAATGACGAAGTCTTTTTAGGCCAGTACACATTCAACCCGGCAAGCGGTAATAGTCTCCCAGTCGGTCGAGCGCGATTCGCAGCACCAGCTTGCCTGAGCGTAGCGGCCAACCCATCGCCTTCTCTGCCACCGGCACGCCCTCGCCTGCGCAGATCACCCGCCATGCAATATCGCTGAGATCGGGGCCCAGCACCGTCATGGCGTCATCGAAACGCTGCTTGGCGTGCAGCGCGCGTTCGGTGGGCGTGAAGGACGAGGGTGCACCGCGCTTGCCGCGCGATACCGGCGAGGAATCCCAAACCATCGTAGTTCGCGCACCAAGGCAGGCGTTTTCATAATCGGCACGGAGTTTCTCTCCCGCCAGCAATTGCCGGTCAGACAAATGACCATGCGCGTGCAGCCAGGACAGTGGAGATTCGGACAGGTTGACCGTGACCGTTCGCCTAGGCGCGCGACGGCGACCGTCATCGTTCGGGTCAGGCAGCGCACGTTCGACGAGCATGCGCGGATCGCGAAATTCGGCGGGTGCATTGGCTGTATTGCGACGCGGCATAAATGCTCCTTCGACTCGTTAAAAAGCCCTCTTGCCATTTGGAGAATTATGTAGGACAGTGAAAACCTATTTGGTTATCGAAAGCCTGCGCCATGCTGCACCGAATCCGCGAAGTCCGCCGCGCCAAGGGGTACACCCTGCTCGACGTCGCCGAACGCTGTGACCCGCCGACCACGGCGCAGACCATAGGTCGCCTCGAAACCGGAACGCGCACCTTGTCGCTCGACTGGTTGAACCGGATTGCCAATGCGCTTGGAGTCGATTCAAGCGAATTGGTGCAGCTGCCCGATCAGAAAGAACTGCCGGTTGCGGCGCACCTTGGAATGGATGGCGTGCAAGCGCCGACTCAGGCCGATACGATGGTCGCGCCGCGCCTGCTTGGTGAAATGGTGGGGCTTCGTGTCATGGACAGCATCGGCGACTATAGGCGCGGCGATGAAATCTGGTGCGAGCAGTTACCGCCCGAACGCTATGCCGAGGCACTCAACTGTGACGTGCTGGTCCCCCGCCCTGCAGGTCGCTTCCTGTTCGGACGGTTGTTGGGACGCGAGGATGGAAAGCTGCATTTGCTCCCGCTTGCGGCCGGCGCGCGCCAACAGGTGGTGGCTGATCCGGCATGGATTGCCCGCGCCGTTAAGCTGGTGCGAACACTATAAAGCCATGCGCATCCTCTCGCTCTCGACCCTTTACCCAAGCGCCGCCGCGCCTAACTTTGGGCGTTTCGTCGAACTGTCGCTCAATGCCGCCGAAGCAACGCGTGAGGTCGAGATAGTCCGCATCAGCCCCAATGGCCTGCCGCCTTGGCCTTTATCCAAACTGCTGCCCGCATATCGCTTGCGGGCCGATTTGCCACGCGAAGATAGTTGGAATGGGAAGTCCATCTTGCGGCCGCACTTCACTTTGCTCCCCGGCATGGTCCCAGCCCGCAATGCCGCCGCTATTGCCAAGGCCGTGTTACCCTTTGCCCGTCGTCTTCACGCACAGCAGCCATTTGATTTGGTAGACGCACAATTCTTCTGGCCCGATGGCCCGGCGGCAATGCACGTTGCTAAAGCGCTGAACTTACCCTTTTCAATCAAGGCACGAGGGGCTGACATCCATTATTGGACCACGATTTCCGGATGCCGAGAGCAGATCGTCGAAGCAGCGCAAATGGCGAATGGATTGCTGGCAGTTTCAGAGGCAATAAAGGCCGATATAGAAGCACTTGGCGTGACCCCAAACAGGATCCGGGTCCATCGTACGGGCATAGATCGGGCGCTTTTCGACGTTCCATCCGAAGCGCACGAGATGCTGCGCGAACGGTTGCAGGTTCCTATCTATGAAGCGCTGCTTGTTTGCGTTGGCACCCTTATTCTGCGCAAAGGCCAAGCCTTTGCAATAGAGGCGATGGTGAAACTGCCCGATGCTCGGCTCGCGCTTATCGGTGAAGGCGAAGACCGGCAGATGCTGGAAAAGCTGGCACATGAATTGGGCGTTGCAGATCGCGTCCACTTCCTCGGATCATTGCCGCATCACGAAATCGCCCGGTATCTGAAAGCAGCTGATGTCGCGGTGCTGCCGTCTTCCAGCGAAGGACTGGCCAATGCCTGGATAGAGGCGCTAGCCTGCGGAACACCCTTGGTCATCACCGATACAGGCGGAGCCCGCGAAGTGCTGCATTCAGATACGGCGGGTAGAATCGTCGAACGCAATGCCGAAGCGATTGCCGCGGCAGTGCATGAATTGCTCAGTGCACCGCCCCACCGCGAAGCGGTAGCTGCTACGGTTGCCGATTATAGCTGGGAAGCAAATGGCGCCGCGCTGGTTGCGCATTGGCGCCATCTACTCGGCAGCAAAGCTTAGACTTTCCCTTCGTTCAGTCGCTCAACCTTGCTGTCAGCGATCTTTTCAGACGGCACAAAGCTGTCCGAACTGACCCCGAACCAGATCAGGAACGGCGCCGATTGATAGATTGACGAATAGGATCCGACGAAAATACCGAAGGCCATCGCGACGCTGAAACCGAATATCACGTCCGGGCCAAACAGCACGAGCACAACCAGCGGCGTCAGGATCGTCAAGCTGGTCATCACCGTACGCGACAGCGTTTCATTGACCGAAAGGTCAAGCAATGCGGGCATATCCATCTTCCGATATTTCATCAGATTTTCGCGAATTCGGTCGTAAATCACGATCGTATCGTTGAGCGAGTAACCGATGATCGTAAGCAATGCCGCAATGGTATTCAGGTCGAATTCCATCTGGGTGAGCGCGAATAGGCCGAAGGTTAGCGTAATGTCGTGGACCAGCGCCCAAATAGCCCCAACCCCGAATTGCCATTCGAAACGGAACCAGACATACATGGCAACGCCCAGCGCGGCCGCTATCAGCGCGAATAAACCCTTGTCGAACAATTCACTCGACACTTTGCCCGAAACCGAATCGACACCGTCTATACGGACTTTGGGATGGTCTTCCTTAACCTTGGCGATGATTTTTTCCGCCATTTGGTTGGCAAGTTCAGGTTTCATATCCGCGCCTTCGGGCAGTTTCATTCGGATAGATACCTGATTTTCTGCGCCAAAGCGTTGAATGGTCGGATCTCCATAACCAAGCTCGCCTACGCTCTCGCGCAAAGCCTCAACCGGCGCGGTCTGTTCACCGACGAAAGTCGTGCGGATCATCTGGCCGCCAATGAAGTCGACGCCAAAGTTCAGGCCGCGCGTCGCGACCAAAGCGATCGAAGCGATCATCAACAGGATGGATATCCCGAATGCGATATTTCGCCATTTCAGGAAGCCGATATTGGTATCGTCGGGAACGAGCTTCAGAAGTTTCATGGACCGAACCCTTGTATTAAATATTGATGTCTTGCGGACGATTGCGCTTCACCCATCCAGCCACCCACATGCGCGTGAGTGTGACGGCTGTGAAGACTGAGGTAACGATGCCGATCATCAGAACGACCGCAAAACCACGGATCGGTCCCGAGCCGAAGATGAAAAGCAGCACCGCTGCAATGACGTTTGTGATATTTGCGTCGAAAATGGCACGACTGGCTTCTTTGTAGCCATTTTCCAGCGCCTGGATAACGCGCCGCCCTTTGCGCCGTTCTTCGCGAATACGTTCATTAATGAGCACGTTGGCGTCCACCGCAGCACCAATGGTCAGCACGAAACCGGCGATACCCGGAAGCGTCAATGTCGCATTGAACATCGCCATCACCGCAAGGATCATCGCAACGTTTATGACAAGCGCATAGCTCGCATAAACGCCAAAGCGCCCATAGGTCAGGATCATCCATAACAGCACACCGGCAGTTCCGATCAGCGCGGCCAGTATCCCGCTCTTGATCGAATCCGCACCAAGATCAGGGCCGACCGAACGTTCTTCAACAACCTTCAAATCCACCGGCAACGCGCCCGAATTGAGTGCGATCGCCAGCTGATTGGCACTTTCGACCGTGAAGCTGCCCGAAATCTGCGAGGAACCACCCAGAATCGGTTCGTTGATCCGAGGTGCGGAAATGACTTGACCGTCGAGGATGATCGCAAACAGCTTGCCGGTATTTTGCTGCGTCATGCGGGCAAAACGTTGTCCGCCTTCACCGTCGAACTGGATATTGACGACCGGCTGGTTGTCCTGCGCGTCAAAACTCTGCTGCGCGCCGGTCAGCCTGTCACCGGTGATGCCGCCCAAACGACGCACAGCGATGTTCGGCATTCCCGTCGGGTTGGTTGGATATGGCAAGACTTGACTACCGACACGCGCCTTGCCCTGGGCGGTTTGCTCCGGATCAGCGCCCTCATCCACCAGCTTGAATTCCAGCTTTGCGGTCTTGCCGATCAGTTCCTTCAAGGCCTGCGGATCCTGAAGCCCCGGCACCTGCACCACTATACGATCGGCTCCTTGACGAATGATCGTCGGTTCGAGTGTGCCGAGCGCATTGATGCGGCGATCAATCACATCCTTCGCTGAATTCATAGCCTGATCGAGCACCGTCGTATTTCCGGAACCTGAAGGCGACAATGTGATGCGGTTTCCATCGGTGACATCAATCGACCAATCGCGCCCGCCGGTGGTGTTAGCGACAATTGGCAATAATGCCTCGCGTGCGGCGTCGATCTGGGCGCTATCGGGCACCACAAAGCTGAGTTTGCCGTTCGTCCGGCTTACATTGTCGATCGAAATGCGTGGTTCTGCGCGGCGCATTGCTGTGCGCACGCTGTCCTCAAGCGTTTCCAGCCGGTCACGCTCCAACTGTGCTACATCGGCTTCCAATAGAATGTGGCTGCCGCCTGCAAGGTCGAGACCTAGACTGATCGTTTGCTTGGGCACACCGTCTGGAATACGATCAAGCCACGCCTTGGGCAGAAAGCTCGGAATTGCAAGGAGAAGGCTGAGCACAATCAATGCGCTCAGCATGATGACCCGCCACCGTGGAAAATCTAGCATCAAATACCCCTATGGGATTGAACCGGGCCGCAAAGGCCTCAGTCGTTGGCCGGTTTAGTCGTGCGGCTTTTAACGTCCGCAAGGGTCGATTTCAGCGCCTTTACGCGTACATTTGGAGCCAGTTCGACCTCGACATGATCATCGGCGACCTTGGTCACCTTGCCCATAAGGCCGCCGCCGGTCACAACTTCGTCATTCTTGCCAACCGCTTCGATCTTCGCCTGATGCTCCTTCGCGCGCTTTTGTTGCGGGCGAATGAGCAAGAAGTAAAACACTACGAAAATTAGCAGCAGCGGCAGAATGTTTGTCGTAAAGAAATTCATGCCTGAAACAGAACCACCGGCCGCACCGGCTGCGGCTGCTGCAAAAATCATGGACGATGTCATTATGGCTTTCCCCGATTGTTCTTGTTGGAGGGCAGATAGGAAGCCCTGCCGAAAATCCAAGGCGCGCGGTTACCACCATGGTAAATCGCGCGCAACGGGAAAGCGTTTATCGGGCAATAAGGCCCCTTGCTTTTACAGATTTGCCGCCATATAGGCCGCGCTCCGGTCGGGACGTAGCGCAGCCTGGTAGCGCATCACACTGGGGGTGTGGGGGTCGG
>NZ_DAOLHN010000040.1:0-29160 GCF_035329025.1 Sphingorhabdus sp. | reverse complement strand
GCGGGAAGGCGACTTTCCATTCCATCGCCATCTTCCACACCGGCGAATGGCGCGCCGCTTCGAGCCAAGCTTCGGGCACGCCATCCTTGCGCGCCTGTTCGATAACCGCCGGATCGTTGGGGTCGAGGAAGATGTCGAGTTGGGCCTGATACAGGTCCTCAACATTTTCGGCAGAGGCTGCTTCCTCAATGCGGTCCGCATCATAGAGCATCACGCCCAGATAGCGGATGCGCCCGACGCAGGTTTCCGAACAAACTGTCGGTTGTCCCGCTTCAATGCGCGGATAGCAGAATATGCACTTTTCGGATTTGCCGGTCTTCCAGTTGTAATAGATCTTTTTGTAAGGGCAGCCCGAAACGCACATGCGCCAGCCGCGGCATTTGTCCTGATCAATCAGTACGATGCCATCTTCCTCGCGCTTGTAGATCGACCCCGACGGGCAAGCGGCAACGCAGGTGGGGTTGAGGCAGTGCTCGCACAGGCGCGGCAGATACATCATGAAGGTATTTTCGAACTGGCCGTAAATTTCCTTCTGCACGCCTTCGAAATTATAGTCTTCCGACCGCTTGGAAAATTCGCCGCCCAGGATTTCCTCCCAGTTCGGGCCCCAATTGATTTTTTCCATCCGCTCGCCTGTGATCAACGAACGGGGTCGCGCAGTTGGAAAGGCCTGACTTTCCTTCGCCTGCTGTAAGTGTGAATAGTCGAAAGTGAAGGGTTCGTAATAGTCGTCGATTTCAGGCAAATCGGGATTGGCGAAGATCTTCGACAATAGCCGCCATTTGCCACCCATGCGCGGCTTCAGCCGACCGCCTTTCACATCCCAGCCACCGTTCCAGCGCTTCTGGTTTTCCCAGTCCTTGGGGTATCCTATACCGGGCTTGGTCTCGACATTGTTGAACCACGCATATTCCATGCCGTCGCGGCTGGTCCAAACATTCTTGCAGGTGACCGAGCAGGTGTGGCAGCCGATGCATTTATCAAGGTTCAAGACCTTGCCGATTTGTGCGCGAACTTTCATTCTGCTGCCTCCAGATGGGTTGCCGGGCCTTCGAGCCAGTCGACCTTTGATAGCTTGCGGACGATGACGTATTCGTCGCGGTTGGAACCGACCGTCCCATAATAGTTGAAGCCGTAGCTCTGCTGGACATAGCCGCCGATCATGTGCGTTGGCTTGAGCACTGCGCGGGTCACACTGTTGTGGATGCCCCCGCGCTGGCCGGTCAGCGGCGAACCGGGGACGTTCACGATTTTTTCCTGCGCATGGTACATGAAGAGCGTTCCCTCTTTCATGCGCTGCGAAACGACCACGCGAGCAACGAGCGCACCATTAGAATTGAACGCCTCCACCCAGTCATTATCGACCAGCCCCGCCTTGGCGGCATCCGTCTCGCTCATCCAGACAATCGGCCCGCCGCGAGATAGTGTGAGCATCAGTTGGTTATCGGTATAGGTGGAGTGGATACCCCATTTCTGGTGCGGCGTGATGAAGTTCAGGATAACATGCGGCGCATCCTTCGCCTCGTCGAGCATCGGTTTGACGGCCTTAGTATCGATCGGAGGACGGTAGACGCAGAAACCTTCGCCGAAGGCGCGCATCCACTTATGATCCTGATAGAGCTGCTGTCGCCCGGTCAACGTGCGCCAAGGGATTAGCTCATGCACATTGGTGTAACCGGCATTGTAGCAGACATGCTCGCTTTCCAGACCCGACCATGTAGGCGAGGAGATAATCTTGCGCGGCTGCGCCTGTATGTCGCGGAAACGGATTTTCTCTTCTTCCTTGGGCAGCGCCAGATGCGTGTGATCGCGGCCGGTGTTTTTTGACAAGGCCGCCCAGGCCTTAACCGCAACCTCACCATTGGTTTCGGGTGCTAGGCTGAGGATCACTTCACAGGCGTCAATGGCACTGTCGATTTTTGCCATGCCCTGGGTCGCTCCCTCCTCGCCCACTTCGCCGTTCAGGCGGCGCAACAGGTCGACTTCAGGCTCGGTATTCCATGATATGCCCTTGCCGCCATTGCCGACCTTTTCCATCAACGGGCCTAGTGCGGTGAACCGCTTATAGAGGTTCGGATAATCACGGGTGACGACCGCAACATTCGCCATTGTCTTGCCTGGTAGCGGCAGCGTTTGGCCTTTGCCCCAATCCTCGACATCAAAGGCTTGTGCAATTTCACCCGGCGTGTCGTGCAGGATAGGCGTCAGCACGACATCCTCTTCTACACCCAAAACTTCGGGCGCAATTTCGGAGAATTTCTTGGCAATCGCTTTGTAGATTTCCCAGTCGGACTTTGATTCCCAAACCGGATCGACTGCTGCTGATAAAGGGTGGATGAACGGGTGCATGTCCGAGGTGTTGAGATCGTCCTTCTCATACCAGCTGGCGGTCGGCAGCACGATGTCCGAATACACGCAAGTCGTCGACATGCGGAAATCCAACGTTACCAGCAGATCGAGTTTCCCCTGTGGCGCATCATCATGCCAGACGACATCCTGCGGCTTTTGCGCACCGGTTTCGCCCAGATCCTTGCCCTGCACACCGTGCTGCGTGCCCAACAGGTGCTTGAGGAAATATTCATGCCCCTTGCCTGATGAACCGAGCAGGTTGGAACGCCAGACAAACATGTTGCGCGGCCAGTTGGCTGGATCGTCTGGATCGCGACACGACATTTCAAGCTCGCCAGTCTGCAATGCGGAGGCGACATAGTCTTTCGCTTCCATACCGGCCACCTTGGCAGCCTTTGCCACTTCGAGCGGATTGGTTTTCAGTTGGGGCGCGCTGGGCAGCCAGCCCATGCGCTCGGCGCGGACATTGTAATCGATGAGCGAACCTGACCAATCGCCATCAGGCGCAGTCGGTGACAGGATTTCGTCAATGTCCAGTGTTTCATAGCGCCATTGGTCAGTGTGCGCGTAAAAGAAGCTGGTCGAGTTCATCTGGCGCGGCGGTCGAGCCCAATCGAGTGCGAAGGCCAAAGGTGCCCATCCGGTCTGCGGGCGCAGTTTCTCTTGCCCGACATAATGTGACCAGCCGCCACCCGATTGGCCAATGCACCCGCACATCACCAGCATGTTGATGATACCGCGATAGTTCATGTCCATATGATACCAGTGGTTCAGACCGGCGCCGAGGATGACCATCGATTTGCCCTTGGTCTTTTCCGCGTTGGTTGCAAATTCGCGGGCTACGGTGATGATCTGTTCAGCGGGGACCCCGGTAATTTTCTCGGCCCAAGCGGGAGTGTACGGGACATTGTCGCTATAATCGCTGCTGACATGCTCTCCACCCAGCCCGCGATCGAGACCGTAATTGGCGCAGAATAGATCAAAGACGGTAGCAACAAATGTCCTCCCTTCTTTGGTCTCGATCTGCCGGACGGGGACGCGACGGTTCAACACATCGGGATGGTCGGTGCCCTTGAAATGATCATGCTCGCGATTGCCGAAATAGGGGAAGGAAACGTCGACCACATCATCGCGATCCGCATCAAGGATGAAGGTAGTGCGCAGTTTTACATCACCGCCTGTGCCATCCTTTTCCTCAAGGTTCCATTTGCCCTCTTCACCCCAGTGGAACCCCGCCGAGCCCAACGGGGCTACCAGCTTGCCACTGGCATCATCGATGGCGACGGTTTTCCATTCGGGATTGTTCTTCTCGGCCAGATTGCCCTTCAGGTCGGACGCGCGCAGCAGCCGTTCGGGCACATAAGCGCCATTCTTTTCGACTAAGCGGACAAGCATCGGATAATCGGTGTAGCGGCGGCAATAGTCCTCGAAATATTCAACCTGCCGGTCGAGATGATATTCGCGCAGGATGACATGGCCGATCGCCATGGCGAGCGCCGCGTCGGTGCCCTGCTTTGGATTCAGCCAGAGATCTGCAAACTTGGTGGCCTCTGCATAATCCGGAGACACCACCGCGACCTTGGTGCCGCGATAGCGTGCTTCGGTCATGAAATGCGCATCGGGGGTGCGGGTCTGTGGGACGTTGGAGCCCCACATCATCAGGAAACCCGCATTGTACCAATCTGCACTTTCGGGGACGTCTGTTTGCTCGCCCCAGGTCATCGGGCTGGCGGGCGGAAGATCGCAATACCAGTCATAGAATGACATGCAGGTGCCGCCGAGCAGAGACAGATAGCGCGAACCCGCTGCATAGCTGACCATCGACATCGCCGGGATCGGTGAGAAGCCGATGATCCGGTCGGGGCCATATTTCTTCGCCGTATAAGCATTGGCGGCGGCGATGATCTCGGTCACCTCTTCCCAATGCGCGCGGACGAAACCGCCATGGCCGCGAATAGCGGTGTAGCTCTTCCGCTTCTTTTCATCCTCGACAATCGCGGTCCATGCCGCCACGGGGCTCATCGTCTGCCTGGCCTCGCGCCACAAGCGCACAAGGCGTGAACGGATCAGCGGGTATTTCAGCCGCTGGGCCGAATAGATATACCAGCTGTAGCTCGCCCCGCGCGGGCAGCCGCGTGGTTCATGGTTGGGCAGTTCAGGGCGTGTGCGCGGATAGTCGGTCTGCTGCGTTTCCCAGGTGATAATGCCGCCCTTGACGTAGATCTTCCACGAACAACTGCCGGTGCAATTCACGCCATGGGTCGATCGGACAATCTTGTCATGCTGCCACCGCTTGTGATAGCCATCCTCCCAATCACGCGCTTCGCTGGTGGTGACCCCATGGCCATCAGAAAATGTTGCACGCTTCCGGTTGAAGAAGGTCAGGCGGTCGAGAAGTTGGCTCATGGTCTTGGCCCTTTCAAGCGGTTGCAAGTTTGGCGCTGGGCGCGCGTTCGATGGAATGGAGAAGCCCGCCCGGTCTCGTGTAAACAAACCAGGTCAGGGCGGCGCAGCTGGCGTAGAAAATGAAAAAGCCAATCAGCGCCGCCATCGGCGTTCCGGTAGCCGCGATCGCGCTGCCAAAGCTTTTCGGGATGAAGAAGGCACCATAGGCTGCGATGGCCGAAGTGAAGCCGACAATAGCGGCCGATTCCTTCTCGGCTTGCCGCACCTGCTCCTGCTTGCTCAGTTCGGGCATCAGGCGCGGGATTTCGCTGCGCATGATGCTGGGGATCATCTGGAAAGTGGAGGCATTGCCCACGCCCGTGACGAAGAACATGAAGATGAACATGCCGAGAAAGCCCCACCAGTTTCCGGCTTGCAGGAAGTACATCACGCCGACGACACCGATCATCATGAAGACGAACACCCAGAAGGTAACTCGCCCACCGCCCCAGCGGTCTGATACCCAGCCGGTTGCAGCCCGGCTGATCGCGCCGACCAGCGGGCCGAGGAAGACAAACTTCAGCACGTCGACGTCAGGGAACTGGTGCTTGGCGAGCAAAGGCAGGCCAGCCGAGAAGCCGATGAATGAACCGAAGGTGCCGGTGTACAGCCAGCACATCAGCCAATTATGCTTGCGCTGGAAAATCACTGACTGCTCGGCGAAGCTCGCCTTGGCATCGGCAATGTCGTTCATCCCGAACCATGCCAGCAGCGACGACGCCATGATAAACGGCACCCAGATGAAACCCGCATTTTGCAGCCACAGCTCACCGCCTTCTTTGTTGGGCAGAGGGTCACCGCCCATCGCACCGAACACGCTGGCGGTAATCACCAAAGGCACGATGAACTGCATCACCGACACACCCAGATTGCCGAGACCTGCATTCAGGGCCATCGCATTGCCCTTCTGCGCCTTGGGGAAGAAGAAGCTGATGTTCGACATCGAAGAAGCGAAATTGCCACCGCCGAAACCGCAAAGAAGCGCTAGCACCAGGAAGATGATGTACGGCGTTTCCGGGTTCTGCACTGCATAACCGATTCCAAAAGCTGGAATCAGCAGCGAAGCCGTGCTCAGCGTCGTCCACAGCCGCCCGCCGAAGATCGGCACCATGAAGCTGTAGAATATCCGGAAGGTCGCCCCCGACAGCCCCGGAAGCGCCGCCAGCCAGAAAAGCTGGTCAGTCGTGTAGTCGAACCCGATCAGCGGCAACT
Source organism: Sphingorhabdus sp. (assembly GCF_035329025.1). Lineage (GTDB taxonomy): Bacteria > Pseudomonadota > Alphaproteobacteria > Sphingomonadales > Sphingomonadaceae > Sphingorhabdus_B. The sequence goes on along the minus strand of NZ_DAOLHN010000040.1, from coordinate 23,154 downwards.
TTGCGACAACCATCGACCAGACCATCCACACCGAAAAGGCGAGCAAGAGTGCCGGGATCGAGATGTAGAGGTTGCGCCGTGCGATACGTTCGCCTGTGGCTTCCCAGAAATTTGCATCTTCGGGTTTCCATTCCTCCAGTACGCGCGTTTCGCCTGCGGCATGTTTGGCCGGATCGTGCAGTTCGGCCATTTCGGGGAATTGCGGAAGGCTACGCGCATCAATACCGCTGGCTTTCTGTTCCATCTGACGGATCGCCATGTGCATCCAGCCGAGCGCCACAACCACCAGCGCGAAAAGCACCATGAAGCAGCTGGTCCAGATATTGGTGAGATCGCTGACGACACCAAAGACGATGGGAAGCACAAAGCCACCCAGGCCGCCGACCATGCCCACCATACCGCCAACGGAGCCGACATGATCGGGATAATAAACCGGGATATGTTTGTAGACCGCAGCCTTACCCAGCGACATGAAGAAACCGAGCACGAACACCGTGATCACGAACGGTACGAGCCCCATTGAGGTCGAAAAGGCGATGTCGCCCTTAATTCCATGAATGACATAATCGGTTGACGGATAGCTCAGCATGAACAGGCAGAGCATCGACACGCCAAAGGTGGCGTACATGATTTTGCGCGCGCCATATTTATCCGACAGCATTCCACCATAAGCGCGGAAAAGGCTGGCCGAGAGCGAGAAAATGGCGGCGAGCATGCCCGCAACCTTCACGTCAACATGATAGACCTCGCTCAGATATTTGGGCAACCACAACGCAAGCGCGACGAAGGCCCCGAAGACAAAAAAGTAATAGAGCGAGAAACGCCAGACCTGCTGATGCTTGAGAGGTTCCAACTGTTCGGCCAGCGACTTGGGCTTAACGCCGCTATGCTTGCGTGAAGCAAAGTCTGGATCGTCTTTTGCCAGAACGAAGAAAATGACCGCCATCACAGCCAATGCAGCGGCCCATATTTGCGCAACTGCCGTCCAGCCCATCGCAACCATTACGAACGGAGCAACAAATTTGGTCACCGCTGCACCCACATTGCCCATGCCGAAAAAGCCGAGCGCAGTGCCCTGTTTTTCCTGTGGGAACCATTTGGAGACATAGGCGACACCAACCGCGAACCCGCCACCTGCCAACCCAAGCCCCAAAGCGGCTACAAGCATTAGAATGTAGGTATCGGCATAAGACAGCAGGAAGGTCGAAACCGCAGAAGCAAGCATCGTCAGCGGGAACACCAGTCGCCCACCATATTGGTCGGTCCAGATTCCGAGAAATACACGGACAAGAGAACCTGTCAGGATCGGCGTTCCCACTAGCAGCCCGAATTGGGTGTCATTCAAGCCGAGCTCAGCCTTGATCTCGATCCCGATGATCGCAAAAATCGTCCAAACCGCAAAGCAGACTGTGAACGCTCCGGTGCTCAGCCACAGCGCCCCTTGCTGCTGTTTTGACGAAACCGTTGATGCAACCATGACCAGCCCCTTTTGCGGCGAGAGAAATCTGGTTCTGGTCTGCATTCTTATCCGCTGGGTTTGTTGATGTGGATCAACCTGCACCTGGCAAACCCGTCAAAATCACGCAGGCCTGATCATGGTCAAAAATCGAGGTGTCATTCGTCACTAGTGCGATTGATATTTATCAATCAGGCGTTTACATTCGACCGCATCGAAGTTGGGGAACAATTGTGCGCGCTGCTGAAAAACCGGAAATTGCTGCACTGCCTTTATTCGCCTCGATGGATCCCGAGCAACGTGAACAGATTTTTGCTGCTTCCTTCCTGCAGGTCTTCCCGCCAGCGCTGAAGCTGTTCGATACCGGGCAGAAACCCGATTTCCTGCACATATTGATCGATGGTATGGTCGAACTTTTTACCGGCAACGGCGATCGGACAACATCGATGGCAATCGTGCGACCGGTGCGCAGTTTCATTCTCGCCGCCGCTTATACCGACCAGCCGTATCTGATGTCGGCGCGCACTTTAACTGCATCGCGCATCCTGATGATCCCATCGCCATTAATCCGCGATGCCATCGACAACGACCGGTCGCTGATGCGCGGGGCAATGCAGGAACTCGCATTCGGTTTTCGTTACTTCGTTCGCGCACTCACCGACATGAAACTGCGCCAGTCGGTCGAGCGGCTGGGCAATTTCATCCTTCTCGAAAGTGGTGAGCGCGGTGGCGCTGTGCAGTTCGACCTGCCCGTGGAAAAGCGCATCCTCGCGTCACTACTGGGCATGACGCCCGAGAATCTATCACGCGCGTTTAGTGCGCTGGCCGCGCATGGCGTCGTCGTATCCGGCAACACCGTGCAGATCACGAATGCCGAACTGCTGGCTGCCTTTGCCCGTCCTGATCCGTTTCTTGACCGGCCCGGTTGAATCAGAGCTTCAGGTCGAGTGAGAACCAAAATTTTGTGGTGTCGGTGGCAAAATCGTCTGTATTGTAACGCGCGAATTTCAGTGTTGCGGTCAGATGTTTGTCGATCGGAACTGCCAGCATGGCTCCCAATTCACTGCCATAATTCAGCCCGCCCCGTGTTGAATTATAGTCATGATATTGTAGCCGCGCGCTAGCGCCCTTGATCGGACCTACAGCGGGAAGCTTCACCGCGACGTCGGCGTATAGATCGCGCAATCCATTTGCTGGCGTGCTCAAAAATTTGTCGGCCCAACCATTGAAAGCATGAAGCGTAGCCAGTGGCGTTTGCAGGGCACTCACACCATTGCCTTCCAACTGCTCCCAGCCGGCCTTGACGGTAACAGCGCCCAACGAAATGCCAGGTTCGACCAGCAAATAATCAAGCGAGAAGTTTCTCGGGTTCGAGCCAAGGTCACGCTGGTTGGCATATTCCGCCGCATAGAGCAGCTTAGCTTTGCCCGACAGCTTCTGTTCGCCAGCCAGCCTGACGCCTATCGTTTTCGAAGAGGAGAGCGGAGCATCTGGTAGGTCGAGGAAATAGCCATAGGTCGTCACTGTTCCAACTGGCTTCGCTTCAAAATTGGCGCGGACCATATGGATATTATTGTCGCGCCAGATTCCTTGCGGTGAGTCGGGTCCAAAGATGCGGTTGACGCGCCAGGCATAGCCATAGTCGAGCGCAACACCTTTCATCGGTTTGATCGTCACGCGGGCGGCATCAAGCGTCTGGTCATTCTGTCGCCAGCCCACCGACCCGATCCAACGCTGGTTGTCGAAATTGACCGCTTGACGACCGAGGACAGCTTCGACTTCCTTTACCGGTTTGTAACGAAGCCACGCCTGATTGAGCAGAACATCGGAAGGATCAGCAACAATCGGATAAGCGGTCAAGCCATTGACCGTATCGTTGTAATGCCGAGGTCCGACGCGGGCTATCGCATCCCCTTCGACAAGTGCGCTAAAACCGCTCCACTCGCGTGTTTTGAACCCCGCACGAACCCGCAAGGTCGATGCAGTCGCATTTTCCGGCAACCCATCCTGACCAATCAATTCGAGCCGATAACGTATGTCGGCATAAGGTGTAATCGCTTTTGGCTCTTCGGCTGTTTGCGCTACAGCAGGCAATGTGCAGGTCAACGCCGCAAGAACGGCAAGGCTCGGCTTGAGGATTTGCTTTTCCATGCCGCTCAATTAGCGCAGGGAGCGCTTACAATAATTGACATTAATCAATGTTATTGATGATTATCAATTTCACAAAGATGCAGAGGCACATGATGGATGATTTCACACTCGCACGGGTTATACATGTCGTCGCCGTTCTGATGTGGATTGGCGGCGTGGCATTTGTAACCACGGTAGTCTTGCCATCCATAAGGCGCACGCATCAATCTGCCGACCGCCTCTCTGCCTTCCATGGGCTCGAAAGCGGTTTTTCCTGGCAAGCACGGATATGGGTGCTTCTGGCTGGCGCGAGCGGATTCTGGATGACATGGCGCGCCGATTTGTGGAGTCGCTTTGCCGATCTGCATTTTTGGTGGATGTGGGCAATGTTGCTGGTGTGGCTGATATTCGCGGCGATGCTGTTCGTGCTCGAACCGCTGTTCCTGCACAAAAGGATGGCGGCCTCGCCACAGCCGCAACAGGATTTCCAGCGCATGGAGCGGATGCACCGCATCCTGCTGCTCGCTTCAATTCTTGCGACCATAGGCGCGGTGGGCGGGAGCCACGGCCTTTGGTGAAACCCGACATCCTGCTTGCTGCACCCCATCGGCTGCTGTTCCTGATTGGCGTCGTGCAGCTTGCCGCCATGATGCTTTGGTGGCTAACGGTGCTGTCAAGACTGCATTTGGGAATGGCCGCTCCTGCGGGCGGAGATATTCCGCAAGCGCTGTTGCATGCACCTATTCTGGTTTATCTGGCACTGCCGCCTCTGTTTTTCGGTTTCCTGCTGACGGTGTTCCCGCGCTGGATGGGTTATCCCGATATAGAGCGCGAATCCTTCGCGCCCGTCGCTGGCGGATATGGCCTCGCTACATTGCTGTCTTGGGGAGCATTGTTGTCTGGTAACGATAGGCTACTCGCTGCAGCCTTCGCGTCAGCGTCACTTGCATGTCTTTGGGGTTTCAGCGTGCTGCTCTCGATTGCGCTGCGCGAACGCCACGATGGAAAGGCACCCACTTGGCACGGTTGGTCAATCCTCGCCGCATTTGTTTTTGGTCTGATTGGACAAATTGCCCTGATGGCCTTCATTCTCAATCCGGCAGCCGCAACTCTATCTCTTGCCAACAGCCTAGGGCTTTGGGCCATGCTTTTGCCTGTTTTCGTGACGGTGTGTCACCGCATGATCCCATTCTTCGCGGGCAACGTCGTCGAAGGCTATGTCCGGTGGCGACCAAATTGGATCTTGGGGGCCTATTGGGGGCTGACAATGCTCATAATCGCAGGGCAGTTACTCGCCGTCAGTTTTCTTCAGACATTCGCGGCACTCCTGTTGAGTGCACTGACGCTATTGATGAGCTGGAAATGGTGGCCGCGCACTAAGGCTCCCGCCCTGTTCTGGGTGCTTATCATTGGCTTTGCTTGGGCGCCCATCGGATATGCGCTATGGGCAATTTCGAGCCTTGGCCTGCCGATTGGACGCGCACCCGAGCATGCGCTGACCATAGGCTTCGCAGGAAGTCTTCTGATCGCGATGATCACCCGCGTCACTCAGGGTCATTCGGGTCGACCTTTGGAACTGCCCCTCGCTGGCAAATTTGCCTTTGTCGGCATGCAAAGTGCGGCGGCTGCCCGTATAGCCACCGCCTTGTATGCCGAGGATGGCTTTTGGCTGGTCATTTCAGCAATTATCTTCCTGATCGCATTCCTCCCTTGGGCGGCCCGTAACGCTCGCATCTATCTCTCGCCCAGAAAAGACGGAAAGCCCGGATGACCCTTTCTATGACGCCCGACGACGTGCTCGCGCTGCTCAAGGAAGGTAATCGTCGCTTCCTTTCGGACGAGCCGATAACGGTCCAGGCCAGCCGCATGAGCCGCCTGCGCATGGCTGCCGCTCAGCATCCGATTGCCGCCTATCTCAGCTGCTCGGACTCGCGTGTTGCACCTGAGCTTCTGTTCGGCCGCGGTTTGGGCGAACTGTTCATCGTACGCAACGCCGGAAACAGCCTGTGTTCGACGGCAATCGGCAGCCTCGAATTTGCAGTCACCGCGCTGGGTGTGCCGCTGATCGTCGTGATGGGACATGAAAATTGCGGTGCAGTGCGGGCTGCAGTATCTGTGGTGAAGGAGCATTATGGCTTTTCAGCGAATATCAATAAGGTGCTTCAGCCGCTGTACCCTGCGATCATGGAAGTAGGAGAGGATTGCCAGCACGATCTGGTCAACACTGCTGCCCGCCATAATGTCCAACGCGTGGTGCGTGAATTGCAAGACGAAGCCTCCCCTGCACTGCGTCGCCCGCAGGAACTAGGAACATTGAAGGTTGTGGGCGCCTTTTACGAGTTGGGCAGTGGGGAGGTGGAGTGGCTAGGCCTCTAAGACAATTACAGTAAGGGTCTGTAAGTTTGATGTAATTTTCTTTCCCACTAACATCGTCTGAACCTGCCGGCACCATGCTGTTAGTCCTTGTTCGGCCATTCCGGCTAACGGAGCAACATCATGGGACTTTCGGATCTTGACCCTGCCGTACACGAACGGCGACCTTGGAATGCTGAGCGAAATGTCGGGCCCAAACGCCCATTAAAGCCCAGAGACATCTGGGCAATTCGCTTTTACCTGGATGAACATAGGCGACTGCGGGATAGGGCTTTGTTCGACCTAGCTATCGATAGCAAGCTTCGCGGTTGTGATCTCGTTAAGCTGAAAATCGGTGACATCGTCAGCGGAGGGCAAATCCGTAATAGAGCCACCGGCATCCAACAGAAAACAAATAGGCCTGTGCAGTTCGAGATAATGACCGAGGCGCGAAGAAGCGTTGAAGCATGGCTGCAGCGTCGCGGCGGCACGATCTTCAATTTTGTATTTCCGAGTAGGGTTGATTACTTGGGCCATCTCAGCACCAGACAATATGCACGCCTTGTCAATGAGTGGGTATCGATAGTCGGGCTCGACAAGCGCGAATATGGGACCCACTCGATGCGCCGGACAAAGGCATCCTCGATTTACAAGGCTACCGGTAACCTGCGGGCTATTCAGATTCTACTGGGTCATACCAACATCGAAAACACAGTCAGATATCTGGGTGTTGATGTCGATGACGCGCTGACGCTGTCGGAGCGAACCGACATTTAAGGCTTTGCTGGCCTCCGACACTTTCGGAGACCAGCGACTCTATTGATGAATGAATGACGCATTATAACAAATGGACCAGGATCGTTTTATGACTGCTTTGTTAGCGATACTGGACATACCTGTTCAAAAATAGCTTGGAGCGGCCTTTTGTAGCCACTCCCAACTTTTTAACTTTAGCAGTTAGAAACGACCCTGCACCATCACACCAAAGGATCGCGGGGGAGAATAGGAACTAAGCGAGTTGTCTAAGAACGAGACTGGATTGCGGCGCAGAACTCGATATTGATCGAGCACGTTCTGGACGAATCCAGTTACTAAGAAACGATCATTTTCTGAAGTCCAAGTTAGCCGCAGGTTTAGATTGAAAAAATCTTCTGTCTTGCTGGTCGGCGACAGCTGTGGGGCTTTTACCCCATTGCCAACCCAGTAAAATGAGCCCTGTAGGTAAGAAAAGTCGACTTGCGGCGACAACGTACCGGCTCCGCCAGAAAGCGGCGCATCTACCCGCAACACCGCATTGGCTGTCCACGCTCCGGTACCCGGCACTACGTTGCCCGCACGATCGACGGGACCTGCTCCTGTCGGTTCAATGAATTCATCGTACACGCCCTTCTGCCAGCCTATGCCGAACTGCGCCGTTACCAACTTCGTCGGTCGTAAAGTGCCCTCAAGCTCGAAGCCGTAGAAGTGCACCCGGTCGGCTCCGCTTAGAAACTCGCGGCCGAACTGGTCGACTACCTTCTGATGATAATTGTCCACATCATAATAGAACACGGCTGCGTTCGCCAATATTCGCCGATCCGCAAACGCGAGCTTGGTACCTGCTTCGTAGGCCAACACCTTTTCTGGACCAATGGAATTGGCTTCGGACAGGTCGATGAACGCCGCAGTGTTGAACGCGCCGCTCTTCACTCCGCGCGAAAGGCTGGCATAAATCAACGCATCATCTGTAGGCTTGTAGTCGAGAGCGAAACGCCCACTCCAGTTTGTCCACTTGCGATCCTGCTGGGAGGTCTCCAGTCCGGAAAGATCGGTGACATCCGATAACTTGACATTAAACGGGTCAACTGTCCGTCCATTTGTGAAGGTCGCAAAACCGTCGTAGTTAGCGAAGGTCAGATCGAGGCTGCGTTTGTCCCAAGAGACGCGGCCGCCAATAGTCGCTTTAAGCTTGTCGGTCAGCTTGTAGTCAGCTTGAGTAAACAAAGCGAAGGATGAGAGTTTCTGCGCGTACTCGTCAAAAACCAAAAAAGCTGCCTGATCAGCTCCAAAATAGCCAAACGCACCAGAGTCATCGCCAGCGAAGAACCAGGTTGTACCATCTAGCTTTTCATGAAGGTAGTAGGCGCCGAGAATGTAGGACAAAGGCCCTGAAGATTGTGAAGTGAGGCGCACTTCCTGCGAGAACTGTTTAGTGCGCGTGTCTGCCCCCTGCACCCCATAGAGGGCCGTTTGCATTGGTCCGGCGCCGTAACCCAAATCGAGTACACCAATCTGGCGCCCATCGAAAAAGTTAGTCAGATAGCCTGAATCGATTTTCAGGTAGCCGCTGATCACATCGAGCCCGACCGCTCCAAGATCGGCCTTGAAGCGAGCCGAAAGTTCTAGCGCCTTGACGCGCTCATCCTGTCCGAGTTCATTAATCACTTCTCGCTTTCCGCCAAGAGCCTCGCCAGTGAAATTGTTAACCGGCTGCTCGGTGTGGCGGATTGTGGGATCACCTTTGAAACGTCCATATTGCGCTTTTAGCAGCAGGCTCGAATTGTCGGATGTGTCGATATCAACCAAGCCGCGGACAGCATAACGCTCATTCTCACCGATCCTCTTACCAGTTGCGAGATTGAGGAAATCCCCATCTTGGCTGCGATAGTAGCCGGCAAGGCGCCCGCGCACCTCATCTCCGGCCAGCGGGCCGCTTAGCGATGATTCAAGCATTCGCTCGTCACGGCTGGCGTAGGAAGCTGAGAAAAACCCCTCGAAAGTATTGGTAGGACGGCGAGAGATAAACTGAATTGCACCCGCCGAAGAATTATATCCGAATAGCGTGCCTTGGGGCCCTTTGAGAACCTCAACACGTTCTAAGTCAAATAGGGCAAAGCCTTGACCGGTTATGTTGTTAATGAGCACGTCATCGCTGTAGATCGGCACCGGAGTGTTAGCCGAGGGGTTGAAGTCCGGATTACTCACTCCGCGCACGGCGAATAGCGGAGCACTAGCACCAAACGTAGCCTGAGCTGTTACATTCGGAATTTGCTGAACAATTTGTGTCGCATCCTGCATACGCAAACGCTGCATATCATCGCCGTCAATTGCTGTTACTGCCACTGGTACGTCGCTCAAGCGTTCTGACCTGCGTTGTGCGGTCACGATAATCTCTGAGTTGTCGGTGCTCACAGTCGCGGTATCCGACACCTCCTGCGCCAGCGCCGGACGTGTAAACGCGAGCGCACAAACCGTGCAAATAAGACCTGTTTTAAGGTTTGTCATAACGCCTCCTCCAAAAGTTTCTTGCTTCCTGTTTTTGGATAATGCATGTTTTCATAACACTTGTCATTTTAAAAAATGGAGCGGGATATGGAGAGCGGCAGCCAGTTTGACGGTAAGACGAGCGTTGAGGTAGATGTTGCAATCATTGGCGCGGGGCTATCCGGTCTTGTTTCGGGCCTGGAGTTTCAGCGCCAAGAAAAAAAGTCTTTTGTAATTCTCGAAGCGCGCGACCGGGTGGGCGGTAGAACGGTCAATCATGATATCGGTAACGGCGTCGTCTCGGACGGGGGAGGTCAATGGATCGGCCCGACCCAATCCGAAATTTTCCAACTAGCGAATGAGTTCGGAGTGGAAACGTTCGATAGCTATTATCATGGAAAGACCGTGTCTTTCATTGGTGACGAGACATTTGTCGAAGGAAGCGAAGACGGCGCAATCATTGCGAGCAGCCCATTAGTCGATGAACTTAACGCTATGGCTAGAGAAGTGCCGAGCGCCGCACCATGGACAGCGCCGCACGCTTTGGAATGGGACCAGTTGTCGGTAGCTGACTGGTTGGCAACAAAGTCTCCAAGTGAGGAAGAACAAATCAATTTCTTCCTCTCGACCACGTTGACCTATGGTGCGCCGCCGGAAAAGCTAGGATTGTTGCACTACCTAACGCTAATCAATTCGTTTGAATGCGATCTCGCCCGGCTTGAATCTATGAAGAATGGTGCGCAGGAAAAACGGTTGGTGGGCGGATCGTGGGCTCTGTCTGCGAAAATGGCCAATCAATTACAGGGAAAGATCATTTTAAGCACTCCCGTACGAAAGCTCGTTGGTTGGGATCAAGACATAGTCGAACTTCATACTGATCGGGGAACTATACGCGCCCGTGAGGTTATCTTCAGCCCAAGCCAAGTTGTAGCTCGCAACATCCAATTCACCCCCTCTCTCCCACCTGACCGGGCAGAAATGCACACTGCCTGGCCGATCAATGCCCGCATGCGCAAAGCAACCCATGTCTATTCACGCCCCTTTTGGCGCGAGGGAGGGTTCAATGGTCAGGTGCTTGATATTGGCGGTGCTTTGCTATGGTCAGCAGATAACTCCCCACCGGACGCGTCCGTTGGAATCCTAATCTGCTTCGTACGCGAAGGTGCGTTAACCACTGATACGGGCGAGGCGGGCCGCGAACTGGCAAAGATTTATGCCAGAGCGTTCGGAGACGAGGCACTCCATTTCGACCAATATCATGAGGTCGACTGGGGAAGCGTCGACGAATGGACTCTGTCATGCGTCTCGCCCTATCCTCCAGGTTTTCTTACTCGCTGGGGCGCCGCTTCCCGAATGTCGATGGGCCGAATACACTGGTCAGGCACCGATATGGCTGAGCTTCATCCAAGTTCAATGGATGGCGCTATTAGAGCTGGGCGCAAAGCAGCACTTCAAGCTTTTGACGCTCTTTCACGGAGATGAAAATGTCGACGAATATCATCTATAAGCCCGAAGGTGGCTGGATCGAACCACCGTCCGACATTCAACATGCACTGAACGGACAAGCAACTGCCGATGTAATAATCGTTGGTGGAGGTTTCGCTGGTCTTTCTACAGCGCTCGAACTGCGTGCACGCGGCGCCGACGTCATAGTTCTCGAAAGTCGCTTTGCCGGTTTCGGGGCGAGTGGCCGTAACGCTGGATATTTAGCGGGTGGTCAAGGTCTTGATTACCACATGTTTATGAAACGACTTGATCGCTCGCAGGTCGCTGCGATCATCCGCTACTTTGAAGAGGGTGTTCGTTATGTTGAAAGCAAGCTCGAGTCCTATGGGATTGATTGCGATTATCGTCGTTCAGGCTTGATCCGCGCTGGCGTTCATTCAAGCCAAGAAAAGCAGTTGCGCGCCAATATGGAACTCGGGATCGAACTTGGTGCCCCGGCCGAATTCCTCGACAATGCTGCAATGAGGGCGCGAGGTATACCACCCGCCTTTTTGTTTGGCTATGCGACGCCAGGTGGAGGAACTTTGAACCCAGGCAAATATGTTCGTGGACTACGCCAAGCCGCGCTTGAACATGGCGTGCGCCTTTTCGAAAACTCGCCGCTAATGGATTGGAGTGATGGAAAGATAATCGAGTGCCGTACTCCTGATGGCACTGTACGTGCGCCTCATTTGGTCGTTGCAGCCAATGCATTCGCACCAGGGTTGGGTTTACTTAAGGATAAAGTTGTTCCGCTTCGGGTTTCGGCGATCGAAACCCACCCGCTAACCCCGACGCAGCGCGCCTCACTCGACTGGCCAAATGCGGAGGGAATAACAACCCAGCACCTCGTAATGGAGAGCCATAGGCTGACCGCGCACAATACGTTGGTCATCACTACAAAGCAGCTGGGCTATTCCTTCGGATCGAGCACGCCCGAGGTACCAGACAATCATACCTATCGAAAACTTGAAATCGCCCTGAGGGATCGTTTTCCAACCCTACACGATGTTGGGGTGAAGGCCGCCTGGAGCGGTTACATCAGTTTCGCTTTCGACGGCTTGCCGGTGGTCGGCGTGACGGGTGAACATGACAACATTTTATATACAGCGGGTTGCTCTGGCCACGGCGTTGGAACGCAATCGCTGGTAGGTTTAGTGCTCGCAGAACGCATTGGCGGCACCGAAAATCCTTTCCTGTCAGCGCTGCAGCATGCCACCCCGAAGACGTTGCCGGAACCGTTGCAGTGGGTGGCTGTTAGGTCATTACTCGGCGCTGCTCACGCTGCGGACGAGCATGTCAATCGCAAGGTACGACGCGGCGGCTAGAGCATCAGCCGCCGCGCGAAAATTCAGTTTTGACTGGAACCCGCCACGGCAATCACACGAACTTCAACTTTGTACTCAGGGGCTGCGAGCTGTGTTACCCCTACCGCGGACCAGCAAGGATAATGACTAGGGAAAAACTCGTCCTTGACCTTACTAAATGCCTCTATTTCACCGTGCAGATCGGTGTGAAACGTCATTAGCTCAACGACATCCTCCAAGGTCGCCCCAGCTTCGGCAAGTGTCTGGACGATACCTTCGAATGCAAGCCGGGCCTGCGCAGCCATGTCGACGCCGGGCTTGAAATTGGCGTCGATGCCAACCTGACCTGACAGCCAGATTGTATCACCGACCCGTATCGCTGGCGCGAAATGATAATTGTCGTACAGAGCCTCGGTTCCCGGAGGCTTGATGATTTCGCGTTTTTTCGGGGCCATGCTATTCCTCTCCAATTATACGACTTGCTGGAAAACAGGTGACCGGAATGGTTGCCCTTCGGTCAGCTTTTTCATCTCTTCGACAAACAGCACACCCTCCGGTGGGATACGCGACGCACTATTCTGTGGCAGCGGATAATAGATCGCATCGTCGCCAAAGAACCGCAAAACTAGCGTGTGACGTTCGGGAAATTGGGCATCTACATGGGCGCCGCCATGCAAAGAATGGGGATGAAGGAAAACCACATCGCCTGGTTCGACATCCCAAGAGAGGAGGTCATAAGCCTTCGGGTCGTGCGACAGCTCGGCATCAACGTCGGGAAGGCGGGGACGAAACGGTACCGCCGTTTCGCCGTGTAGAGGCGCAGTCGGATTGTTGGGATCTTCGAACGTCGGCCCGTCATAATAGATACCGCGATGAGACCCTCGAACGATTTCCAAAGAATTCTTCTTCGGCACAGCTTCGAAGCTGATCCATACGTTACCCCAATGTGTTCCACCCCATGGTAGATAGGACGTATCCTGGTGGAAAGAGGTGCGCGCGCTTTTCCCGCCAGATTTCAGGAAAACCTCCTCGCCAAAGTACCAGACATTTTCAGACCCCCAAAGTTCGGAGAAAATCCGTCCAAAAGGAAGTCTTTGTACCAGTTGGTCAAGACGCTCCTTTGCCCGCGGGTTGGAATTGTCGACATGCGATCGCTGCTCGCCAGAAAACATGCCAGATACATGAGGACCAGGGTTCTCGACGCACCAGTCGAACACTTCGCGGCAGTCGGCAAGCTGCTCTGCGTTCAAGCAGTTCTTGACGAGAACCGCCCCGTTTTCCTGCCATTGTTGGCGCAACTCTGTTTCCATATTCAACTCTCCCAACACGATGATGTGCTTGAAGGTACCACATGTGATTTATTTACGCAACATACGTTATGCTAATTGTTCTTTTCATCTCGGCCTGCTAGGCAATCACGATGGATGAAAATTACAATGTCGCTCCAAACCCAACGCGGAACACCGCTGCCCGCAGCTCATCCGTAAAGCGGGGCCGACCACTTGGAGACAGGGACGGCAGGCGGAGAGAACTGCTTAGGGCTGCGATCGCCATTTTGGCGGAAAGTGGGTTTGCGGGTACCTCGCTGCGCAAAGTAGCGCAGCGTGCTGGGTTTACTACTGGTGCTGTCACATATTATTTTGCAAACAAGGAAGCGATGGTCGTTGCAGTCATCGAACACTTGTGGGACGAATATGACTCGCTTCTCGAAATGGGCTCAAGCCTCGAAGCTCTTAAACGCCGACTGAGTGCGTGGATTGCAATGAATGTCGAGTCGGACATTGTCGAGGCCCAGTTTCAGCTTCTCGCTCAGGCCAAATGCGAGCCCCTGTTAGCTAAAATTTATCAGCGCCGCTATGCTCATTACAGAAAACGCCTGACTGAAAACATTCTAGGGCAGCAGCAAAGTGGTCGAATTCGCCAAGACATTCCTGCTGATTTGCTTGCCGATCATATCAGCGCAATGGCCGACGGTTGGAGTATGATGCTTCATGTCGAACCCAAGCGCTTTGAACCACAGCGTCTAAATGCTCTATTTGATGGATTGACAAGGTTGCTTGAGCCGCATCCAGCCGAGGACTAATCTTTTAATTTCATTGGGTTGGATAAGCTAATCGCTGGATTTTGGCTCTTGACATCGTTAACTCAAGCATATTTTAGATGACAGGTGTTTTGTTATATGCTTTCCCTCGCTAGGGGATGTAGCGAGGTGAACATTGGGCATCGAGGAGCAAAAGCGAGCAAACTCATCTGATATGCAGGATGAGGGGCGCGGATATTATGGTTGGCGCATCGTTGCCGGCATGTTCTTTATGACCGCTGTTCTGTTCGGTTCAACAATCTACGCGTTCATCCTCCTCGCGGAAAACATTGCCATTGAAAAGTCCTGGTCCGCAGCCTCTTCGGGTAATCTGGTTTCGGCGATGTGGCTGGTATCACCGCTGGCACTCTTTTGCGCACCGCTAATCGCCCGCGTCGGCGCATGGCGAGTTTTGATAGCTGGACTTTTGATCCTTGCTGCAACATTCGCGGCAACCTTTGCAGTTGAGACCTTTTGGCAAATCTACCTACTCCGAATGGCAATGGGTGCGGGCAAGACTTTGGCTGTAGTTTCTATGCCGGTCATCATTGCTGAGCTCTTTTCACGACGATTCGGTCTCGCGATTGCCATATCCTGGTGTGGTGGCGCATTTGGTGGGTTGGCCCTTTCTCCGATAGCCCAATTGCTTATTGCAAAATTTGGTTGGCGCCTCACTGCCCTTTCAATTGCGGCAATGATGTTGATCGTGGTTGCAACACTAGCGTCGCTTGGTCGAGCTTATCGCTCGGTTGACATTAAGCGCGGGAAGTATCGTGAGAAAGACCATGCGGACGGCAACGTCTCGTACTGGAGCCGCATGGCGACAATCGATCTCGCACCAGCGATCTTCATGGCATTGGCAGTCGCAGCCTCGGGGATTGCGGTACTTGCCTTTGCAATAGAAATGCCCCCGTTTCTCGAAGCACGCGGTTTCTCGCCAACGGCCGCGGCTACGATCCTTGGCCTTTCAGCTGCCGGTGGCATGATCGGCAACCTACTGGCCGGATGGATGTTGGACCGTTGGAGAAGTGACTTCGCCAGTTGTGCGGTGGCGCTTATGGTTGTGAGTGGCCTCTCGGCTTTCGCCTTGCTGGACACGTACCCTCTAACAAGTTTGGCAAGCGCGGGAAGCTTGCTGTTCGGAGTTGGGCTGGGATTAGCTGAGATTTTATGGATCACTCTGACCAAGCGGCAGTTTGGGGCAAACCTGTTTCCACTGACGTACGGCGGCTGGAGCTTCTCATATGCAATTGGATACGCTCTGGCAGGCTATTCCAGAGCTGCAGCGAATGAAGTACTCAGCGGTGACCAGTTCTTGTTATTCATCGCCGCCTTGTGCGCACCTACTGTGGTTCTTAGCGTGTGGAGACCCAAAAAGCGAAATCATGAGCCATCGACACCGGCAGCCACGTAAACTGAGGCAAATTATCTGGACCTATGCGATACTACAGGCGTCAGCTTAGGGTGTACCCAAAAGGTAGCACACAGGTTTGGGTGGTGCGAAAAAAGTTGGTGCACCCCGCCGATAACGGGGACAAAACGCATCCAGTCAGCAATTGTCCGAATGCCGTCTCTGCATGAACGACTGGCAGCTATTAGATGAACGATCAGGTGCGATCAACGCCCGATTTGTTAGCGGTCTAAGTCGCTCCCATGTAGATGTCACAACACTTATGACGTGTCGCCAAATCCATTTAGTGTCAAATTACCGACCGGAGTCATTCGCCGTACACCGTCGAAGATCGAAGCGATGACTATGGCTGAAATTATGGCTAAGCAGATTTAGATTGAAAATATCGTTTAATTACAATCAAATTTGAATCCCTCCGTCTCCGCCATTATTCTCGCCGTTAATTGCCCCAGATCAATGCTGGATTGCACAATAGGGCTGACAGAGCCGAAACTTCGGCTTAGGGGCCTTTCCATGTTCGCCTTGCGACTCTTTTTGCGCACGCATTACCGGCTGGCCATGCTGCTGGTTACGTTGGCGTTGCTGGCAAAAGCGGTTGTGCCGATGGGCTATATGGTCGGGCAGTCCGGCAAGACCTTCACTGTCATGGTTTGCGCCGATGGCAGCGGCGAAATGCAAAGCCGTGCGATCACTGTTCCGATGCAGCCTGGATCGCATGACAAGCAGGATGCCCCCCGGTCGGGCAAGGCCTGTGCTTATTCGGCAACGTCAATGGCGGCGCTGGGCGGGGCGGATGCGCCTTTGTTGGCGATTGCGCTGCTCTTCATTCTCGCGTTGGGTTTTGCACCAACACCAACGCTGCAACTTCCCCAAACCATGCACCTTCGCCCGCCCTTGCGCGGGCCACCGGCTCTGGCCTGACCTTTCCGCCCGAATAGTCAGCTTTGCTGATCCGCCTGGAAAAGGGGCGGGTTGGCATATCCGGAGTATCCAATATGAAATCGAACAGTTTTTATCCGCTCGTCGGGATTGCATTATTTGCGCTAGCTGCGCCGGTTCTGGCCCACAGCTTTGCCATCGCCAAAATCGCGATTGGCCATCCGTGGACGCGCGAAACTGCCGCCACGCAAACCGTAGGCGGCGGCTTCCTGACCATCCGCAATACTGGCAAGACCACCGACCGGCTGATTTCAGCCAGTTCGCCATTCTCCACCGAAGTTCAAATCCACAACATGAGCATGGACGGCGGCGTGATGAAAATGCGCCAGCTCAAAGACGGTATCGCTATTCCCGCCGGCCAGTCAGTTGAACTGAAACCTGGCGGTTTGCATCTCATGTTTATCGGCCTCAAAAAGCCCTTCAAACAAGGCGCCAAAATCCCCGCAACATTGAAATTCGCCCGTGCGGGTTCGGTGCAAGTGACCTTCGCCGTGCAGCCGGTTGGTTCGACTGCACCGATGGAGGCTGGCCATGCCGGACATTGATCAAAGCCAAGCCGATGATACAGGGGCAATCCGCAAATTGCTCTGGGTTATGGCGGTTGTGGCAGCCTTGCTGGGTGGGTTGCTCTATCTTGGCCTTGAGAAAAGCGGTGCCGAAAAGCCGGCATCAACTGTCGCCGCCTTGCCCTTTGGCGGGCCGTTCGAACTGACCCGCTCAGACGGAAAGCTGCTAACCGACAAAATGCTGGCAGGCCGCCCTTATGCGATTTTCTTCGGCTTCACCCGCTGCCCCGACGTCTGCCCGACGACATTGTCGCGACTGGCATTGCTGCGAAAGAAACTGGGAGCAGATGGCGATAAATTCGATATCGTTTTCGTTTCTGTCGATCCTGATCGCGACAAGCCTGCAGACATAGGGGCGTATACCGAGATTTTCGGCACCCCCATTGTCGCTGCAACCGGAACCGATGCGCAACTCGCCCAAATCCGCAAAGGCTTTGGCGTTTATGTCAAAAAGGTGCCGCTGGACCCCAGCAAACCGGATGGCGATTATACGATAGACCACACCGCCGGCATCTTCCTGATGGATGCCAAGGGACGGCTATCGTCGATCATCGATCACCATGAAGCCGAAACCACCGCGCTGGACAAGCTGCGGATGCTGGTTGGCTGAACACCCGAAATTGAAAGATTAGAAAATGAAAACACGATTTTTTGCGGCGACCGCGCTTGTGGCGGTCGCGTCTGTTTGCCCTGCTTTTGCGCAGTCATCGGACCAGACCGATGGTAATCTCATCATCGTCACTGCACAGCGCACCACCGCGCTCAACCTTGACCGTGAGGCCGAAGAAGAATTGGCGACCGGCCCCGATGCTGCGGCTTTCATCGCGCGCCAGCCCGGCATGGCCTTGGTCGATAATGGCGCGTTGTCGGGACAGGTGCAGATGCGCGGGCTGTTCGGCGAGCGTATAGCGCTGCGTATCAATGGCCAGCATTTCGCAACCGGCGGCCCCAATGCGATGGACCCCGCCATGCATTATGCGCCGATGGCGCTGATCGACCGGGTCGAGATTGCGCGCGGCGCCTCTCCTGTGCGCGATGGCCCCGGGTTGGGTGGCGGTATTAACGCAGTGTTGAAACAGACACGTTTTGGTGAAGCCGGTACGCTTGCCCCGCAGGTCGATGTCTCCGCACAATATCGCAGCGTCGATGACAGTGTTGCTATCGGTGGCATAGCCGGTCTTGCCAATGACCGGGTACGGTTGGGAGCGATCGCATCGTGGGAGAAAGGCGATGACATGCGCTTCCCGGGCGGACGCGTCGGCGGCACCGGCTTCGAGCGCGCGGTTTATGGCGTGCATGCGGGATTGAGGACAGGGCCAGGAGAAATCTCACTGGAATATCGGCGGCAGGATACCGGGCGTTCCGGCAACCCGCCCTTTGCGATGGACATCATTTACTTTCATACCGATTTCTTCCGCGTCGGATTTGAGGGCGAATTGGCATCCGACCTGACTCTTGAAGCACATGCTGACTATTCAGGTGTCGAGCACCGAATGAACAACTTCGCCTTGCGCCCGACCCCCACTGTGGCAGCGACACGCCAGTCAGACACCTATGCCGATACAATGGGTGCAGGACTTTCCCTGCGCTTTGGTAGCTCCGACCGGCATATCCGCATTGGTGGCGACTTCGAAGCGATCGACAAAGGGTTCATGCTCTACAACCCGCTTTCTCCCACCTTCTTTATCCACCCGCTTGATCGGGCGAAAAGTGATCGCATCGGCGCATTTGCCGAAGCCAGAGCGGCGCTGGGAATAGTTGATGCAGAATTGGGTTTTCGGGTTGATCGTCACGGCGCCAGCACCGAAGCGCCGCGCTTCGGCCCGGGCGTGCCAATGGGGCCAGCCAATCTCGCGCGCGCTTTTGCCAATGCCGACAGGGAATGGTCAGGAACCTCGGTCGATGCGGCTTTGCGTCTCTCCGCAGAATTGGGAGTAATAACGCCGCGATTCACCCTCGCCCGCAAGACCCGCGCGCCCAGTCTGGTAGAACGCTTCGCATGGCTTCCGACCGAAGCCAGCGGCGGATTGGCCGATGGCAATATCTATGTCGGATCGCCAGCACTCAAGATCGAAAAGGCTTGGCTCGCCGAAGCCGGATTCGACTGGAAAAGCGAGACGGCCTATGCTCGACCGCTGATCTATTATCGCCGTCTTGAGGATTTCATTCAGGGCGTTCCTTTTGATGCCACCCCCGGTGTGCTTGATACACCGGTCGAAATGGTATCGGCGGCGAGCGGCGATTCCACACCGCTGCGCTTCGCCAATGTCGACGCCGAAATTTACGGCGCCGACGTTGCATTCGGCACGCGGATTTCGGGGCCGTTGAGGTTGGATGGCGTCGCCAGTTTTGTACGCGGCAAGCGGCGGGACATATCGGACAATCTTTACCGCATTGCGCCGGCCAATGTGCGAGTCGCCCTCGCATGGGAAGCCGATCACTGGTCGCTGACTGGAGAAGCCCTCGCGGTTGCCAAACAGCGCAAGGTTTCAGCCACCAACGGCGAAGTTCCGAGCCAAGGCTATGTAACCTTTAACCTGTATGGGAACTGGATATTGCGTGATGGCTTGCGCCTTGATGCCGGTGTCGAAAATCTGTTCGACAAATATTATGTGGAGCATCTGGCCGGATATAATCGCAACAGTGGCTCTGACGTAGCGTTAGGCGCACGCCTGCCGGGCGCTGGGCGTTCGGCCTTTATCCGGCTGCGCTGGGAGTCCTTCTGAAACGCGGTACAAGCTGCTCCGAGAGGCTTGCAGGTGCGCGATGGAATCGGCATAGCCACCTGCAAGTCCAAGGAGAGTCCCGCAATGAAGACCCGTGCTGCCGTCGCCTTTGAAGCCAAGAAACCGCTCGAGATAGTTGAGCTCGATCTGGAAGGTCCGAAGGCAGGCGAGGTGCTGGTCGAGATCATGGCCACGGGTATCTGCCACACCGACGCTTATACGCTCGATGGTTTCGACAGCGAGGGGATTTTCCCAAGCGTTTTGGGACATGAAGGCGCGGGTATCGTACGTGAAGTGGGTGCAGGCGTGGCCAGTGTGAAAGCCGGTGACCATGTCATCCCGCTCTACACCCCCGAATGCCGACAGTGCAAAAGCTGCCTTTCGGGCAAGACCAATTTGTGCACCGCGATCCGCGCGACGCAGGGCAAGGGTCTAATGCCCGATGGCACCACGCGTTTCAGCTATAAGGGCCAACCCATCTACCATTATATGGGCTGCTCGACCTTTTCGAACTTCACCGTGTTGCCTGAAATCGCGGTTGCCAAGATCCGCGAAGACGCACCCTTCCAGTCGAGCTGCTATATCGGTTGCGGCGTGACTACCGGCGTTGGCGCTGTGATCAATACGGCCAAGGTACAGGTGGGCGACAATGTCGTGGTCTTCGGGCTCGGTGGCATCGGCCTTAACGTGATCCAGGGGGCACGCCTTGCCGGTGCGAACGCAATTATAGGCGTCGACATCAACCCCGACCGTGAGGAATGGGGCCGCAAGTTCGGCATGACCGCCTTCCTCAATTCGAAGGGCATGAGCCGTGAGGATGTGGTCGCCAAGATCGTCGAAATGACCGACGGCGGAGCGGATTACACCTTCGATGCCACCGGCAATACCGACGTGATGCGCACCGCGCTCGAAGCTTGCCATCGCGGCTGGGGCACTTCGATCATCATCGGCGTGGCCGAAGCCGGCAAGGAAATCGCCACCCGCCCGTTTCAGCTCGTTACCGGTCGCAACTGGCGCGGCACCGCCTTTGGCGGGGCCAAGGGCCGCACCGACGTGCCCAAAATCGTCGACATGTACATGCAGGGCAAGATCGAGATCGACCCGATGATCACCCATGTCATGGGGTTGGAGGAGATCAACACCGCTTTCGACCTGATGCATGCGGGCAAGAGCATCCGCAGCGTCGTGGTGTTCTGAAGTTTCAACAAAGGAGAGAGACTATGTTTAGCCATATTATGGTCGGCGCGGACGATATGGACGCCGCCAAGAAATTCTATGACGCGACGTTCGCGGCGTTTGGCGGCAACCCCGCTGTCGTCGACGACAATGGTCGCCTGATCTATATGCACAATGGCGGGCTTTTCCTCGTCACTCCGCCAATCAATGGCGAGCCGGCCTGCTGCGCCAATGGCGGCACCATCGGTTTCGCGATGTCGCCTGAGCAGGCCGACGCCTGGCATGCAGCAGGTGTTGCCAATGGCGGCAAGGCCATCGAAGATCCCCCGGGCTGGCGCGAAGGCGGCTTTGGCCGTCTCTACCTCGCTTACCTGCGCGACCCGACCGGCAACAAGCTCTGCGCTCTGCACCGGGGCTAAAATTGGACAATGAAGCGCGCCTCTATGCCGAGCTGGAGGCGCGCGGCATTGCCTTTGAAGTGGCAGAGCATCATGCGGTGTTCACCGTCGATGAAAGCCGGGAACTGAATGCCACCCTGCCCGGCGCACATACCAAAAATCTGTTTCTCAAGGATAATGGCGGCCAATTCTGGCTGGTGACCGTGCCGGGGGAAATCCGCGTTGACCTGAAAGCACTACCTGCAACCATAGGTTCGAAACGTCTCAGTTTTGGCAAGGCCGAAGATTTGCTGAGGCTTCTCGGGCTGACACCCGGATCAGTGACGCCCTTAGGCGCGATCAACGATGCCGCAGGCGACGTTCAAGTCGTGCTCGACCGCGATCTTTCCGAAGCCGGTACCGTCTGGGTGCATCCGCTGCGCAACACAGCTTCGCTGGGCCTTTCCGGAAGCGATCTTGTGAGGGCGCTCGACAGCTGGCAGCACAATCCTCAGATTGCAGATATTCCCCGCCTTGGCGAAGCCGTATCGGAATGAAGAGGCTGGCCATAATCTGGCACAGCATGACTGGCGGTTCACAAGCGCTGGCGGAAGCTGCCGCAGCGGGCGCGCGAGCCACGGACGGACTGGAAGTCGTGCTGCTTCGGGCCGACGCCGCAAATCCGAAAACGTTGCTCGATGCTGAAGGCTATATCTTTGCTTTCCCCGAAAATCTTGCAGCGATCAGCGGGGTGATGAAGGCCTTTTTCGACCGCAGCTATTATCCCTGCCTCGGGCAGATCGAAGGACGACCCTATACCCTCTTGGTTTGTGCAGGATCGGATGGCAGCAATGCGGTGCGGCAGGCGGAACGGATTACCACCGGCTGGCGGTTGAAACGTATCGCCGACAGCCTGATCGTCTGCACCCATGCACAGACGCCCGAGGAAATCCTCGCCCCGAAAGTCATCACTGAATCCGATCTGGCCAAGGCGCACGAACTGGGTGCGGCGATGGCGGAAGGACTCGCACTCGGGATTTTTTAGCCCCGGCGATGCTCGCTCTTCACCCAGCGCACGGTGCCCGATGAAGCGCGCATCACAACGCTTTCAGTGGTGATCTTGCCGTCGCGGGTGCGCTTTACGCCTTCGAGCAGCGAACCGCTGGTCACGCCGGTTGCGGCGAAAATGCAGTCGCCCTTGGCCAGTTCTTCAAGATCGTAAATCTTGTCGAGATCCTCGATGCCCCATTTGCGCGCGCGCAAACGTTCGTCATCGTTGCGGAACAGCAGGCGGCCCTTGAACTGCCCGCCAACGCAGCGCAGGGCTGCAGCGGCCAGCACGCCTTCAGGTGCGCCACCAGAGCCCATGTAGAGGTCGATCGTCGTGTCCGGATCAGTGGTCGCAATCACGCCGGCAACGTCGCCATCGGGGATCAACATGATGCCGCAGCCCAATGCGCGCAATTCTGCAATCAGCTTTTCGTGCCGGGGACGGTCGAGAACACAAACAATAATCTCTTCGGCCGGAACACCCTTTTCCTTCGCAACGGCAAGGACGTTTTCCGTCGGCGTTTTGGCCAGATCGATGATGCCGGGCGAGTAGCCCGGGCCGACTGCCAACTTTTCCATATAAACGTCGGGCGCATTCAAAAGATTGCCCTCTTCGGCAACTGCGAGCACCGCCATTGCATTGGGGCCGGCTTTCGCTGTGATCGTAGTCCCTTCGAGCGGGTCGAGCGCGATATCGATCTTGGGGCCCTTACCCGGCGCATTGCCGACCTTTTCGCCGATATAAAGCATCGGCGCCTCGTCGCGTTCGCCTTCGCCGATCACGACGGTGCCGTCCATGTAAAGATCGTTGAGCGCAGCGCGCATCGCTTCAACGGCGGCGGCATCGGCGGCCTTT
>NZ_DAOLHN010000039.1:0-29203 GCF_035329025.1 Sphingorhabdus sp. | reverse complement strand
CCATTGGCTTCAAGGTTGGAACCGGCGTTGAAGCCGAACCAGCCCACCCACAGCAAAGAGGCGCCGATCATGGTCATGGTCAGGCTGTGCGGAGGGGTTGCTTCCTTGCCATAGCCTACGCGCTTGCCGATGATGAGGCAGCCGACCAGACCAGCGATACCGGCGTTGATGTGGACAACGGTGCCGCCTGCGAAATCCAGTGCACCCATGCCCCACAGGTAACCGAAATCTGTCGGTGCGTCGGGCAGGAAGTCGGGGCCAGCCCAGTACCACACCATGTGTGCGATGGGGAAATAGGCAAAAGTCAGCCACAATACCGTGAAGATGATCAGCGGCGTGAACTTGATACGCTCTGCAAAGGCGCCGACAATCAGCGCCGGGGTGATGCAAGCAAAGGTCATCTGGAACACGACAAAGGCATATTCCGGAATGTAGACATTGTTGCTGAAGGTTGCTGCGAGTGTAGTAGCATCGACGCCGGCAAGGAATGCCTTGGAGAAGCCGCCGATAAATGGTCCGCCGCTAGTGAAGGCCAGGCTGTAGCCATAGCTGACCCACACAAGTGCTGCGACCGAAACGATCATGAAAACCTGCATCAGCAGGCTCAGCATATTCTTGGTGCGAACGAGGCCGCCATAGAACAACGCCAGTGCCGGGATCGACATCAGCAGCACCAGTGCGGAGCTGATCAGCATCCAGGTGGTGTCACCCTTGTCCACCATACCCGCCATCTGTTCGACAGTTGGGGCCTTGATCGGGCCATCTGCGACCGCAGCCGTTGCAGCAGCGGCACCTTCTGCAACCGCTTCGGCTGCCTCCTGCGCGAAAGCGGGCAGGGCTGCAAATACAGCCGCCCCCGTCGCACCAATCCATTTCATGTGTTTAAGCATGTGCTTTCTTCCCTGGTTAGTCCGGATGTTCTGGTTAAAGCGCGGCGTCACCGGCTTCGCCGGTGCGGATGCGCGTCGCTGCAACAAGTTCGATCTCGAAGATCTTGCCGTCGCCGATCGACCCTGTAGCGGCAGCGGCCTGGATGGCCTCAACCACGGCACCCGCGCTCTCGCTGGTGCAGGCGACTTCGATCTTGATCTTGGGCACCATATTGGTGGTGTATTCCGCGCCGCGATAAACTTCGGTCTGGCCCTTCTGGCGGCCAAAGCCTTTGACTTCGGTCACGGTCATGCCCGACACGCCCAGCCCGGCGAGCGCTTCACGCACCTCGTCCAGTTTGTGCGGCTTGATGATGGCAATGATATATTTCATGCACGCCCCCTTTTGTGGTTGTGCAATGCACAATGCAAAGGGTGTGCCAGAATCCGAAGGCCTTGGATTCCGAGGGTTGCAGGCTCCGGCTTTACATAAACTGCCTAAAATATAATCAGTGAAAAAACGCTGTATAAAAATTAGGCATGCTTGAGTGTCGCCCAAAGGGGCAGGTGATCGGATGCCCGTTTCGACAAGTCTGAAATATGCGCCCCGCTATTTTCAACCATGATGTCGTGGCTGACGATGATACGATCGAGCCGCGCCACAGGGCGGTTGCTGTGGAAACTGGGCGGTGTTTTGACCAGCCGGTGGTGGTGGAATGCGAACTCCGAAAGCGCGCCACGATCCGACCATTGGTTGAAATCCCCCATCAGCACGGTAGGCAGATGGTGGCTAGCCCCGTCGAGCCGTGCCAGCAGCGCGCGAATCTGCCGCCGCCGCCAGAGACCGGACAGGTCGAGGTGCGTGCCGATAACACGCAGTGGCACCCCGTTCAGCACCAACTCGGCGAGCACAGCGCCACGTGGTTCTAGGGTCGGTAACGGAACAATTTCGCTGTGCCTGACTTCGATGCCCCGTTTCACCAGCAAGGCATTTCCATGCCAGCCGATGCTTTGCGGCCGCCCGCCGATTTCAACTGGTTGATAGATGCCCTGCTCGAGCAGCAAATGGTGGGGGATCGCGCTAAGCCGGTTTCCGAACCGTCTGTCGGCCTCCTGCAGCGCGACGATGTCGGCATCGATTTCGCCCAGCACCTGTAAAATGCGCTCCGGATTGCGGCGCCGATCGGTGCCGACGCATTTGCGGATGTTGTAGGTTGCGACCTTAATGGACGGCACGGTCAGTCAGCAGGCCCGAAATAGCGGTCGGTCGGCCGGGTCGCTATTCCATCGATGCTTCTGGTCCGGCCTTGCGCTTTTGCTATCCAGGCGTCCGCATCCATTCCTGCATGCGCCTTCTTCAGTGTTTCGCGCTCGCGCTCAAAGGCCATGAAGGGCACACCCCAGCCGCAACTGGTCTGCACACTGTCGACATCGACAAGGATGATCTGACGTGTTCCGGGGAGGATTTCGAAATGGCTGGCCAGTTCAGCCCACTCGGCGTCCTGCGGCAAAACGGGTCGACCACGTCCGTAGATCCGTAGAATGAGCGCCGGCTGTTCGAAATTGCAGAACATGAAAGTGATGCGACCGTCGACTGACAGATGCGCATGCGTTTCATTGCCCGAACCGCCAAGGTCGAGATAAGCGACACGGTTTGGGGCCAGCACACCAAAGCTGTCATAGCCTTTGGGCGACAAATTGATTCGGCCGTCCGAAGCAGCCGTTGCCACAAAGAATACCGGCTGCTTGCCGATCATCTCGACATGCTTGTCGTTCAGGGCGTCGAAAAATTCGGACATCTGCTGTTAGTGCCAAACCGAGGGAGTGGCGTCCAGTGCGATATTGGGATGCCTATTCTCCCCACACGTTAACGGGAGGGGAGAGTTCTCATCAGCACTCCGTCCCCGGAATGGGAATCCCAAGCGGGCCCTTGCATGGCTTTTTCTTCTTAGGGGCAGGGGCGGTTCCGCCGTCACCCAAGCTGCCCGCACCAGCATTGCCCATGCCGGTCATAAAGCTTGCAAAGGCACGGAAGCGGGCCTTGGCGGTCCATTCGATGTTCCAGACAGCTTTCGGGTCGGCGGGTTTGGGCGGGAAGGCAAAATTTTCTTCAGGGCCAAAGGCGTTCATACTACCGAACATCATGCCCCCTGCAGCCGCCTTGGCTTCGGCCGGGATCTGGCAACTGGTCTGCGAGGGCGGCATCACATTTTTGGCGGCGATCTGTCGTTGTACTTCGGCGGGCGACAGCCAGCCCATGCCTTCGCCAAAATCGCGGTTGTTGGCTGAGGTCCACATCACCATGTCGCCCCCTTGACCAGCGCGCTCCATACCACCCATCGCCCAGGCAACATAGCCCGTGGCGGTCGGCACGCTGTTCCAGTTGAGCAGGATCGGGGCACCTGAGTCATTCGTGGTCACGTTCAGCGAGGCCATATAATCATTGACCAATGCGAACTTGATTTCGGGTGTGAAGGCACTGGCGATCCGGTGCTCACCGCGCAACGAGGAACCCGATTTGGGTTGCTTGCCGCTCTTGCCATTGGGCCACCAGGCGGCGTTCGCATCGCGCGCCTTGGCTTGTGCCTCATAGCGCTGCATCTGTTGCGGCATGTTGGCGGGCATTTTCGCGGTCGGCATTTTGGCGAAGTCGATGATGAAGGGCTGGCCCTTGGGCGCATTGGCGTGGCAGCCCCAGAACATCAGGATGCGGCCCTTGGGCTTTTCCATCGTCTGATTGGGATCATAATCGCGGTCAGGCTTTGTCGTCCCCGGCGCATCACCGAGCAAGGGTACTGATTTGCCCATCTTGGCTTGCGGCTGGAAGAAATGATCGCCCTTTTCCGGTTGGACTGGCGACGGCGTGGCCGAAGTCAGCCGCAGTTCGAGCATATAATTATCGCCGCCCCCGCCAAGCAGGCTTCCGAGGCCGCCGCCCATCATGGCTCCCATACCCATTCCCGACATGGTCTGTACGTCCATGGCATAGGTCGCCTTGGGGCCGGTCGTTTTCTGGGCAGAGCCGGGAACAACCGCAAATGCGGCGGCGAGAGTGGCAATTGAAGCAAATCGGTACATCGTGCGCACGGCAAAACTCCTTCCGTTCGACGCTATTGCGCCTGGAACCTGTGCGACCCGATTCTATGTGCTTAAGTTATATGCCTGCATTGATGCAGCGCAAGCGATTAGCAGCAATAGTGCCAGCAATTACCAGTTGTTACCTGCTGCAACAGCCTCTGCCTCGCCCGGGCGATCTGTGCGGCCAAGTGTCTTGTTGCGGTGCGGGAAACGACCGAAGCGTTCGATCATTGCCTGATGGTCTTGCGCATATTTCAACAGGTCCGGATCGCCGAGTTGGCTGATCAGGCGGACGGATTCGCGCTGGTCGTCCCGATTTTCGCTATGTTCAAATGGCAGATACAGGAACAGCCGCTCGTCCTTCGAAAGGCTGGCGTCGAACGCTCCCGCTATGGCTGCCTTGGCAATCGCCAGCGCAAGATGATCGGTGGCGAAGGCTTCAGCCGTTCCCCGATAGGCGTTGCGCGGCACCTGGTCGAACAAGATGACCGCGGCGAGTGCGGTTTGCGGGTCCGTCAGAAAATTGTCGGTCGGCCGTTCACGCAAGGCATCGCGCCAAGCCGCAAAGCCCTGAGTGACGGCAGCATCAAAGGCATCACCGCCCTTGAACCAATCGGCAAAGCCATGGTCGACGAACCAGAAATGAAGAAGCTGTTCCGCCCAGTCTGCGGGCGGTGCAACAACCTCCACTTCATCGTCGTCGATCATCCAGCCGTGCCGCCAACCGTCAGTGCGCTAACCAGCGTAGTCGGCTGCCCCACACCCGCAGGCACGCTCTGGCCACCTTTGCCACACACTCCGATGCCTTCGTCGAGCGCCATGTCGTTGCCGATGCCGATGATTTTGGTGAGCGACGTCGGGCCATCGCCGATCAGCGTCGCGCCCTTGATCGGGTCGCCCAGCTTGCCGTTCTTGACGCGATAGGCTTCGGTGCAGCTGAAAACAAACTTGCCCGAAACGATATCGACCTGTCCGCCGCCAAAGCTCTTGGCAAAGATGCCGTCCTTCACCCGGCTCAGCAGTTCGGCAGGGTCGTCATTGCCCCCGCGCATGAAGGTATTGGTCATGCGCGGCATCGGGGCGTGGGCATAGCTCTGGCGGCGGCCATTGCCAGTGGGCGCAACGCCCATCAGCCGCGCATTCAGCCGATCCTGCATATAGCCTTTCAATATGCCGTCTTCGATCAGGATGTTTTCCTGCGTCGGGGTGCCTTCATCGTCGATTGAAAGCGAACCTCGGCGATCTGCCATGCTGCCATCGTCGACCACGGTCACGCCGGGCGCAGCCACACGCTGTCCAATCTTGCCCGAAAAGGCGCTGGTGCCCTTGCGGTTGAAATCGCCTTCTAGGCCGTGACCGACCGCTTCGTGCAGCAGCACGCCGGGCCAGCCAGGGCCGAGCAGCACGGTCATTTCGCCCGCAGGGGCATCGACCGAACGCAGGTTGGTCAGTGATTGTGCCAGCGCCTCGTCGATCGCATGGTTCCATGCGGCTTCATCGAAAAGGTCATCATAGAGCTTGCGGCCGCCAAAGCCGTAGGTGCCAGTTTCGCGGCGGCCATTTTCTTCGGTTACAATAGAGACATTCAGACGCACCAGCGGACGGATGTCAGTCGCGACAAAACCATCGGCGCGGACGATTTCAATCACGGACCAACTGCCTGCGAGGCTGACAGACACTTGTGCGACACGCGGGTCGCGTGCTCGGGCGGCAGCGTCAATCTGCTGACAAAGGGCAACCTTCTTCGCGAACGGAACCAGATCGAGCGGATTGCCGTCGGTATAAAGATGGCGGTTATTCTTGCGCGGTGGCGGTGCAGCCTGCCCCTTTGCGGGATCGAGCAATTGCAGCGTTTCCGCTGCGCGGCGGATGGCACCTTCGCTCAAATCATTGGCGTGGCTGAAACCTGTCATTTCGCCCGAAACGCCGCGCAGGCCAAAGCCGGAGGCGGTCGAGTAATCCGCCATCTTCAGGCGACCATCGTCGAAACCGAAACTCTCGCTGGCGCTATATTGCAGATAGAGTTCGCCATCGTCGCACGCCTTCAGGGCGTCGCGCGTTACGCGCAAGGCGCCATCTGGATCGAGAAGGCCGGGTTGATAAAGGAAGCTGCGCGGGTCTGATATGCTCATGCCACCGATATAAGGACTGTGGCACGGAACGGAAGGGGCTTCAGCTGTTGTTTGGCGTCCCATTATCGGCAGGTCCGCCGACAAGCACATAGCGGCGATCGCAATAGCCACATTCGACCATGCCGCTCTCGTCGATTTCCAGCCACACACGTGGATGGCCCAGTGCGGCGGGAACGCCTTCGCCGCTGCCGTCGCAGGCGATGCGGTGGGTGCGGACTAGGATGGTTTCAGGCGCTTCGATCATGCCCAAGCCGTTAGCAAAGCTGTGCTCCCTCGGCAACGGGGCAGTTATTGGTAATTGAGTGTAATTGTCCAGGTGCCGCGATAGGTGCCCGGGGCCTGGTTGGCACCGACTTCGAGTGTTGCGCCGACTGGAAACCGGAATGCACCGGTTGCCCCGGCAATGCGGAACACTCTGGGTGTTGTCGTCAAAACAGCGGTCGGCGTGCTCCCAATGACAAATGTGCGGGCGCGCATGCGAACACCTGGACCGGTGAGGAAAATCGAATTGCTTCCCAATGACACCTGCACGCGCTGGTTGAATGCGCCCATGCCGGCAAATTCCGCGGGTTGGTGGCTGGCACCCAGCAGCGTTATATTGCCTGTCCGCGTTCTGCTTCCGTCCGGCGCAACGGTAACGGTTCCGGCTGTGTTGCTGGCAATGATTTGACCGAAACTCAACTCCTCAGTTTGGATGAAGCTAAGCGGAGTTACGACTCCGACCTGAGAACGCCCCTGCTCTGCGGCATTCTGCGCCCAAGCACCTGAGGCACAACTTGCGAATATGGCGCACATTGAAAGTGTGAAAGGATGGACGGAGGCGAAGCGCATTCATATAGTTATAGAAGTATAGTTATAACTATTTGGTAAACAGAAGATTTCGCGATTTGCCGCCGACTGCTGAGGTTTTTTTATGCTATTGGTAATCGAGCGTCAGCGTCCAGGTGCCGGTGTAGGTTCCCGGCTGCTGGTTAGCGTTTACAGCGAGCGTCGCTCCGACATAAAGCGCAAAAGCGCCGTTGCTCGACTGCTGCACCTGAAAGTTGCGCGGGATCGTGCTGAGCGTTTGGGCGGGGTTGGTATTCGCGCGAAACAAGCTGACGACCATCGGCGCACCTGGGCCGGTCAGCAACACAGTGTTTGATCCGACGCGCATCCTGACGGGACGGTTCGGCTGGGTTGGCTTCATGCCAGCAAACTCGGCAGGGTAATGGCTGTTGCCTATCAAGGTAACGCCGCCGGTTGAAGTACGCGTGCCGTTCGGCGCAACCGTCACCGTACCGGGCAGCGGACTTGCAGCAACGATACCGAAATGCAGGTCGCGAACCTTATAGAAACTGCCGGAACTGACGACCGAGACTTGCGAATCCAGCGCTTCGGTTTCCGCATGTGCAGGGGCAGTCGCGGCGGCCATCACAGCCGCAGCCAGCGCGAATCGCGCACATTTGTTTCGGATTTTTGCCCCACGCATTTGATCGCTCTGTCATCATCCTCGCAAATTTGCCTTAGCGTCTATGGTTAACCAGACTTAACCCCTTGATGCAAAGCCTTGCGTTGCGTGCGGGTCGGGCCTCGGCTATCGATTAACATCTATGACACAAGCCGCCATTTCGATCCGTGATCTCACGAAACGCTACTCTAATGGAAAGCAGGCGCTCGACGGTGTCAGCTTTGACGTCGAACGTGGTTCGATTTTTGGACTTCTGGGACCAAATGGCGCCGGAAAATCTACGATTATCAACATATTGGCGGGCATGGTGCAAAAGACCTCCGGTCATGCGAGTATCTGGGGATTCGACATCGACGTCAATCCGCGCAACGCCAAGGCTTCGATTGGCATTGTGCCGCAAGAGATCATGTTCGATCCCTTTTTCACGCCATTCGAAACGCTGGAGCTGTTTGCCGGGCTGTACGGCGTGCCAAAGGATAAACGCCGTTCGATGGAATTGCTGAAGGCCGTGCGACTGGAGGACAAGGCCGACGCCTATGCGCGCACGCTATCGGGCGGGATGAAGCGGCGGCTGCTGGTGGCCAAGGCGATGGTGCATTCGCCGCCGGTGATCGTGCTTGATGAGCCTACCGCAGGCGTCGATATCGAATTGCGCCAACAGCTCTGGGAATATGTGGTTGCACTCAACGAGCAGGGCACCACGGTTGTACTGACCACCCACTATCTCGAAGAAGCCGAGCAATTGTGCGACCGCATCGCGATCATCAACCATGGCAAGCTGATAGCCAATAAGCCGACCAAAGAACTGGTCGGAATGGCGCGCGAAAAGGCAGTGGTGCTGACGCTCGACCGCGATGTCGCCGAAGCGCCCAAGCATGATGCGTTTGAAAAAACCGAACTGGTCGCCGACCGCACGGTCGAGATCACCTATAACAAGGACCGCATGAACGCAGGTGAAGTGCTGGCGGCGGTGCAGGGGCTGGGCCTTGGCATTATCGACGTGACCACCAAGGAAGCCGACCTTGAAGACGT
Organism: Sphingorhabdus sp.; assembly: GCF_035329025.1. Taxonomy (GTDB): domain Bacteria; phylum Pseudomonadota; class Alphaproteobacteria; order Sphingomonadales; family Sphingomonadaceae; genus Sphingorhabdus_B. The sequence goes on along the minus strand of NZ_DAOLHN010000039.1, from coordinate 20,642 downwards.
GTTCCTAAGCCTCACCAGCGGAAGCGCGGAGTGAACTGGTGGAAACCGACATTCTCATCATCGGATCGGGTGCTGCAGGGCTGACAGCAGCGCTGCAGCTGGCGCAGAAGCATAAGGTCACCGTATTGGCCAAAGGTGCGCTGTCCGATGGTGCCACGGCATGGGCGCAGGGCGGGATTGCAGCGGTGCTCGAGCCGGGCGACACCTTTGAAAGCCATATCGAAGACACGATGGTGGCGGGCGCGGGGTTAAACAATCGCGCAACCGTCGAATTTGTTATCGAACATGCCCCTCAGGCGATCGACCGGCTGGCGAAGCTGGGTGTGCCGTTCAATCTCGGCGGGCCGACCAATGAATTTGGCGAGCAATGGCATCTGACGCGCGAAGGCGGGCATAGCCATCGCCGCATCGTCCATGTCAACGACGCGACCGGCTGGGCGGTGCAGCAAGCACTGGAATCGGCGGCGCGCGATAATCCCAATATCACCTTGGTACCTGATATGGTCGCGATCGACCTTATCGTCGGTCGGCATCAAGAGCGCTTTTCGACCAGCGGGCGGGTGCATGGCATTTACGCACTCAACCGCAAGATCGGGAAGGTAGAGGCGTTCACCGCGCGCGCCACCATCCTCGCGACCGGCGGGGCAGGGCGCACCTATCTCTATTCGACCGCACCGCGAGGGGCGACAGGCGATGGCATCGCAATGGCTTGGCGCGCGGGATGCCGCGTGTCGAACATGGAAATGATGCAGTTCCACCCGACCTGCCTTTACAATCTGGAGGTCAAGAATTTCCTGATTACAGAGGCGGTGCGCGGTGAGGGCGGTATCCTCAAAAACCCGAAGACCGGGCACCGCTATATGCCCGACTATGACGAGCGGGCAGAGCTGGCTCCGCGCGACATTGTGGCACGTGCCAATGACGGCGAAATCAAGCGCGACGGCCTTGATTATGTGCATCTGGATATCAGCCACAAGGAACCGGAATTCGTTCGCGAGCATTTCCCCAATATCTATGAAAAGCTGATGGGGCTGGGCATTGATATCACCAAGGAGCCAATCCCGGTCGTGCCTGCACAGCATTATACCTGCGGCGGTGTGCTGGTGGATCTGGATGGTCGTACTGACGCGCCGGGGCTCTACGCGGCGGGCGAAGTGACCCAGTCTGGGCTGCACGGGGCCAACCGTCTGGCGTCCAATTCGCTGCTTGAATGCTTCGTCTTCGGCGATGCATGCGCCGCGCATATCGACGCGCATTGGGATGAATTGCCGCCACCGCCCGCCATTCGTCCTTGGGATGAAAGCCGCGTAACCGACAGCGATGAGGAAGTCGTGATCGCCCAATGCTGGCGCGAAATCCGCCAGTTCATGTGGAATTTTGTCGGCATCGTGCGCACCACAAAGCGTCTCGAACGCGCCAAGCATCGCATCGACCTGCTCCGGCGGGAGGTGGAGGATTATTACAGCCACTTCCGCGTGACGCCCGACCTTATCGAGCTGCGCAATCTGGTCGAAGTGGCCGACCTCATCATCCGCTCCGCGCTATCGCGCAAGGAAAGCCGCGGGCTGCACTATACGCTGGATTATCCGAAACTGTTGCCAGAAGCGCGGGATACGGTGTTGGTACCCTAAGCCTTTTTCCGCGCCACCCACATATGATGCACGCCGACAATAGCGGCACCAACTGCCAACCCTGCGACACCGGATAGCCCTGCATCGACTATCCATGCCAGCGCGCCTTCGTGCAGGCCGAACCATTCGGCGGGGTGTAGGCCAAAGCCATGGACGATGATTTGGCCGCCGACCCACAGCATTGCTGCGGTGCCAACGACTGACAGGAAAGTCATCAACTTGGGCATGCCCTTAACCAGTCCGCGACCCAGCGCCTGCGTTGCGCCATTTTTGCGTTGCGCCATGTGCAGGCCAATATCGTCCATCTTCACGATGAAGCCGACCACGCCATAAACCGCAATTGTGATGACAATCGCGACCAGTGCCAATACGGCGGCCTCCAGCCATATCGAGGTTTCCGCAAGGCCTTTTACTTCGTTCAAGGCAATCGCCATAATTTCGGCGGAGAGGATGAAGTCGGTGCGCACGGCACCCTTCACCATATTCTCTTCATGAGTCTTGCTGCAGACTTCGGCAAATTCCTCGGCCAGTGTCTCTTCCTCATGCGGCATCAGTTTTTCGAGGACTTTTTCCGCCCCTTCGAAGCAGAGGAAAGCACCACCAAGCATCAGCAGCGGGGTAATCGCCCATGGCAGGAAGAAGCTGAGCAACAACGCTACAGGAAGGATGATGATGATCTTGTTGACCAGCGAACCCTTGGCGATCCGCCAGATGATCGGCAGTTCGCGATCTGGGGTGAAGCCCGTCACATATTGCGGGGTAACCGCGGTGTCATCAATCACCACACCGGCGGCCTTGCTGCCAGCCTTACCCGCAGCGGCGGCAACATCGTCAACTGAGGCCGCAGCGACCTTGGCGATAGTGGCGATGTCGTCAAGAAGCGCGGCGAGACCGGATGGCATGGATTTCCCCTGTTTCAATTCTGGTTGCACATAGACCGTAGCCCTGAGCCTGTCGAAGGGCGTCTATCGGCGTGGCGCTGACTGAGAAGCGCCCTTCGACAGGCTCAGGGCCACGGTGCTAAATGAAATTGGTCAGGAATCAAAGCCTTCGGCAAGAAAGCGTTCCGCTATAGCGGCATGCAGCGCTGCACCTTTGGCCATCACGCTTTCATCCAGCACCATGCGGTTCGAATGCAGGCCGCAGCATTGCCGCCAGTCATCGCCTTCATGGCTCGCCCCGAGGAAGAACATCGCGCCGGGCACCTTTTCGAGAACATAGGCAAAATCCTCCGCGCCCATGATCGGTGCGTCGAGCGTCTTCCAGCTTTCGGTTCCGAAAGTGGCTTCGACCACCTCCTGCCCGAACCGTACCGCGCGATCGTCGCATAGCGTGACCGGAAAGCCTTGCTCGATTTGCACCTGCGCTTCGCAACCATGGGCTGCGGCTATGCCAGGGGCGAGGCAGTGCAATTCTTCGGCGACCATAGCGCGCCGTCGCGGGCTGAGCGTACGGATGGTGCCGAGCAGGTTGGCGGTTTCGGGGATGATGTTATTGGTTGTCCCCGCTTCGATCTTGGCGATAGTGATGACCGCGGGGTCAAACACAGAAACCTTGCGCGTCACCATCGTCTGGATTGCCGAGACGATTTCGCAGGTGACCGGAATCGGATCGACTGCATCGTGCGGCATAGAGGCATGACCGCCTTTGCCGGTTATCTTGATCGACAGAACGTCAGATGAGGCGAGCAACGGACCTGAGCGACCGGTGAAAATCCCGCGCGGCGCATTCGGCATGATGTGGAGGGCAAAAGCAGCATCCGGTAGCGGATCCAGCAAACCGTCGTCGAGCATGAAGCGCGCGCCATGATGGCCTTCTTCGCCCGGCTGGAACATGAAATAGACGGTGCCAGTCAATTGCTCCTTACGCGCACACAGCATCTTTGCCGCACCCACCAGCATCGCGACATGAGTGTCATGTCCGCAGGCATGCATCGCGCCGGTTGTTTCGGATGCAAAGTCGAGGCCGGTGTCTTCGTGCAGCGGCAGCGCATCCATATCGCCGCGCAGCAACACGGTGCGGCCATTGGACGGCCCGCGCAAAATGGCCAACAGGCCCGTTGTCGATGGACCTTCGCGAAATTCCAGCGGAAGTCCGGCAAGCGCGGCCTTTATCTTGGCCAGCGTTTTGGGGTTCTGCAGGCCGAGTTCGGGCTCGCGATGGATCGCGCGGCGGAGTTCTACAAGGTCGGGAAGCAGGCTTTCGGCGTCATCGCGCCAAGGGGTGTCGGTCAGCGTCATGCGACACTCACTAACACCCCTTTGGATCAGTTGGTAGCGGGATCAGTCATCGATCCGCACTGTGGTATATTGCGTCGGCGCACCACGGCGTTTGACACCGAGGAGGATAGCGCCGCGTCCGCCACTCTTGGCTTCAGCGATAGCTGCGGCCAATTGTGCAGTATTGGTCACCGGCTTGTAATTGACCGACACCAGCACGTCGCCGCGCCGAATACCGGCCTGGGCTGCACTTCCCGAACCCGGGATGTCAACGACAACGCCCTTTACATCAGCGCCCATGCCAAGTTGGCGCGCTATTTCGGGATCCAGCGGTATGACGCTGACGCCGAGCGTATCGCGCACGGCCTTGCTGTCCGCATTCTCGCCCTGCTGGTCAAAATCCTTGTTTTCGTCAGGATCGAAGGTGCTCTGGGCGAGCTTTTCTTCGCTTGGGCGGGTGCCAACCGTTGCAGTCAACCGCATCGGTTTACCCTCACGCAGGATGTCGAGCGGAATGCGTGTGCCCGGCTTCACATTGGCGACAATGTACGACAAGGTCTCATCAGGAGTTACATCGCGACCGTTGACCTTGAGGACAATGTCGCCTTCCTTCAGGCCTGCCTTGTCAGCAGCTTCATCCTTCACAATGCGCGTGACGAATTCGCCCTTATTCTTGTCGATGCCCAAAGCGTCGGCCATGTCTGCACCAACGGGCTGTATGCCGATACCCAGATAGCCGCGTTGCGGGGTAACGCCTTTTTTCAGCGACTCGATAACCGGAATGGCTTCTTCGGCAGGTATTGCGAAGCCAACGCCGATATTCGCACCGACCGGAGAGATCAGGCGATTGTTGATACCGATGACCTTGCCATCGAGATTAAACAACGGGCCGCCCGAATTGCCGGGGTTAATTGCGGTGTCGGTCTGGATGAAACGGTCATAGGCGCCACCGGCACCGATATTGCGCTGCAGGGCGGAAACGATACCTGCTGTCACCGTGCTGCCAAGACCGAGCGGGTTGCCGATGGCAATCACCCAGTCGCCAACGCGATTCTTCTGCGAGCTTTCCATTTCGACATAGGGAACGCCGCTGACTTTGACCTTGAGCAAGGCGAGGTCTGAAGTCGCGTCGCGACCGAGGATTTCCGCCTTGAATTCGCGGCCGTCAAACAGGGTTACATTGACTTCATCAACCGCGTCACCCTTGGGGCCGCCTGCGATGACGTGGTTGTTGGTTACAATCAGGCCGTCGGCGCTGATGAAAAAGCCCGAGCCACCGCTTTGCTGTTCCTGCGTGACGGGGCGGCGTTCACCGGTGAAGGGGTTGAAGCTGGTGGCAACCTGGACCTTTTGCTTGGTCGCGATGTTGACCACGGCCGGCTGCAGCTGGGCTGCCAGATCGGCAAAGCTGTTCGGCGCACCGCGCGGGGCGAGGCCGGACTGGGCGATTGCGACGGGGCCGGTCGCGGTGACAGGTCCGGGGTTTCCGGTCGAAAGCGCAAAGGCGCTGCCCGAAAGCAGGAGAAGGGCGGTCACTCCATAAGCGTAACGCACGATAGTCATTCCTCTCATTCATAATCACACCGGCAGCGCCGGTATTAAAACCCAATCGTCCTTGCGGCAAAAAAATGAACGCCGATTGAACGAAAATATGTCGCTTCCAACCGCTTTGCAAAGCGCCGATTGCGTTCGACGAATGACTATATGTTAACGTCCATCGCGGAAGTTGCGCAGATAATCATTGTCGGTCGACAGAACGACCGTGGTGTTACCGTCTCCATTCTGGCTGTCTTGCTGGAAGGTCCGCCGATAAGACTGCATCGATCGGTAGAAATCGTAGAAATCTGCATCCTTGCCATAACTTTGCGCGTAGATTTGCGCTGCCTTAGCGTCAGCTTCCGCGCGGATGATCTGCGCTTCCTTCTGGCCTTCGGCGTCGATCGCTATCGCCTGCTGCTGCTGCGCCGATTGCATGCGCTGATAAGCGGATTGCAGCGACTGGCCCTCGGGAAGATCGGTGCGCTTGATGCGGACGTCGATGATCTGTGCGCCATATTTGCGCGCCTCACGGTCGAGTGACGCCTGGATATTGTCCATGACGGCGCCGCGTTCGGCACTGAGCAAGGTCTCGAACGACCGTTTGCCCAATTCGTTGCGCAGGCGCGATTCGAGGATGGTCTGTAGCTGCGCTTTCAGTGCCTCTTCGGTCCGGATAGCCTGATACATCTTTGCAGGCTTTACGATGCGAAAGCGGGCAAAGGCATCGACGCGCAAACGCCGTCTGTCGGTTGATTGCACCTCCTGTGGTTGCATCGAAACCGAGAGCACCCGTTTGTCGACCCACTGGATCTGCTCGACAAAGGGGATGCGGAAGGTCAGCCCTGCCCATGTATCCCCGAACTGCTGGTTCGGCTTGTAGGGGTTCACGACCCGTAACGGTTGGCCGTAGCTCGAAATAATCGCCTGCTTGGTCTCTGGAACTATCGAGATCGACATGCTGAGCAAGACTAGCAACGCCAGACCACCTAATCCGAGTGCGACAGGATTTTGTTTCAAAGAACCGAACATCATTGCTTCCCCGTTACGGTTACGGTGCTGTCGCTGGCGGCTTTTGCGCGGCGCTGGAGCTCGGGCAGCGGCAGGTAAGGCGTGACATTACCCGATTCGACAATTGTCTTGTCTACCTTGCTCAACACCTGCTCCATGGTTTCATAATAAATGCGCCGACGAGTGACTTCAGGTGCCTGGCGATATTGCTCATAGATCTTGTCGAACTCGGCGGTCTGGCCGGCTGCTAACTCGGTTACCTGGCTCGAATAGGCGCGGGCTTCGTTGAGATAGCGTTCACGCCGCTGTTGCGCGCTGTTGACTTCGCGGAAGGCGGCTTTGACTTCTTCGGGCGGGTCCGACTGGCGGATCGAAATGCTGCTGATGGCGACGCCCGACCTATATTCGTCGAGGATCGCCTGCATCCGCTGCTTGACCTGGGCTTCGATCGATCCGCGCGCAACACCAACGGCTTCGTTATAGTCGAAATTGGCAAGCTCGGCGCGCATCGCGCTTTCGCCGACTTCTTGCACGGTGCCTGCCGGATCATCGAGCTGGAACAGATAAAGCTCCGGGCTCTTGATCGACCAGCGGATGTCGAACGCGATATCCATCAGATTCTGGTCCTTTGTCAGAACCAGATTTTCGCTTTTGCTGTTTGCGGATCCGATAGAGGTTGTGCGCACTTGCAAGGCGTCAACCTTCTGCATCTGTTCGATTGGAGCCGGCAATGTAAAGCTGATGCCCGAACCGACGGTGCGCGAATATTTGCCGAACAGAGTGACGACACCTTCCTCTTGCTGGTCGAGGCGATGGATGCTCGTCCACAAAATCCAGATCGCCAGGAAGCCAAGGCCTATGATCGGCCACCAACTTTTGCCATTGGCGCGCGGAGGGAGGCCACCAAATCCGCCACCCTTGCCGCCGCCGCGCCGAAAGATTTCTTCGAGCGAAGGGCCGCGTGTGCGACCGGTTGATGCACCTTGCGGCTCCCAGGGATTGGACGGTTTTGCACCATCATCTCCGGCAGACGCCGCAGGTTTGGAGGGTTTGCCGCCTCCGGCTTTGGCCCCCGACCCGTTATTGTCCCCAGACCCGGGAAGATCCCAAGGCCCCTTGCTTTCATTGTGCGACGCCTGCGGCGCCCCGCCATCCTCATTTTGCATCATGGCCAACATATAGGTACGCCGTTTCAAGAAAAACAGTGTCATTCCCGACAATCTGATTCTATTCGCCTTTGGCATGGTTGAAATCGACAAAATCAAAGCTGCGGTTGCCGGGATTTCGCAAGGCCGCGCCAGTGGGATCAAGGAAAAGGACGGTGCGATTTCGATGATGGTCGATGTCGCAGGGCTTGATCAAGCGGGCCGCGAATCCCTGGCTGAAAGCATCAAAGCGGCAGTCGCCGCCGCCGCGCCGGGTGTGCCGTTGCGACTGCTGCAAACAGCGGAGCGCATCGTTCCAAAATTAATCGCCGTGGCGAGCGGCAAAGGCGGGGTCGGCAAATCGACATTGTCGACCAATTTGGCGGTTGCTATGCGACGGGCAGGGCGAGCTGCAGGCCTTGTCGACGCCGATATCTATGGACCTTCGCAAACCCGCCTGCTTGGGCTCGAAGGCGTCAAGCCCGAGGCCGAGGGGAAGAAGATGTTCCCCACCATCGGTGCAGGCGGCGTGCCCTTCCTGTCGATGGGGCAACTGGCGGCGCCTGGTCAGCCGATTGCGTGGCGGGGGCCGATGGCTGGGCAGGCACTGTCGCAACTGGTCGACGCGCATTGGGGCGATGTGCGCGAGATCATAGTCGACATGCCGCCGGGCACGGGCGACATCCAGCTTTCGATGATCCAGAAGCATAAGCCGGTTGGCGCGGTTATCGTCTCGACACCGCAGGATCTCGCGCTGATGGATGCAACGCGCGCGATCGGGTTTTTCAATCAGGCGCAGGTTCCGATTATCGGGCTGGTAGAGAATATGGCCGGCTATATCTGCCCGCATTGCGGGGAAGTCAGCGATCCCTTCGGCCGTGGCGGAGCAGAAGCAGCAGCGGCAGAACTGGGCATCCCCTTTCTTGGCCGCATCCCGCTCGACATTTCGGTGCGGCTGGCAAGTGATGCGGGCGAACCGCCAGCGCTGGGTGAAGGTCCAGTGGCGGGTGCCTTTGCCGATATTGCTCGTCGAGTCAGCACTTGGATTGATAATCATCGGGGCGCTGCTGCATGACTGACAAGCCTGGCATCGAGCTATCGCGGCGCAATTTGCTGATCGGTGGCGGCGTCGGGGTCGGTCTGCTTGTTGCCTGGGCGCTATGGCCGCGCGAATATTTGCCCAATATGATGCTCGAAAAAGGGGAACATCTGTTCGGGCCGTGGCTGAAAATTGGTGAGGATGGGCGCGTTACGATCGCTGTCCCCCAATCCGAAATGGGGCAGGGCAGCTATACCGCCTTGGCCCAGATTGTCGCGGGCGAATTGGGGGCAGACTGGCGCACAGTGGCTGTGCAGCCTGCTTTGCCGAGCCCCAACTTCGCCAATGACCTGTTCGTCCGCGAATGGAGCTCCGCCTTTTTGCCCGCGTCGGTCGGCGTATTGGCAAATTCGGGTGTTTCGGACGCAATCAGCAAAAAATGGGCCAAGCGCAGCGGCTTCATGATTACCGCAGGGTCAACCTCAATCCGCCAGTTCGAACGCCCCTGCCGCATGGCGGGCGCGGCAGCCCGGACGGTTTTGTGTCAAGCGGCGGCGGAGCGGTGGGATACCGCTTGGGAAAACTGCGAAACATCCAATGGCTTTGTCACCTTTGAAAAGAAACGCATACCCTTTGCCGAACTGGTTGCAGAGGCATCGACTTATGACCCGCCCAGTCCGATCCCGCTGCGCGTCTCGCCAGTTAACAGTCTGTCTGGCAGGGAGGCCGTCCGGCTTGACGCTGCTGCAAAAGTGGATGGCAGCGCGAACTTTGCCGGCGACGTTCGACTGCCTGATATGCTCTACGCTTCGGTGCGGGCTGGCCCGATAGGGGATACGCGGCTCAAGGAAATGGACCGCGCCGGAGCAGCGGATATTAAGGGCCTTGTCGATGTTGTTCGCACAGATGGCTGGGTGGCGGCGCTGGCGACCAATTGGTGGGCGGCGAACAAGGCGCTCGATGCGATGTCGCCGGTCTTCGCCACCACAGGCAGGAGGCCAGACAGCGCAACGATGAACGAGGCGATGGAGCGGACGCTGAACAAAGGCCCCGGATCGCGATTTGTCGACATAGGCTCGGTCGATGGAGCACTCGAAAAGGCGGCAGGTACCCGCGTATATCGCAGCCAATTTGCCGTCCAACCGGCCGTTCATGCACCTATTGAAACGCGCAGTGCAACGGCAGACTATAAAGACGGGCGACTGACCCTGTGGCTGGCGACGCAGGCACCAGAGGCGGCCCGAACGGCGGCGGCCGAAGCGATCGGTATATCGCCCGATGATGTGACGCTTATCCAAATGCTGGCAGGGGGAAGCTTTGGCCGCAACCTTGATTCCCGCATCGCGGGGCAAGCGGCAATACTTGCCAAACATGCCGGGCGGCCAGTGCAGCTTGTCTGGTCGCGGCCGGAGGATTTCATTCGCGATATCGTCCGCCCGCCCGCGCATGCCCGTATGACGGCAGCCTTGGGCAAGGGCGGAGTGATTGCGGGAATGGCGATACGCATCGCAGTTCCCTCTTTTGCGCGTCAGCAGGTGCGTCGTTTGAAAGGGGACGGCACGGTCGAGGCTTGGAAGTCCGCTGCGGACGAGCATGATCCGCTCGCGATCGAAGGCGCGCTTCCGCCCTATGCGATCCCCAATCTGAGTGTTGATCATTTCCCGGTTGATCTGCCGCTACCCACGGGCCTTTGGCGCGGCAATGCACATAGTTACACTGCTTTCTTCGTAGAAAGTTTTGTCAACGAGCTGGCAGCAGCAGCAGGCATTGAGCCACTCTCTTACCGCATGCAGATGCTGGTGGGGCAGACGCGACTGGCGCGTTGCCTTACCGGCGTCGCGACCCTTGCGGGTTGGGATGGTGGCGCGGAAAACAGCGGTAAAGGGCTGGCATGCCATTCAATGTATGGCAGCCATATCGCGGTCATCGCGACTGCTCGCACCGGAGAGCAGGGTGTGCGTGTCGAGCGAATTTCGGCGGTTGTCGATTGCGGGCGGCTGATCAATCCCGAACTGGCTCGACAGCAGATCGAAGGCGGAATCATTTTCGGTCTGGCGCAGGCTTTGGGCGCTGCAACCGAATATGAAAATGGCTTGCCGATAGCTCGCCGCCTGCGCGACATCGATTTACCCCTGCTTTCGGATATTCCAGAAATCGACGTTGAATTCATTCGCAATGATGAGGAGCCCGGCGGGGTCAGCGAACTGGGTGTTCCCGCGGTTGCGCCTGCAATTGCAAATGCGCTGTTTTCGGCTGCCGGGGTTCGGCTAAGGGAATTGCCCTTATTGTCGCGCGGGCTGTGACCGGTAAGCGCAGCGCATGAATATTCCTGCCAACCATCCTCCCGTAAAGACACCGCGCATCGGCGTGTTGCTGGTCAATCTGGGTACGCCTGAAGCGCCGACCGCATCGGCGGTGCGCCGCTATTTGAAGCAGTTTCTTTCTGACCGCCGGGTGGTCGAAATCCCTTCTCTCATCTGGCAGCCGATATTGCGCGGCATAATCCTGAACGTGCGGCCGCGAAAATCAGCGGCCAATTATGCCAAGGTCTGGATGCCGGATGGCTCCCCATTGGCTGTCTACACCAAGGCGCAAGCCGAGAACCTGCAAGCGCGTTTAGGTGGCGAAGTCGATGTGCGCTTTGCCATGCGTTACGGCGAGCCGGCCATCGCCCGCCAGTTGGAGGCGATGAAGGCCGATGGCTGTAGTCGCATCCTGCTCGCGCCGCTCTATCCGCAATATTCGGGAGCAACGACCGCTACTGTGGTCGATGAGGCCTTTCGCACGCTGGCCGGAATGCGCTGGCAACCCGCACTGCGCACCTTGCCCGCCTACCATGATGACCCGGCCTATTTGTCGGCGTTGGCCGCAACGCTGAATGCGGAACTGGCAAAGCTTGATTTCGAACCCGACGCCATTGTCGCCAGCTTCCACGGCATGCCGGAGCGGACGTTGCATCTGGGCGATCCCTATCATTGCCAGTGCCAGAAAACAGCGCGCTTGCTTTCCGAAGCTGTGGGCAAGCCTTTGACCATCGCCTTCCAGTCACGCTTCGGTCGCGCCAAATGGCTTGAGCCGTCGACCGAAGACACAATCAAACGACTGGCGGCCGAGGGTAAAAAGAAGATCGCCATTTTCGCGCCTGGGTTTTCCGCCGATTGTCTCGAAACGCTCGAAGAACTGGCGATGCAGGGCAAGGAGCAATTCGAGGAAGCAGGCGGGGAGCATTATGCCTATCTGCCCTGCCTGAATGCCGGTGAGCCTGGCATGGATATGCTCGAAGCCCTCGTGCGGCGCGAACTTTCCGGCTGGCTGTGAATAGCGATGCACTGACGTTTACGGAAACTTGTTGCCCGCCCCAACTCTGGTTATGCCACTCATAAGACTAATAAACAGTCAGGAGTGGATTTTATGACGCGCATAGCGGTGGTTACCGGTGGAACACGCGGTATTGGTGAGGCAATCAGCCTGAAGCTGAAAGAAAAGGGACGCTTTGTCATCGCCAACTATGGCGGCAATGACGTAGCCGCCAAGGAGTTTTCCGACCGCACGGGGATTGCCGTCCGCAAATGGGATGTCGGCAATCATCAGGCTTGCCTAGATGCCTGTGCGGCTATCGAATCCGAATTCGGCCCGATCGATATCATGGTCAACAATGCGGGCATCACCCGCGATGCGACGATGGTCAAAATGACATTCGAGCAATGGGACGAGGTTATCCGCGTCGACCTGACCGGTTGCTTTAATATGGCGAAGGCTGTGTTCGCCGGAATGCGTGAGCGCAAATGGGGCCGTATCGTCAATGTCGGCTCGGTAAACGGGCAGGGCGGGCAGATTGGCCAGGTCAATTATGCTGCCGCCAAGTCAGGCATCCACGGCTTCACCAAGTCGCTGGCGATGGAAGGCGCGCGTTTTGGCGTCACCGCCAATGCCATCGCCCCAGGATATATTGCGACCGAAATGCTCGCGACGATACCTGACAATGTGATGGAAAAAATTGTCGCGCAGATCCCCATCGGACGCCTTGGCCAGGCCGATGAAATCGCCCGCGGTGTCGAATTTCTGACCAGCGACAATGCGGGCTTTATCACCGGATCGACGCTGTCGATCAACGGCGGGCAGCATATGTATTGATGATGGCTGACCGGTCGCCTTATCATCCGCCGGTCAAGCGCAGCGTCACCATATCAGGGCACCAGACTTCGATCAGCCTGGAGCCGCTGTTTTGGGATATGCTGAAGGCAGCTTCGGACGAGACCGGGCTGCCGGTCAATGCGCTCGTTGCAGCGATCGATAATGAGCGGCTCGCTTCGCCTACGCCCAGCGGTCTTGCTGGAGCGATACGGATCTGGCTCGTTGAACGATTGAGAGCGGGAGGCGCTACGTAAACAAATGCCGCCCTGCGGGAGGCAGGAGCGGCATCAGTTGCGACCCGAAACCATATATAACGTTATGGCTCGATAACTTCTGACAACAACACGGAGCGGCAAACGCAACCAGCAACTGCCGTTACCAGCCTCATCGCCATGTTCGGGGGGGACGCAGGCGATGTTTTCAAGTGCAGTTAAGGGAGGGATTCAGGGGCTGCACTTTGCTGGCACGGTGATTGCATCAACCACTCCGTACGGACAAAATTGCGCTATCGTAGAGAGTTTAACCATACGGCTTTATACCCATAGGGTAAAACCGCTGTCAGATGCCGGCCTCTACGGCAATCCGGACGGCATCGGCGGCATTGGATGTCGACAATTTTTTGAACAACAGCATGCGATGCATCTGCACGGTCTTTTCACTGAGGGTCAGCATATAGGCGATCTGCTTGGTTCGATAGCCTTGCGCCATCAGTTTCAGTATCTCGCGCTGACGCGGCGACAATGTGTCGACAAGGGCCGCTGCCTGCTGTTGGCGGATCGCGGTGATGCTGTCCTCGGTCTTGGCAATTTCAATCTGCGAACCAACGAAATATTCGATTTCTCCATCGGCATCGAACAATGGCGCGATCATCACGGCGTTGCGAAACTGGGTGCCGTCCTTTTTGTAATTTACCAACTCTGCGATTGTTGGTGTTCGCTGTTCGATAGCGACACGTAGCTTTTCCGTTTGCGCAGTTTCAGTTTTGGCCCCGCGCAGAAAACGGCAATTTCGGCCCACCACCTCATCTTCGTCATAGCCGGTCAGATCGAGAAAGGCCTGGTTGACGGCGATCAATGGGTTGTCGGTTTGCCGGGGGTCGCTGACCACGGTGGCGATCGGGCTGTGACGGATTGATTCCAGCACAGGATGCCGGTTGCCGGAAATGGACTTAACAGACTTCATCGAACAATCCCTCTGCAGGTAAATTGCCCGAAGTTCACATGCTTATCAAGTGGCTGCAAAATCCTTCAGTCCGCCCCGACCCGTTCAATGTCAGCGCCGACGAGGCTCAGCTTTTCCTCCAGCCGTTCATAACCGCGATCGAGGTGATAGATACGGCTGACCTCGGTCTGGCCTTCGGCGACCAGGCCTGCGATGATCAGGCTCATCGATGCGCGCAGGTCGGTTGCCATCACCGGTGCTCCGGTCAACTTGGGCACACCGTGCACGATAGCCGTCCGGCCCTTGGTTTCGATATGCGCGCCCATGCGGTTGAGTTCGGGGACGTGCATGTAACGGTTCTCGAAGATGGTTTCGGTCAGCACGCTGGCGCCATCGGCCATGCACAGCATCGCCATGAACTGCGCCTGCATGTCGGTGGCGAAACCAGGGTAAGGGGCTGTAGAGATGGTCAGGGGCTTCAACCGACCTTCTGCGGCTACACGTAAACCGCCCTTGATCGACTCAACGGTGACACCGCAGGCCCGCAGTGCATCGACCGTTGCCTGCATTTCGCTCTCATTAGCGCCGATGAGTTCAACCTCGCCGCCGGTGGTGGCAACCGCGCAGGCATAGCTGCCAGCCTCGATGCGATCGCCCATCACGCGATAGGTTGCGCCATGCAGACGATCCTTGCCGTGGATGGTCAGGTCCGAACTGCCTATGCCTTCGATTTCGGCACCCATGGCGACGAGGAGATTGCACAGATCGACAATTTCCGGCTCGCGCGCGGCGTTGTGGAGGACGCAGGTGCCCTTGGCGAGCACGGCTGCCATCAGGGCATTTTCGGTGGCGCCAACCGAGACTACAGGGAAGGTATAGCTGCCGCCGGGCAGGCCGCCTTTGGGCGCTGTTGCCTTCACATAGCCAGATGCCAGTTCGATCTCCGCACCAAAGGCTTCAAGCGCCTTTAGGTGAAGGTCGATCGGACGGTTGCCGATCGCGCAGCCGCCCGGTAGCGAAACGGTCGCTTCACCCATGCGGGCGAGCATGGGGCCGAGCACGAGGATCGAGGCGCGCATCTTGCGAACCAGTTCATAGGGTGCGACCGAAGAGGTGATGCGGGTTGCTTCCAGCGTCATCACGCGGCCGAAATCTTCGGGGCGGGAACCGGCGATCGTGGTCGAAATGCCGAACTGGTTCATCAGGTGCTGGAAGCCGTCAATATCGGCAAGGCGCGGCAGGTTGCGCAGAGTCAGCGGCTCATCGGTGAGCAGTGCGCAGGGAAGCAACGTCAATGCGCTGTTCTTTGCTCCTGAAATCGGAATTTTGCCTTTCAGCTTGTTGCCGCCGCGAATGATTATTTTGTCCATATGAAAGCGTTTAGCGTGAATTGCCATTCGCGCAATACACCCAATCCTCGTCATTCCCGCGAAGGCGGGAATCCATCACCCGCGGTTGAAATTTATTCGGCCGGTGATGGACCCCCGCCTTCGCGGGGGTGACGAAGTTAGAGCTGGGAACGCAGCGCCTCCGAGACCTGACCGAGCCGTTCCTTGCCCCAGAACATCTCGTCGCCAACAAAGAATGTTGGGACACCGAATGCGCCGCGTGCGGCTGCCTTTTCGGTGTTTGCCACCAGTTCGGCTTTTACTTCCGCGTCGTCCGCCTTGGCAAGCACTGCCGCACCATCCAGTTCGGCTTTATCGAGCACTTCTCTCACAACAGTGGGGTCGCCCATGTTCGCGCCTTCCTCCCACATTGCAGCCATAACAGCCTCAACATAGGGCATGAAGCATCCCAAATGCTGCGCAGCAACCGCACCACGCATCAGATGCAGCGAGTTGATAGGGAAATTGGGGTTCATTTTGAACGGAATAGCGTGCGCTTGCACGAAACGGTCAAATTCGAGCATTTCGTAATTTCGCTTCGCCGGGGTTTCTGCATAGCGGATCATGGGCGCCTGATTGTTAGTGATTTTGAAAAGTCCGCCCAGCAGGATCGGAACATAGGTGACAGTTGCGCCGGTCTCTTCGCAGAGTTCTGGAAGAACTTTGTGGGCAAGGAAGCTATTAGGGCCACCAAAATCGAACAGGAATTCAAAGCTTTTGCTCACCATGTCTCTCCCCAAGGGCGCAGGTCCAGCTCGTGGGTCCAGGCGCTACGATGCTGCTTATGCAGTGCAACATATTGCGCAGCAATGGCTTCCGGTGACAGCACCAAATCGTTTGCCTTGGCGTCGTCAAAATCGGGGCGCAAGCCGCGGATGAATTCGGTGTCGATACCGCCATCGATGATGCTGTGCGCGACATGGATATTCTGCGGCCCGAGTTCGCGCGCCATCGATTGGGCCAGCATGCGCAGCGCAGCTTTCGCGCCTGAGAAAGCCGAATAGCCCGAACCTCCCCGGATCGAGGCGGTCGCGCCGGTAAAGATAATCGTGCCACGTTGGCGCTGCACCATATGTTTTGCCACCTCGCGGCCCATCAGGAAACCAGCGAAGGTCGCCATCTCCCAGACCTTGCGATAGACCTGCGCGGTTGTTTCGGTGATGCCAAAACGCACATTGGCGCCGATGTTGAATATAGCGACCTCGATAGGCCCGATATCGCGTTCGATGCTTTCGACCAGGGCGATCATTGCATCCTCGTCGCGGGCATCCGCTGGATAGGCTTGCGCCTTATACCCCCCATCGCGGATCGATTGCGCCAGTTCCTCCAGCTTGTCGGCATGGCGCACACGGCGGTTGACGCAGGCGGTGTAGCCTTCGGCGGCAAAGGCTTTGGCGATGGCGCCGCCGGTTGCATCACCGGCACCGATAATCAGGGCTGCAGACATTTTCGAATCTCCTTGTGCAACATAGTAACTATGATAATCATAGTGACAAGCAGATATTGAAGAGACCCGATGATATGCCGCGCCGAACCGATCTATCAGACACTTTTTGCCCGGTTGGCCGTTCGGCGGAACTTGTCGGTGATCGCGCGGTGTTGCTGATACTGCGCGACCTGTTTTTCGGGGTACGTCGGTTTGAAGCCTTTCAGGCGAACACCGGCCTTGGTCCGCAGATTTTGGCGGACCGGCTCAAGCGGATGGAACGGGAGGGCGTAATCGAAAAACGGCCTTACCAGCAACGCCCCGTTCGCCACGAATATTGGCTCACCGAAAAAGGCAAGGCGTTGTTCGATGTGCTCTATGCCATGCGCAACTGGGCCGAACGCTGGGCCTATGCGCCCGAGGAAAATGGCGCGTTTGGGCGAGCTGTTCGCTATACGCACCGGAAATGTGGTGCAGACGTCGGGCTTTCTACCACTTGCCCGCAATGCGGCGAGACGTTGGGTTATGGTGAACTGAAAGGCGAGATGTCGCCTGCGTTGCTGGCCGAGAGGGAAGCGCGAGTGGCGCGCTAAGTCACGCCTTCTCCAGCGTGCATTGCAGCGGGTGCTGGTGCTTTTTGGCGAAGTCCATCACCTGGTTCACCTTGGTTTCGGCGACCTCATAGGTGAAGATACCGCACACGCCGACGCCCTTTTGATGAACATGCAGCATCACCCGCGTCGCTTGCTCGGTATCCATCTGGAAAAAAGCCTTAAGGACATGGACGACAAATTCCATCGGCGTGTAATCGTCGTTGAGCAGCAGGACTTTATACTGGCTGGGCTTCTTGGTCTTGGGCCGGGTGCGCGTGGCAAGCCCGACGCCCGGACCGCGTGTATCGTCCCGATCGCCGTCTGGTCCCGCTGTAACGCGAATATTTGAATTCCGGTCCAAAGCCATGTCCTGAAAATAGGGTAAGGTGGGGGCGTTCCGCAAGTGCTGTTAATGGTAAATCGCGCACAAAGAAAAAGCCGCCCTTCCGGTTGGGAAGGACGGCTCTTTCAAAATGCGCCGGTTTGTCTGGTTTCCTGCCTCCAGGGAGGAGAGGAGAGAGGGGGCAGGTGCTCTAACGCCCCGACGCAATCTTTCAGGAAGGCTTATGCAGCCTTCTTGAAAAAGTCGGCAGCGACCGCGAAACGGTTCGAGATCGGCTGGAACATGTCGTTTGCAAGCTTGACGAGCGCTTCGGTGTTCTTCGAACCCTGCGCAACCGCAGTGTCAAAGCCTTTGCGCATCCATTCGCCCTGCAGCTTTACGAAGTCGGTCGGGTTCTTCACGCCGGTGACTTCCTTGACGGCTGCCTGAGCTTCTTCGAAGTTCTTCTTGGCATATTCGAGGTTGGTCTTGCCCAGATCCTGTGCGCCCTTGGCGACGATCTTGCCGGCTTCAACCAGCGCTTCGAGGTTGGCTTTGTTGAACTCAGTTGCTTCGGCAGCGAGCTTCTTGCCCTTTTCAGCAGCTTCGGTTGCCTTTTCGCGAACGTCGGCGAAAAAGTCTGCAGCCTTGGCCTGTGCTTCCTTGGCGGTCTTTTCTACGGTGTCAGTCATTTTCTTGACTCCTTCAGAGAGGGGTTTGTCATCCACAGAGACAATGCTCGTCACCAACTGCTCAGCCTTTTCAGGCTTGGCTTCGGCTGCAGTGACAACCGGCTTTGCGGGCGCAACCTTGGGTGCCGCAGTCTTGCGGGCCTTGGTTGCGGTCGTTTCAGCTTTGCTTGCCATTTTCATGCACCATTTCTGTTTTGTTGCAGTGCACAATAATGATTTAGGGGATGGGAGTCAATAAAAATGGTGCAGTGCACAAAAAATAAAATCCGCCTTTTACAGCGGATTGTTTGAAAAGCTGTCCCCGGGGATGGTCCCGGGGACAGTATAGGCGATGCGTGCTTTATGCGGCTTCGTCGATAACAAGCCGTTCAAACCGGTCATAGTGATAATCTGCAGAACCAAATTGGCCTTCGATGAGCGTCGCGCGCTTGAAGTAATGGCCGATCGCCAGTTCCTGCGTGATGCCGATGCCGCCATGCGTCTGGATCGCGTTCTGGCCGACAAATTTGGCGCCGCGCGAAACCTTCGCCTTGCACTGCGATACGGCGGCCATGCGCTCGTGCGCAGGTTTGTCGAGATGCAGCGTGGCATAGGTCGTCATTGACTTGGCCTGCTCGACTTCCATGAACATGTCGACCATGCGGTGCTGCAGCACCTGAAAGCGGGCAATGGGCTGGCCGAACTGCTGACGCTGCTTCGAATAGTCGAGCGTGCCTTCGTGCAGTTTGGCCATCACGCCGGTGGCTTCGGCACATACGGCAACGGTTGCCTCGTCGACCACACGGTCGATGAGGTCCATCCCGCCAGCAAGCAGAGCGTCGCCCGGAATGGCGACATTTTCGAAATAGACTTCTGAAGCGCGGTTGCCGTCGACGGTCGGATAGTCGCGGCGGGTGATGCCGGGCAGGTTGGCGTCGATCAGGAACAGCTCAACGCCGTTGCGTTCGCGGGTCGAGCCGCCTGTGCGTGCAGTGACGAGCAGATGCGTTGCCCAGGGTGCGCAGTAAACAACGCCCTTATGGCCGTTTAGGATATAGCCGCTGCCATCGGCCTTCGCCGTAGTGCGGATATTGGCGAGGTCATAACGACCCTGCGGCTCGGCATAGGCGAAGGCGATGATGGTTTCGCCTGAGATGATGCCGGGGATATGGGCTGCCGCCTGAGCACCGCCGACAGCTTTCAGCGCGCCGCCGCCAATGACGACGGTCTGCAGATAAGGCTCGATCGCGATGACCTTGCCGAATTCTTCCATCAGCAACGCGTTTTCCAGAGCGCCGCCGCCAAGGCCGCCATGCTCTTCGTCAAAGGCTGCGCCCAGCAGGCCCAGTTCGTTGGCAAGCGCATTCCAGATGCCCGGATCACGGCCCGCATCGGTCGCGATCATCTTCTGGCGGGTGTCGAAATCATAAGTATCGGCCAGAAAGCGCGCGAGCGTGTCGCGGATCATCCCCTGGGTTTCGTTATAGGTAAAATCCATTTTCAAACTCTCCTCATCGTTTTCCCCTCCCGCTTGCGGGAGGGGTTAGGGGAGGGGGCGTGCATGGCGAGCCATGGGACCTATCAGGCCCTCCCCCGGCCCCTCCCGCAAGCGGGAGGGGAGAATTGCGATCAAAGACCCAGAACCATCTTGGCGATGATGTTATGCTGGATCTCGTTGGATCCGCCATAAATGGTGGTCTTGCGCATGTTGAAATAGCTCGGCGCGGTGCGGTGTGCATAGTCCGGGCCGATCGGGTGCTCGTTGTCACCCTCGCCAAAGCCGCGGAAGTAAGGCGCGCCATAATGGCCGACCGCTTCCAGTGCGAGTTCGGTTATGCGCTGCTGGATTTCCGAGCCCTTGATCTTGAGCAGGCTCGATTCCGGTCCCGGGCCGCGGCCAGCCGCTTCACCGGCAAGGCTGCGCAGCTCGGTGAATTCGAGTGCGGTCAGATCGGTCTGCAGTTCGGCCACCTTGCGCTTGAAGAAGGGGTTGGCGAGCAGCGGACGGTCGCCATCTTGTTCGGAACGGGCGATGTCCTTGATACGTTCGATGCCGCGCTTAGAAGCTGCAACGCCGGCGATGCCGGTGCGTTCGTGCGCGAGCAGGAACTTGGCGCAGGTCCAGCCTTTATTTTCTTCATAAACGCGGTTTTCAACCGGCACGCGGACGTCTTCGAGCCAGACTTCGTTCACCTCATGCTCACCGCCCAAGGTGATGATCGGGCGCACGGTGATGCCCGGCGTCTTCATGTCGACCAGAAGGAAGCTGATGCCTTCCTGCTGCTTGGCATCGGAATCGGTGCGGACGAGGAAGAAGCCCCAATCGGCATGCTGCGCCATCGTCGTCCAGGTCTTCTGGCCGTTGA
>NZ_DAOLHN010000038.1:0-29221 GCF_035329025.1 Sphingorhabdus sp. | reverse complement strand
GGCACATTCCCCCGCTCTGCCCCGGCGAGGGGAAGATAGCGAAGCGGTGGCCGCCCGTGCCGCCAAATTCGGCGGGATAGCCAAGGCCCAATATTCCCGCCTCAGCTGCCTTTTTGTGCAGGCTGCGCGGCAGCTCGCCTGCAGCCTCCCATGCATCTACATTAGGCAGGATTTCGCGTTCGACGAAACGACGAACCGTGTCGCACACCGCCTCATGGCTTTCATCATAATAAGGCGAACGGGCGCGCCATTGGTCAAATAAAGGGGATGTCATCTGGGCTTCTCCTGCATCTGCATTTGCCCCATGCTTAATCGCTCGATTAAATTGAGCAAGCCAGCAATGAGGCGTCAGCAGATTACAGGCGCGGCAGTGTCACACCCTTCTGCCCCATATATTTGCCTGCGCGGTCGGCATAGCTGGTCTCGCACGGTTCATTGCCTTGCAGGAAGAGGAACTGGCACGCGCCCTCATTGGCATAGATTTTCGCGGGCAGCGGGGTGGTGTTTGAAAATTCGAGCGTAACATGCCCTTCCCAGCCTGGCTCGAGCGGGGTGACATTCACGATGATGCCGCAACGGGCATAAGTGCTCTTACCCAAACAGATCACGAGCACGTCGCGCGGCACGCGGAAATATTCGACGGTGCGGGCAAGCGCAAAGCTGTTCGGCGGGATGATGCAGACATCGGTTTCGCGGTCGACAAAGCTTTTGGGATCAAATTCCTTGGGGTCGACGACGCTCGAATCAACATTGGTGAAAATCTTGAATTCCGGCGCAACACGCGCGTCATAGCCGTAAGAAGACAGGCCATAGCTGATGCATCCATCGCGGCGCTGCGCCTCGACAAACGGCTCGATCATCCCGTTTTCGAGCGCCTGCTGCCTGATCCACTTGTCCGAAAGAATTGCCATATAGCCCTCAACACTTCACTTCGTCACCGCCGCGCAGGCGGGGGTCCAACTCCCGTCGCTTAAATTTAGAGTTCGGGGGTTGGATTCCCGCCTTCGCGGGAATGACGAAAAAAAGGAAGTGGGAAATTGCTCGACGGTCAGCTTTTCAAACTCGCCGGGCCAAATCCATATGGCAGAAGTTCGGATAGCAGATACGTTTCATAGCCGCTGGCATGCGCGCAATGTATCGGCAGATCGATTGCGTTGAGGTCGGCGACCTCCTTAATCACCTGGCGGCACCGGCCGCAGGGAGTAATGGAATCAGCACCGATCACCGCTCCGCCCTCGCTTGAACGCGGACCACCCGCCACTGCAACGGCAACAATCCGGCGCATCTGACCATCGCTATTGGCCTTGGCGATAGCAACGGTTTCGGCACATAAGGTCATGCCATAGCTGGCATTTTCGAAATTGGCACCGGTGACAATCTGCCCGTCATCCAGCAACAGCGCCGCGCCGACATGAAAATTCGAATAGGGCGCATAGGCATTATGCGCGGCATCGATTGCCGCACGGACCAGTTTTTCGTTCATTTCGCTCATTCGCGCACCACCACCCATTGCACCGGTTCATCCACGCCATCGATACGGCGCTGCGGGTTGGCTGTCCACATCACCCAGGGGCGCGCAGCATATTCGGGCAACAGCCAGGTCTTTTCGAGCCACACTGTGCGATCGATCGAACTGCTCAACCGGTACTGTTCTTCGAAATCCTGACTGATCTTCAGAATGGCCGGTTTGCCGAGATGCGCTTCGATCTGCGACAGGAAGGTTGCAACTTCGGAAAGCACCAATGCGCGATCCGGCTTGCTGGCACATGTTTCGGTAAAACTGAAATCGACCGCTGCCGGCAATGCCGTATCGCTGCGCGCGACTGTTGTGATGAATAGGGTCGCCTGATCGCTTGCAAGCCGGCACAAATCATAGCGGTGCATCGGGCCATAGCGCACCCCGGCCTCCCTTGCAGCGGCAACGTTGGCGGCAAATCCGGCATCGCGGTTTTTTGATCCATCGGTTGCCGACACATAGGCAAAATCTACGCCCGTTGCTGCGAGCATGCCCCAATCGAGCTTGCCGTGCGATGCGTCGACGACGATGCCCTGCACCGGATAATCCTCACGCGAAGGTGCCCAGCCGAGAATGGCGCGCCAAGTGAGAAAAGCGCCTGCCAGCAGCACGAGCATGATCGCGCCCAAACGCCAAAGCCTGAATTTCCCGCTGGCCATCGCTGTCCTCTAATCCTGCCTGATGGCCTATTGCTTGATGTGCAGGACGCAGATCAATGTGAATAATCGCCGCGCTGTCGCAAAATCGACCTCGATCTTGCCTTCCAGCCGCTCGATCAAAAGCTCCGCCGCGCTGTTGTGCACGCCGCGCCGCGCCATGTCGATTGTCTCGATCTCGGCGGCAGTCGCCTTGCGGATCGCCTGATAGTAACTGTCACAGATGGCGAAATATTCGCGCACCGGGCGCTGGAACCGGCCGAGACCCAGGATCAGGGTTTCGTGGGGAGTGCCATCTTCACGGGATATATCGAGGACCAGCCGCCCCTCGGTGACGCTCAGCTTCAGCCGGTACGGTCCTGCATAGCCGTCACCCATATCGCGCAGCGGCTTGAAATGGTTTTCTTCGATCAAGTCAAAGATCGCGACCCGCCGTTCCTGCTCGATATCGGCGTTGCGACGCAATATGGTCGCTTCGTCGAGCTCTACGGATATGATGCGCGGGTCTGCCATGGGCTTCCTCTAGCCGATGCGTCGGCAGGGGCAAGAGGTTGCATTCTCCCGTCGCCCCTGCGCAAGCAGGGGCCGCCACAAGTTTACATCGCCATCGGATAGCAAACGTCTAGCGGTCCCTGCCTGCGCAGGGACGACGCCGGTTTGTCCACAGTTGTTTCAACGACTCTATTTCCGTCGCCCTATTGCGGTTGTCGCCCCCCTGCGCGATAGCACCCCTATGGCCGAACCCATCCGCCTTGCCGCCGTCAATGATGGCGAAGAACAGCGCCTGCCGCGCAATGTCGAGGCAGAGGCGGCCTTTCTTGGCGCGTTGATGATCGACAACCGCATCATCGAGGATGTCTCGATCAAGCTGCGGCCCGAGCATTTCTTCGAACCGCTGCACGGGCGTATTTTCGACCAGATATTGCGCCTCATCGACCGCAACATGCTGGTGACGCCGGTGACGCTGAAACCGCTGTTCGAAAGCGACCCGACGATGCAGGAGCTGGGTGGCCCCGGCTATCTCGTCAAATTGACGGCTGATGGCGCAGGCCTGATCGGCGCGCGCGATTTCGCGCAGCAGATTTACGACCTCGCCTTGCTGCGTGAACTGGTCAGCGTCGGTCGCGGGCTGGTTGAAGGTGCGCTTGACACCAGCGAAGCCGTCGATCCCAAGCTGCAGATCGAGCAAGCCGAGGCGCAGCTTTATAAGGTCGCCGAAGGCGAAGGTGAGACGGGGAGCATGAAGAGCTTCCTCGCCGCATCGACCGAAGCGATCAAGAATGTCGAAAAGGCGCTGAACAGCGGCGGACATCTGTCAGGTGTCACCACCGGGCTCGACAGCATCAACGCCAAATGCGGCGGCCTGCACAATTCGGACCTTATCATCCTTGCCGGACGCCCGGGCATGGGGAAAACCTCGCTTGCCACCAATATCGCCTTCAACGCCGCACAACGCTGGTTGCGCGACCGTGAGGACGGAATCGACGAAGCCAAGAGTGTTGGTGCCAAGACGGCCTTTTTCAGCCTCGAAATGTCCGCTGACCAGCTGGCAACACGTATCCTTGCCGAACAGTCGGGCATCAGTTCCGAAGCGCTGCGCATGGGCAAGATCAGCCGTGACGATTTCCGCGAACTTTCCCGCGCCAGCCGCGAATTGCAGGAATTGCCGCTCTATATCGACGATACCCCCGCGCTGACTATCGCTGGCCTGCGCACCCGCGCGCGACGCCTTCAACGCAAGCATGGCATCGGCCTGATCGTGATCGACTATCTGCAGTTGCTGCAGGGCTCGTCGCGCAGCAGCGACAACCGCGTCAACGAAATCTCCGAAATTTCGCGCGGGTTGAAGACGCTGGCGAAGGAATTGCAGGTTCCTGTCATCGCGCTGTCGCAGCTAAGCCGTGCAGTCGAACAGCGCGAAGACAAGCGCCCGCAACTGTCGGATCTGCGTGAATCGGGCTCAATCGAGCAGGACGCCGACATGGTCTGGTTCGTATTCCGCGAGGACTATTATGTCGCCGCGCGCGAGCCCAAGCATGGCAGCGACGACGATGTGAAGGCTACCGAGGAATATGAAAAGTGGCGGCAGGAAATGGAACGCGTCTTCGGCACCGCCGAACTGATCGTCGCCAAACAGCGTCACGGCTCGACCGGCAAAGTACGCATGAAGTTCGAGGCGAAGATCACGCGGTTCAGTGACCTAGCCGACGACAGCTATGCTGATCAGGGGTATGAATGAAGGCGCTGTTCGCAGCCGTTGGCCTGATGCTGGCTACTGCCGCCCCGGCAGAATCGATCAAGGAGCCATTTATGTTTCATGCAGCCGGCGAATTTGATGTCGCTCTGAAACCCGTTTCGGCGGCAGACGAAGCCTTGATGCGGATGTCCATCGACAAGCAGTTTCGTGGAGACCTCGAAGCAACCAGTGTTGGCCAGATGATGGCGGGCGGCAATGAGGCCAATGGCGCGCGCGTCTATGTTGCGCTCGAAACCGTCACCGGCAAACTAAAGGGGCGCAGCGGCAGCTTCATCCTCGCGCATCGCGGGACCATGTCCGCCAGCGGGCAGGCCTTGTCGGTGATAATCGTTCCCGACAGCGGGACCGACGAGTTGAAAGGCATCGCCGGAAATCTCGATATCGAAATCCGCGACGGCAAGCATTTCTATTCGATGGATTATACGCTGCCCGAGTAGGGATGCGGTCTTATCGACACAACCTCCCCATCGACTTGCGATGGGGAGGGGGACCGCCCGAAGGGTGGTGGAGGGGAAGCGGACGCAGTCCGCCCTATTAATTCAGCAATTCCCCTCCGTCAGTTGCTGCGCAACTGCCACCTCACCATCGCAAGTCGATGGGGAGGATTAAGCCAATCTCGCCGCCAAAATATAGTTGAGCGCTTTGTTTGAACTAAGGTGCAAGCCGGACAGCGGTGAAAAGGCAATGCCCTCTATTGCAATGACCTGTAGCCCCGCATCTGCCAGCAAGGCCGTGACCTCATCGGGTGTCAGGAACTTGACCCAGTCATGCGTTCCGCGCGGCACCTGGCCGAGCCGCTCGGCGGCCTCGACGAGGAACAGCTTTGAGGCAGCAGTCCGGTTGGGCGTTGACAGGATCATCAGTCCATCGGGTTTCAACCGTGCCGCCAGTTCGCCAACAAAAGCTGCGGGTTCGGTGACATGCTCGATCACCTCCATCGAGGTCACAAGATCGAACTGGCCCAACCGCTGCGCCGCAAGCTCTCCCGCCCGATAGTCAATCGACAGCCCCGACTGCTCAGCATGTGCCTTTGCCGCCACAATATTCTCCGCAGCTGCATCGACTCCGGTCACTGCCGCTCCCAGCCTTGCCAAAGGCTCGCACAACAGCCCTGCCCCACAGCCGACATCGAGCGCAGCCTTGCAGGACAGCGGCTTCATCGCGGTTTCCTCGGTGCCGAAATGCCGGTCAATCTGTCGCCGGACAAAGCCCAAACGCACCGGATTGAGCTTGTGCAGCATCGCGCTCGACCCCTTGGGATCCCACCAGTCCGCCGCCAGCGCACCGAAATGCGCGGCTTCATTTGGGTCTATGGTAGTTTTTCTGTTCGCAGCTTGGCTTGCCTTTGTCATATCCTGTCCCTATCAGCGCCGCTGTTTGTAATATAGCCCTTTCACGCAAGGTTCCTATGGCCCGGATAGTCATGAAATTTGGCGGCACCTCGATGGCGGGGACCGAGCGGATTCGCCGCGTTGCGCAGATTGTGAAACGCCAGGCCGAAAAGGGTGACGAAGTCGCCGTGGTCGTCTCCGCCATGTCGGGCGAAACCGACCGGCTGGTGGGCTTTTGCCGCGAAGCCAACCCGCTGTACGATCCGGCCGAATATGACGTGGTCGTCGCATCGGGCGAACAGGTTACGTCAGGTCTTCTCGCGATCACCCTACAGGCGCTGGGATGCAAGGCGCGCAGCTGGCTGGGCTGGCAATTGCCGATCCACACCGACGATGCCCATGCCAAAGCACGCATTGGCACAATCGACAGCGAAGCCCTTCTCGCCTCGATGGCCGAAGGCACGATTGCCGTTATCCCCGGTTTCCAGGGGCTGACCGACGACAACCGCATCACCACGCTCGGCCGGGGAGGTTCGGATACGTCGGCGGTCGCGGTTGCCGCCGCAATCAAGGCCGACCGTTGCGATATCTATACCGATGTGGACGGCGTCTACACCACCGACCCGCGCATCGTCAGCCGCGCCCGCAAGCTGAAGGCGGTGACCTACGAAGAAATGCTCGAGCTGGCCTCGGTCGGCTCCAAGGTGTTGCAGACCCGCTCGGTCGGGCTTGCCATGAAAGAAGGCGTGCGCGTGCAGGTGCTCAGCTCCTTCATCGACGAAAACGCCCCCAGCGCAGATACCATCCCCGGCACGATGATCGTGACCGACGAAGAACTGGAGAATGCCCAAGTGGAACGCCAGCTGATCACCGGCATCGCCGCCGACAAGAATGAGGCCAAGATCACTTTGACCCGCGTGCCCGACCGCCCCGGTGCGGTGAGCCACATCTTCGCGCCGCTCGCGGAATCGAACATAAATGTCGACATGATCATCCAGAATGTCGGCCGCGACAAGGGCGAGACCGACGTGACCTTCACCGTGCCGCAGGCCGACCTCGCGCGCGCCACCGACGTGCTGCAGAACCAGCGCGAAGCCATCGGCTATAACCGCCTGATCCCCGACACCAAGGTAGCCAAAATCTCGGTCGTTGGCGTCGGAATGAAGAGCCATGCAGGTGTCGCCTCCACGATGTTCACCGCGCTTGCCGACCGCAAGATAAACATTCAGGCGATCTCTACATCTGAAATCAAGGTGTCGGTGCTGATCGACGAGGATGAGACCGAATTGGCCGTCCGCGTGCTGCACACAGCCTATGGGCTGGATGGGGAGTAGAGATGGTTTTTGTTTGCGTTCGATGGCTTGCTCCAGCTGCACGCAGGAGTTTTGGAAAGTCTGTCACCAGTAAGATCAACAATGCAAGTATTTGAATTTACAAACCAGTCTTGATGTAGCGTTCGATCGCGTAATATCAAATTATCTGGACGCACATCTATTGGGGTTTTGATACTTCTCTTGATTATGTAATCGCCATCAGCTTGACGAAAAAGTGATCCATTTTTCAGAAGCTCAATGATTCCTAGTTTTCCTGGGAAAATTTTGTACTTATGAGCGTTCATAAGATACTGTGATTCTTCTGAATTAAACTCGTATACACCTCTGGGATAATTCCAAAGATGGTCCGCCCAAGCTGCTTCTATGCCGTTCGCTCGCCCAAAAAAGCGGCGAGGCCTGGTTAAATCATAGTCATATCGTGTTGCAGATGGTAAACTGATGCCAGCATTTTGATTTACCGAGATCATCCCAATTTCTTGACCATTTATTGCAGTTTTCCAGCCGATTGCTTTTTGCTGTTGTTTCAGAAAATAGTATTCATTGTTGTCAATCAAACAGGGATCATAGCTCTTACGTATTTTATTGGGGTCAACACCAACCACTGCAGTCAAATAATTGCCGTTGGTATCTTTAGAATGTGTTGCCAAATGGAGCTCTTTGATACGTCCAACAGCACCTTTCACCCGCCAAATGTGGGGGCGGTGGTTCCCTAAACGAATGGGAACTACATACTTAACTAGCCAACGAACGCTTGACTAGCCATCCGAAAACGGATAGTTAGGTTTCATGACGCAGAAACCTGAAACCGTTAGCCTCTATCAGTTCTTCCAGCGCTTCCCGAATGAGGAGGCCGCAAGGCAGTATTTCGAGGCTAACCGCTGGAACGGTGAAGTCTCCTGCCCGCACTGTGGCAGCGTTTCGGTTGCTCCTGTCAAAAACCAAAAGCCCATGCCTTACCGTTGCCGCGATTGTCGCCAACATTTCAGCGTTCGCACTGGCACGGTGTTAGCCGAAAGCCGCTTGCCCCTGCACAAGTGGCTTATGGCGATCTACATGATGACAACGGCGCGCAAGGGCATCCCCTCAACCCAGATGGCGCGTGAACTTGGTATCACTCAGAAGTCGGCATGGTTCCTTGCGCAGCGCATCCGCGAAACTTGGCTGGCCGGTTCGGATAATGGCAGCATGGGCCGTGAAGTCGAAGTTGATGAAACCTACATCGGTGGCAAAGAGAAAAACCGCCATGCCTCTAAGCGTCAAAATCTGGGCCGTGGGGCAGTTGGTAAAACCGCTGTTGTCGGTATCCGCGATGAAAACTCGCAAGTTCGCGCTACCCCCGTTGGCGATACGTCCGCGCCAACCCTCAAGGGCTTTATCAAGGCCAATGTGCCGCAGGGCGCGTCAGTTGTTACCGATGAGTTTGCGGCCTATCGTGGCCTCAATCGCGACGGTTACACGCACATGACTGTCAATCATTCCGCTGGCGAATATGTCCGCCACTACTGCATTCACACAAACGGCATTGAAAGCTTCTGGGCGCTCCTGAAGCGCGGTCACTATGGCATCTTCCACTACATGAGCCCCAAGCATCTTCACCGCTACGTCAACGAGTTTGCATTTCGCCAGAACACGAAAGACGCTGGCACAATGGGTTTCATCGAAGCTACTGTCGCCCGCATGGTCGGCAAGCGCCTCACCTACAAGGACCTGATCAATGCCTGAAGATAAGAACACGATTGAGCCGATAGACGCGGCATTTGATGATGTAGCGAAGAAAGTCGTAACGCCAGCCACCCCTTTAGCTAATAATAACAGTGGCTTGCAGGCAAAAACGGGGCAATCCCTAGCCATCCCCAAACAGCTTAAACTGGACCTTGGTATCGAAGTAGAGCGGGTTGTTGGCGGCATTGAGATGGGCGTGTTGGAAAACGGCATTCCTTACCTCACACAGCGAGGTCTTGCCGAAATGACTGGCGCAGCAAGGCGCAGCATTCAAGAGATCACCGAGGAATGGCAGGAAGCGCAGACAAGCGGCGTTTGGCGCGGTCGCATGACATATTTTCGTGATTACCTCACAAAATCGAAATTTGACGAACCAAGCTTGTTCATCGAAATATCAAAAGACGGGTCGCCGCATTATGCCTATCCCGACATGGTTTGCATGGCGATGGTGGAATACTTCGCCTTTGAGGCGCAGCGTACCAACGAGACGGCAGTCACAAACTTCCGCAATCTGGCGCGGTATGGCCTGCAAAAGTTCATTTACGACGCTTTGGGATATGTCCCAGAGGACCCGTGGAAGCTTTTCAACGCGCGCGTGTCGCTTCTGAAGGATAGCGTTCCCGTTGGCTATTTCAGCATTTTCAAGGAGAGCACCGGCTTAATGGTGGACCTGATCAGCGCTGGACTGCCGGTAAACCAGCACACCGTGCCGGATGGCAGTGTTGGGGGAACATGGGGGCGCTATTGGACCGCGAATGATCTTGAAGCCAAATATGGGCCGCGAGTAGAATACCCGCATTATTATCCGCCAGAATATCCCCAGAGTGCCAGCAATCCGCAAGGCGCGCAGGCTTATCCGAACGAGGCGTGGGCAGAGTTTCAGAACTGGTTTCGCACCATCTATCTTCCGACCAAGTATCCGACATATATTCTCAAGAAGGCTAATCTGTTACCTGGGGGCGAAGGCGAAGCGAGGCAACTTGCGGACATGTACAAGCCGCAACAACTGGAGGGATAGGCAATGCTTAGAGGGGCAATTATCGCAGCGCTTGCGCTGGCAACACCGGCGCAGGCGGAATTGACGCGCGCTGATTTGGAAAAAGCGTGGGATGCAAACGCCCGAGAAGTTTACGTAGCCTGCTATTTGCTTACCCAGAACGCCAGCGTTGCAGAGGAAAACAAGGACTTCCGTGCGCGGTCAATTGTTTGTTCGATGCTTGGCTTGAAAGCAGCCACCTTCCACAATGGACCAACGGTAGCGGCAGATGTTTCAGAGACATTTCATTCTTGCATGCCAACCACACCCGACTTTACCGATGACCCATCGCGAGCAATGGCCTACGCGTATCTTGCTTATTTCGAAAAGCACGCTGCTGTCATTGGATCGGCAAGCGGAGAAAAGGCATTTCTTCATGCGATGGCGCAAAAATGGCCATGTTCATGAAGCCACTTGGCTAGCTATCTATATAGTTCCCAAACGAATTATAAGTGGCTCAGGCCCTGCTTCGATCGTAATCTCTGACGTCGTTGTTAGGATGCTCGATTTTGATAGACTCAAAGACGAAACTTGCGCGCCCTCGTAAATCAATAAGTCGATCAAGATCGTTCCGATATCGGCGGATCGTGCTTCGCATTTCGGTTCCGGCTCAAATTGCGCCCTTATCTGGCGTTCAAATGCTTCGCCAGCACGCACTTTATCGATTTCAAGCAATCGAGCTGCCAGCGGCCTCTTTTCCTGTACTAGCAAGTCGTTCGATGTCGCGCATGCGACCAAAACCGGGACTGCAAACAATGGCACCAAAATCTGACGCACTTTGCGAACAACTCTCCAAAACAGATTGTTATGTTGTCTCGCTAATCTATAGCGTCCGGCTTAACAAAGTCACAATTTCATTCAGTCGGTGATCCATGTCTAAACTCGCCCATCTCATGCATCGCGGTACCGAATTTCTTGGCTGCGAGGTCGCCATTATGTGCGGCGCGATGTCGTGGGTTTCGGAGCGTAATCTGGTTTCCGCCATCTCCAATGCAGGCGGGTTCGGGGTGATTGCCTGCGGGGCGATGACGCCCGAATTGCTGGATGCAGAGATTGCCGCGACCAAGGCGCTGACGGCCAAGCCCTTTGGCGTGAACCTGATCACCATGCACCCGCAGATCATGGATCTGATCGCGGTCTGTGCGAAGCATCAGGTCAGCCATATCGTGCTCGCCGGCGGATTGCCGCCCAAGGGCAGCATCGAGGCGATCAAGGAAGCGGGCGCCAAGGTGATGTGCTTTGCCCCGGCGCTGACGCTTGCCAAGAAATTTGCCCGTTCGGGCGTCGATGCGCTGATTATCGAGGGCAGCGAGGCGGGCGGGCATATCGGCCCCGTTTCGACCAGCGTGTTGGCGCAGGAAATCTTGCCCGAACTGGGTGATCAGTTGCCCATCTTTGTCGCAGGCGGGATCGGGCGCGGCGGACTGATGGCCAGCTATCTCGAAATGGGTGCAGCAGGCGTGCAGCTCGGCACGCGCTTCGTCTGTGCACATGAAAGCATCGCGCATCCCAATTTCAAACAGGCCTTCCTGCGCGCCAATGCCCGCGACGCAGTGGCGAGCGTGCAGATCGACCCGCGCCTGCCCGTGATCCCCGTCCGCGCCCTCAAAAACAAGGGCACCGAGGAGTTCACCAAGAAGCAAATCGAGGTCGCAGGCAAACTGGACCGTGGCGAGATCGATATGGAAGCCGCCCAGCTCGAGATCGAAACCTATTGGGCAGGCGCATTGCGCCGCGCGGTGATCGACGGCGATGTCGAATATGGATCGGTGATGGCCGGGCAATCGGTCGGCATGGTGCATGTCGAACGCCCGGTGGTTGACATCATCGCCAAGCTGGTGCGCGAGGCGGAAGAGGCTTTGGCTCGCTAAACTTTACTCGGTTTCGACCCAGCGGCCATCCTTGCGGAACAGCAACGCCTTCGAAACGCTGCGGTTTGCTTCATCAAAGGCAGACCCGACGTAAAATTTGAATTTCTCGTACATGGCGTCTGATGTGATGTTCGCCAGCATGATTTGATCGTCCGATGGCACCGCAGCGACCAGCCGCCCGCTGAGCGATGCATCCAGATCATCCCAACCGCTGGCGAGAAGCATGCTGGCGACATAGTCAATCTGCGGACTGATGACGACGCCCGAGCCAAAATCCGCCGAGGATGGCAATGGCGGAAGCCCTGCAAGCACCTGCTTTTGCCCCAGGATTAAAGCGAGATCGGAACCAATGCCCATGTAGGCCAGATGTCCGGTGTCGATCAGCTTGCTGCCGGACCCTTCGTCCGAAACGAGGACTGTTTCAATCGAAGCCGTAAAAGGTTCGGAAACAATCTGATTTTCATCTTGATTCGCTTCTCTCAGCATCCGGTTTCGGCTTTCAGCATAGCCCTTTGATCGCACCACCAGACGCAGTTTTTCTATTGCCGCCATTTGTGCCCTATCTCCAATCTCGCCGGTCGTAGACTTTTGTTGTGGCTCGGAAGCCACAGACGTCGTTTCGGCGAGCAGCATCACGGTCACAAATGCAATGCACCGCCCTGTGCGTTGTATTCCAATCATGGGTCCGCTTAGAATGTTGACCGAAGGGCGTCACCTTGTGGCGGAGAACTGGTACAGCGCTGCAATATGGCCGCATGGCGAAAGCGGCGCGAACTGCTGTCTTGCATCGACAACACAGTCGCCGCATAAAGCACGGCATGGAAGACTCCGATCATTTAAAACCCCTCGACCCCGCTTATGTGACGGTGATGCGTATCGGAGCAGCCATTTTTGCGGCAGTTCCGTTGATCGGCGCACTGATTCTCGAGACGGCACAACTGACAGCGACCGGCATGTTCATCATCCCGGTCGCACTACTCGCCGCATGGTTCGTCCTCGTCGTTCCGGGACGGCG
Source organism: Sphingorhabdus sp. (assembly GCF_035329025.1). Lineage (GTDB taxonomy): Bacteria > Pseudomonadota > Alphaproteobacteria > Sphingomonadales > Sphingomonadaceae > Sphingorhabdus_B. Next base: position 16,483 of record NZ_DAOLHN010000038.1, on the reverse strand, counting down.
TTTTGCCCGCTGGCATTATGCGCTGGGAGCCGACCGGTTGCGGATCGTGCGCGGCTATCTCTTCTATAGCGACACTGTCGTGCCGCTTGGGCGCATCCAGCATATCGATGTCCATCAGGGGCCCATCATGCGGCGCTACGATCTAGCCACTCTGACGGTCCATACAGCTGGCAACCACAATGCTTCGGTCAGCCTGCCCGGCCTGCGTCATGAAGATGCTGTCGCAATGCGCGAGACGATACGCGAATATATCAAGGCGGCGCAGGGTTGACCGACAACGACGAAATGTCCCCCTCCCGCTTGCGGGAGGGGTTAGGGGAGGGCCCGGGCAAAGAGGGCACATCACCTCCGCACGCCCTCCCCCAGCCCCTCCCGCAAGCGGGAGGGGAGCAATATGAAGGCCAGCGGCTGCATCCGCTTGGGCTGATCGTCCATTTCGTCACGGGCATCCCTCAACTCCTGTTCCCCATTGTTGCTGCAACCTTTGGCGTGCGCGCGTCTGATAATCCGGCGTTCATACCGCTGATCATCGGAGCGATGCTGCTGGTCAGCCTGTTCTTTCGCTGGCTGGCATGGATGCGATTCCAGTATCATCTGGGTGACGACGATATCCGTATCGAAAAGGGTATCATCAGCCGCTCCGCCCGCTCGATTCCCTATGATCGTATCCAGGACGTCAGTATCGAGCAAAAACCCCTTGCACGTCTGCTGGGCCTGGGTGAGGTCAAGTTCGAAACCGGTGGCGGTGATGGCGAGGATGCCAAGCTGAGCTATGTCTCGCTGGGCGATGCCGAGCGGCTGCGTGAGACGATCAAGGCGCGCAAGGCTGGCCAGGGAACAACCATAGGCGAGACGGAAGCCGTCGAAGAGGAAGGCGGAGCGACGGTATTCGCGATGGACACCGGCAGATTACTGACGCTTGGCTTATACTCGTTCAGCCTCGTGATTTTCGCGGTGCTGGGCGGCATCGCGCAGCAGTTCGATTTTCTGCTTCCATTTGATTTCTGGGATCTTAGCGGCTGGATCGACACGGCAGAGGTCAACGGCGTGTCCATTGACGACATCGATGTGGCGACGCGCATTTATGGGGCGATCGCCGCTCTCATCGGGCTGGTTGCTATCGGCATTTTCACCGGCATCGTCCGCACTTTCCTGACCGACTATGGCTTCCGGCTGGAACGCACCTCCAAGGGGTTCCGGCGGCGGCGCGGGCTGCTGACGTTGACCGATGTGGTGATGCCGGTCGCGCGCGTTCAGGCGGCGATTGTCGAAACCGGGCCGGTGCGCAAGCGCCGCGGTTGGCATGCACTCCGCTTTGTCAGTCTGGCGCAGGAAAGCAAACAGGAAAGCCATCATATGGTTGCCCCGCTCGCGCGGCTGGATGAAATCTGGCCGATTGTTGCAGAAGCAGAAATTGCGCCTCCCGGCGAGAGCTCCCACATGCAACGCGGCAAGTTCAGCTGGTGGCTGATTCAAGCGCTGCCATTATTGCCTGTCATCCTTGCCGCTATGGCGGCAGTGGTACTGCTCGCGGAAAGTTCGTGGATGCGCGCATCCCTTTTGTTGTTGTTGATACCCCTGCTGCTCGCGTTCAACGCCTTCGAATGGCGCGTATACCGGCATGGCAGTGATGGCACCCAGCTATATGCACGCCACGGATGGTGGCGCCAGCGCCTGACCATATTGCCGCAGGTGCGGGTGCAGAGTGTCGAAATTGCGCAAAGCCCGCTGGCGCGATTGGCTGGTCTGGTTTCGCTCCGCTTCGGCGTTGCGGGTGGAAAGCTGGAGATGATCGCGCTGCCTCGTGAAACCGCCGAAGCCATTCGCGATCGCGTGCTTGCTGTTGCCGCCCCGGTCGACTTTTCGGAGATCAACCGAAGGGGCTGATGACCTGCTCTTCAATCACGCTACCATCTTCCTTGCGCAGTGACATTTTGACGGTCTTTGCATCCCAATCGATATCAAGCTGCCCGAAATTGGGGATCGACCAGAAGCCGCCCGTACGCGCCGGATCGGGTTCACGATCCCGGCTGTCGCCCTTTCCGAACGACATATTCAGCGACGAGGAGGTAAAATCCCAAAGCGGTTTTGACAGCCCCTTCACGTCGCTTTTGTAGAATCCGGCGGAGTGGCGGTCGCCTGAAAGGACCAGCGCATTGTTCACACCCTTTTCGGATAGCAGGCGGTACAACTTTTCGCGTTCGCGCGGGAAATTGGTCCAGCCTTCGAAATTGTGCGCGCTGGTAATCACCTGCGTCGAGGAGACAATGATCCGCACATCGGCAGGTTTTGACAGCTCACCCGCCAACCATTGCCATTGCGCTTCGCCCAGCAATGTCGCATTCCTGTCTTCGTTAGGCAAATACCAGCCCAGCGTCGGGCCCGGATCGCGGTAGGGCATACGCGCCAGATCAGAGCGGAAATAGCGTGTGTCGAGCAGGATGAACTGCACCCGTTTGCCCTCTGGCCCGATGATGCGGCTCTCATACACACCAGGACGGGATTTCACCGCGTCGGAGGCACCCCAATAGGTTTCATAAACCGTCTCGGCATATTCCTTGAACGCAAAGCTGCCGCCAGCGTCATTGGCGCCGAAATCATGATCGTCCCATGTCGTCATCATGGGAACCGAGCGGCGGAAACGATCCCATTCCTGCCGCGTCGAAAGTTTGCGATAGCTCGCGGTGAGCGTTGGCATATCGGCGCTCCATTGCGATCCGGTATCGCCGTAAACATTGTCGCCGATCAGCAGAAAAGCCTGCGGCTTTTGCGCGGCGATCACATCCCAATAAGCCATCGACCGGTTTTCATTCTGGCATGATCCAAAGGCGATGCGGGTCAGGATGGTGTCATCTGCCAGCACCGGATTGGGGGCGGCCACGGGCAATTTCGATTGCAACCCGGCGTATAAGGGTCGCAACGCTTCCTGCGCCGTCGCAGGAGCAGATGCGATATTGCCGGTCTTTGTCGAACCCGTCGCGCATCCGGAAAGAGCGAGCATGGCGGTGACTGCCAGAATCCAATTGCTACTGCGCATCACATTTCCCTCTGTCTGTTCACCGGTTCATGCGCTGCCAGTCCATCATGTCAAGTCTGTGACATTGTGCAGGCCGATGCTTCCCGCTAGAAGCCTTGGACGTTCGGGAGAAATTCATGCGTAAAATATTGTTTGCCGCGCTGCTGTTGAGTGCGGCTTTGCCTGCCCATGCCGATTCAGGTGCCGAGGTAAAATCGCTGGTCGACGAATATTGGGCGATGGTGATGAAGGAATCGCCGATTTATGCCAGTTCGCTGGGTATCGACGACTATGCGAACGACGTTGGCGATTACAGCCTGGCCGGGCGTGACCGCTACGCAAATGCCAGTGCCACTATCCTGAAAAAACTCGAAGCCATCGACGCCAGCCAGCTCAATCCGTCCTACAAGATCGAATATGGCATATTGAAGCGCACGCTCGAAGAAAATGTCGAAGCCAACCGCTATGGCCAGCGCAGCATCAATTTTTCAACCTATTCGGGCTGGCATCAAAGCTTTGCCGGAATGGCGGACAACCTGCCTTTTCGCAACAAGGCGGACTATGAAAGCTACAACGCCCGGCTGAAGCAATATGGCACGGTCAACGACCAGTCGCTGGCGGTCGCGAACCAAGCATTGAGGGGCAAATATGTTCTCCCCTGTGTGGTCTTGAACGGGTATGAAAAAGGCATAGCAGGCCTCATCGTAGCCGACTCCGATATCCGTAAATCGCGCTACATGAACCCGTACCACCGCCGTCGGCCCGAAAGCATGAGCGAGTCCGAATTCAACGGTCTTGCTGCCGAAGCAGGCGCGACCATCGCGACGGTCATCCACCCCGCGTTGCAGAAACATCTCGACTGGTTTGCCAAGAGCTACAAACCCAATTGCGCCAAGGCACCGGGCGTCTCGGCGCAGCCGGGCGGCAAGGATTACTATAATTTCCGTATCCGTCAGGAAACGACGACTAACCTGAACGCAGACCAGATCCACGAATTGGGGCTGAAGGAAGTCGCCCGCATCCGCGCCGATATGGTCGAGGTGGCCAAGAAGGCTGGATATGAAAGCCGCGAAGCCTTTATCCAGCATCTGCGCACCGATCCGCAATACTATGCCAAGACGCCCGAAGAGCTGATGGAAAAGGTCGCACGGGTGAACAAGACCATTGATGGCAAGATGCCCGGGCTGTTCCACCGCCTGCCGCGCCTGCCCTATGGCATCAAGGAAATCCCTGCCGAAATCGCGGAAGGGACGACAACCGCTTACTATAATCCCGGTTCGCCCGCGATTGGGGTCGCCGGATTTTACTACGTCAACACCTCCAAACTTGACCAGCGCCCCTTTTGGGAAATCCCGTCGCTGTCAGTGCATGAGGCGGTACCCGGCCACCATCACCAGATTGCTATTCAACAGGAACTGGAACTATCCGATTTCCGCAAGAACGGCGCCTTCTTCACCGCCTTCACCGAAGGCTGGGGGCTCTATTCGGAACGGTTGGGTATCGAAATGGGTCTGTATGATACGCCCGCCAAGGATATGGGCCGCCTGTCCTACGAAATGTGGCGCGCCTGCCGCCTTGTCGTCGACACCGGCATCCACGCCAAGGGCTGGAGCAAGGAGCAGGCCATTGCGTTCATGACCGACAACAGCGCATTGTCGGCCGCCAATATCGAGGCGGAGGTCAACCGCTATATCAGCTGGCCGGGACAAGCGCTGGCCTACAAGCTGGGTGAGCTCAAAATCCGCGAACTGCGCGAATTGGCAAGTAAGGAGCTGGGCGACAGGTTCGACTTGGCAGCATTCCACGATACCGTGCTGGGTCAGGGTTCGGTGCCCCTGAATGTGCTGGAGGATATGGTGAAAGACTGGATCGCGGCGGAGAAGGCAAAGGCCTGAGTACTGAAAAGCGATGCGCCAGCCCAAGATCCTCACAACCATCCGTGACTATAGCTGGTCGCTATTCCGGCAGGATGCGCTCGCCGGGTTGACGGTCGCGCTGGTTGCGCTCCCGCTCAGCATCGCGATTGCCATCGCCTCGGGCGCTACGCCAGCGCAGGGGCTGGTAACGGCAATCATCGGCGGTTTCGTGATTTCGCTCACCAGCGGCAGCAGGGTTCAGATTGGCGGGCCGACCGGGGCCTTCATCGTCGTGGTCTATTCGGTGATCGCCGATCATGGTTATGACGGGCTGGTGCTGGCGACCTTGATGGCAGGGGCAATATTGCTGGTCGCAGGCTATTTCCGTGCGGGCCGCTTGATCGCGCTGGTGCCTGAGCCGGTCATCAACGGCTTCACTGTAGGCATCGCAATCATCATAGCGACCAGCCAGTTGAAGGATTTCCTTGGCCTCGACATCGCAAAACTACCCGCAGAATTCCTGCCCAAATTAGCCATACTCGCCAAGGAACTGCCAAACAGCAACCTTTACGCCGTGGGCGTCGCTGTGCTGGCGCTGGTGCTGATGGTTGTGCTGCGCCGCTGGGCCCCCCGCTCGCCCAGTCTGGTGATCGGGGTTGCGGCAGGATCGGTGTTGGCCGCTATGGTCGCGCTGCCCATCGATACGATCGCTTCGCGGTTCGGGGAGCTACCAGCTAGCCTGCCCGTGCCTTCCTTGCCCACGTTCAGTCTGGCGAAGGTTCAGGAACTGCTGCCATCCGCGCTAATTATTGCCTTCCTTGCAGGCGTTGAATCGCTGTTGTCGGCCATAGTCGCCGACCGGATGATCGAAGGTCATCATCGCCCGAATGCCGAAATCATGGCACAGGGCTATGGCAATGTCGCTTCTGCCCTGTTCGGCGGGATGCCGGTAACGGGGGCGATTGCACGCACTGCGACCAATGTTCGCGCAGGCGGCAAGACACCGGTTGCCGGGTTGGTGCACGCCCTCCTCATCCTTGCGATCATGCTGGTTGCGGCGCGCTGGGCCGGAATGCTCGCGCTGCCCGCGCTCGCCGCCGTGCTGATGCTGACCGCCTGGAACATGAGCGAGCCCGAAAAATGGCGCGAGCATCTGCATTTGCCGCTGACGGAGAAAGGGCTGTTCTTCATGACGCTGGTGCTGACGGTCATCACCGACCTGACAGTGGCCATCGGGGTAGGCGTAGCAGCTGGCCTCGCGCTGCGCCTGCTGGACAAAGGCAAGGACGACACTGGCTGGACACCGCGCGACCGTTAGCTGGTTGCTTGATTAACCGTAGTGCTGAGCCTGTCGAAGCAAGCCTCAAGGTTTGCGCTGCGACTGAAAAGCGCTCTTCGACAAGCTCAGGGCCAAGGTAAAATAATCGTCCAACCCAATTCAGTTATGCACCATTCCCCAACACCTCATCCCGATCCGCATCAAGGCTGGGTGGATCGGCGAACATCGACGCAGGGGTGGAGGCATAATGCACCGGGTGCCGCATCGAACGATACATGTACCCCGCCTTTGCTTCGCGCTCTTCGAAAAAGTCCACGGCCTTCAGGTGCGGATCATCGAACACATCAGCCATCCGATTATATTTCATCGCCGGGATGTTATTTGCGTCGAGCAGTTCGACCCATTCATCGGTGGTCTTGGTCGCGCTGCATTCCTCGATCATCGCGTATAGTTCGGTCGTGTTTTCGAGTCGTGCCTTGTAGCTTGAAAAGCGCGGGTCCTGAAACACGCCGGGACGCCCTGCGAGTTCAAAAAAGCGTTCCCACTGATGGTCGGCATAAGGCACGATCGCGATATAGCCATCCTTGGTTGGATAGGGCCTCCGGCGCGGGTTGATCGAGCGGGTATAGGCCATTTTGCCATTGCCCGGCAGGAAGGTGTTGCCCCACAGATTTTCGACCATGTGGAACCAGGTGAAGCATTCAAACATCGGCACCTGCACAAACTGCCCGCCAAGTCCATTTGCACGCCCGAGTAAAGCCGCGAGCACGGCGTTGGCCGCAAACATCCCGCTCACCTTGTCTGCCACCAGCGAGGGCGCATATTGCGGACGCCCCTTGTCGCGCATCTCGAACAAGGCGGCAAAGCCGGAGGCAGCCTGAATCAGGTCATCATAGGCCTGCCGCTTGGCATAGGGTCCGTCTGCGCCATAGCCGGCGCAATGGACGTAAACGATATCTGGATTGACCGCCTTGATATCCTCATATCCAAGGCCAAGCCGCTCCATTCCGGCCATGCGAACATTATGGAAAAAGACATCCGCGCCTTTTGCAAGTTCAAGGATCGCCGCCTTGTCTTCCGGCTTGGACGCATCCAGTGCGACCGACTTTTTGTTGCGGTTGAGGCTGGCATAGATCGGTCCTAGATCGCCAGTGGGATTGTCCCCCGCCTTGCGCATGATATCGCCGCCACCCTGCGCATTTTCGACCTTGATGACTTCCGCACCCAGATCGGCCAATTGCACCGTGGCAAAGGGCCCCAGTACGACCGACGACATGTCGAGTACCTTGACGCTTTGCAGCGGTCCGGTCCGCTCCCCATCCCATTCCAGCTTTGGCCAACCGCCCACTTTTCTCTCCCGTTTCTCTCTCGTTCATGTCCAGATAATCAGCTATACACTAATGTCGATACGGCAAATCAATCGCGGAGAACGAATATGTTGCGCTCAGGGCTCGGTTTCGGACTTATTGCTTCAATGGCATTGGCAGGGTGCGCCTATGGCGACGCCGACACGGCACCCGCACCTATCAGGGACAAGGAAGCCAAAATCCTTGAAAAGGAACTGAAGGGTAAGGTTGCGGGCGAACCGCGCAATTGCATTTCCAACAGCCGTAACGTCAACGCCATCCGCATAAGCGACGATACGCTTCTTTATCGGGAATCAGGCCGCACAGTATATTTGAACAAATTGCGTTCGACCTGCCCGGGTCTGACCCGCGGCGACGATATCATGGTCGTTGAAACCTATAGCGGACAGTTGTGCAGCGGCGACATCATCAGGCTGGTTGACCGGACGAGCGGCATTCAAGGGCCGGTCTGCAGCCTTGGCGAATTTGTACCTTACAAAAAGGCGAAGTAGGCTTGTTTCTCCCCTCCTGCCTGCGGGAGGGGCCGGGGGAGGGCCTGATACCACTGATGCTCGCCTTCGGCTCGCCCCCTCCCAAATCCCTCCCGTAAACGGGAGGGGAAATCCTTCTGCTACCTGACGACTACCGTCACCGCCCGGCGGTTCTGCGCCCAGGATTCTTCGTTCGAACCAAGCGCCTGTGGGCGTTCCTTGCCGTAGCTGACCGTCTGGATGCGCGAAGCATCGACGCCCAGTGAAGCCAGATAGTTTTTCGCCGCATTGGCACGGCGTTCGCCCAGTGCAAGGTTGTAATCGCGCGTGCCGCGTTCGTCGGCATGCCCCTCCAGCGTCACTCGAGCATTGGGGTAGCGCGCAAGCCACTGCGCCTGCGTCTGCAACACGGCCTGATCGGCAGTATCGACATTGAAGCGGTCGGTATCAAAGAAAATGCGATCGCCCATCGAGCCAACCGACTGGATGAAATCTTCCTGACTGCCCGGAATGATAGCGGGGCCGCTCGGTGTCACGGTGTCACCGGTATTTCCGTATGTGGTGTTGTCGGCGACCGGTGGCAGGTCCTTGATTTCCTTTTTGCCGCAAGCCGCGAGCGCGGTGCTGGCGACCAGCAACAGTGCGAAAGTACGTGCCTTGTTCGTCATCTTGATTTTCCTTTCTTGCTGCCCCGCAAAACCATTCATGGAAGCACCGGCCCCCAAGCCGGATCCGAGCCATCGACCGGGGTCGGCAGCTTGCGTTCGTTGCGGCCCGTCAGGTCCACCTGCCAGACGCTTGTTTTACCCGTATTTCGTTCGGTACGGAAGAACTGGATGACGCGTCCATTGGGTGCCCAAGTCGGCGCCTCGTCCTGCCAGCTATCGGTCAGCAACCGTTCGCCCGAACCATCGGGACGCATCACGCCGACACGGAAATCGCCCGCGATGCGCGTATAGGCGATCAGGTCGCCGCGCGGGCTCCATTCGGGCGTCGCATAACGGCCGCCACCATGGCTGATACGGCGCTGGTTCGAACCGTCGGCGTTCATCACATAGACCTGCTGGCTGCCGCCGCGGTCGCTTTCAAAGACAATTTGGCGACCATCGGGGGAGAAGCTGCCGCCCACGTCAATGCCGGGTGCGCTGGTCAGTTTGACAGGCGACCCGCCATTGACCGACACCTTGTACACATCGGTATTACCCGCGACCGCCATCGAATAGAGGATCGTCTGCCCGTCGGGTGACCAGCGCGGGGCGAAGGTCGGGTTCTTGCTCGCGGTGATCAACCGCTGCCGCCCGCTGTCGATATCATAGACATAGATACGCGGATTGCCGTCCTGATAGCTCAGATACAGGATCGATTTGTAATTGGGCGAGAAACGCGGGGTGAGCGCGGTCGACTGACCATTGGTGATGAAGCGGTGGTTCGCCCCGTCCGAATCCATGATCGCCAGCCGCTTGACGCGTTTTCCCTTCGGCCCGGTCTCGGCGATATAGGCGATGCGGCTGTCGAAGAAGGGCAGTTCGCCGGTCAGTTTCGAATAAATCGCATCGGCGCATTTATGCGCAGCGCGCCGCCATTCGCGCGGCGGGACGACGAAGCCGAGGCGGGTGAGTTCCTGCCCGAAATTGACGTCGTAGAGATAGCAGCCAACGGTCAGATTGCCGTCGCCGCCAACGCGAACAAAACCTTCGACCAGTTGCTCGACATTGCGGCCCTTCCAATAATCATATTGCGGCGCGGTGACTTCCTCGAGCGTGATCGGGCGGATGCCAGCGGGGCCCTGCGGCTCGAACAGGCCGGAGTTACGCAGATTTGCAGAAATCACTTCAGCAATCTGGCGGCCCAGATTTGCACTGTTGCCGGCGGGCGTGTCAGCTGGACTGGGCGCGACCAAAGCGGGCACAGCGATGCGGCGCACCTTGGCGGTGTCGAACTCGACCAGCTCGGGTTCGTCCTCGGCGGGGGCGGTGGTCTCCTGCGCAGCGGCAATCGGCGCCAGCGCGACAAGTCCCATCAGGGCAAGGAAAAAGCCAAATATCGATCGGTTCGGTTTCATATCTCTGTTCCCGTTCAACCCGTCGCGCGCAGCCGCATGGCGTGCGTTTTCCAGATGTCATGATAGTCGGGGTCGAGCCCCTTGAAAGGCGATGCGGCACGCACCGCCTGAATTATGCACCGCTTCAACGGCTCGGCCTGTGGGCGGTTATTGTCGTTGATGCCCGTCTGCTTGTCCACGCGCACGTCGGTCACGCGGCCACTGGGTTCCAGGCTTAACGTCACAAAGGTTTCGATCTGGCGGATATCGAGGCCCGTCGGCGCACAGCGTTCGATCTTGTCGCGGATCTGCGGGCCAAGTGCGAGGTTCACTTCGCGTTTCACCTCTGCCCCTGCCTTACGCGCGACGGTGCCCTGTTTGGGTGACGTTCCAGTCGTCGGCTTGGGATTGCTCCCCGCGCCCTTCACCGCATCTTCAAAACTTTTGCTGAAAGGTTTGGGTGTGGCCTGCTTTGGCTGTGTCGTCTGCTTCGGCTTTGGCTGCGCCGCCGCCTGTTTCTGCACCGGTTTCGGCGTCGGCTTTGGCGCAGGTTTGGGGGTCGGCTTTTCGACTACCTTTGGCAGCGGCTTTTCGGGTGTTTTTTCAACCTTCATCACGGGCGTCGGCTCAGGTTCTGCCGGCGCTGGTTCGGCTGCGCTTTCGGCTGGCGCAGGCTCCTCGAGTACCGGGTCGGGCGCGGTCGAAACATCGGCGACCTCACCCACCAGCGATACCGAGATAGGCTGCGGCTTAGTGATGCGGTCGGCGGTAAAGAAGGCACCCAGCGCGAATGCGCCGAGCAACAGCGCATGCCCGCCAACGGCAGTGCCCAGTCCTATCCTTTCCGCACGGTCCATCGCCATCAGGCTATTCGTCCTCCGATGAACCCTGGGTGACCGGCGCGGCGGCGGCGGTCGTGACAAGGCTGACCGAATTGAGGCCGACGCGGTTGAGTTCGCCCATTACCTTCATCATCTCGCCATAACTGACGGTGGTGTCGCCGCGCAGCATGATCTGGCGCGGATTGGCAGGGTCCTGCTCTGACGCAATCGTTTCCAACTGCGCCGACAATTCACCGGCACTCACCGGCGCACTATCGATGAACACCTGGCCTTGTTTGTCGATCGAAATGTCGAGTGGTTGATCTTTCTGGTCGAGCGGATTGGCCCGGCTTTCCGGCAGTTCCACCGGTACGCCCGAAACGAGCAATGGCGCAGTAACCATAAAGATGATGAGCAGCACCAGCATCACGTCTACGAACGGTGTGACGTTGATTTCGGCCATTGGCGCGCGGCGGCTGCCGCGACGGCCGCGGCGCGCGGAACCGCCTGAGTTGAGGTTCATCGCCACAGGCTTAGCCTTCCCGCTCCAGCTCACGGCTCAACAGGCCGTAGAAGCCGTCGGCAAAGCGGCCCATGCGCGCTTCATATTGGTTCAGACGGTGCGAGAAGCGGTTATAGGCAATCACCGCAGGGATGGCGGCAAACAGGCCAATCGCGGTCGCAAACAGCGCCTCCGCGATCCCCGGCGCGACCACCGCAAGGGAACTGTTTTGTTCGGCTGCGATGGCGGCGAAGCTGCGCATGATGCCCCAGACCGTGCCAAACAGACCGACAAAGGGGGCAACTGCACCGGTGGTGGCGAGGAAATTCAAACGGTTGGCGAGCTTTTCGCTTTCCGCCGCAATTGCAGAGTCCATCGCTGTGGCGAGGCGTTCGCGTGTGCCCTGCCGGTCCGGGGTCTTCACCGCTGTCGAGCGCCGCCATTCAGCCAAGCCTGCCGCAAACACACGTGCAATCGGCAGGTCGGATTTGCCGTGCTGCTTGAAATAGCCATCGACATCCTCGGTCCGCCAGAATTCGCGTTCGAACGCTTCGCTCTGGTTGTTGATGCCCCGGATTTTCAACACGAAGCTGACGATGATCGTCCACACCCAGATGCTGGCAAGCGCAAGGCCGATGATCACCGCCTTCACGACAAGGTCGGCGTCCAGAAACAGCTGAATGGGGGAAAAGCTTGCGCCCTGGCTCAGTATCAACAAATCCATCTTGTTTCTTTCACAGTCTCTCGCATTCGAACACTTCGTCACCCCCGCGAAGGCGGGGGCCCATCACCGATCGATGAAATTTGAGCGGCGGGAGATGGATTCCCGCCTTCGCGGGAATGACGAAAAGTAGGACTGATGCGTTCATTTAAATTCCACCCTGCCCGCCTTGATGCCTTCGAACGCTGCCAGCCATTCGCGCGGCTGGCGGCGCGGGCGGCCCTCTGGCGTCAGGAAAGCGGCGGTGACTTCTGCTTCGGTCAGCACTTGGTCCCCGCGCATGACTCTCTGATGAATGACGACGCTTGCGCCGCGGATTTCCTCGACTGTCGAGACAACAACCAGCGCATCGTCAAAATGCGCCGGCGCGCGATATTTGATGTGCAGGTCGGTCACGGCATAAACGCCCTCTCCGCCTGCATAGGCCGCCTGCTGGTTGATCCCCGCGACGCTCAGCATGTCCGATCGCGCACGTTCCATGAAGTGCAGGTAACGGCTGTGATAGACGACGCCCGAAAAGTCAGTGTCCTCAAAATAGACCCGCACCGCGAACAGGTGGCGGGGCCCGTCGAAATGGCCGTTATAGGGTTGCGTCCCGTTCATTGCAGAGGGGCTTAACGCAAGGATTCCGCGACAGGAAGGGGGTTCGGACGGTTTGTGCACAACTTGTCGTGCGTGAGACTCACTTGGTCAGCAAATATTGGTGCGCCACCAGCGGTGACGCAAGGCGCAAAGGCACAAAGGGCTCACGCAAATTTCGCGCGCAGCGCACTCAAATCAGAACCGAAAAATTTCATCGTACCCGAATAATTAAGCTGCCCTTCGGGCAGTGATAACATCTTCGTGTCTTCGCGCCTTGCAAGCCCGCTCGCGGGCTTGCCCCAATCATCCGAGGTTATTTGTCAAACAACCCGTCCTGCGCGCCAGTCGGCGGCGTGATGCCAAGATGTTTCCAGCCTGGTCCATTCAACTGCCGCCCCCGCGCCGTGCGTGCTATCAGGCCGAGTTGCAACAGATAGGGCTCAACCACATCCTCGATCGTATCGCGCGGTTCTGAAAGCCCCGCCGCCAGCGCCTCTACCCCCACAGGGCCGCCGCGATAGATATCGGCGATCATCAACAGATAGCGCCGGTCCATCGCATCGAGGCCAAGATTGTCGACCTCCAGCCGGTTCAATGCAGCATCGGCGATTTTCGCCGTGACCAGCGTTTCTCCCGCGACATTGGCGAAATCGCGCACGCGGCGCAGCAAGCGGCCGGCAATACGCGGCGTGCCGCGCGAACGCTTCGCCACTTCGCGCGCGCCATCTGCGGCAATTTCAAGATCAAGCAGTTTGGCAGCGCGGGTGACGACCAGTTCCAGCTCATCATGCGTATAGAAATTGAGCCGCACCGGAATGCCAAAGCGATCGCGCAGCGGCGTGGTCAGCAAGCCCTGTCGCGTGGTTGCGCCGACCAGCGTGAAGGCAGGCAAATCGATCCGCACCGAGCGCGCCGATGGACCTTCGCCGATCATGATGTCGAGCGCGCGATCCTCCATCGCGGGGTAGAGGATTTCCTCGACCACGGGATTCAGGCGGTGGATTTCGTCGATGAAAAGGACATCGCCTTCTTCGAGATTGGTCAGCAGCGCCGCCAGATCGCCCGATTTGGCGATCACCGGGCCAGAGGTGGAGCGGAAGCCCACCCCCATTTCTTTCGCGACAATCTGCGCCAGCGTGGTCTTCCCCAGCCCCGGCGGCCCGAAAAACAGCACATGGTCAAGCGCATCGCCGCGCGACTTCGCCGCCTCGATAAACACCCGCAAATTCTCCCGCGCCGCCTGCTGGCCGATAAATTCGGTCAGGCTTTTCGGGCGCAGCGCCGCGTCGATGTCCTCAGGCTTGCGCATGGGGGTGAGGTGAGGGTTGTCCGTCATTTGGACACGCGCTTCGTCATGTCTTGTCCACAATTGGCGCATAGACGCGCTGGCCAAAAAGAATGCTTGGCAAGATCTGACTCATACCCAGATGGCGGCATGTCACTGAATACCGATTGGCCGCAATCAGGACAGTTTTTCGACGCTAGCATGTTGCCAATAAACTCGCATATCGGCGGCGTGTCTTTGCGCCAGTTTTTGCCCGTACCACCTACGATAGCGCCAACCAAAAATATCCATCCGGGCAGCATTCCCACATTTCGTCCGTCAACAGCAGCTAACAGGGCGTACATGGTATGGAAAATCCACACCACAACCAACGCCGCTCCGACCAAACCCAGAATGCGCATTGAGGCCCAAACCTGATATGGGGGCAGCCGCCCCCCAATGCCCGCCTCGGCAGAGCTACTTTCATCGGGCCGTCCGTCAACAGTCACTTCGCCGCCCTCTTCAGCGCCAGCCTTACCAGCGCATCAAGCGTTGCCCCGTCACCCAATTCCTCCAGCGCCAGCGCCACAGCACCTTGTGCTTCGCCGGGCTTGAAGCCGAGGCCGGTGAGCGCCGCGACCGCATCGGACACATTGTTGTTCCCCGCCTTGGCAGCTGCCGCCAGTTTCGCGCCGCCGCCGATACCCGCCATCGCACCGACCTTGTCGCGCAGTTCGTTGACGATGCGGCTGGCGAGTTTGGGGCCGACGCCATTGGCCCGCGCGACCATCGCACTGTCACCATTGGCAATCGCGATGGTCAGGTCATCGGCCTCTAGCGCAGAGAGAATTGCCAGCGCCACTTTTGCGCCCACGCCCTGCACGCCGATCAGCAGACGAAACCAGTCGCGCTCCTCGCGGCTGGCGAAACCGATCAGCCGCTGGTCATTCTCGCTCACCAGCATTTCGGTGAAGACCGTCGCGAAATCCCCCGCACCGCCGAGCACCGCCAACGTCCGGGCACTCGCTTGCACCAGATAGCCGACGCCATTGACGTCGATTACCAGGCTGTCGACGCCGGTTTCGTCGATGCGGCCATAAAGTTTTGCGATCATGCCGCTCTCTTAATCACGTTAAACGTGATTGTCGAAGGGGTATTTCCTGTTTTGTTCCAAATCTTACGGTGTGCAGGAATGCAGAGGTTATGCCATTTGTTTCACGCAAAGGCGCAAAGATAATGAAGGGGACGGCGCAGCCAATCAATGTCACCTGGCCTAAGGCGAACGCTACCATTGGATAAAGGGCTTCGCCCTTATTTTCCTTTGCGCCTTTGCGTGAAAAAGACCGACACTGCGTCTCGTCCGAGCACTAACGAATATGGTGTGCGTGCGTCACCGCAACCGCCAGCGCGTCCGCCGCATCCTCACCCGCCAGCTTAAGCCCCGGCATCAGAACGCGGAGCATCGCGGCGATCTGGTCCTTGTCCGCCTTGCCGGTGCCGACCACCGATTTCTTGACCAGCCGCGCGGCATATTCGGTGACGGGGGTGCGGTTGCGCGCCGCACCGAGCAGCACCACGCCACGCGCCTGCCCCAGCTTCAGCGTCGATTGCGGGTTCTTGTTGACGAACACTTCCTCGACTGCCGCACAGTCGGGCTTGAAATGGTCGAGCACCGCGCGGAGTTTTTCGTCAATCGCGACCAGCCGGTTGGCGAGCGGCATTTTTGCATCGGTGCTGATCTCGCCATTATCGATATGGCTGAGGCGGTTGCCTTCCTTGGCGATGATACCCCAGCCGGTGGTGCCAAGGCCGGGGTCGAGACCGAGAATGATCATCAGCCGAGCTTCGCCATCACCTCGTCAGAGACGTCATAATTGCCCCATACGGTCTGGACGTCGTCATCGTCTTCCAGTGCGTCGATCATTTTCAACAGCGTTGCAGCGTTCGCTTCGTCCACTTCGACCAATATCTGCGGCTTCCAAGCGAGCTTTGCGCTTTCGGCAGCACCCAGCGTCGCTTCCAATGCCTTGGACACTTCGTGCAGCGCGTCCATCGCGGTCCAGATGCTGTGCTCTTCCTCACCGCTTTCAACGTCTTCGGCGCCCGCTTCGAGTGCTGCTTCAAAGACGGTGTCGGCATCGCCAACGCTGGCGGGATAGGTGATCAGGCCCATGCGATCAAAGCCATGGCTCACCGCACCCGACGCGCCCAGATTGCCGCCATTTTTGCTGAACGCGGTGCGCACATTGGTGGCGGTGCGGTTGCGATTGTCGGTCAAGGCTTCGACGATGACAGCAACGCCGCCCGGGCCATAGCCTTCATAGCGGATTTCTTCATAATCCTCGCCACCGGCGGCAGCCGCCTTGTCGATCGCGCGCTGGATATTGTCCTTGGGCATCGACTGAGCCTTGGCCGCGTTGACCGCGAGGCGAAGGCGCGGGTTCATGTCCGGATCGGGCATCCCCATCTTCGCCGCGACGGTGATTTCGCGGCTGAGCTTGGAAAACATCGCCGAGCGCTTCTTATCCTGCGCGCCCTTGCGGTGCATGATGTTCTTGAATTTG
>NZ_DAOLHN010000037.1:0-30711 GCF_035329025.1 Sphingorhabdus sp. | reverse complement strand
AAGTGGAGCGGCAAGTTCGTCTGGGCTTGCAAAAATTATGATGGCGACGTCCAGTCGGATCAGGTGGCGCAGGGCTTCGGTTCGCTCGGTCTGATGACCTCCATCCTGATGACGCCTGACGGCAAGACCGTTGAGGCCGAAGCGGCGCACGGCACCGTTACCCGCCACTATCGCCAGCATCAGCAGGGCAAGGCGACCTCGACCAATCCGATTGCGTCGATCTTTGCCTGGACCGGCGGCCTCAAATTCCGCGGCAAATTCGATGACACGCCCGATGTGACGCGCTTTGCCGAAACCTTGGAGCAGGTCTGCATCGAAACCGTTGAAAGCGGCGCGATGACCAAGGACCTTGCCATCCTGATCGGTCCCGATCAGGCGTGGATGACGACCGAGCAATTCTTCGAAGCGGTTCGCGCCAATCTCGAAACAAAAATGGGCAGCTGGCAGTAATTTGCTGACATCGGCGGCTTGCTCCCCTTAAGAAGGGGCATGGCCGCCGAACTCCATACCGAAGGATTGAACAACGCGCTCGTCATATTGGGCGCGGCGGGGATTGTTATTCCAGCATTCGCCCGGTTGCGGATCACCCCAATTATCGGATTCCTGCTGGTCGGTGTTCTGGTCGGCCCCATGGGTCTCGGCTCGCTTGCAGCGCAATATCCGTGGTTACGCTGGATAACCATTTCCGACACTGCCGAAATCACCCGCATCGGTGAATTTGGCATCATCCTGCTGCTGTTTGGTATTGGGCTAGAGCTTTCGTTCCGCAGGCTTTGGCGGATGCGCAAGCAGGTGTTCGGGCTGGGTGCCGCCGAATTGTTTGGGGGCGCTATTTTGATTGGCGGCGCGTTGTTTGCCGTTGGCTACAACGCCACCGAAGCTATCGGGCTTGGTCTCGCACTCTCGCTGTCTTCTACAGCATTGGTTCTGCCAATTGCAGGCACAACGTCCTCTGTGGGCCGCTCTGCATTCGCCATGCTGTTGTTTGAGGATCTGGCGATTGTGCCAATCATCTTTGTCCTCGGCGTGCTTGGCCCGCAGGCAGCAAGCGGTGGCGGATGGGATGCGTTGTTTTCGGTGGCGTGGCAGGGACTGTCAGTGATCGTCGTGATGCTAGTTGCGGGCCGATATCTGCTTCCGCCGCTGTTCGGGCAGGCTGCACGCACCAAAAGCCCGGAATTGTTCATCGCAGCAACGTTGCTGGTCGTCATATTGTCGAGCCTCGCTACTGCTGCGGTTGGTCTTTCCCCCATCGTAGGCGCGTTGATAGCTGGCTTGCTGATCGCAGAAACCGATTATCGCGGCGAAGTTGAAACGGTGGTCGAACCCTTTAAAGGGCTGGCGCTAGGTGTTTTCCTAATCAGCATCGGCATGCAGATCGATATTGGATTCATTCTGTCCAATTGGGAAAGGCTGGCAGCGGCGGTAGTTGCTGCTGTTGTCATCAACGCCTTTGTTGTTGGCAGTCTGCTGAAATTTGCGGGGGCTCGGCCGGGCGTTGCGACCGAAACTGGACTTTTGATGGCCAGCCCGTCCGAAACGACCTTGATCGTTTTGGGGGCCGCCAGCGCGGCGCAAATCATCGATCCCGAAACCGCCCGGTTCTGGCAAGTCGCAACCGCGATCGGACTGCTGATTACACCGATTTTGGCGCGTATTGGCCATGATATTTCCCGCCGCATCCAAGTGCGATCTAGCGGACTGGCATTGGAAGAAGAGATCAACTCAAACGCCGAACCGCGCACAGTCATTATCGGTTTCGGCCGTGTGGGGCAGTTGGTTGCGGAAATGCTGCAAGCGCATGACCAGCCCTATATCGCGGTCGAGCATAATGTGGACGCAGTCGTGGCTGCGCGGCGTGATGGCTATAATGTCATTTTTGGCGATGTCGGAAAGCCGCAGACATTACACCGTCTGCATCTGGATACCGCAAAGGCGCTGGTTTTGACGATGAATGATCCTGTCCTGGCGGCAAAGATGGTGAAGCGTATTCGCGCGCAATTTGCCGATCTCACCATCGTCGCCCGCGCCCGCGACGCAGATCATGCCGCAGAACTCTATCTGGCCGGGGTTAGCGATGCGGTACCCGAAACGCTCGAAAGCTCGCTTCAGCTGTCAGAGGCAGTTCTTGTCGATCTCGGCATTGCGATGGGACCGGTGATCGCATCCATCCATGAAAAGCGCGACGAATTCCGTCGCGCCATCAAAGAGGCCGGGGAGCTGGAAGAAGCCCCCCGACTCAAATTACGCAGCAGGCTCAGCCAGCAAGTGCAGCCTTGATCGCATCCAGCCCGGCCTGCGCCTGATCGCTACCGGCAGGGCCACCGCCCTGCGCCATTTCCGGACGACCACCTCCGCCCTGCCCGCCCATGGCGGTGGTGGCGGCGCGAACGAGATCGGGTGCAGCAAATTTGCCGGTCAATTCGGGCGAGACAGCGACAACGACGGTATTGGCATTTTCGTTGGCAGCAATGATTGCCACCACGCCGCCACCCAAGGCCTTCATCTGTTCGTCGGCCAGCCCGCGCAAAGCTTTGGGCTCAATGCCTGGGATGACCTGTCCCATGAAATTGGTGTCGCCCAGCTTTTCGGCTTCGGCCTTGGGCCCACCGCCACCAGAAAGCGCAAGCTTGGTTTTGGCGTCCGATAGTTCCTTTTCGAGCGTGCGACGTTCTGCGAGAAGGGTTTCGACCCGCGTTGTCACTTCATCAGGTGCTGTTTTCAGTAATGAAGCGATGTCCTTCAACTGGCTTTCACGGCGCGCAAGATGCTGGCGAGCTGCCTCGCCAGTAAGCGCCTCAATACGGCGGATACCGCTCGCGACAGCGCCTTCAGAAACAATCGTCATCAGTGCGATATCGCCGAGCGCATTGACATGGGTGCCGCCGCACAATTCGACCGAATAATTGGCTCCCTCAACCTCTCCCATGCTGAGCACGCGGACTTCGTCGCCATATTTTTCGCCAAACAGCGCCAGCGCGCCTGCCTCGACTGCTTGGTCGGGTGCCATCAAGCGGGTGGTCACCGCCGTGTTTCGGCGGATCTGCGCATTGACCTCGGCCTCGATGTCGGCAATTTCTTCCGGCGTCACAGCCTGATTGTGCGAAAAGTCGAAACGCAGGCGATCCGGTGCAACCATGCTACCCTTTTGCGTCACATGGCTACCCAAGCGATTGCGCAGCGCCGCATGCAGCAAGTGTGTGGCACTGTGGTTCGAACGGAGCGTATCACGGCGCACGGTATCGATCTTTAGCTGGACGACATCGCCCACCTTCACTTCGCCGGCGTCGACGGTCATTTGATGCGCATGCAGGCGGCCGAGCGGCTTCGAGGTGTCAGTGACAGTCGCTGCAAAGCCCGACAAGCTCGAAATTGTGCCAGCATCGCCCATCTGACCACCGCTTTCGCCATAAAAGGGCGTCTGGTTGGTGATCAATGTCACGCTGTCACCAGCTTTGGCGGATTGTACTTCAGCGCCATCCTTGACGAGTGCAACAACTTGCCCCTCGCCTTCGGTCGCGGTGTAACCGGTGAATTCGGTCGAACCGACGCGCTCAGCAATATCGAACCAGACCTCATCCGAAGCCTTTGCGCCCGAACCCTTCCACGCGGCGCGCGCCATCGCTTTCTGGTTGTCCATAGCGGCATCGAAGCCGTCACGGTCGATACCAAAGCCTTGCGCGCGGAGTGCATCTTCGGTCAAGTCATAAGGGAAGCCGAAGGTGTCGTAGAGCTTGAACGCGGTTTCACCCGCCAGCACATCGCCCGCCTTCATGCCACCGGTTGCCTCGTCAAGCAGCCTCAATCCCTTGTCTAGCGTACGGCGGAACTGGGTTTCCTCCTGTTTCAGCGTCGCTTCGATCAGTGGCTGGGCGCGCAGCAGCTCCGGATAAGCCGCCCCCATTTCGGCGGCCAGACTGCCGACCAGACGGTGCATCAAGGGCTCTTTCGCGCCCAGCAGATGCGCGTGGCGCATCGCGCGGCGCATGATGCGGCGCAGCACATAGCCGCGCCCCTCGTTCGATGGCATAACGCCATCGGCCAGCAGGAAGCTGGTCGAACGCAGGTGATCCGCGATCACACGGTGACTCGCCTTCTGCTCGCCTTCTGCCTTGGTTCCGGTCAGCTCTTCCGACGCTGCAATGAGCGCCTTGAAGGTATCGGTATCATAATTGTCATGCACACCCTGCAGCACGGCGGCGATGCGTTCCAGCCCCATGCCGGTGTCAATCGACGGCTTGGGTAACGGAATGTCGGTTCCATCATCCTGTCGCTCGAACTGCATGAAAACGAGGTTCCAGATTTCGACGAAGCGGTCGCCATCCTCGTCCGGGCTTCCCGGCGGACCACCGAAAATATGCTCGCCATGGTCGTAAAAGATTTCGCTGCAAGGGCCGCAGGGGCCGGTATCGCCCATCGACCAGAAATTGTCGCTGGTCGGTATACGGATGATGCGCTGCTCCGGAAGTCCGGCAATCTTCTTCCACAGATCAAAGGCTTCATCATCGGTGTGATAGACCGTTGCCGTCAGCTTGTCGGGGTTCAGGCCCCAGACCTTGGTCAGCAACGTCCAGGCATGGCTAATCGCCTGTTCCTTGAAATAATCGCCAAAGGAGAAATTCCCGAGCATTTCAAAGAAGGTATGGTGCCGGGCGGTGTAGCCGACATTGTCGAGATCATTATGTTTCCCGCCTGCACGCACGCATTTCTGGCTCGATGCAGCACGCGGGGTTTCCCGGGTTTCAAGGCCCGTGAACACATTCTTGAACGGCACCATACCGGCATTGACGAACATCAATGTCGGGTCGTTATAGGGCACTAGCGGTGCAGACTGCACCACATCATGTCCGGCATTGCCGAAATAGTCGAGGAAGCCGCGGCGGATATCGTTTGTTGAAGTCATAGCAGCCGCGACTTAGGCGACGGCAAAGCGTGCTGCAAGCCGGATATATCGCTTAGCGTCAGCGATTATGCATAAGCGTAGGGCCCGCCCTTTTCGAGCGCGGTCTTCCAGGTCGGCAAAGCATGGATTTTCTCGACATAGGCAGTCAGCTTTGGCTTGTCCCCTGCCCAACCCATTTTGACCGCTGCTTCAGCTGGGAAGCTGACCATGATGTCAGCGCCCGTCATGCTGTCGCCAACCAGCCAGCCAGATGGCAGCAAGCGGTCTTCGATGTAGCGGAAATGGCTTTCGAGCTGCTGGTCGATGCGCGGGCGCAACGGCGCGGCGGCGTCACCGAGCCGGGCTGTATAGAGATTGAGCAGCATCGGCGTCATCGCCGAACCCTCCGCAAAATGGATCCATTCGAGATAACGGATATGATCGTCGGTTCCGCGCGCAGGAACCAAATGCCCGCCGCCATGACGCTCGCACAGATACTCCACGATTGCCGCCGATTCATAGACGATATGGCCATTGTCATCGATGACCGGCGACTTGCCCAGAGGATGAACGTCAAGCAGTTCGGGCGGCGCAAGGTTGGTAACGGCATCCCGCTGATGATGGACGATGTCGTAATCGACCCCGAGTTCCTCCAGCAGCCACAGTATGCGTTGTGAGCGGCTGTTGTTCAGGTGGTGGACTTTCAGGGTCATATCTCTCTCCTCGTTTAATTCTTATGTGCTGTGACGATCCAGGCTGCCGCCGCAAAGCGGACTGCGCCGTCGTACAGATTTGCCTCGGCAAGATCGCGCAGGCGACCGAGAAAGGCGGTACGGGCTTCGCCCTCAAGCATCCTGATGGCGCGCGCGGCGGGGCCAATATGGCCGAAAAAATCTAGCGCATCTGCAACAGGATCTTCGCCGCTGCCCGCGACATAATCGAAATCGACGGGTTCAAAGCCGACATCCGTCCATCCAGCTACGGAAAGGATGCCTTTCACACGCTCCGGATCTGCAAAGGCGAATGGTCCGGGCGCATGCGGATCACCGGATGGTGCCGAAGGCACAAGAGCTGCGATATTGGTCGCCCAGGCATTTTCAGCCGGCGCCCGAAAGCAGGAAAAGACCATTTGCGCATTTGCTGCTGCACTTACCGCCAGATTGGTGAAGGCGGCAACCGGAGCGTCGAAAAACATCACACCGTGGCGGGATATGTAGAGGTCCGGGATGAAGGACGGGTCTTGCCATACAGACGCATCGGCCACTCCAAAGTTGAGATTGGACCTACCCTTCGCTCGTTCTGATGCAGCCGCTAACAAGTCCGCTGAAATATCCAGCCCAAGCACATGCCCGTCGGGTCGGGCATCGGCGATCTTGATCGACAGTTCACCTGCCCCACAGCCTATGTCGGCTATTTTCCCGGCATGGTCACTTACCAATATGCGCTCCACCAACCGCTCGGTCAGAGGGGAGAACGAACGGTCGGTACGCTGCCATTGCCGCGCCCAACTGGTGCCAACCTGTCCTTGCCATTCCATCTTGTCTGTCATGCTGATGACCCTAGTCGCGACAGCAAGCGGTGCAACCCATTTTGCACTTGCGACTCAGGTGGGATAGGCGCAGCATCTGTTGGTCAGGGACTGGCAAATACGCCTCGGCCATATCCCCCGATCCGGTCCTGACCTATTTGCCAGCCCCTGATGTTTTTGTTGCGCGTTGGCGCACATCCAACGCTGAAGGCTGCGCCGGCACGCTCCGCTTGAACAAGAGGAGACGAATGATGGCAAGCACCACCAAAGGAGCAAAAGTCACAGGCGTAAGGGCCGTGGCCCTGGTTGGACCCACCGGGGCCGGTAAAACCAGTCTGGCTGAAGCAATGCTATTCGCATCGGGCGCGATTTCCCGGCTTGGGTCGGTAGAGGCCGGAACCACAGTGGGCGATTCAAGCCCGGAGGCACGTGCACGGCGCGGATCAACTGAGATCAACCTGACCCGCTTCGAATATCTGGGCGACAAATTCGCGATTATCGACACGCCAGGCGCGGTCGGCTTTGCAGCCGATGGCTATGCCGCGCTGGGCAGCGCCGACATGGCAATCGTCGTCGTTGACCCGGAGCCGGAACGCGCCGCCTTGGCCGAGCCCATATTGCGGCGCCTTGATGCCTTGGGCATCCCGCACGCGGTTTTCGTCAACAAGATTGATGCAGCGCGCGGGCGCATCCATGACCTGCTTGAAGCGATGCAGCCGATGAGCGGCGCACCTTTGGTTGCCCGGCAAATACCGATCCGCGAGGGTGAAAAGATCACCGGCTTTGTCGATATCGCGCTCGAACGTGCGCACCGCTATGTGCCGGGCAAGGAGAGCGAGCGGATCGACATTCCGGCAGACCTTGCAGAACGCGAAGCCAGCGAGCGGTATCATATGCTCGAAACGCTAGCCGATCATGATGACGAGTTGCTCGAAACCCTGCTGATGGACGAACAGCCCAGCCTTGATCGCGTGCTCAAGGATTTGACGGACGAGGCGCGGGCCGGATGGGTAGTGCCGGTGATGTTTGGCTCGGCGCTGAACGGATTTGGCGTCCACCGCTTACTCAAAATGCTGCGTCACGAAGCACCTGCTGTGGAACTGGCTGCACAGCGACTGGGCACCAACGGCAAGGGCGTTCACGTGTTCAAAGTAGCAAATGGTGGCGCGGTTGGTCGGCTGGCGCTGGCGAGGGTTTTGGGCAATGGCCTGAGCGAAGGCGCGGACTTGACCGAAGACATCCGGGCTGGTGCATTATTTGCCCTTCAGGGGGACAAGACCAACAAACTGACTGCTGCCGAGGCCGGAGACATTGTTGCAATTGCAAAAGCTGATGCGGCGCAGGCTGGCATGATCTTCGGCAGATCCGGCGACAACGGCTCGGAACAATTGATTGACCTCCCGCCGCGTAATGCCACGATCGCTCTGCGCGCGAAGAACCGGCAGGATGATGTCAAGCTCTCGACAGCATTACACAAATTGGTCGAGGAAGACCCGGCGCTCGAATGGACGCAGGATGATTCCAGCCATGAAACATTGCTGCGCGGGATCAATGACGAACATCTCAATGTCACGCTGCAACGGCTCAAACGGCGCTACGGCGTCGATGTCGAGACACATGCCCCTAGAATCGCCTATCGGGAATCGATCCGCAAAGGCGTGACCCAGCGTGGTCGGCACAAGAAGCAGTCGGGTGGGCATGGCCAATATGGTGATGTTGTGATCGAGGTCCGTCCACTGCCGTGCGGTTCGGGATTTGTCTTTGAAGAGAAGATTTCGGGCGGTGTAGTGCCAAAACAGTGGATACCCGCTGTAGAAGCCGGCGTGCGCGATGCCATGCAAAAAGGCCCACTGGGTTTTCCTGTGGTCGACGTGGCTGTGACTTTGGTCGATGGCAGCTATCACTCGGTTGACAGTTCCGAACTGGCTTTCCGATTGGCAGGCAAGCTGGCGATGAGCGAGGCGCTGGCACAGTGCCAGCCTTATTTGCTGGAACCGGTCGTACGTGTCGCCATTGCATCGCCGCCGGGAACGGGTTCCAAAATGGGTTCGGTCGTGTCGTCACGGCGCGGGCAGATTTTGAATCTGGGCGCGCATCCCGATTGGCAGCGCTGGGACATGGTTGAGGCGCATATACCTATGGCCAGCCTCAACGGACTTGACGCCGAGCTACGTTCGCTGAGTCAGGGGCTCGCTACCTTTACAGCGGAATTCGACCATCTATCCGAACTGTCCGGTAAGCTGGCCGATGATGTGGTGAAACAGGCAACGCTCGAACCAGCCTGAAGCGCCACAAATAAATTGGCCCGCCCCGGGGTGGTCCAGGGCGGGCCGGTTGCGCACCGATCAGGCGTGGTGCGCTATCGGCTCCTTGGGAGAGAGCCTTGGGGGTTAGTTGACGCTCATTCGTCGATTTCGCCGCTATCCTCATCGTCGGCACTGGGGCCAACCATCATTTCCTCGGCCACCTCGTCGGTCTTGTTACGGATCGACGCCTCGAGCTTCGCAGCCATTTCAGGATTTTCCTTGAGCCAGATTTTGGCGTTCTCACGGCCCTGCCCGATGCGGATCGAGTCATAGCTGAACCAGCTACCCGATTTCTCGACAAGCCCCGCCTTGACGCCGATATCCAGCAACTCACCGGTCTTCGAAATGCCTTCGCCATACATGATGTCGAACTCAACCTGCTTGAACGGTGGAGCCACCTTGTTCTTGACGACCTTCACCCGGGTGGTGTTGCCAACAATATCTTCCCGATCCTTGATCTGGCCGGTACGGCGAATGTCGAGACGGACCGAGGCGTAGAATTTGAGCGCATTTCCGCCGGTTGTGGTTTCAGGCGAACCATACATCACGCCGATCTTCATGCGGATCTGGTTGATGAAGATCACCATGCAATTCGAACGGCTGATTGACCCGGTAATCTTGCGCAATGCCTGCGACATCAGACGGGCCTGCAAACCAACATGGCTGTCGCCCATCTCGCCTTCGATTTCAGCCCGCGGTACCAAAGCCGCCACCGAATCGATCACGAGAATATCGACCGCATTCGAGCGCACCAGCGTATCGGCAATTTCGAGCGCCTGTTCGCCGGTATCAGGCTGCGAAACGATGAGGTTGTCGATATCGACCCCCAGCTTCTTCGCATAAGCCGGATCGAGCGCATGTTCGGCGTCGATGAAAGCCGCCGTCCCGCCAGCCTTCTGCGCTTCGGCAATGGCGTGCAAAGTCAGTGTTGTTTTGCCCGAGCTTTCCGGGCCGTAAATTTCGATGACGCGCCCTTTGGGCAGGCCACCAATACCAAGCGCGATATCCAGACCCAGCGAACCTGTAGAAATCGCCTCGATCTGGATCGCCTCACGACTGCCCAGCTTCATTGCCGATCCCTTGCCGAAAGCACGATCAATCTGGGCTAGCGCAGCTTCGAGCGCGCGTTCACGTTCTGCGTTATTCATGTTTTTTGCCTGATCCCCATTAATGACTTTAAGACTTGCTGCCATTGTTCCACTCCTTGGATAGCGTGTTCGGTTCCGATATTCTCACCACCAGAACATTACCGGAACTGACGATTATGTATCGCCTTTGTTCTCATAGAACAAGAGTGGAACAGTAAATTAAATTCTTTTATATTCAATACCTTCACTTTTTAAGAGCATTTTTCACTGCCTCAGCAATCTGCTGCACCGAAAATGGCTTGGGCAGGAAGTGCACATTGTCGAGATTGATTGACTGCCGTAATTGCTCTTCGGCGTAACCCGACATGAACAATATGCGCACGTCACCATAATCGGCACGCAATTTCCGCGCCATTGCCGGCCCATCCATATTGGGCATCACAACATCGGAAACGATGAGGTCATAGCGCTTGCCATCGGCAAAATGCTGCAACCCTTCCTCGCCATCGCGCGCCGTCTCGACAACATAGCCCTGCCGCGTCAGCGCACGTTCGGCAACTGCGCGCACCATATCCTCATCCTCAACAAGCAGGATTGTGGCATTGCCCCACATCTCTTCGGGTTCGGGAGCCGCTGCCTCTTGCTTCACAGATGGAGGTGCCGAAACGCTGCCCGAATAAGTCGGGAGGTAAATGTCAAAGCGGGTACCCTTGCCGATTTCGGAATCGGCAAAGATGAAACCACCCGACTGCTTCACGATGCCGTAAACGGTGGACAGGCCGAGACCGGTCCCCTTCCCCACTTCCTTGGTTGTGAAAAAGGGCTCGAAAATCTTGCCCAAATGTTCTTTGGCGATGCCTGTGCCACTGTCCGATACCGACAACAGCGCATATTCCCCAATCGGCAGTATCTCGCTGCGCATCGCACGCACATCTGAAGGTGAAACCGGCTTTGTTTCGATGCGGAGTGTACCACCTTTGGGCATGGCATCGCGTGCGTTCACGCCTAAATTGATGATCACCTGTTCCAACTGACCCGGATCGGCGCGCACCGCACCAATCCCGCGCATATGGTTCACCTCCAGCTGGACGCTCTCGCCCAGAAGGCGTTTGAGGAGGTGTGAAACCTCCGCAACTACGTCGGGCAATTGGAGGATCTGCGGTCGTAACGTCTGTTGGCGTGAGAAAGCGAGCAATTGCCGTGTCAGGCTGGCAGCACGGTTGGAGTTGTTCTTGATTTGCTGGATATCATCATAATCACTGTCGCCTGGAGGATGGCGTAACAGCATCAGATCGCAATAACCGATAATCGCGGTCAGGATATTGTTGAAATCATGCGCAACCCCGCCGGCCAACTGCCCCACCGCCTGCATCTTGGTGGCCTGTGCCACCTGCCGCTTGAGCTTGGTTTCTTCGCTATTGTCCTTCAGACCAAGCAGCACGGCAGCACTGCCAAAGCCACGCAGACCCGCGATAGAAAGTGCAATCGCTTCGTCAGGCTGGTCTTTCAGCCGGACAGCAATATCTCCCGACATCGACTGCCCACCGGCATAACGCCGCACTGTATCCGAAACCGCGGCTTTATCTTCAGGAACAACAAGATCGCCCGGATAAGGCGGCAGCTTTTCATGCTCTACCCCTGCCACACGCATGAAAGCATCATTGGCAAAGAGGAAGCGCCCATCCCGATCTACAAGCGCCAGCCCGAGCGGCAGATTCGAAAGTAATTGTTCGACATGCACCTGGCCCGCGCTGTCTGCCACACCGCGCCCGTCATCGTCTATCGCGAGCAAAACGGCGGCCCCTTCTGCTCCATCGTTCGCCAACGGAACGTGCAGCAACCGCACTGGAGATGCATGTTTGCCTTCGCGCGTGAAATAGACGCTGCCCTTGTCGTCTACATGCAGCAATGCCGCACATTCCCGGTTGGATATATTGGCAGTTTCGCTGCCAGCCGCGCGCAAGGCAAAAGCCGGGTTTGAAGATCGGATGCGGCCCTCGGGGCCCACGGTCACAGCCATCACACCCGCCATGGCTAACGCCCGTCCGATTCGTCCGCCGACCAAATCAATCGCCTGCGCCTCGATGCTCAGCGTTTCCACCGGGGCAAAGCGCCACAGCAAAAATTCGTCCGCCGCGCCGGTTCGCATTACTTCGACCCGATAATTTGTTCCGCGCTTTGCAATCGCGTCGATATGGGCCCGGCCGTCGCGCCAGGCTGTGCGGCCAGCCTTGAGCAGCAACTCACGCTCAGCCTCACCAAGGCCTAAATCGGGCGGAGCCTGCAGCCCTTCGAACCAGAGGTTGAAACGGCCATTGGCACAAAGCAGACGTCCTGCCCGGTCGCTCACGGCTACAGCTGCACGATCCAGTTCGATAGCAGAATAGGTGACAGACCAATCAGGGGGGGCGGTTTCGCTTTCCTTGGCTGCCGGTCGCTGGATACGAGAAGCAACCAGCAAAAATCCACCAAGGCCGATCAAGCCAGCAGCGGTAACTGCCAACATCATTGCATCGCCCGTAACTATCCAGACAAGCAATAATGACAGCGCGACGGACGCTGCAATTATGCCAAGATGCAGTCTGTCGGCGTCGGCAGCCTCGCCACCTTCGCGTCCCGTTTTCCCGAATTGCGAAGTTGGAAGGCTGCCAGCCAATTTAGGGTTCCTTGTTTACCAGATGCGAACGCGTGCCCCCGGTGCGAGGTACAGTTTCTGTCCTTCTTTCGGCTGGAACGCCTCATACCATTTGTCAAGGTTGCGTACCACCCAGACCCGCTGTTCGGATGGGCTGTGCGGGTCGGTTATCAACCGGTTTCTGAGATTGGCCTCGCGATAGTTGCGCCGCCACACCTGCGCCCAGCCCAGAAAGAAGCGTTGATCACCTGTATATCCATCAATCACCGGCGCCGCTTTCCCGCCCAGTGAGGCCTTGTAAGCTTCATAAGCAACGGTCAAGCCGGCCAGATCACCGATATTTTCGCCAAGCGTGAATTCGCCTTTCACATTAGCGCCGGGGAAGATTTCATAGGCGTCATATTGCTTGATCAGGGCTTCGCTCGCTTTCTTGAAAGCAGCTACGTCGGTTTCGGTCCACCAATCCGACAGACGACCATTCTGGTCATATTTCGAACCTTGGTCATCGAAATGGTGGCTGATTTCGTGACCGATAACGGCACCGATGCCGCCATAGTTGATCGCCGGATCGGCCTTTGGATCAAAGAAGGGCGGTTGCAAAATCGCGGCCGGAAAGACGATTTCATTCATGCTGAAATTGGCATAGGCATTGATCGTCTGTGGCAGCATGCCCCATTCCCAGCGGCGGATGGGTTGACCTAGCTTACTGATATTGTCGGCAAAACCGAATTCATTGGCTCGCATGGCATTGCCGAAAGCATCACCTTTCACGATCTTCAGCTTGGCGTAGTCATGCCACTGATCGGGATAGCCAATCTTGGTCGTGAAATTGGCTAGTTTTTGTTTCGCCTTGACCTTTGTTTCGGGCTGCATCCAATCGAGCCCCTCGATGCGACGTCCCATTGCAGCCACAACGTTGCGGACAAGCTCATTCGCTGCAGCCTTGGTCTCGGGTGGGAAATATTGGGCGGCGTAAGCTTTGCCGATTTCATCGGTCAACGCGCCTTCGACGAAACCGATACCGCGTTTCCAGCGCGCCTGTTGCTGCGGCGTTCCGGCTAATGCCGTTCCGTAAAAAGCGAATACCGTGTCGTCGACAGACTTGGGTAACGCGCCTGAATAATTGGCAAGCGCAGCAACAAGCATCTGGTCCTTGAAAATGCCGATATCCGAATCGGCAAAGATCTTGGCGGTTCCGGCAACGGCGCTTGGCTGGGCGACCAGCACATCGCTGATTTTCGGGCTGATTTTCGTAAGCATTGCCGACATGCCAATTTGCGGAGCCAGCGCATCAAGTTCGGCTAGTGACAATTTGTTATAAACCTTGGTCGCATCCGAACTTTCTTCGCGCGTCCACTGCACTTCGGCGATCTTCTTTTCAGTTTCGAAAATGGCGTTGGCTCGCGCTTCGGCATTTTTTTCACCGGCATGCATCAGCATTTTTGTGAGATAGGATTTGTACGCGGTTCGAATTTCTTCAAACTTCGGATTATCGACCAGATACATGTCGCGGTCGGGCAATCCCGTTCCGCCCTGAAAAATCTGGAAGATATAGGCGTCAGGATTCTTGTCGTCCTGACCGACAAATCCGCCAAACAGTGCGCCTACACCCTTCGGTGCCAAAGTCGGCAAAAGCGCTTCGAACTGTTTGTGCGTTTTAACCGCACGAACCTGCTTCAGGATGGACTGGATTGGCGCGAGCCCCTTTTTCTCGATCGCCGCTTCGTCAAGATAGGTTGCGTAAGCGACACCCATCTTGCTTTTGGGATCTTTGGCGGCTGCTTCCAGCAGGCCCTTCACTCGCTCCTTCGATAAATCGTCAAGCTTGGTGAACATGCCATAATTGGATTTGTCCGCAGGAATTTCGGTCGTTTTCAGCCATTCGCCATTGGCAAATAGATAAAAATTGTCACCCGGCGCGGTAGCGCGATCCATGCCCTTTTCATCGAAACCGAAGGTACCAAGTTCAGGTCCTTCATTGGCAGCGGTGGTTTCCCCTGCAGTATTTGCTACGGCAGGCGAAGCAGCGGCTATGGCTGAAAGCGAAACGCTAGCGATCACCGCCAGCTTCCTGAATGAAATCATCGTTGAAAACTCCCCAGTTGGAAACGAGTCCGTTCCGACTCGCAATGGGGACAACTAACCAGAATATCGGATCAAATTAATGCCCTGATCCACCAGTGGCATGTGCCTTCGACCGACGACGCCATTTGCTGCCAATCCGCCAGCGCCAAAACCATGCAGCAACCAGATAGCCGATAGCGGCGCTCACCACCGAAATCACTGCCAATCCGACCACCATGGCCGGCGCAGCGTCTGAAAGCAGCCAGGTTAGCCATTCGGAAATAGGTGCGCCAGCGTCAATGAGCTTCTGAAACTGGAAAATATCCGCTTTCAAATGCAGCAAACCATTTCCAACATAGACTGACGCAGCCAATATGAAAGGTGTGGTTGCGGGCATGCTGAGAAAGGTCATAGCCGCGCCCAAGGGAATGTTAGCCCGCACAGGAAGCGCTAAAAGCGCAACCCCGACAATTTGTACGCCCGGGATCAAAAGGAAAATGCCTACCAGCAACCCCAACGCGACGCCGCGCGGCACCGATCGGCGGGTAAAACGCCAAAGTGCAGGATGGAAAACACGGTGAGCAAATGGACGCAAGAATCGGCTCCGCTCGAAACTCTCCCGAGACGGTGCCTGTTCATGGATCCACTTCGTCAAACCGTTCATCCGCGTTCCCGCATTATCCTTCCCTGTTCGCGCTTCCAGTCGCGTTCTTTTTCGGTCGCCCTTTTGTCCGGCGCTTTCTTGCCTTTGGCGAGGGCCAGTTCGACCTTCGCTCGCCCACGACTGTTAAAATATATGGACAGTGGAACCAATGTCATCCCCTGCCGGGCCACTGCGCCGTGTAATTTATTAATCTCGCGGACATTAAGGAGCAATTTACGGGGCCGCTTGGGTTCATGGTTGAACCGGTTTCCGTGGCTGAATTCTGGGATATTGGCATTCACCAGCCAGATTTCGCCGCCGTCCTTCACTTCAGCATAGCTCTCCGCGATCGATCCTTCGCCGAACCGCAGCGATTTTACCTCGGTGCCGGTGAGCGCGATCCCGGCCTCATATTTATCCTCGATATGGTAATCATATCGCGCGCGCCGGTTTTCGGCGACGACTTTGGTCTTCTGAAATGCTTCGGGTTTGGGGCGGGCCATCAAATCAGTCCTGCGATCTCCAGCGCCGCATCGACGGTCGCCTTGCTGGCGGCCGATGCAGGAATGAGCGGCAGGCGCATCTCCTCGGGGAAGCCCTGTATGACCCGCGTCATTGCATATTTGACCGGCCCGGGCGATGCATCAGTAAACAATGCTGTATGAAGAGGATGGAGGCGATCATTCAGTTCGCGCGCCAACTGATAATCACCATTAGCGCAGGCCGACTGGAATTCGGCACACAGTTTTGGCGCCACATTTGCTGTTACCGAAATGCAACCGACTCCGCCTGCAGCATTGAACGCCAGGGCCATGTCGTCATTGCCTGACAATTGACAGAAGTCGACGCCGCACCCCAGGCGGTGCTCCCCGACACGGGCAATCTGTCCACTCGCATCCTTCACACCGACAATAGTCGGTATTTCGGCCAGTCGTGCCAGCGTTGCAGGCTGGATGTCAGTCACAGTGCGCGCGGGAACATTATAGACAATGATAGGAAGATCGCTTTTCTCCGCAAGATGCGCATAATGGGCGTAAATTCCGTCCTGATTGGGTCGATTATAGTAGGGCGCGACGACGAGCGCAGCGGCTGCTCCTTCCGCCTTCGCAAATTCCATGTGGCGCACAGCGGTCGCGGTATCGTTCGAGCCGCACCCTGCGATAACGGGAACGCGCCCGGCGGCCTGTTCAATGCAGATTGAAATAACCCGATAATGCTCGTCAAACGACAAGGTCGGTGCTTCACCAGTCGTTCCGCACGGGACAAGTGCAGACGAACCCTGCTCGATTTGCCAATCCACCAGCGCACGAAAATGCGACTCGGAAAACGTTCCGTCGCAAAAAGGAGTCACCAGAGCCGGTATTGAGCCCGTAAACATGGAAATCGCCTTCAAAACTAGCCAAATAGACCGAATTAAATGTTCAATGGACCGCAGGGGTGCATGGTTCATCGCCCACTAAGGAGGCAGCCCTTAATATGTCGCGCATGGTAAAGCACCTGATTTCCGCTTCGCTGCTGGCAATTCCAGCTTCTGCATTCGCCGCCACTACGCCCGAGGCGCCCGAGATCATCTGGCGGACAGGGATTGGTGAGGCCAGCAATGTGCCCACGGCGATGGTCGATCCCAGCGGTGGCAACGTGCCCGCCGCGCTTCAGCGCTGGCGGATGTTAAGCCAATCGGGCCAATACAGCTTTTCCGAATATGCGTCATTCCTGATGACCTATCCGGATTGGCCCAATACCGACGAAATGAGCCGAAATGCCGAACAGGCGATCAATGTTCTGAGTTGGTCACCCAATCAGGTAGTCGCCTATTTTGATCGTCTTGAGCCGACAACCAATGGCGGTCGCGCAAAATTCGCGCTGGCTCTCGCGGCAACGGGAGACAAGGCACGTGCAGAACAATGGGGCCGCCGCGCATGGCGCGAAGGCCCGTTGACCGACGATGACGAGAATCGTGTTTTCCAGTTGATGGCTGGCAAGCTGACCGCTGCCGATCATGACGTGCGCACCAGTCGTCTGCTATGGTCCAATGCAACTCGTGCCGCGCAGAAATGGCTGCCCTACACCTCATCCGAACGCCGCCCGGTTCTGGAGGCGCAATTGGCGTACGAGCTGAAGGCGCCTGATGCCGCCGCAAAATTTACGGCGGTTGGCCCGCTCGGCCTATCAGATGCCGGACTTTTGATGGAACGCGTTGCAGCCCTTCGCGCCTCGGGCAACAGCCGGGCTGCGCGCGAGTTGCTCGCCAACCGTCCGACATTATCCGCACCCCCGCATGTCGCGCGCGACTGGCTGAAGGTGCTGTTGACCAATGCCGAAGCAGCTGAAACCGATGGCCAATTTGATATGGCCTATCGGATTGCATCCAAGCTGACTGATGCTTTCTCCGCAGGCACTGACATTACCAAGCTCGACCTGTCGACCCGTGATACCTACACCAGTCTCGCCTGGCTGGCAGGCGAAGCGGCCTATTACAAATTGGGCCGACCACGTGAAGCTATCGAGGCCTTCAAGCTCTACAC
Organism: Sphingorhabdus sp.; assembly: GCF_035329025.1. Lineage (GTDB taxonomy): Bacteria > Pseudomonadota > Alphaproteobacteria > Sphingomonadales > Sphingomonadaceae > Sphingorhabdus_B. The sequence goes on along the minus strand of NZ_DAOLHN010000037.1, from coordinate 13,040 downwards.
TGCGGGTGCGCGCACACCGCAAACCCGTGCAAAAGGACTCTATTGGGCCGGTCGCGCCGCCAAAAAGGCCGGTGACCAGCAATTGGCCCAACAATATTTTACCGAAGCGGCACGCTTCTATGATTTCTTCCACGGGCAGTTGGCTCTGGAGGCACTAGGGAGGCCGTTACCCCCAGTTCCGGCGGCACCCGCCTTGCCGCAATTGGCAGCCAACGCGGTACCGCCGACTTATACGGCTGCTCGCATGTCATCCTCCTTCCCCGGCTGGCGGGACTCGAACAGTTTCATGCGCGCACTTTCCAACTCGGCGAAAACCGAGAGCGATTTCAAGAATCTGTTCGCATGGTCTAACCTCATCGGACGCCCCGACCTGTCGGTCATCGCAGCACGCAGTGCAAGGATCGAAGGGCACGACGGCCTGATCCGCCTTGGCTATCCTACCGTCGCGGTTCCGCCGGAGCATACGAACAACTGGACCTTCATCCACGCCATTGCACGGCAGGAAAGCCAGTTTGACCGCAACGCTACCAGCCATGCGGGTGCCCGCGGGCTGATGCAGTTGATGCCCGGAACCGCGCGCGAGACATCTGGCAAAATCGCCCTCGCCTACCGCCCGGAGGCGCTCAACAGCGACACCAACTATAATATCCAGTTGGGTTCGACCTATTTCCAGCGCATGTTGAGCTATTACAACGGCAGCTATCCCCTCGCAGTAGCGGCCTACAACGCCGGGCCGGGCAATGTGAACAAGTGGCTGGCGCGCAACGGCGATCCGCGCTCGGGCGGCATCGACATTCTTGATTGGATCGAGCAGATTCCGATTTTCGAAACACGCAACTATGTGCAGCGCGTGCTCGAGAATGCGGTGATGTATGACCATCTTAATCCGGACAAGGCACGCTATCGGAACAATACACCGCTCAGCCACTATCTGGGTCGCCGGTCAGTCGGCTGAACCCAGTCTTATGAGCGAACGGACAAACCCCATCACCCCGCAGGGGTTCGCCAGTCTGCGCGTCGAATATGAACAATTGTTCGCAGTCGAACGACCCAAGGTTGTCGAGATCGTCAGCTGGGCCGCCGGCAATGGTGACCGCAGCGAGAATGGTGACTATATTTATGGACGTCAGCGCCTGCGCGAAATCGACCGCAGGCTGGGCAAACTGTCACGCCAGATGAAATTTGCAAAAGTGATCGACCCGTCCAATCAGGGCGACCGCAGCCGCGTGTTCTTTGGCGCAACTGTCACGCTGGCCGACGAAGATGATAATCATCGCTTTGTGACGATCGTAGGCGACGATGAGGCCGACGCTACAGCTGCACGAATTGGATGGAACTCACCACTTGCAAAGGCGTTACGCGGTGCCCGTATCGGCGATTTGCGGACCGTTCAATTGCCCGGCGGCCCTAAGGAATGGGAAATCGTCGGGATCGATTATCCGTCACCCTCCTGAGCCCCAAAACATGCAGCGGCCAGTTGCTTGATCTCGGCGCCGATCTCGGGGAATTCGTCCGGGATGGAACGCGACAGCTCTTCGGCAATATATTTTAGCACGGCGATACGCGCCGCTTTCTGATTGTTGCCGTCAAAGACCTTCCAGGCCGCCTCGGGTGTGTCGGTCTTCGCCAGCATGTCTTCGATCGCTTCAATATAGGCACCGCGCTTTTCCCGGTTGCGAAAATCCTCTTCCGTGACTTTCCAGCGTTTTGCCGGAGTTTCCAATCGCTCTTTCAAAACCTTGTCTTGCGACTTCTGCGTCACATGCAGAAATATCTTTATGATTTTGGTACCAATTTCCGTTTGCCGCTGCTCAAACTCGTTGATCTCGTCATAGCCCCGACGCCATTCGACCTCGCTACAAAAGCCCTCAACCCGCTCGACCAGAACCCGGCCGTAATGGCTTCGGTCGAGAACCGAAATTTCCTTGGCGCGGGGTAGCTTGTTCCAAAAGCGCCATAGGAAATGGCGTTCTTTCTCTTCCGGCGTCGGCGCACTGATCGGATAGACCTGAAAATAGCGCGGATCCCATTGCGCAGTCAGCCGCTTGATCGCGCCGCCCTTCCCCGCCGCATCCCAGCCTTCGAAGACAATCAGCGTACGGCAACCATGGATGATGTGCAGCGCCTGCAGTTCGGCAAGACGATCCTGCAACTGTTTCAGGTCGCCGTCATAGTCACCCGCATATTTCGGGCCTTCTTCAAAGTCGGAAAGGTCAATTTTCATCTCTGGGTAGCCTTCTATTGCAGGCTAATTATGACGCGTTGCTGCCAACCTTCAAATAATATTCAGCTCAAAGGAACCAGCTTCCTCACCAACTCGGCCAACCGGTCCGGTTCTTCCATCGGGATGAAGTGCGAAACCTCGTTCCAATGGATGTCAGTTGCTCCCGGAATATGCGTCGCCAAATCTGGCGCGGTCGGACTGATTGAAAAATCCATGGGTCCAGCGCGTTCGGCGTTACGGGCGCGAAGAACAGTAGTGGGGCACTTAATCTCACCGACCCAGCCATAGGGATTGTTCCGCCAAGATCCCATATAGGCCGAAGCCTCCAGCACCGGCGGACAGGCAAGTTCCAGACCCTCACCACTTTCGGCTGGTACCAGCCCGTAACGGCAATAATCGGCAAGCACTTCAGTTCTCCAATGCGCATAAGGCTCGCGATTGGCGAAATGTGCGGTCATTTGCTCGGCGCTTTCCCATGCGTTGCGGCGCCGCGCTACCGGATGGTCGCTTGGATTGCCAGGTTCGACCGCATAGGTTGCCGGCGTCATCATCACCGGATCGACGAGCAGCAAGCCGGCGATCTTCTCGGGCACCAACACAGCGGTTCTTGCCGCTACATAGCCGCCCATGCTGTGGCCGATAGCGAAGATGGGATCATTCAGCTTTGCCTGCACAAAGGCTGCTACATCGTCTGCTGTCGCCAGCCAGTCCGACAGAGATTCCGGTCGATAGCTACGACCATGGCCGCGCAGATCCAGCGCGATATAATGCCAGTCAGAGGGCAACGCCTTAATTGTCGCATCCCAGCAACGGCCGTGAAAACCGGTCGCGTGTAACAGCAGCACCGTCGGGTGATTCCCTGCACTGCCCCATTCGAACCAGCACAACTCCCCGCCCGGGGCCGCGAAACGATGTTCGACCGGCTGGTTCAACCCTTTGGCTGCTCCACCACACGGATATGCAGTTCGCGCAACTGTTTGAACATCGCAGGCGACGGCGCGCCCATCAGCAGGTCTTCAGCCCTCTGGTTCATCGGGAACAGCGTAATTTCGCGCAGATTCTGCACGCCGCAAAGCAGCATCACCATGCGGTCGACACCTGCCGCCATCCCGCCATGCGGCGGCGCGCCATATTGGAAGGCGCGGTACATGCCGCCAAAGCGTTCCTCGACGTCGGCCCGTGTCAAACCGGTAAGTTCAAACGCCTTCACCATCAAGTCAGGATGCTGGTTGCGGATCGAACCCGATGCCAGCTCATAGCCGTTGCAAACCATATCATATTGATAGGCCTTGATGGTCAACGGATCTTGCGTTTGCAGGGCTTCTAGACCGCCTTGCGGCATCGAAAAGGGATTGTGCGCGAAATCGACCTTCTTCTCGTCTTCATCCCATTCGTAGAAGGGGAAGTCGATGATCCAGCAAAAGCGGAAGGCATCTTGCTCAACGATTTCAAGCTGTTCACCAACACGGGTACGCGCGGCACCGGCCAGTTTGGCTGCCTGCTCTTCTTTCCCGGCGGCAAAGAACGCACCGTCATCGGGGCCAAGGCCTAGCGCGTCGAACAGCGCCGCCATTTTCTCTTCGCCATGGTTCTTGGCGATCGGGCCGCCAAACACTCCCCCTTTACGGGTGACATATCCGAGGCCTGCATGACCTTCGCTGCGAGCCCAATCGTTCATGTCATCGAAGAATTTGCGGCTCTTTTCTGCCGTAGCTGGCGCCGGTATCAGGCGTACCACACCACCGGTGCCAACAATCTTTTCGAACAGTCCAAAGCCCGAAATGCGGAACTCTTCGGTGACATCGCGGATGATCAGCGGGTTCCTGAGGTCCGGTTTGTCGGTGCCGTAATCGAGCATCGCCTTGGCATAGGGTATCCGCGGAAACTCGCCTGCCGGCGTCACCTTACGCCCATTGGCAAAGGTTTCGAAGATGCCAGCCATGACGGGCTCCATCGTTTCCCAAACCTCTTCCTGCGTAACAAAGCTCATTTCGAGATCGAGCTGGTAGAATTCGCCCGGCAGTCGATCGGCGCGCGGGTCTTCGTCGCGGAAGCAGGGCGCTATCTGGAAGTAACGGTCAAAACCCGCAACCATCAGCAACTGCTTGTACTGCTGCGGCGCCTGCGGAAGTGCGAAGAATTTACCGGGATGGATGCGGCTGGGTACCAGGAAATCGCGCGCACCTTCAGGCGAAGAAGCGGTGAGGATAGGAGTCGAAAATTCGGTAAATCCGATCTCTTCCATCCGCTTGCGTGTTTCGCGAATGATCGCAGTGCGCGTCATGATATTGGCGTGCAGCGTTTCGCGACGCAGGTCGAGGAAGCGAAATTTGAGGCGGATTTCCTCGGGATATTCCTGCTCGCCTGCGACCGGCAAGGGCAGTTCTTCTGCCTTGCTCAGCACGGTTACATTGCGTGCAAAAACTTCGATCTCACCTGTCGGAAGGTTCGGATTGACGGTAGCTTCGCTGCGCGCCTTTACCTCGCCATCAATGGTGACGACGCTTTCAAGGCGCAGGCCTTCGAGCACTGGAAGCGCCGGACTGTCACTATCCGCAACAATCTGCGTCATGCCATAATGGTCGCGCAGGTCGACGAACAGGACGCCGCCATGGTCGCGTTTGCGGTGCACCCAGCCCGAGAGGCGGACAGTTTCACCGACGTGCGAAGCGCGCAATTCTGCGCATTTATGGGTACGATAAGCGTGCATGATGGGTCTTTGTTGTTTGTGTTTTCGACAGGAAAATATGAACGCGGCGCTAGACCCTTGCAACGCCCCTTTGTCAAGTTGCGAATGGCTGTTATGGGCGGCCTTGCATGCAGATTCATCCACTCATCACCGATAGCAAACAACTCGCCGAGTTTTGCGCCCGCATATCGAAATCCGATTTTGTCGCGGTCGACACCGAGTTCATGCGCGAAAACACCTATTATCCAGAGCTTTGCCTGGTGCAGCTTGCCGATGTGAACGAAGCTGCGGCGGTAGATCCGAAGGCCGATGGCCTCGACCTTACGCCGATGCTCGATCTGATCTGCAACAACGAAGATGTGCTGAAGGTTTTCCATGCAGGTGGGCAGGATATCGAAATCTTCTTCAACCTGACCGGACGGACACCGCATCCGTTGTTCGACACCCAGATTGCCGCCATGGCACTGGGGCAAGGTGAGCAGATCGGTTATTCAAACCTTGTCGACCTGTGGCTTGGAATCCACCTCGACAAAGGTGCACGCTTTACCGATTGGTCGCGTAGACCATTGGACAAGCGGCAGATTGATTATGCCATCGGTGACGTTACCCATCTCGCCGACATTTTCCCAAAAATGCTCGAAAAGCTGGTCAAAACAGGGCGCGGCGAATGGCTGAATGACGAGATGGAGCGGCTGGCCGACGCCGACAACTATCGCAACGACCCCGAAACCATCTGGCGGCGTATCAAGATGCAGTCGCGCAAGGCGGATGTTCTCGGTCGCCTGAAAGCGTTGGGCGCGTGGCGGGAACGTGAGGCACAGCGCAAGAATATCCCCCGCGGCCGGATCATGAAGGACGAGACGATCGCCGATATCGCCTCGCATCCGCCCAAGGCGCAGGCTGACCTCCCCAAAGTGCGAGGTCTATCCCCCGCTTGGCGCGATAACGAAATTGGCGCGCGATTGATGGCGACGCTGGCCGATGCCGAACCTTTATCGAAAGAGGAAATGCCGGATCGAAACCATAATGGAACCGGCGGCGGTAAAGAAGGCGCGCTGGTTGCCGATCTCCTCAAACTGCTTCTGAAAATCCGTTCACGCGAGATCAACGTTGCCTCGCGCCTAATCACGCGTAGCGAAGAGCTGGAGAGGCTGGCTGCGGGCGACCGCGAGGGCCTCGAATTGCTCAAAGGCTGGCGTTATGAGCAATTCGGGCATGATGCGCTCGACTTGGTCGAAGGGCGGCTCGCTTTCGCTGTCGTCAATGGAAAGCTGAAAATGACGCGTACGGAGGAAGCCGAGACATGAAATTGGCCCTGATGCTACCCTTTGCACTCGCTTCGCTCTCTGGCTGCATACCGGCCGCAGAAAATGCCGAGACTGGCCAGAATCCGCCTGAGCTCTCTGGTTCCTGCGATGCCAGCAGTCTGGCTTATGCGGTTGGAAAAACGTTGAACCAAGAGCTTGAAGCAAAGCTGAAAAGCGAGGCCAAAGCGTCTGTGGTTCGGGTGGCGCCACATGATGGCGTCATTACGATGGATTACAGCCCTGCAAGGCTCAATATATTCACGGACGAAGCCAGCAAGATTATCCGAATCAACTGCGGTTAAGCGGGCATCAAGCGGCGTACAAGTGGCAGAGTAATCGCCGAACCTTCCGCCAGTGCCAATGCGTTCGCCTTTTTGGCGAAATCCTCGACTGCGGCGTGACTGCGCTCAATCCTGCGGACGACGAAGGCCAATGCCTCCGGGCCGATGGAAGTGCCCCGGTCGCGCAGGAATTTGAGCAGCAATTGTTCGGCAAGCTCATCATCCAGCTCGCCAATTTCGAGCAACTGTGCCGCACCAATTCGCGAGCGCAAATCGGGGAGTTCGATGTTCCATTCACCGGGCGCTTTGCCCGAAACCAGCAACAACGCTTCACCCGAATTTTTGGCGGCATTCCATTGATGAAACAGGTCCTCGGCCGACAACCGATCGGCATCATCGATTACCCTGCCACTCTGCACCGAAAAATAGCGTGCCATCAGGCTTTTACCCGACCGCGCAGGTCCCAGCAGCAAGGCACAATGTCCGGGCCAACTGGCGCTATTGCCAAGAGCTGCAAAAGCAATTGCGTTTGACGGCGTGACGATCAGACAATCGTCGGTCCGGTCCGGATTGAGTTCGTCGAAGGGAAGCGCAATCTGTTTCATACTGGCCTGGCCGCGCGTTGGCGACCTCTCAACCTTACCGGAAACCGCGCGCCTGTAGCGCTGCATTCAGCGCTGCTGGATCACCTTGGAAGGTTACGCGCATTACGGACGTCCCGCCCAGTGCGAGGCTGGTGGTCGAAACTGAACGCACGCCCGGAATACCGCGCAGCGCAGCTTCCGCGCGATCCACTGCTTCGGGATTGGGCGTACTGACCTGGACATTGACCGTCACTTGCTGCGCTGGCGTGGCGGTCGTCTGGCTCCCCCCCTGCTCGCCTTCCGCGCGACCGGAAACCGAATCGACCGCTGCCGCCAACGGATCTTCGCTTTCGGCTTCGGTTTCTTCTTCCAGTTCCTCCAGATCTTCTTCGTCAATTTCTTCCAGCAGCAGCGACGCTTCGGCGCGCAGGCGGCCTGCAGCAAAGGCCTGTTGCAGCATTCCGTCCATTTTGCGCACACCGTCGGCCATCATGGCCGGGATGCCTTCCGCATTTTGTGCACGCAGCGTGAAACTACCGAGAAAGCGGTTTTCAGGGCCGTAACGGGCGGCGAATTTGCCGATGACTGGACCACCCGGATATTGCCGTTCCAGCCGGACAATAGGATAAATCACATCTGCCGCGCCAAATTGATCCAGGATCACGCGCCACCAAGTGCGACTGCGCCGATCCATCTGTCCTGCGTTAAGGAGCAACGACTCCCCGCCGCCACCAAAAGGCCGGACATAGTCTATCATGCTGTCGGCCGTGCGGAACTTCGCCCAAGCCGCCTGCCAAGGCGTCTGTCGTTCAAAGACATAAGGCGATCCATTGCTGTACATCACTGGTATCAGCAGCAAAGGCGCAGACTTGCGGCCAACGCCTTTAACGCCGAGCAGTTGCCCTGCGCGCGCCCTGTCAAAAGAGACCCCCAATTTGGCGATATAACGGCGCGGGCCGATCTGTTCTTCTTCAACGATTATGGCAGAGACGATGCCATCGAGCGTCGAATCTGACAGCGACGAACCGGAGCCGCCATGGGTCTTCGCCCACAACATGCTCCACGCCTTGCGCTGTGCTTCTTCCCATCCGGCGCGACGTGCCTCTTCGGCATTTTTACCCGTGGTGTTCACAATGACACCCGTCACTTCAAAGTCACCATTGCTGGCAATCGGCGGAATTCCGCGCTTTGGCCCCTCTATCTGCGCATGCACCAATACGCCGCTGCCGACGAGTAGCGGCACCGCCAGCGCATATTTCCACAGAGACTTTGAAACCCGAACCCTCATTGCGCGCCTTTTGGCGACTTATGATTGGAAATCCAAGGGGGAAGTCGCTAGCGGCGGTAAAATGAGCGACAATGAGTCTTATACTTACGCCAAAGCAGGCGTTTCGATCGAAACTGGTAACGCGTTGGTGCGCGCAATTGCGCCACTGGCAAAGGCGACGCGGCGGGCGGGGGCGGATGCCGATCTGGGCGGTTTCGGCGGATTTTTCGACCTGAAGGCCGCCGGTTTCAACGATCCGTTGCTCGTTGCCGCCAATGACGGCGTTGGCACCAAGCTTAAACTCGCAATCGAGAGCGGGAAGCATGATGGCGTCGGTATCGATCTGGTCGCGATGTGCGCCAATGACCTGATCGTGCAAGGTGCCGAACCGCTCTTCTTCCTCGACTATTATGCCACCGGCAAACTTGACAATGATGTCGCGACCTCCGTGGTCGCGAGCATTGCGGAGGGCTGCAAGCAGGCAGGCTGCGCGTTGATCGGCGGCGAGACGGCCGAAATGCCGGGAATGTATTCAGATGGCGACTATGACCTTGCCGGCTTCTGCGTCGGCGCAGTCGAGCGCGATCAAGTGCTCACCGCCGACAGGGTCGCAGAGGGCGATGTCATCCTCGGACTTGCCTCTTCCGGCGTCCATTCGAACGGCTTTTCGCTGGTGCGCCGCCTCGCGGCTGACAAGGGTTGGAAGCTGGATCGCCCTGCCCTGTTCGATATCGATACACTGTTGATCGACGCGCTGATGGCACCCACACGCATTTATGTGAAATCACTCTTGCCTTTGGTTCGTGCAGGTAAGGTGCACGCGATGGCGCACATAACTGGCGGCGGTCTGCTCGAAAACATCCCGCGCGTGCTGCCTGACAGGTTACATGCGCATGTCGATGCCGACGCATGGGCGCAGCCAAGGCTTATGTCGTTCCTGCAGGCACAGGGCAATATCGAGCCAGAAGAAATGGCGCGCACCTTTAACTGCGGGATTGGTATGGCGATAGTTGTCGCTGAAGCCGATGTCGCGGATGCGGTTGCAGGACTCGAAGCTGCTGGCGAAACCGTTTTCCGCATCGGGCACATCGCCAAAGGCGATAAAGGCTGCACCGTCAATGGCTCGATCGAGACCTGGAGTGCCAAGGCCGATTGGAGCGCGACGCATCATGGCTAAGGCCCGTGTCGCCGTGCTGATTTCGGGGACAGGAACCAACATGGCGGCGCTGCTTTATGCGGCGAAGGCGGATGACTGCCCTTATGAGATTGTTCTGGTCGCCAGCAACAACCCCGATGCCGCGGGACTGAAACTGGCAGAGGCGGAAGGGATCGCCACCTTTGCCCATTCGCACAAAGGCCTCAGCCGGGAAGCGCATGACGACATCATGCACGAGGCACTGGTTGCGGCGAAAACCGACTATGTCGCGCTCGCCGGCTATATGCGCATCCTCTCCCCCGAATTTGTCGGACAATGGGAAGGCCGGATGCTCAACATCCACCCAAGCCTGCTCCCCAAATATAAAGGCCTACATACTCATGAACGGGCTATCGAGGCAGGCGACAGCCATGGCGGGTGCAGTGTGCACCTCGTCACTGCCGAACTCGACGATGGTCCGATCTTGGGCCAGACGCCGGTCGCGATCCTGCCCGGCGACACCTCTGACAGCCTCGCCGCGCGGGTTTTGATTGCGGAACATCAGCTCTATTCACGGGTGCTGAGCGACTATGTCGCTCGCGAAACTTCACCCGATTTTCTGGTACAGCAAGTCCGCGAAAGGGCCATGGCGCTGCCTGAGGCGGACGAGGTCGTAAGTCACGGCATGCCATGCTTCGGTATCATCAAAGGCAAGAAATTTGCCTATGTCAGCCTTGACCACCACGGCGATGGCAAGACCGCTCTGCTCGTAAAAATTAGTGGCCCGGACGAGCAGGCCCAATTGATTGAGATCGATAGCGAACGCTATTACCGGCCAGCCTATTTCGGCGATGGCTGGATAGCCATGCGACTGGACCTCGGCCTCAACGACTGGGACGAAATCGACCGATGGCTCGCCCGAAGCTGGCATGCGGTTGCGCCGAAGAAGCTGGCAGCGCTGGCAGAGTTCATCGCATGAGCGCTATTCTCTGTCGCTCTGAAGCTGCTGACGTTGCAGACCTGCACCGCATCAGACTGTCCGTCCGGGAAAACCGATTGACCGATCCATCGCGGCTGGGAGAGGCTGACTACCTTCCGTTCATATATGGACATGGCGAAACCTGGCATGCCATGGTCGAAGGACAGATCGCGGGGTTTGCCGCACTCGATCATCATGACAAGTCGGTCTGGGCGCTTTTCGTAGATCCTACCTTTGAAGGTATCGGGCTAGGCAAATTGTTGCTGACCAAGTTGGTCGATCAGGCCCGTGCGGCGGCTATACCCACCCTCAGTCTGGTCACCACACCTGGAACCCGCGCAGAATCATTTTATTTGCGGAATGGCTGGCAAGCCGATGGTTTGACCGAGAGCGGCGAGTGCAGGCTGATCATGAACCTACATGGCTAGTGTCGATGAGAGCTCTAAAGCTCGCTCTCGTCCACCATTGGCCTGCTCTCCCGCGTCCCGCGATACCGTGCATCGGGTTCGTTCTCACCGGGTGAAATGATTACAAAATCCTCGTTCACCTCCAATAAGGTGCCAACGAACGGGAAGTCGGCAAGGCTGCCGGTTACGCGATAGCTCACCGTATCGCCGACCTTGAAGGTCGCAGGGTCGAAATTGAACTGAAAGGGGCAGTCTTCGCCCTCACCCATTCCCAGCATGCGCGTCTCCTCTTTGCCAACCGAATAACGCGTGTTTTGGCGGGTGCAACAAAAAGGGCCGCCCGATTGCGCGGACGGCCCTTTCAAATTAGCCTGATGGCCAGCTTAGCCGACGATTTCTTCCGGCTTGAAGAAGTAGGCGATTTCGATCGCCGCATTCTCGTCGCTGTCGCTGCCATGGACGGTGTTTTCACCGATCGAAAGCGCGTGGGTCTTCCGGATCGTGCCTTCAGCGGCTTCTGCCGGATTGGTCGCGCCCATGATGTCGCGGTTGCGGGTGACGGCGTCTTCGCCTTCCAATACCTGGACGACAACGGGTTCGCTCATCATGAATTCGACCAGTTCGCCGAAGAAGGGGCGTTCCTTGTGGACCGCGTAAAAGCCTTCGGCCTGTTCTTTGGACATGTGGATGCGCTTTGAGGCAACGACGCGCAGGCCGGCTTCTTCCAGCATCTTGGTGACGGCGCCGGTCAGGTTGCGACGGGTTGCGTCGGGCTTGATGATCGAAAAGGTGCGGGTAACCGCCATGGGAGAACTCCATTTGCTGGGGGATTGAGATTGCGCGCGCCTCTAGCCGCCTAGCCGGACGAAGGCAAGTGCGAGAAACGTCGCTCAGTGCAGAGCTGCTATGCTTACTTCGTCTCGATAACTAACATAACTTGCGTTTTGCCTTCCCCACCCGGAGTAGCGGTGGCCACCAGCTTTTCGCCTGCTTCGTTTTCAGCCGAGAAACTGGCCATGTTGCCGGCAGCCGTTTCCTGGGACTTGGTCGTCATACCCCGTTTCGTCGCTTCGGCTTTGTAGAAGGCTGTAACTTTGTCGGGAGCATCTGGGGTGGTCATAGTCACCATCGCCCCACCTTTGCCATCGGGGCGATTCCCGGAGATGTTTGCCGTAACTGCTGCACCGGGATAAGCCGGTATTCCCAAAGGGAGGTCCTTTGCAGCGGCAGCACCTGTCGAGAACGTCGCGGTGGTGCCATCTTCGGCTTTGACCGTCGCTTCGTTTTGACCATTTTGGGTCAGTTCGACCGATTTTCCGTCAGAGGTAGTCACCGTTGTGGTTGGCTCTGAGCCACAAGATGCGATCATGGCGGTCGCAAATAGCAGGGTAAGTTTCTTCATCACATTCTCCCGAAATGGCTGCGACCCGATAGGCGTTCAGAATATCGCGGAAATTTTGAAGCTCAAGGGCCTTGCCGCCATTTGCCGCCATCCTGCTTCCAGTAGCGCCGCTCGACATCAGGCTTGTCGGCCAACGCACGCCAAGCCGCGCGGGCATTGTCGGTTTTGTCCGGCGGAAAAAGGTAAAAGGCACGGTCAAAGCCAAGCGCCTGATCGCGCCACTCGCCATCGGCGAGTGCAATCATGCGAGCACTGTTGGTAGCGACGGGTTCCCCCGCCAGCAGGACGGGTTGCAGACTATCGTCTCCCTCCCCGACCATTTGATGCGCAATGAAGCTCTCTGGCTTCGCATTCCACAGCGCCGTGGAAAGCTTTTCCAATTGCGAATTATCGCCGCTGACAACAAGAAGCCGACCGCCATCGTCCAGAATTTTCTGTGCGATGGCAGGGATGACCTGTTCCGCAGGATCGCGGGTCAATTGATAGAAATCGACCTGCATCGGCCTCTTCGACTAGGCTTCGTAATTGTCGGCCACAAAGCGGTCGAGCAGTCTCACACCATAACCGGTGGCACCCTTGGCCCAGGTCGGACCATCCTTGTCGCCCCATACGGTACCGGCAATGTCGAGATGCGCCCACTTCACGCCGTCCTGGATAAAACGCTGGAGGAACTGGGCAGCAGTAATCGAACCTGCATCGCGCGGACCGACATTTTTGATATCGGCAATCGGGCTGTCGATCAGCTTGTCATAGGCGGGACCAACC
>NZ_DAOLHN010000036.1:0-32523 GCF_035329025.1 Sphingorhabdus sp. | reverse complement strand
AGTCGATGCGCCGCTCGACGATGCCAATATCGAACGCTTCTGCGACCTGCTCGACGCGATGACGCGCGAAACCGACACCCGCTACCTGATCGTCACCCACAACGCCGTGACCATGAGCCGCATGCACCGCCTGTTTGGCGTGACGATGGTCGAACAGGGCGTATCCCGCCTTGTCAGCGTTGATTTGGGCGGTGCAGAGCAGTTGCTGGCGGCAGAGTAACCCCTACCCCATTGGGTAGAGGATTTCCTTGGTCACCTTGTGGATGGCCTTCATCACATCGTCGGAAAGTACGAGTTCGCTGGCGGCGAAGATTTCGGCGCATTGCTCGACTGTGCTCACCCCGACGATGGTCGAGGCGACGAAATCATGTTGTTTTGACCAGGCGGTCGCTAGCGTCACCGGTGACATGCCTGCTTCCTTGGCAATTTCCAAAATGCGTGCGGTCGATTCAAGCGCTCGCGGCCCGGCGAAACGCCGCGCCATTACCGCCTGCCGCGAATCGAGCATATCCATATAGCGGGTAAAGCGTGCGCCTTCAGGCCGTCCACCATCCTGATATTTGCCTGAAAGCACGCCGCCTGCGAGCGGTGAATAAGGAATCAGGCTGACGCCTTCCTCGCGGCACACCTGTGCCAGTTCATCCTCGAACCGGCGGTTGTTGATCGAGAAATTGTTCTGTATCGTCTGGTAACGGGCAACGCCAAGGCGCTCCGACGCCTGGATCGACTTCATCAACCCCCAGCTCGTCTCGTTCGAACAGCCAATGATCCGCACCTTGCCCGCGCGGATCAGCTCGTCGAGCACTTCCATCGTTTCCTCATAGGGCGTGCCATGGTCGGGCCAGTGCGTCTGGTAGAGATCGATATAGTCGGTCTGCAGCCGGCGCAGGCTGTCTTCGACCGCAACGGTAATCTGGCGACGGTCGAGTGCGGTCATCCCGCCGCGCTTGGGCGATTTGAACCAGACATGGCTGGGGCCCGAAACCTTGGTGGCGATGATGATGGCGTCGCGGTTTTTGCCCTTCAGCCAGCGGCCGACAATCTCTTCCGTCCGTCCGACCCATTTGACATCGGGCGGCACCGGATAGCCTTCGGCGGTATCGAAGAAATTGATCCCCGCATCGAGGCTCATATCGAGCACGCGGTGTGCGACCGCCTCATCCGCCTGCGACCCGAAGGTCATCGTTCCCATGCAGATGTCGGAAACGACAATCGCACTCTTCCCTAGCCGCCGGTTGCCCATAAACCCTCCTCCGTTTTAGCCTGAAGCGCCCACGACAAGGCAGGCGAGCGCAACCAGCAGCCCTGTTACCTTGTTCGACCGGAAATGGCCGAGCGCATTGCTCCCATCCTTTTTGAGCGAAGCAATTTGATATGCCAAGTGGAAAGCGGCAGGGGCGAGCGCGACCAGCGCCTGACCTTGTGGCCGCACACTCCAGATCGCCATGCTCCAGCCCGCCAGCGCGAGCAAATAGCACACGGCAACCCCGCTGCGGATATGCTCCCCCATGCGCAGCGCGGTCGAGCGTATGCCGACCAGCGCGTCATCCTCGCGGTCCTGCATCGCATAGATCGTGTCATAGCCGACCACCCAGAAAATCGTGCCGCCATAGAGCCAAAGCATCGCGGCATCGGCCACGCCCGTCACCGCCACCCATCCGACCGGCACGCCCCAGCTGAAAACCAGCCCAAGCCACAATTGCGGCCACCATGTGATGCGCTTCATGAAAGGATAGGCGGCGACCAGTGCTAGGCTGCACAGCGCAACGAAGATGGCCTCAATCCGCAACTGCACCAGCACCAGAAAGCCGATGCCGCACAGCAGCAGCAGCCAGCCCCACGCCGCCTTCAGGCTGACCGCCCCGCTTGCCAGCGGCCTGCTCGCCGTGCGCGCCACTTTGGCGTCCAGATCGCGGTCAACAATGTCATTGTACACACACCCCGCCCCGCGCATCGCAATCGCGCCGAGCAGCATCCAGAGGATCAATGGCCAGTGGCTGAACGCCCCGCCCGCCAGCGTCAGTCCATAAACACAGGGCCAGAAAAGCAACCACCAGCCAATCGGGCGATCGAACCGAGCGAGCAGGGCGAATGGCCTGACGCTTTCCGGCAACAGGCGGACAAGGCCTTGAATTTCTGTGTCTGGGGGAGCGGTTGTGGGCATCGAATCTGACATAACGCCTTGCCCACCGCTTGTCGAAGGCTATGCTTGGGCGATGGTTCAAACCCCCGCCTGGCCCCCGCATTCAACCCCCCGCCTGTTTGTTGATGAGGCACTTTCAGAGGGTCGCGAGTTGCGCATCGAAGGCGGGCAGGCGCATTATCTGCTGCACGTCATGCGGCTGAAGGAAGGTGCGCCGGTCAAGCTGTTCGACGACAGAACGGGCGAGTATCTAGCGACCGTTGCCGCAACCGGAAAACGCGACCTTGCGCTCACCATCGAAGCGAAACTGCGGGAGCGTGAAGCAGCGCCGGATCTTTGGCTCTGCCAGGCGTTAATCAAGAAAGATCGGTTAGACTGGATCGCCGAGAAAAGCTGCGAATTGGGGATCGCCCGGTTCGTGCCGGTGCGGACGCAGCGCTGCGTTGCCGACAAGTTGAAGGAAGGAAGGCTACGCAGCCAGATGATCGAGGCCGCCGAGCAATGCGAACGCACCGCGCTTCCCGAAATCGCAGATTTGTCCAAATTGGATGTACTTCTGCGCGATTGGCCAGCGGACCGGTCTTTACTGTTTTGCGATGAACGCGGCGGCAATCCGCTAGCCGATATTTTGCAGCGGGGCGGTCATACCAAGTCAGCCATCCTGATCGGCCCGGAGGGCGGGTTCAGCGATGAAGAGAATGCCGCAATCCGCGCGCATCCGCAGGCAATGCCCGTGTCGCTTGGGCCCAATATCCTGCGCGCCGATACCGCTGCTGTTGCAGCTATTGCCATCTGGATGGCGCTGAATCCTGCCAATCAAGGTTAACCGGAGGCAGTAGCATAGTCCGATTTGGCGAGATTTTACATCTCGAAACCCGCAGAATCGCGACATTGTTTATCATTAATAAAGCAATTCAAGGCAATTGCCGACGCTGTGAATCGTACGAAACACCCTTCTTGCGCCAAGTTCAGCTTGGACAGCATGGCAGCCTCCCGGTTTTGGGTGTGGCTTTCTGTCATGCTCGCTTTGTGCATCCTGGCCACAATGGCGAGCGCCAACCAGACACCTTCGAGCAGCAGTGGCACTGGGCCGGTGACCAAGACATACCCCGGAACAACGACCATGCAGGTATCGTTGTCTGGCGCAAATTCGGTAATCTTCGATGATTCTATTGCACTCAACGGCATCGGCGGAGTTACGTCCGCACAACTTTCCCCCGCAATTTCGGCAACGACCGACGCTATAGAAATAGATGTCAGCCCGGCAGGTTGCTCAACGGCCACGCTTCGATGCGCCAACCGCGGTTCGATGACGCTAACGTTCAGCCATCCCGTGAAAGACCCGATAATTCACATATCCGGTTTGGGCGCAAATCGTTCGAGCACAACTTTTTTCCACTCATCACTCGTCATGACGAGCTGGACGGCAAGTGCCAAACCAACCTTTGCCGTCACCAACAGCAACGGAAATCTCTCGATTAGCGGAGACGAAATTCGCTCCACCACGATCAACGGACAACCTTCGTGCACAACCACCAACAAAGCCGGCTGCGGCAGCGTTCGCATGAACGGAACGATCACGTCGGTTACTTTCCAGATCGACATGCTGATGGGCGGCTCTGGAACGGCGACCAATGTCGACGGCTGGAACTTCACCGTTTCGCTCGACGAAGATTTTGGCGATGCACCCGCAAGTTTTGATACGACCGCTGCCGCCAGCCATATCGTTGGCGGTTATTATATGGGCGCTGGCGTTACCGTTGAAAATGCTGGGGTTACGAACCTTTCCGGCACGCCGATCACGCCCAGCCCGATCGCCAACGCTACGGCATCGTCCGATGGAAATGACGACGGCGCAACCTTTGGTACGCTGGTGCGCGGATTGGCGTCTACTATTGATGTGGCGGTTACCGGCAGCGGAGGCAGGCTTCAGGGCTGGATTGACTGGGCAGGTGACGGCAGTTTCGCAACTGCGGGTGACCAGATTGCAACCAATGCGGTCGACGGCGGCGCAGGGGACACCGATGGTCTTGTAAACGGCGTTATCCGCCTGTCGGTCACGCCGCCTGCCGGCACCACACAGGTGACGCGATTTGCGCGATTCCGCTGGTCGCCAACCGCTGGCGTTGGTCGGACCGGTCGCGCAACAGTGGGCGAAGTCGAAGACTATCAAGTGACCATTTATCCGCAGCACGCAGATCTGTCGCTGGGCAAAACAGTCAGCAACGGCACTCCGACAAACGGCAGCTCGATCAGCTACACGCTGACGGCCACCAGCGCGGCAAGCCCGGCATCCACGGCAACGGCCAACGGCATCACCGTGCAGGACACGCTGCCAACCGGGTTCAGCTTCATCAGTGCGACAGGCACGGGAACCTATAACAGCGGCACCGGCGTTTGGAGCGTCGGCAGTCTGGCGCCTGGTGCAAGCGCCTCTATCACGATTACCGGAACCGTTACGGCGACGGCCGGCACTGTCACCAACGTCGCGCAGATTACTGCCAGTTCGCTGACTGACCCGGATTCGACGCCCAATAATGGTGTGACGACCGAAGATGATTATGCTTCGGTGCCCTTCACCGTAGCAACGGCAATGGCAGCCCCAATCTGCCCGGTGGGTACAACACAACAGATTATTTCCAACGGAACTTTCGCCTCCGGAACCGGCCCAAGCTGGACCAACTGGACCGCATCGGCGATCTGGACGGGTGCGGGCGTTGCCTCCGTAAACAGCGACACAACGTCAGGCACTTTGACCCAATCGGGACTGAGTGGGCTCAATTTTGGTCCCGGCCCTAGTGGCGGCGCTGTTATCCAATTAAGCCAATGGTGGCGCAATGGCGCTCCTGCCGCTGGCTCAACCAGCGCACAACTGACCATATCGGTCGCAGGCACGCCCTATGCGCGGATCACCACAGACGCGAGCGGCGGAACATCGGCCAGCGTTACTTATCTGAACGGGGCGTCGGGGAATCTAAGCACTATTACCGAGTTCACCTATACCGGCTGGCGGATCAATCTGCCGACGACAGTCAGCGCTACCGGAGCTCTCACCTTCACCCATGCGCCGGGCGGCGGCACTTCGGACGACTTTGAAGTCGACAATGTGACATTGTACACATGCCAACCTGGCGAACTGACGGTCACCAAGGTCAGCAGCGTGCTGAGCGACGGAATCAGCGGAAGCAACCCGAAAGCGCTGCCGGGCGCGATTGTCCGCTACTGCATTCTGGTAAGCAATACGGGCCCCGTTCCGGCAAGCAATGTCACCGCTGCCGACAATCTGCCCGCTGATGTGAGTTATGTTGCGGGTAGCATGGCGTCTGGTTCTAGCTGTGCGACGGCAACCACCCCGGAAGATGACGACAATAGCGGCGCCGACGAAACTGATCCTTTTGGCATGTCTATAAGCGGAACGACCCTGGCCGGTTCAACACCGACACTCGCGGTCGGTGCCAGTTTCGCTATGGTTTTCCATACTGTTGTCAACTAGAACCTTCGTTTTAGGTGTAAACGAAAAGTAGCGCTCCGTTAACCTTGCTGCGTTATATGCGAGGCATGTCCAGCCGTCGGCACCCGCCAGCCCGGCCTGGTTCGCCAGATGCCGCCAAGGCCCCGGAACGCAATGCGGTCCGGCGATGCTGGAGTGTTTTCATCTGGTTGATCGCTCTCTGCGCCTTCCCGCAGACCGCCTATGCCCAGCTGCAATATACAAATTCGACCGACGGCGCAGTGAACGAAACCGCAACGCCTTGCACCAATCCGTTGGTTCGTAACTTCACAGTCAGCGACATTTACACCGTCGCCGATGTCAATATCGGCGTCCTGATGGCGCATACCTATCGCGGCGACCTGCAATTCTATCTGCAATCGCCGGCGGGGACGCGGGTACAGCTGATCAACAATATCGGCGGCACACGCAACAATGTGAATGTCTTGTTCGATGATGCAGCCGCCACCCCCATTTCCAATCATACAGCGAACAATGATAACGCTACTGCGGCCACAGTTGTTCCGCCCTATCAGAGGACCTTCCGCCCGTTTCAGGCGCTGTCGGCATTCAATGGCCAGGAAGCTGCGGGTACGTGGCGGCTCGAAATCTGCGATAGCCTGAACGCGGACTCAGGCACGTTCTTCCAGTCGGATCTGTTCCTGACGGGCGCCCCGGCGAGCATCGGCGTAACCAAGATCAGCTCGGTCGTCTCCGACGGGATCAGTGGATCGAACCCGAAAGCGATACCGGGCGCGACGGTGCGTTATTGCATCACCATTTCCAATGCTGGCCCCGGAACCGCCGCCAATATTTCAGCGACGGACGCAATCCCTGCAAACTTGACCTATGTCGCCGGATCGATGTTGTCAGGATCAAGCTGCGGCACTGCAGCAACTGCAGAGGATGACAATGCGAGCGGTGCCGATGAAACCGACCCGATTGGCGCGTCTTTTTCGGCAGGAACCGTAACCGTCAGCCGGGCTGCGCTGTTGAACGCTTCAAGTTTTGCGCTGGTTTTCAACGCAACGGTAAACTAGCCGCCGGACCCCGTCCGGCCAGCGTCGAAAATGCTGGCAAAGCCTTGTTGCCGCTCGTAAAGCCTCGCCATGAGCACAAAAACAGTTTCGAATCGCAACGATCCTGTGATCGAAACCCGCGACCAGTTGATTGCCGCTATGTCCAAGGGCGAAAAGCCCAAGGAACGTTGGCGCATTGGCACCGAGCATGAGAAATTCGTCTATTGCACCGGCGATCATCATGCGCCTTCCTATGACGAGCCCGGTGGCATTCGTGACCTGTTGATGGCACTGACCGAATTTGGCTGGGAACCGGTCTATGAGGGCGGCAATGTCATCGCGCTCAAAGGTGCCGACGGCGCGGTCAGCCTCGAACCGGCTGGCCAGCTCGAACTGTCCGGCGCACCGCTCGAAAACCTGCACCAGACCTGCGCCGAAACCGGGCGCCACCTGCAACAGGTGAAAGCCATCGGCGACAAGACCGGCAAGGCTTTTCTGGGCCTTGGCCTGTGGCCAGACAAGACCCGGGCCGAACTGCCGATCATGCCCAAAGGGCGCTATGAAATCATGCTGCGCCATATGCCGCGCGTCGGCTCAATGGGCCTCGACATGATGCTGCGCACCTGCACCATTCAGGTCAATCTCGATTATTCGAGCGAAGCCGACATGGCGCACAAGTTCCGAACCTCGCTGGCGCTGCAGCCGCTGGCGACCGCGTTGTTCGCCAATTCGCCTTTCCTTGAGGGCAAGCCCAACGGCTTTCTCTCCTATCGCAGCCATATCTGGTCGGATACCGATCCGGCGCGCACCGGCATGCTGCCCTTCGTGTTCGAAGACGGCTTTGGCTATGAACGCTATGCCGACTATATGCTCGATGTGCCGATGTACTTCGTCTATCGCGACGGCAAATATATCGATGCCTCAGGCCTCAATTTCCGGGATTTCCTGAAGGGCGAGCTTTCGGTACTGCCCGGCGAAAAGCCGACGGTTTCCGACTGGGAAGACCATATGTCGACCGCTTTCCCCGAAGTGCGCCTCAAAAGCTTCCTCGAAATGCGGGGTGCCGATGGTGGGCCGTGGAGCAAGATTTGTGCGCTACCCGCCTTCTGGGTCGGCCTGCTCTACGACCAGTCGGCGCTTGATGCGGCATGGGATGAGGTCAAACATTGGACGATGGAGGAACGCGAGTTGCTCCGCTCTTCAGTCCCCAAAATGGGTCTCGATGCACCGATTGGCGGCGGCGGAAAGTTGCGCGACATTGCAGGACGCATCGTCGAGATTGCGTCGGCAGGCCTCACCGCACGCAACCGCCTCAACAGCGGCGGCGATAATGAAAGCGGCTTCCTCGATCCGCTGCGTGAGGTCGTAGCCAGCGGCAAGACACCCGCCGAGGTGCTGCTTGACAAATATCATGGCGAATGGGGTGGCAACATTTCCCGCGTTTACGGTGAAATGAGCTTCTAGACAGGCGTTTTCCTACTGTAACATGGATGCAACATAGCGCCGGGAATCTGCCGCAAAAGCGGCGGATTTCCTTGACCTTGCGGCATTTGGTTCTAATGGCACGGCCCAGTTGTAACAGGGACCGAAACACCCTCCTCTTTCATCTCTCATCTGCAATATCAGGGAGCAGCTGCATCATGCGCACCTTTGCATCGTCTTTCGTGGCCATTGCCATCGCCACCACCAGTTTCGCCACCCCCGCTTTCGCGCAGACCGAAGCCGCCGCCGATGAAGGCCTTGGCGAAATCGTCGTCACCGCCCAGCGCCGCGAGGAAAACCTGCAGGACGTACCGCTTTCAGTCGACGTTGTTTCGGGCGACAAGCTCGCTGCAATCAATTCGGGCGGTGGCGATATCCGCGCCTTTGCCGGTCGCGTTCCCAGCCTGAACATCGAAAGCTCGTTCGGCCGTACGTTCCCGCGGTTCTACATCCGCGGCCTTGGTAACACCGATTTCGATCTCAACGCCTCGCAGCCGGTCAGCCTCGTTTACGACGATGTTGTCCTTGAAAATCCGATCCTTAAAGGCTTCCCCGTATTCGACGTAGCGCGCGTCGAAGTCCTCCGTGGGCCGCAAGGTACGCTTTTCGGCCGCAACACCCCTGCCGGTATCGTGAAGTTTGAAAGCGTCCGTCCCGATGCGGAAGGTGCCAATTACGCCAAGGGCAGCTTTGGCCGCTTCAACTCGCTTTCGCTCGAATCGGGCATTGGCGGTCAACTGAGCGAGCAGGTTTCAGCCCGCGTTTCAGCCATGTATCAGCGCCGCAGCGACTGGGTCGACAATATCTCGACCCCTGCCAATAACGACCTCGAAGGTTATAAGGACTTTGCGATCCGCGGCCAGATCCAGTTCGAACCCACCGAAACCACCAGCCTGCGCGTCAAGGGCCAGTATCGCGATTTCGACGGCACTGCGCGCGTTTTCCATGCGAATATGTTCGTTCCCGGCAGCAACGACCTGCGCGGCCTTGCCAGTGCGACTGCCGATTTTGATCGTGGCGAAGTGCAGACCGACGGCCTGAACTTCCAGCGTATGAAGCTGTACGAAGTTGCCAGCACCTTTGAATGGGATCTTGGCCCAGCAACGCTGACCTCGGTCACGTCCTGGTGGAGCGGCAAATATACCAGCCGCGGCGATATCGACGGCGGCACCCCCGCTGGCCCGGGCTTCATTCCGTTCAGCGCCAACTCGCAGGATGATGTTCCTGATCTCGATCAGCTCACCCAGGAAGTTCGCCTTGCATCGAACAATGATGAAGGTCTGACCTGGCAAGCCGGCGTCTTCTATTTCCATGAAGACCTCGCCATTGCTTCGTACAATTATGACACGCCCACGGGCACCGTCCCTAGCGTGACCGCACTGCAGCAGCAGACATCCGAGGCATGGGGCGTATTCGGCAGCCTGACCTATCCGTTCTCCGACCAGTTCTCGATCACCGCAGGCGCGCGCTACAACAATGACAAGCGCCGTCTTGATGTTGGTCGTGGCGGTTTCTTCGGTGCCATCGGCAACGGCCTTGCCCGCGTCAAGGATGACAATCTGACCTGGGATCTGAGCGCAACCTATGAAGCGAGCGATGACATCAATCTCTATGCCCGCGTCGCCAAGGGCTATCGCGCGCCGTCGATCCAGGGTCGCGCGCTGTTCGTCTTCACCACGGTGCAGGACGCCATCAGCACGGCGGATTCGGAAACGATCCTGTCGTTCGAAGGCGGCGTGAAGGCCAATCTGGGTGGCCGTTCGCGCTTCAACCTGTCGGTCTTCAAATATGATCTCAACAATGCACAGCTGACTGCCGTTGGCGGCGCCAGCAACGCGGCCAAGCTGATCAATGCCGACAATGTCGCTGGCTATGGCTTCGAAGCCGAATTCGAAACCCGCCCCGTCGACAATCTGGTGCTGACCGCTGGCCTCAGCTACAACCGCGCCAAGATTGACGATCCCAATGCCTTCATCACCGGCTGCGGTGGCGGCTGCACCGTCACCGATCCGGTGCGTGCAGGCAGCCCGGGCATCTATTCGATCGACGGCAACCAGTTGCCTCAGGCCCCGAAATGGTCGGCCAACTGGACTGCGGGTTATGGCGTTCCGATGGGCAATGGCGAGCTTTATGCCTTCACCGACTGGGCCTATCGTTCAAAGGTCAACTTCTTCCTCTACACCTCGGAAGAGTTTAACGACGATCATATGCTCGAAGGCGGTCTGCGCGTCGGCTACCGTACAGATGCGCTGGATATCGCAGCATTTGTCCGCAACATCACCAACGATGTTTCGGCCGTGGGAGGCATCGATTTCAACAACCTGACCGGTTTCGTCAACGAACCGCGCATCTGGGGCCTGGAACTCGGCTACAAATTCTGAGCCCAATATGATTTCGAAAGGGCAGGCTTGCTACCGCAGACCTGCCCTTTTGCATTCCGGCGCATTGTGCCCGCATCTGATGATTGCATCTGGCGCGGAATCGCTTTAAGGGCGCTGGTCTTCGCTTCGGCGGAGCGCAGGAGTTTAGCTCAGTTGGTAGAGCATCGGTCTCCAAAACCGAGGGTCGTGGGTTCGAGTCCCCCAACTCCTGCCATTTCTTCCTTGGCACTATTTTTCGCTTGAACCGGCGCGCAAGCCTATTCACACAGCTGTAAACAACGCTGTGGGAGGAGAATGGCGTGCAAGACGGCAGCGGCTTGACCACCGACAGCAGCAGCGCGGATATCAGCCGCAAGACCGCCATCTATTATTCCGCCAGCGTCGGCCCGATTGCCATCATGGGACTGCCGCTGTCCATCTATCTGCCGCCCTATATCAGCGAAGGCGGCGTTGTGGCGGTGGCGCTGGTTGGGTTGATGTTTTCAATCAGCACCTTGTGGGATGGCGTGGTCGATCCGCTGATCGGGACAATGATTGACCGCAAATCAAAGGGTGATGCCCCGCACCGCCGTTGGATGGCGATGGCTGCCCTGCCGCTCCTATTTCTCCTTGCGCTTCTGGTAACGGTTGGCGACCGGCTCGATTTCCGGGCGCTACTGCCGCTGCTTCTGCTCTATTATTCCTGCTACAGCCTGTTCGACGTCGCGCATCTGGCTTGGGGTTCGGCGCTGTCTGACGGTCGATCAGAGGTCAGCGCACGGCTGTTTGGCGCGCGCGAATATATTGCGAAGCTCGTATTGGTCATTGCCTTCGCCGCGCCTGCGCTAGCCCAATATCTGCTGCCTGATATCAGCCTGCAGGGACGCATCATTGCCTATGTCAGCCTCGTTGTCATAGCGATGCCAATTGCATTGATCGCGAACCAAAAGGTGCCTTCGCGGCCTGTTCTAGTCGAACCCGGTTTTGGTTGGCGCAAGGAACTCAAACTGTCGCTGCAATCGCCGTCGCTGCTGCTGATCCTGGCCGTGCACTTTCTCAACGCCTTCGCCTTTGGCGCGATGGCATCGACCTATATCTTCTTCGCCGAAGCCTATCTGCGGCTCGATCAATATGGCTCGCTGCTGTTGTTCCTCACCTTTGTCGGCGGCGCAATTACGACGCCGTTGTGGGTCTATGCAGCCCGCAAACTCGGCAAGCCCAAGGGGATGATATTGATGTGCGCGACGCTAGTCGCGTTGCTGATCGGCGGGATGCAGTTGCCGCTTGCGGGTCAGTTGCGGCCATCTGCAGTTTTCACGATAGTTATAGGTGGCGCTTTCATGGGGCTGATCTTCATTTTCGGGATGATTGCGGATTATGCCCCCGTCGATGCGCAGATTTGCGGGCGTGACCGCACGGCATTCATCTTCGCCACCGGCAATCTTATGCAGAAATTGGGGAATGCCTCCGCACTTGCGCTTTCCTATTGGCTGCTCGGCTATTTCGGTTTTGATCCCGCCCGCCCGCATGAACATGGAGAGGTCGTCCGCAACATTTGGGCGGGCCTGCCGATTGCCGCCTGGGGTATAGCGGCCTTGGTCGCGTTGTTCCTTGTCCGCCAGCCTTGGGCGCAAGTGCGTCAGTTGCCGCTTCCCCATACGCCCGCGAAAGTTTAGTTTGCGGTCATGGAGAGAGGGAATTGCCAAGAGTCGGTAGCCGATCCAGCACGCTTTGCGGCGTTGCGTGCGCAATATGACCGCGACGGCTATCTGATATTTCCGTCGGTGCTTGACGCTGATAAGGTTGCTGCCCTGCGGGCAGAGCTTGCTCCGTATCTCGACCAGAACATTGCTGGCCGCAATGATTTCGAAGGGCTGAAAACCAACCGCGTCTATGCGATGCTCGCTAAATCCCCGCTCTTTGCCGAACTTGCCATCCATCCACTGGTGCTGGCCTTCGCCGAGGCAGAGCTGGGCCGCGAATGCCTGCTTTCCGCCTGCCTCGCGATCAACATCCATCCGGGCGAGACCGTGCAGCCCTGGCATTATGACGACAGCCATTTCCGCCTGCCGCGCCCGCGTGCGTCACTGGGCCTCAGCGCCTTCTGGACGATTGACGAGACCACGGAGGAAAATGGCGCGACCGAAATTCTTCCGGGCAGCCACCTCTGGCCCGAACAGCAGATAGAAGGCGGCAACACCTTCTCGACATTCAAAGATCGAACCGAAAAGAGCCAGGATGACGATCCCGGCGCGCGGCCTGATGCCGTCAAAGCCGTGATGCCATCGGGCTCGCTGATGATCGCAAAGGGCACGCTGTGGCATCGTGGCGGCGCGAACCGGTCGAGCCAGCCGCGCCTCATCATCACGCCACAATATTGCCCGGGCTGGACGCGCACGCTTGAAAATATGAGCCTTGCCGTTCCGCCGGAAATTGCCGCGACCCTGCCTGAACGCGCGCGCGAACTGATCGGCTACTCGATCCACCCGCCCTTCATGGGCTATGTCGACGGCATGCACCCCGCACGGCGATTGCCTCACTGAGCGCGGTGCCTATTTGAGCTTGAGCGCCTTCAGCACATCCGCCCATGCGACATATTTAAAGTTCTGCGTTTCTGGGGCGTTATCGCCATCCTGCACGACGAACAGGCCGCCCGGATAATCCGGCCCGAAATCGCCAAGGACCAGTTCCAGCCCGTCGGTTTCCTGCACACCGTCGACCATGCCGTCGCTAATGCGGAAGCGACCGAGATAGCGACCGTCCTTCAGCCGGTAGAGCGTATAGGCATAGTCGCCCTGGCTCGACGCGATCAGATAACCACCGCTTTTGCCTGATGGCGCAATGGCCAATCCTTCGGCATCGGCGACCAGCCTCTTGCCATCGGTACGGCCAAGCCGCTTGGGCTTTTTTGAACCATTGGGCCGGGCATCGAAACGCCACAGGCCGACATCCTCTTCGGCCACATAGAGCAGGCCGGTGCGATCATCGACGACGCAGCCTTCGGATTGGGTGCCCAGCTTCATGCTGCGCACGACCTTGCCGGTCGGCTGTGCTCCGCGAAGGTCGAGTTCGACCTGATCGATGCGGCCATCCTTAAGGACGAGGAAAGCGTAGACCTGACCGTCACTTTTGCGCTGCCACAGGCACATGCCATAGGCCTCGCCGGGGCCAACCGGCAGGTTGCCGATCGGGATCAGCTTCTGCGCAACGGTGTCCAGCGTGAACAGGGCGGCTGCGGCATTGGCCTCATCGCGCCGGTCGCTGGCCACGACGAGCACCGAAGGCTTTCCATTGACCGGTACATTGGCGCGCAGGTCGACATTATTGAGGCGCGGCGAGGGGGTGAAAGACACCGCCTTGCCGGTCATGTCGAACACATGGATGCCAGCCTTCTTGTCGGTCCCGACGACAAGGCTTTTCGCCGGATCGCTCGGGTGCCGCCAGATAGCCGGATCATCCGCCGCGTCATCGGCTGTGCCAACAGGCGTGGTTTCCGCCCGCGCCTGCACAGACTTGGCTGGCAGGGCCTTGGCCATCAACTGTTCGACGGGGATTTCAACCTCATCCTGTGCAATGGCCGGAACAGCGAGCGCCGCCGCCGCGAGAATTGTGAGGGCGCGCACCATCAGAATGCCAACCGTGCCATGACCTGGAACACCGGACCTGCTTCCTCGGCCTCCAGCTCATATTCGTCAAAATTGCGGGCAAGCTGATCTGCGATGGTGGTGAACTTGTTGAAGCGTTCGCGTTTCTTGCCGTTCAGCAGGTTCGAACCGACTGCACGGATGGTGAAGCTTTCACCGAAGCGCTTCTCGATGAACAGTTCAAGGTCGGCGCCGTAAGAGGTGAAAATCTCCTCGCCCACAATCCGGTCGAACGCTCCGCCCTGCTTGCGATAGGTAGCCCCGAACGCCGCCCCCAATTTCGGCAGATCCTGGATGAAGCCGAAATTGTAGACATATTTGGATTGTCCGTTGAAGCGGCGCTTCCCTTCAAAGTCGGTGATTTCGCTGTCGAGCAACGAGAGGTTGCCGAAAATGCCGGTGTTTTCGAGGCCGATGAAACCAAGGTTGGTCGAAAGGTCGAATTCGATGCCGTAAACCTCGCCGTCGCCAGTGTTTTGTGGCTGCAGCACAAAGGTTCCGGGGCCTTCTGAGCCTTCGGTGCCGGTGTTGGCGAGTTCGATGAGATCGCTGACCTTGCGGTAGAACAGGTTGACGCCGACCACGCCGGTACGGCCGATACGATGCTCATAGCCCAGATCACCGCCCCATGCAGTTTCAGGACGCAGCGCTGGATTGCCGAGCAGGTCATTGTCGCCCAATTCTGCCTCAAGCAGGGCAGGCGAGAGGAAATCAAGCCGCGGACGACGATTGGTGCGGGCAACCGATGCGGTGATCCGGCCGCCATTTTCAAGGTCAATCTTCAGCGACGCCGAAGGCAGCAGGAACGAATAGTCATTGGACTGCTCGGCAAGTGCAGGGGCGACCGTCAGGTCGTTGACCGAAAAATCGGTGCTTTCATAACGCACGCCGGCAAGGAAAGTCAGGTTGCCCGACTTGCCTTCGATTTCGGCATACAGATCGCGCCGGTCTTCCTCGATGATGTTGAGACCACCGGGAGGAGGCAAAAGCGGGTCGGGCGCGGTCGCATAAGCTGTCGGATTTCCGGCAAGCTGGTTCCAGCGATGGGCATCAGTGGTCAGGTTGAAGCGGTTGCGATCTTCGGCGATGCTGGTGTCGCGATCCTTGTTTTGCACGAAACCACCGACAATCAGCTTGACGTCGTCAGACACATTAAACGCATGTTCGAGGTTGAACGACAGTTCCTTGTCGGTGATCCGGCGCGCAGTGACATCGCCAGTAAAACGGGGCGTCGCACGGTCGAAATCGATTTCATATTCAGTCTCGTCCTGAACGTCGTCAAAACGCGAATAGCCAACCTTGAGCTTGGTTTCGCCCAGTGACCATTCGTGCGCCAGCTTGCCTGACAGGCTATAGCTTTCCTGCTCGATGTCGTTCACATTGGCATTGTCGGTCAGCAGGTTGCCGACGGGCGTACCGCGTACCGAGCCATTGATGTTGGTCGGGTGATCATATTCGAACGAGCGCTCGGTTTCGGTTCGCTCGGTTTTGACATAATAGCCTGCCAGTTCAAAATCGGTGGTTTCGCCATCAATGTCGTACGACGCGTTAAAGGCATAGTCGGTGCCATCGCGGGTATCGGTCTGATCTTCGCGATTGTCGAAATCGTCGGTGGCGTAATCGGGGTTATTCTCGGGCGAATCCGAATAGCGGAAGCTTGATTTGAGCTTCGGATTGTACCGTCCCTGCACATTGGCACCGAGCAGGATGCGGCCCGGGCCGAGGGCTCCACCAAACACCGCGCCAAAGCTGGGCTTTACTTCGCCATCGTCAAAGAACAGCGCGCCCCCGCGCACATAGCCGCCGTCCAGCTGGTATCCGTCGCGCAGCACGATGTTGAGCGTTCCCGCAACCGCATCGCCAGTACGGCGCGCCGATGAGGAGCGAACGATCTCCACCTGCTTGATGAGTTCGGCAGGAATGCGGTCGAGGAAGAAGGAACGGTCGGCGTTCGAACCCGGCACCTTTTCGCCGTTTATCAATATCTGCGTATAGCCCGGCTCCAGCCCGCGCAAACGGGCGCCATCGCTTTCGATCACATCCGACAGGAAGGTGACCGAAGGCACGCGCTTGAGCGCATCGCCAGCAGTCAGCGGTTCGAAACGCTGGAAATACTGCTCGTCATAGACAAGGATGGGCTCGGCGGCATCATCGCGGTTGCGATAGCCAATCTGCCCCTGCACGACGATTTCACGCGCGGTCTGGATGCCTTCACCGCTTTCATCGGCCGGAGCGACCTCTTCCTGCGCCATTGCAGGCGATGCCAGCAATGCAGCGCCCGCCAGAAGCAGGTTGCGGATACGGAAAGCGCGACCGGTTTGATGATGATTGAATTGCATGTCTTTGCCCCATTCAGCTTTAGTGATGGGGCGCCGCTAACCGTGCATTGTGAAAGCTTGACGATGATTCGGCGACAGTTTGATGACATGATGCCTGCAGTTTCGAAATCCCTGCGTGCCCGCGATGCGCCACATCAGCTTCACGCTTGCGACTCCGTGAAATCAGCGCTAAAGGCCTAGTCTTTCCGAAATCGGAACCTATATCGCTCCCGGCCTCAAACCGAGAGCGATGGCGGCTATCCGGTGGGCGCGATTACAGGAAGCAAGCAAAATGGCAAAAACCAGCCCCGGTGAATTCATTCGTCAGGTGCGTGCGGAAATCGGCAAGGTCGTCTGGCCGACCCGTCAGGAAACCACGCAAACCGCGATCATGGTGCTGATCATGACGATCATTCTTGCCGTATTCTTCCTGGGCGTTGACGCCTTTTTCAACATGGTCGTGCAGGGCCTGTTGAGCCTCGCAAAATAATTCCACGAACGTTCAGGCCGAAAGACAGATAACATGGCACGCTGGTACATCATCCACGCTTATTCGGGTTTCGAAAACAAGGTTCGCGACCAGATCCTTTCCGAGGCCGAGCGCAAGGGCCTTTCCGCGCTCGTCGAATCGGTTGAAGTGCCAACCGAACAGGTCACCGAAGTCCGCCGTGGCAAGAAGGTGAAGGCCGAGCGCAAATTCTTCCCCGGCTATGTGCTGGCAAAGCTCAACATGAATGACGACGTCTATCACCTCGTCAAGAACACCCCCAAGGTCACCGGCTTCCTCGGCGCGAACAACAAGCCGCAGCCAATCACTGAAGCCGAAGCCGCGCGCATCCTGAACACCAAGGAAGAACTCGCCGCCGCACCGAAGAAGCGCGTGGCTGTCGATTACGAAATCGGCGATCAGGTGAAGGTGATGAGCGGTCCGTTTGCCAGCTTTAACGGCGTGGTCGAGGAACTGGATTTCGACAAGAACCGCGTCAAGGTTTCGGTCTCGATCTTCGGTCGCGCAACACCGGTCGAACTCGATTTCGAAGAAGTCGAATTGATGAAATAATGGCCGCACGCGCATGACTGCCCGTGCCCATTCCCCCGTGGTCAGCGCCCGCATTGAACAGGCGCGCGCACTTTTTGATTCGGCTCCAGCCGAAGAAATGGTCGCCAGCGTCAGCCGGCTGTTCGATCTGTTGCCTGACGAAGCGCCAGACGAATTTATCTTCCCCGCGCTTCCCAGCACCAGCCGGGCGCGCATTTTTGGCGGGCAGGTTGTCGCCCAATCGCTGATGGCGGCCGCGCGCACGGTAGAGCCCGACAAGCAGATCCATTCGCTGCACGCCTATTTCCTGCGTGGTGGGCAGGAAACAGCACCGCTGCACTTCCGTGTGCACCGCGATTTCGACGGCCGCAGTTTTTCCAACCGCCGCGTCGTCGTGCGTCAGGAAGGCAAGGTGATCTTCAACCTGACCGCTTCCTTCCAGACACCCGATCCGGGCCTCGCGCATCAAGTACCGATGCCTGATCTGCTGCCGCCCGAGGAATGTTGGGACTTTACCGATTTCATCGCAGTCAGCCCGAAAATGGATGATCGGTTGCTGCACCAGATGGCGCGGCCGCGCCCCTTTGAGATGCGCAGTTTCCGCCCTGCCCCCAAGGAAAAGGCCACCCAGCATTACCAGTGGTTCCGCCTGCGCGGCTCGATTGGCGACGATCCGCTGTTGAACCGCGCCTTCCTGTCATTTGCCTCGGACATGGGTTTGCTGTCGTCTTCGATGCTGCCCCACGGCCTCAATTGGACCACGCCGGGGCTATTCTCGACCAGCCTCGACCATGCCATGTGGTTCCACAACGATGTGCGTGTCGACGACTGGTTCGTCTATGTGATGGATAGCGGCTGGACCGGCAACAGCCGTGGCATCAACCATGGCTATATCTACAACCGCGAAGGCACCTTGATCGCCTCGGTCGTGCAGGAAGGCCTGTTGCGCTACAAACCGCCTACCTGACAAACGCGCCGGAATGCAGGCGCGATGCGAGGCGTTGCACCCCTACGTTAAAAAATCCCCTGTCCGCGCTGCGCAGACAGGGGAAGTCTTATCCGGCGACAGGGTCGCAACGCCGCCAGCAAGCTTGGTTGAATCAGCCGTTATCCCGGGCAAGAATAGGCGTGATCGGAAGTTCGACCAGCCGTTCGACATCGATCATTGCCTTGCGCAGCGTCGCATCGAAACATTGCCTTTGGGCCTTTGCTGAATAGCGAACTGCTACACCTCCGGGTGTGCATACGTTGCGCGCGGCACGTTTGACGCGGCGCAAAAGCTGTTCGACATCCTTTTCTTTGGACAGCTCCAAATCGTCATAATGCACCACTGCCATCGCATATTCGGTTCCCGGCCTTGCTGCGTGGGCCAATGGTGCGGTGACCATCATGCCATAAGCTGCCGAGGCAATCGTCGCCGCCATCAATGGCGTAAACTTCAATTTCAAATTCATTCCTGAACACTCCAACTCATAATGAAACAACAGGCCGCGAAACCGCAACCCGCCCCTGTTGAGCAAAGTGTTATCCCGGACAGTTGTTCGAAGTCCTGCAGATGGAATGAGATTTCACTGATATTTTTGGAAAAGCATCTGGCCGCGAAAATCGTCCGCTTTGTCCCGGTTTCCGTAGCGTTAGTCGAAAATCTGTCGCGCCGATCACCGCGACATCATATATGAGGAAGTTCTGAGGGTCGCATTTTCAGGCTGTATTCGGGTGCCCGTTTAGCCTCAGGAAGTAGATAAATGTCAGATGCAATTCTGAAGGCGGGACCGTTGCGGCTCGACTTGCGAGACGAACGTCTTTGGCGTGACGGACAGCCCGTTCGGCTGTCCGGCAGACCGCTTGCCTTATTGCGATGCCTGATGGAACGTCCGCAAACGCTCGTCACCAAAGACGAGATATTCGATCAGGTCTGGCCGAACCTCACCTTATCCGAAGCTGTGCTGACGACGGCGGTCAAGGAATTGCGTCAGGCACTGGGCGACAGCGCGCGCAAGCCTGAGTTCATCCAAACCGTTCATCGCCGCGGTTATCGATTTTTGCTTCCGGTGTCCGAAGCGGATCATGTCGACAATGCCCCGGAGTCGGCAGGCCTGCCTTTGACCGACGTGCAGCACCGCAATTCGACGGCGAAAAGGCTGTTGGGCCTAATTGCCGGAACGGTGATGCTGGCTGGATTGCTATTCTGGTTGTGGATGCTGGTCGAAAAGCCTGCAGTTTCGGCGGCACCCCATCCAAAATCTATCGCAGTCCTCCCTTTTCAGGATTACTCGCGCGATGGCGATCAAAAATGGTTTGCCGACGGGTTAACCGAAGAGATTCTGAATACATTGTCGCGCACGCCCGATCTGCGCGTTACCGCCCGAACAGCGACCACGCGTCAGCCGAGCAAAAAAATCGATCTTGGTCACTTGGCTGATCAATTGAAGGTCGCCCACATTCTCGACGGGTCGATCCGCCGCGAACAGGATCGGGTCAGGATAACGGCAGTGCTCGTTGACGCTCGAAGCGGACGGGAAATTTGGTCGCAAAGCTATGACCGGAATTTCGACGACGTCATCGGCATTCAGGAAGATATTGCCTTTTCGATCGCGTCTTCGCTCAAGACGGTAATCGAGCCGTCGCGGTTGCGCGCTATGGTTACAACCGGCACCCGCTCGGTCGAAGCCTATCAATCTTATCTGCAAGGCTTGGCCGCGGAACGGCGGCAAGCTGCAGACGGGTCGGTCGAACATTTGAAGGCCGCTTCGCAGTGGTTCGAACAGGCGCGTTCGCTCGACCCCAATTTCGCCTCTGCCCATTGGAAGGCAGCTGAATATTGGTTTGGCAAGGAAACGCGCATCAATAGCAGCATTTATGAGGAGAGTTACGACCTCGACACGCGTTACCAACGCTATCTGGAACGCATAAACGCCGCGATCGAAACGAGCGGCGGGGCAGTCGATAGCCTGAAATACCGTGCAACCCGGTCAACGCTTAACCTGCAGACGGGCGACGCATTCCAGATGATGCGCAAATATCTGCGCGCACGCCCCCGGGACATAGATGCCTGGGAAGAAATGGCCGATCTTGCTGCTTATGCTGGCGAACGGAAATATATGGCAGTTGTGGGCAGGCAGTTGTTCCGGCTTTCAAACGAGGCAGGTGCGCCGCGTTCGCGTGCGATTACCGTATCGACACTTGCACTTG
Source organism: Sphingorhabdus sp. (assembly GCF_035329025.1). GTDB lineage: Bacteria > Pseudomonadota > Alphaproteobacteria > Sphingomonadales > Sphingomonadaceae > Sphingorhabdus_B. Next base: position 11,836 of record NZ_DAOLHN010000036.1, on the reverse strand, counting down.
ATTTACAGCAGGCCGAGGCGGCTGCCGATGACCAGCTGGTGAGGCTGCCGAACAATGTCGTCACCCAGTACCAATCCCATCGGGCCTATATCTGGTCGGGCAAATATGGCAAAGCGCGGCGGCTTCTGGCGCGTATTCGAACGTCGAAGCTGCCTCTTGCCAACCGTCTGCTATCCGAGCTGCGCCAGGCATGTGCCGACCGAAAAGTTAAGGACGCCCGGTTGATCTACGCCAGGATAGGCAATGTGGGTGATACCAGTGCCCGTTGGCAGGCTGCACAGATCATTCGAGACCGGAAATCGGAAGCCGCTTTGCTCGCGCCGCTGGATAAGCCGGAGGAACTTCGCAGGCTGGTTCAATATATGGTCTATCCCAGTTTCGACATGCGACAATATCCATTGCTGACGCAGATATTGACTACCAACGGCACACCCCAAACCGCGCCGGTGCCTGTGCCGGGCGCCTGTCCGGCTGGCTGACACAAGGCTTGCATTTCCGGGGATGTTCGACTACCGGCGCTCCTTCGCATGGGTTCTCCCCATGTGATTCCCGTGCGGGAGGATGGCTTCGGCTGTCTGTTTGACCGCTTAATTTGATCCTCCAACGCCCGTGCGGGCTGTGGCGGAGAAAGAATGAAAGGAGGCCTCTCATGGCCAAGAAGATTGACGGCTATATCAGCCTGCAGGTGCCCGCGGGCGCTGCAACCCCCTCCCCACCGATCGGCCCTGCGCTCGGTCAGCGTGGTGTGAACATCATGGAATTCTGCAAGGCGTTCAACGCCGCGACCGGTGACCTTGAAAAGGGCACGCCGATCCCGACCAAGATCACCGTATTCTCGGACAAGAGCTTCACATTCGCGACCAAATCTCCGCCGGCAACCTTCCTCATCAAGAAGGTGCTCGGCCTGAAGTCGGGTTCGAAGGAGCCCGGCAAGGTCAGCGCAGGCAAGATCACGCGCAAGCAGCTTGAAGAAGTTGCAACCTTGAAGATGAAGGATCTGAACGCGAACGACATGGACGCTGCGGTCAAGATCATTGCAGGCTCGGCTACGGCCATGGGCCTCGAAGTGGTGGAGGGCTAAGATCATGGCAAAGCTGACCAAGAAGGCAAAGACCCTCGCCGCGCTCGACGCAGAGAAACTCTACGGCGTTGACGAAGCGCTGAAGACCATCAAGGAACTGGCCACCGCCAAGTTTGACGAAACCATCGAAGTCGCGCTCAACCTCGGCGTTGATCCGCGTCACGCCGACCAGATGGTCCGTGGCATGGTTTCGCTCCCCGCCGGTACCGGCAAGGACATGAAGGTCGCCGTGTTCGCACGCGGTGACAAGGCCGAAGCCGCCACCGCTGCCGGTGCCGACAAGGTCGGTGCCGAAGACCTGATGGAAGACATGCTGGCCGGCAATCTCGATTATGACCGCGTGATCGCAACGCCCGACATGATGGGCATTGTTGGCCGCCTCGGCAAGACGCTGGGCCCCAAGGGCCTGATGCCGAACCCGAAGCTGGGCACTGTGACGATGGACGTTGCCGCTGCCGTGACCGCTGCAAAGGCCGGTCAGGTTGAGTTCCGCGTTGAAAAGCAGGGCATCATCCACAGCGGCATCGGCAAGAAGAGCTTCTCCGACGCTGACTTGCGCTCGAATTTCGACGCGCTGGTTGACGCTGTGATCAAGGCGAAGCCGTCGGGATCGAAGGGCAAATATGTCCGCAAGATCGCGATCAGCTCGACCATGGGCCCCGGCCTGAAGGTTGACGTGGCAGACGTCGCTGGCGCCTAAGCCAAACCAATAGCAAATTACGAAAGGGCCGGGGGCAACCCTGGCCCTTTTGCTTTGCCCAGCATGCAAGTGACGAACGCCAGCCCTGCACCAATGCACAGCTGCCACGGGAAGGCGAGCGACTTCATCGCGGGTGGCAGGCCGAGGCTGTCGACAATATAATGCTGTTGCAGCAGGATCGCGGCAAAGCCCACCACCAGCGCCGCGATCACCGATGCCGTCGAGCCGCGCTTCGTAAAAAGCACCGTCGCATAGACGCCGAGTAGCCCCGAATAGGCGAAGGCCATCACACCGAGCACGAATTCGAGCAAGGGCATGTCGGTATATCGCTGCCAATAAAAGCACAGGATCGACATCGCGAACAAGGCGAGCGCGAGCAGGATCATCGCCCCGCGCCCGGCGTTGACATAATGATGCTCGCTGACCGCCACTCCGCGCCGCTCGCGCCAAGGTCGGTAGAAGTCGCTCACCAGCACCGCCGACATCGAGATCAACCCCGAATTGATCGCCGCCGCCGCAATCACGCCCACAGTAATCAGCCCGCGCACCCCGGGCGGGATTTCGGAGAGAATGAACGACATGAAGATGGTGATCTTCTCCCCCGAAAAGCCCTGCATCGCACTCGCGCTGGCGCCCATCAGCTCGGGCCGTTCGTAAAAGATATGGAGCAGCGAGCCGATGGCCATGAACAGCGCCACCACCGGAATCGTCATCCACATCGAAAGGTAGAGCGCGCGGTTGCCCGCCTTCACGTTCTCGCACGCCAGAAAGCGCTGGCTGGTATCCTGATCGAGCCCGGCATTGCCGATATTGAGCAGCACCAGCCCGGTCAGGATCGCCCAGACTGTAAAGGGCTTTGACCAGTCGAGCGACCAGTCGAACAGCCGCAATTTGTCTACGCCACCCGGCGCATGGCGTAGCCCCTCCCAAATCTCCGCCGCTGGCGCGGGGATACGGTTCCAGAGCAGGAAAAAGACAATCAGAGCGCCACCGACATAGAGCACCACCTGCACCAGATCGCTCCAGATCACCGCATTCAACCCGCCGAACAGCGTGAAGACAATGCCGAATGCCACCAGCACAGCTGAGGCGATCAATATGTGCTGCGGCTCGACATCGAGGAAGATGATCATCGAAACTGCGATGGCCGCCAGATAGAGCCGCGCCCCGCTCGCCAATATCCGCCCAACCAGATACATCCCCGCAGCCGCGCGCCGTGCCGTCCGGTCAAACCGCACCTCGAGCAGTTCGTACACCGTCGTCACGCCCAGCGCATAGTATCGCGGGATCAACAGCCAGGCGACGAACACCGCCGCGATGATCGCCGCGAAATTACTGGTCAAATAGCTCCAGTCACCGCGATAGCTGTTATCCGGCGCGCCGAGGAAGGTCGCAGCAGACTGCATCGTCGACAGCGCGGAAATCGCCACCAGCCAGGCAGGCGCATGATGGCCGGCTAGGAAATAATCTTCCGCCTTTGCCGGATTGCGTGTCGACCACCAGGCGGCGAGCGCCAGCAGCGCGACATAGGCGCCGAGCACCGCCCAGTCATATCCGGTATAAGCCAGCGGCATTTTTGCGCGTTCCCCCTGGGAGGGAGTGAAAGCCTATTGGGAATGCGATTGCAAGCCGCGCTGTAAAGCAATGCTTCGTCATTCCCGCGAAGGCGGGAATCCATCGCCAGCCGATGAAATTTCCAACACCGGTGATGGCCCCCCGCCTTCGCGGGGGTGACGAATTGAATCGATGTTAACTCAGCGCCTTATACAGGCTGAACAGGCTGGTCGCCGTAAGCACGATACCCACCATCAGCAGCAAGGTCTTGGGCGGCACGCGCTTTGCGATATAGCCCCCCAACGGCGCAGCCAGCAGCCCGCCGACCAGCAAGCCGCCAGTCACTTGCGTGAACGCCTCAATCCCGATCGTGTAGAGGAACATCGCCGAGACGGTGAAGGTCAGGAAGAATTCGGCGGTGTTTACCGTGCCCACCGTCTTGCGCGGATCGGTGCCCTGGATGAGGAGGTTCGATGTCACCACCGGCCCCCATCCGCCCCCGCCCGAGGCATCAAGGAAGCCGCCGATCAGCCCCAGCGGTACCGTGACCTTGGCATCCTTCGCCTTCGGCATTTGCGGGTAGCTGATCGCCTTGTAGAGCAGATAAAAGCCAAGGCAGGTGAGGTAGAGCATCACCAACGGCCGCGCGACCTCTGCATGGATATTTGACAGCACATAGGCGCCGAGCGCGCCGCCGATCACCCCCGGTACCGCAATCCGCGCGAACAGTTTCCAGTCGACATTTTTGTGGAGCACATGGCTCATCCCCGAGGCGCCAGTGGTGAACATCTCGACGAGATGCACACCGGCCGAGGCGCGCGCCGGGGCAACTCCCATCACGCTGACCAGCAAGGTCGAGCAGATTACGCCAAAGGCCATGCCGAGCGCGCCATCGACCAGCTGGGCTGCGAAACCGATAGCTATAAAGGGCAGCAGCGCGTTCCAATCGATGGACCAGAGAAAGTCGAACATAAGGCACGGCTCCTGACACCCCGCGGCGAATCGCCACGGGCTGGGGGCGAGATTATGTCAACCATTGCGCTAGACAATGGGGGTAAGGCTTGGGTGCGATAAAGCGGGGCTTTGCTGGGGTGGGTTATGAAGGAGAGCGAAGCTACCCTCAGCCCTCTGCCATCACGCCCATATCGATCGGATCGGCCAGCGAAATCCGGTCGAGCACCGCTGCGGTTTCATCGCGCACCTTGAGCATCAGCGCGCGCATCCTGCAGTCGCTTTCCTCCAGACAATTCTTGCATTTCTCATGCGCGAAGCGGCTGGCGCAAGGGACGAGCGCGAGCGAGCCGCGGCTGATGCGGATGATGTCGCCATAGCTGATATCGACTGGTGGCAGCGCCAGCTCATAGCCGCCATCGCGCCCGCGCTGCGACAAGACCAATCCCGCGCGGCTCATTTCCGACAATATCACGGTCAGGAATTTGGCCGGGATATTCTGCGCCTCGGCAATGTCCGTCAGCGGCACCAGCCCCTGCTGGTATTTGTCCGCCAGATGCATCAGCGCGCGGATGGTGTAGCGGGTTTTCTGCGAAAGCATTCTCTACTTATGGAGTAGAGAGCGCTTTGCTGCAAGGCCGTTTGCCATATTGCACGACTTATGTTATACACAGGATGCTATCGTCGAACGCGACGGAAATTTGAGGTGCAATTCGGGCCAAGTCCAACGGACCGGTCTGGCACGCGCAACGTCTTTTCTCACACGACCCTGGCTTCCCCGTGCGGCGCTGTTGCCGCGCGGGCAATAGTTTCGTGAAAGGAACGACCAATGACCACAGGCACCGTAAAATTCTTCAATACCGAAAAAGGCTATGGCTTTATCGCGCCCGATGGCGGCGGCGATGACAGCTTTGTCCACATCACTGCCGTGATGGCAGCCGGCATGTCTTCGCTCGATAAGGACCAGCGCCTCAACTACGAAGTTGAAGCTGGCCGCGACGGCAAGAAAGCTGCCGTCAACCTTTCGGCGGCTGACTAAGTTTGGCCAAAGAAGAGCTACTGACGCTCGAAGGTGTAATCGATGAAATCCTGCCCGATGGCCGCTTTGGCGTCGTGCTGGAAAACGAGCACCGGATAATCGCTTACACGGCGGGGAAGATGCGGAAATTCCGCATCCGCTCCGTCGTGGGCGACCGCGTCCATGTCGAAATGACACCCTATGACCTCTCCAAAGGGCGTATCATTTTCCGCGAGCGCACCCCCGGCGTCGGCCCCGGCCCACGCAATATGCGCCGCTGATCCAGAAAGGAGCCGTTCGAAATGGCTACCGTTGAATTCTACCGCGAGCGCGCCGCCCAGGCCGCGCGCGATGCTGAGGCTGCAACCCTCGCCAATGTCCGCGAACGCCATCTGGTGGCACGTGACACCTGGAACGACATGGCCGAAAAAGCCGAAGGCGTGATTGCATCACGTGCCAAGGCCGAAGCAGAAAAGCAGGCTATGCAGCAGGCAAACACGCTTTTGATGCAGGATGCTGCCCACGCCTAACCTCCAAATTTGGTCGGGAAGTGTCACAAATATATTGCGAGCCCCCGCCTGCGTTGATAGTCGACGCGGACCGGGGCAAAGCGACCTCCCGGTCAAGCTGTCGCAGACACGATAGCTCAAGCGTTGCCATTTTGACCGCGCCTTTGCGTGGGCGAAAGGAGCATGCTTGTGAAAGACGCCCAATCGATTCCCGTTTCCCTTGGTGAACTGACCCGGCTGTTCGGCAGGATCGGCCTGATCAGCTTTGGCGGACCTGCCGGCCAGATCGCGCTGATGCACGAGGAAGTGGTCGACCGGAAGCAGTGGGTTTCCGAAGACGAATATCTGCAGGCATTGAACCTGTGTCATCTGCTGCCCGGGCCAGAAGCACAGCAACTGGCGGCCTGGATCGGTTGGCGGCTGCATGGAACACCGGGCGGGCTGATCGCGGGGCTATTGTTCGTGATCCCCGGCGCGACTGTAATGCTGGGGCTGTCGGCCCTTTACGTGCTGTCGATGCAGGTCGAATGGTTGCAAGGGCTTTTTTTCGGCATCAAGGCCGCCGTACTGGCAATAGTCGTGCAGGCATTGTTGCGGATAGGTGGCAAGGCATTGACCACGCCTGCCAAACGGGCAATCTCGATTGCGGCCTTCGTTGCGCTGTTTGCGCTGCACATTCCTTTTCCGTTGCTGATATTGGCGGCGGGGGTGGCAGGTGCCATCTTTCTTCGCGATAATCACCGCAGCCCTGAGCCTGTCGAAGGGCGTTTCAAGGTTGGCGCTGCCGCTGAAGGACACCCTTCGACAGGCTCAGGGCTGCGGTATGGAATTGCGGGCCACCTCCTCAAAACAGTCCTTATCTGGGGTATCATCTGGACCGCCCCCATGATCGTCATCCTGCTGACGCTGGGGCAGGAACATGTCCTTTGGAAAGTCGGCAGCTTCTTCTCGCAACTGGCGATCGTCACCTTTGGCGGCGCCTATGCCGTGCTGGCCTATATGGCGCAAGAGGCAGTTACCGGTTTTGGCTGGTTGAGCGCAGGCGAGATGGCGGATGGGCTGGGCCTTGCGGAAACCACGCCGGGTCCGCTGATCCTCGTGACGCAGTTTGTCGGCTTCCTCGCAGGCTTCCGCGCGCCCGAACCGTTTGATGCTTGGACAGCCGGTCTGCTCGCGGCAGGCCTCACCACCTGGGTCACCTTCGCCCCCTGCTTTCTGTGGATATTTGCGCTGGCACCCCTGATGGATCGGATGCGCAGCATTGGTTGGTTGCAGGGCAGCCTGGCCGCGATAACGGCGGCGGTTGTCGGGGTGATTGCCAACCTTTCGCTCTGGTTCGCGCTGCATGTGCTGTTCCGCAAGGTTGGTCAGGCCGATATCGGCGTTGGTTCGATCTGGTGGCCAGACTGGGCCTCGCTGGATTTGACGGCGCTGGCCATAGGCGTTGCCGCCGCAGCCATGTTGTTCGGTTTCAAATGGGGAATCATCCGCACGCTGGCCATTTGCGCCGGGGCCGGGTTGGCCCTGCACCTGCTCGCGGCTTGACTCTTGCCGCATAGCTGCTAATGGCCGCCTCCGACCGGAGGGTTCGCCCTCCATGTCACCGTCCGAGACAGTTGGTGACCGGAATTTGCCGGTCTTAATTTCCAGCCTAGACGGGGATAGACTCATTCAAGGCACGCCTAGCGTGTCTCCGGCTGCTCGCAGCTATGAACCTTCCCCACGGACTTTTGTGTTGGTTGAAAAGCCATTGGCTTTTCAACGGTAGCGGCACCGGCCCGCTCCCCCACCCGACCTCCCAAACAGGGTATGGTCATGGGTGGTTGGGTGGGGGATCGGGCTGGTACCGAAACCAACGAAAACGTGTTGGGTTGGCCTTCAAAAGCCAATCCTGTGATTGGAGTAATGCATGAACCGTTCTGAAAAGACCGAAGCGGTTGCTGCGCTGAATGCAACCTTTAACGAAGCCGCGGTTGTCGTGGTCACCCGTAATCTGGGTCTGACCGTCGCACAGTCGACCGACCTTCGTTTGAAGATGCGTGACGCGGGTGCCGGCTACAAGGTCGCCAAGAACCGCCTTGCCAAGATCGCATTGAACGACACGCAGTACAGCCCGCTCAGCGATTTGCTGACCGGCCCGACTGCGATTGCCACATCGGGTGATCCGGTGGCTGCCGCCAAGGTTGCCGTCGAATTCGCCAAGACCAACGACAAGCTTGAAATTGTCGGCGGTGCGATGGGCTCGACCGTCCTCGATGTCGAAGGTGTCAAGGCACTGGCTTCCATGCCGTCGCTCGATGAACTGCGCGCCAAGCTGATCGGCCTTGTCCAGGCCCCGGCTACCAAGGTTGTGCAGGTTATCTCGGCGCCTGCTGGACAGCTGGCACGGGTTTTTGGCGCATACGCCGCCAAGGAAGCCGCATAATTTTTTCACATCACTGCGCGGCGAGCGATCGCGCGGGTAGAATTGCATAGAAATTGGAGTGTTATTGAAATGGCTGATATTGAAAAGCTGGTAGAAGAACTGAGCAAGCTGACCGTATTGGAAGCTGCTGACCTTGCCAAGGCTCTGGAAGAAAAGTGGGGCGTTTCGGCTGCCGCTGCTGTTGCTGTTGCTGCACCTGCTGCAGGCGGCGCTGCTGCTCCGGCTGCTGAAGAGCAGACCGAATTCGACGTCATCCTGACCGGCGACGGCGGCAACAAGATCGCCGTCATCAAGGAAGTCCGCGCGATCACCGCTCTGGGCCTCACCGAAGCCAAGGCTCTGGTTGAGTCGGCTCCGAAGGCGATCAAGGAAGGCGTGTCGAAGGCTGAAGCCGAAGACATCAAGGCGAAGATCGTTGCTGCTGGCGGCACTGTCGACCTTAAGTAATCGACTTTTCCCCGACGGGGGAATTGAGAGGGCGGTCTGCGCAAGCGGGCCGCCCTTTTTCTTTGCTCTTTCAAAATGGGCACGGCATTTAGCGACCATGACCAAAAATGCCGATCTCGCCGCGCTCATCCGCACCATTCCTGATTATCCCAAACCGGGCATATTGTTTCGCGATGTCTCGACGCTTTTGCTCGACGGGCAGGGCTTCCGGCAAACCATCGACCGGATGGCCGCGCTGGTCGCGCCCGATACGCAACTGATCGCCGGGATTGAGGCACGAGGGTTTATCGTCGCGGCGGGACTGAGCTATGCGCTGGGGCTCGGCAAGCTGATGCTGCGCAAACCCGGAAAGCTGCCCGGCGAGAAAATCGGTATCGACTACGCACTCGAATATGGCACCGACCGGATCGAGCTGCATACAGGGCAGGTGAAGCCCGGGCAGAAAGTGGTGCTGATCGATGACCTGATCGCCACAGGCGGTACCGCACTGGCAGGTATCGAATTGATCCGGCAGGCAGGCGGCGTAGTCGAGCAGGCACTGTTCATTGTCGACCTGCCCGAGCTTGGTGGAGCGGATAAGCTTCGCCGAGCAGGCGTCGAGCCGACCGCCCTGATCGGCTTTGACGGACATTGAAGCAGGTTCTACTCCTCGCAGCGCTCCCCGAAGAAGCGGATGCCTTCCTCCCCGGTCAGGGTAGTGTCATCGAAGGCGAGCCGGTACCGGTCCGTGTGGTCGAAACGGGCGGAGTCCGGATCACTATTGTCACCTGCGGCCTCGGCAAGGTCAATGCCGCGCTGGCGGTCGGGCGGTATGCCGGCGTTAAAACAGCTTTGGTCGCGATGACAGGAACGTGCGGGCAGATCGGCCCGATATCAGGGGATTGTTTCTGGATCGAAAAAGCCATCCAGCACGATTATGGTGCACAACAGACATCCGGCTTCACCCATTATCGCGCAGGTGACTGGCCGATGGGTGCGGCACGCGACCATGCCTTTGCCGCCATGCCTGACCCCGGATTGGGCCTTCCGCATGCCAGCATCGCCAGCGGCGACATATTTCTCGAATGCCCGGAAACGGCAGAGGCACTGGCCAAGCGGTTGGGGACTCACCTTGTCGACATGGAAGTGGCCGCCGTCGCTCAGGCTGCCGAAGTCCTCGGCCTGCCCTGGGCTGCCATCAAAGCGGTAACCGACGGCGCGGACGGCGATAGCGCGGGCGATTTCAGTGCAAACCTGAAACGGGCCGCGAGGAAAGCTGCGCAAGCCATGGAGCAACTGCTTGTCAAAAGCGCCCCTTCGGCTTGACCCCAATCGGTCAAAACCCTATAAGGTTTCTTATCCACCCTATCTTTCGGGATCGGGGCAAAACGCGCATTGCCTCCAACGAATTGAAAGATAAGGTTTTCTGACGCGCTAAGGCTGCTGGTTGCATCCCGAATCCGGGGGCGATGCCATGCGGCCTTTTCGTTGTCGGATATTGCGCCCAATATTTTGATATAGACGAGGCTGAGCAACTCCATGGCTAAAGCAGCGGTTTCCGCATCGCTGGGCGCATCCACCGCCCTCTCGCGCTCCAAGCGCATTCGCAAGATTTTCGGCAACATTCACGAAGTGATCGACATGCCGAACCTGATCGAGGTCCAGCGCGAGAGCTATGAACAGTTCCTGCGTAGCGATCCGTCGATCGGCTATGTGTCTGGTCTCGAAAAGACTCTGCGCAGCGTCTTCCCGATCCGCGACTTCGCCGGCACTTGCGAGCTCGACTTCGTCAATTACGAACTCGAAGATCCGAAATATGATGTCGAGGAATGCCGCCAGCGCGGGATCACTTACTCGGCACAGATGAAGGTAACACTGCGCCTGATCGTCTTTGAAGTCGACCCCGATACCGAAGCGCGTTCGGTTCTCGATATCAAGGAGCAGGACGTCTATATGGGCGAAATGCCCCTGATGACGGGTAATGGCACCTTCTTCATCAACGGCACCGAGCGCGTCATCGTTTCGCAGATGCACCGTTCACCGGGCGTGCTGTTCGATCACGACCGTGGCAAGACCCACTCGTCGGGCAAATATTTGTTCGCCGCACGCGTCATCCCTTATCGTGGTTCGTGGCTCGATTTTGAGTTCGACGCGAAGGACATCGTCAACGTCCGTATCGACCGCAAGCGCAAGCTGCCGGTCACGACCTTGCTCTATTCGCTTGGCCTCAACAGCGAAGAAATCCTCAACCATTTCTATGACCGCGTGACCTTCGCACGCGCCAAGGGTGGCTGGAAGATTCCGTTCAACGCCGAACAATGGCGCGCGTCGAAGCCGAGCTTTGACATTGTCGATGCCAAGTCGGGCGAGGTGATCTTCCCCGCAGGGCAGAAAATCACGCCGCGCGCGGCCAACAAGGCGGTCAAGGACGGTCTCGAAGAGCTGTTGATCCCGACCGAGGAAATCTTCGGCCGCTACTCGGCGTTCGATCTTGTCGACGACAAGACCGGGCGCATCTATGTCGAAGCAGGCGATGAAATCACCGCCGAAAACCTTGAAGCACTCGACAAGGCCGGCATCGACAGCCTCGAGCTGCTCGACATCGATCATGTCATCACCGGCGCCTGGATGCGCAACACGCTGAAGGCTGACAAGGCCGAGAACCGCGACATGGGTCTCGATGCGATCTACCGCGTCATGCGCCCCGGCGAACCGCCGACCCGCGAAACTGCAGAGGCACTTTTCGCTGGCCTGTTCTTCGACCCTGACCGGTACGACCTGTCGGCGGTTGGTCGCGTGAAGCTCAACATGCGTCTTGGCCTTGATGCCGAAGACACGCTGACCACGCTGCGCACCGAAGATATCCTCGCGGTGGTCAAGGAGCTGGTCAATCTCAAGGACGGCAAGGGCGAAATCGACGATATCGACAATCTCGGCAATCGCCGTGTCCGTTCGGTCGGCGAATTGCTGGAAAACCAGTACCGCGTTGGCCTGCTGCGCATGGAGCGCGCAGTCAAGGAGCGCATGAGCTCGGTCGACGTTTCGACAGTGATGCCGAACGACCTGATCAACGCCAAGCCGGCAGTCGCAGCCGTGCGCGAATTCTTTGGTTCGTCACAGCTGTCGCAGTTCATGGACCAGACCAACCCGCTGTCGGAAGTCACCCACAAGC
>NZ_DAOLHN010000035.1:0-36193 GCF_035329025.1 Sphingorhabdus sp. | reverse complement strand
CCTATGCGACCTGGTGGATCAGGCAGGCGATCACTCGCTCGATCGCTGATCAGGCACGCACCATCCGTATTCCGGTGCACATGATCGAAACGATCAACAAACTGGTCCGTTGCAGCCGTCAGTTCCTGCACGAGCAAGGCCGCGAGCCGACTCCGGAAGAAATGGCCGAGCGCCTCTCAATGCCGCTCGAAAAAGTTCGCAAGGTGATGAAAATCGCCAAGGAACCGATCAGTCTCGAAACGCCGATTGGCGACGAGGAGGACTCGCATCTCGGCGATTTCATCGAGGACAAGAATGCGATCATTCCCGTCGATGCGGCGATTCAGGCAAACCTGAAGGAAACGGTCACCCGCGTCCTTGCCAGCCTCACTCCGCGTGAGGAACGCGTGCTGCGTATGCGCTTTGGTATCGGGATGAATACGGACCACACCTTGGAAGAGGTCGGCCAGCAATTCTCGGTGACCCGCGAACGTATCCGTCAGATCGAAGCAAAAGCGTTGCGGAAGCTCAAACATCCGTCGCGTTCGCGCAAGATGCGTTCGTTCCTCGACCAGTAATCGCTTCATCGGGCCGTAAACTTCCCGTTTAGCTTTTGCTGATATTTCCGACTTGTAGTGCTGTCTGAACCAGTCAGCGCAAGCCGGAGTGCGGAATGGGACTGACAGCCAGCAATCAACTGGATTTCGGGCGGCAATTTGTCGACAGCGTAGCTGCGCAAGGTTGCGATCCGATCGTTGCGCCCTTGATCGCATTTCTGGAGAAAAGCGATATTGGCATTGAACTGCGCTCGCAGGTCAAATTGTGTCGACCGGCGCTTAAAGCCGACATCGCGCACTTCATGAATGTTTGTTTCGGCCGTCATCCGGGCGTAATCGACTTTGCCGGACAGAAAATAGTCGAACAGGAAGCCCGCGAATGGCTTGTTCAAGCCATCGACGCATTTGCTCTGGAACGTGTATTCCTGAATCGCCTGACAGTAGCGGCTGGTCCAATCCACCGTCAGATAGGCCAGGATCGCGTAAACGGTCTTATCGAGAATCAGGGCCGCAGCATGGAAATGTTGGCGACCTCGGATCGCAATGGTTGCCCGGCAGGTGCCGCAATGGCATTTGTGCTGGACTGGCAACGCAGCCGTCCATTGCTCGATTATGTAGCGATGCGATTGGGCATTGAAGCACCCGCCTGCCTGCTTCCAAGCCGGGATGCAACCGCAGACCTTGCCAGCAAACTCGCCCGGAGTGCGGCGATTCAGCGCGCAATGACATTTGGTCGTGACCAGATGCTGGCACAGCAACGCGGCCTTTGGCACGTAATTGCTGCACGCCACCACGCGCTTCTCAGCGAATAAATCCCCAATCCATCACAAAGTCTGTTGCATTGCAGCCTGTCGCTGCTTAACGGTTAATCGGATGATTAAACCGGGGAAGATAGATGCGCTTTGACGGCACGCAAAATTATGTCGCAACCGACGATCTGAAAGTTGCCGTGAATGCAGCGGTGAAGCTACGGCGCCCGCTTCTCGTCAAAGGGGAGCCCGGCACCGGCAAAACCGTGCTGGCACAGGAAATAGCCAAAGCCATGGATGCGCCGCTGATCGAGTGGAACATCAAATCGACCACCAAGGCACATCAGGGCCTTTATGAATATGACGCCGTCGCGCGCTTGCGCGACAGCCAGTTGGGCGACGAGCGCGTTCACGACATCCGCAACTACATCAAACGTGGCAAACTTTGGGAAGCCTTCACTTCAGAGAAGCTCCCAGTCCTGTTGATAGACGAGATCGACAAAGCTGACATCGAGTTCCCGAACGACTTGTTGCAGGAACTCGATCGCATGGAATTCTATGTTTATGAAACCCATGAAACCATCAAGGCAGTCGAGCGCCCAATAGTCATAATTACGTCAAACAACGAAAAGGAACTGCCTGACGCCTTCCTGCGTCGCTGTTTCTTCCACTATATCAAATTCCCCGACCGCGAGACGATGCAGGCAATTATCGATGTCCACTTCCCTGGAATCCAGAAAGTGCTGGTATCGAAGGCCATGGATATTTTCTATGATATCCGCGAAGTACCGGGATTGAAAAAGAAACCCTCAACCAGCGAACTGCTCGACTGGCTCAAACTGCTTCTACATGAAGACATGCCGCTGGACGTTTTGCAGAATCGCGATCCGACCAAGGCAATTCCGCCATTGCACGGCGCGTTGCTCAAGAACGAGCAGGACGTGATGCTGTTCGAGCGGCTTGCGTTCATGGCGCGCCGCCAAGGAAATTGATCCTAGAGGATATACGCAATCTCTAGATCACCCCAGCGGCGTCCTTTGAAGCGCAGCGGGACATAGACATTCCGTACAACTGCCGAATCGCGATTTCCGCCTTGCGATGATGCACCGGTGTGCCGATAGACTGCCATCATATAGTCTTGCTCGCTGGCTTTCGCGATCAGATCGATGCCTTCATCGTTGAACACACGTCCGTTACGGCAATATCGGGTGTCGTGGGACAGGTCGCCAGTTGGTGCCCGCGAGAATTCACTTAAATGGGTCGGGAGGAAGCCGTTGCGACTGGTGCAGACTACCGTCAGGATTTCTGGGCGTAATGCTTTGGTTCGGTCGTAAAACGGTCGCCAGTTCTTGTCTGCCCAAGCCGTCAACTTTGAAGTGAAGCGGGGCGGATTGCTGCCAGCTATGAGAACCAGATTCTCGTCAAACAGCTCGTCAATCGTCAAATCGCCAGCTTCGATTGCAGCTTCGGTCAATGCTACGACATCACGGTTTTTTTCGAGCGCGAGTTCGACGAAAACGCTGTCATCTTTTGACATGCCGCTGTGAACAATCTTGTCGAACATGGTGTTTGCACGCAGTTCAAGTTCGGAAAGCTCCTTGTGCGCTACCTGCAACCGATCATGCATCTGATCGTTCGCCTGCGAGACCGCAACGCGGACATTGCGTGATTCGGCGAGTCCTTGATTGATGGCAGCCGTATTGACTGCGATTTCGCTGGTGCGATCGTCCACTTGGCCCACAATTTGCGTCAAACCGCCCAGCAAATCTTCCATATTGGCAAATTGGGCTTGCGCCTCACCGCTGCCTTCTATGCCGGTTCCGATCTCTACAGCTAACTTCTCGGCTTCGGCCGCCAATGAATTGACGGTACCTGTGATTTCTACAGCCGCAGTTCGCGAATCTAGAGCGAGCTTTTTGACTTCTGCAGCGACGACCGCGAAAGTCTGCCCTGCCTCACCCGCCTTTTGCGCTTCGATCGCCGCGTTGAGTGCGAGCATATTGGTAGTCCGGGCGATGTTGTCGATCGCCTGCGATGCACGCTTCACCTGCTCCATCGCGGCAGCAAATCCGGCAATATGATTCCCCAAACGGTTTATCAGGCCAATCATGTCAGAGAAGCCCGCCATAGAATTTTCGATGGTCGTATGGCTCGCCTCCAGCTTTTCGCGGGCTGCATCGGAGAGCTCTTTGGCCTCTTCCGTAGCATGGGCTACATTCTCGATTTCGTGCGTCAATTTGTCGGTTATCGCTTCGAGCAAACCGTGCTCGCGACGCAATTCCTCGGCAGCTTCTTTGGCCTGCTCAAGGGTTCCTGCAGTATCCGAACAATCGACCGCAACTTCACCACAAATTTTTGCGGTGTCATCAATCCATTTATTGGTCTGCAAAGCCAAGTTTTCCATTTTGTTGCGAGCCCTTTATCAGCTTGCAAACATGGTAAACCGGAATGCTTAGCGAGTGGTTAAAACGCGCAATGCCAATTCGGTTGACGAATGCAGTCGCTGGGGCCATGAATTTCTTAATTGGCTGATTAACCGGAAGCAGACACATGTTCTTCAATTTCCTAGACGAGCTCCGCTCCGCCGGCATCCCGGCTTCTCTGAAGGAACATCTGGCGCTGCTTGAGGCGCTTGATGCCGATGTTATTGAGCAGAGCCCCGAGGAGTTTTATTACCTGTCGCGCGCGATACTGGTGAAAGACGAGGCCCAACTCGACCGGTTCGACCAGGTTTTCAACAAGGTATTCAAGGGAATCCTCTCGGAATATGGCACCAACTCCGCAGAAATACCCGAAGACTGGCTAAAGGCGGTTGCTGAAAAATTCCTCACTCCTGAAGAGATGGAAAAGATAAAATCTCTCGGCACGTGGGACGAGATCATGGAGACGTTGAAAAAGCGTCTGGAAGAGCAGCAAAAACGCCACGAGGGCGGAAACAAGTGGATCGGCACAGGCGGAACATCGCCATTCGGAAACAATGGCTACAACCCCGAAGGTGTGCGCATAGGCGGCGAATCCAAGCATAAGCGCGCATTGAAAGTTTGGGAAAAGCGCGAATTCCAGAATCTGGACAACACAAAGGAACTCGGCACTCGCAACATCAAGATTGCGATGCGCCGCCTGCGCAAGTTTGCACGTGAAGGTGCGCAGGATGAGCTTGATATCGACGGCACCATCAATGGCACCGCGCGGCAGGGCTGGCTGGACATTCAAATGCGCGCCGAACGTCGCAATGCCATCAAGGTACTGCTGTTCCTCGATGTAGGCGGGTCGATGGATCCGTTCGTCAAGTTATGCGAAGAACTGTTCAGCGCGGCGACGGCGGAATTCAAAAACCTTGAATTCTACTACTTCCACAACTGCGTCTACGAAGGCGTGTGGAAGGATAATCGCCGCCGCTTTGCCGAGCGCACGCCTCTGTGGGAAGTGCTCCACAAATTCCCGCACGACTATAAGCTGATATTCGTCGGCGATGCGGCGATGAGCCCTTATGAAATTTCGCACCCCGGCGGCTCGGTTGAACATTTCAACGAAGAGGCTGGCGCGGTCTGGCTCCAGCGTATGGTCAACACCTATCCGGCAACGGTTTGGCTGAACCCGACTCCCGAAGCGCACTGGAATTATTCGCAGTCGACCAAGATCATCAAGGAATTGGTGAAGGACCGCATGTACCCGCTCACCCTTGAAGGGCTGGACGATGCCATGCGCGAACTAGTCCGCAAGAACGGCTGAGCCAAACTCAGCCTTTCTGGTCTAGTTCCTTGTTCAGATGCAGGCTCGCCCTCCAAAAGAAAAAGGAGGGAATGAGCCCGAGCAGCGCCGCGCCGTAAAGCACCCAGCGCACGCTTTCGTCACCCGCCATCGGTTTGATGCCGTCCGACAGCATTCCAAAGAATAGCGGCCCCAGGCCCAATCCGATCAGATTTTGTGCGAACAGCAAAACGGCAGACGCCATCGCGCGGGCGCGGAGCGGCACAAGACCCTGTGCGCAGCTATAGGCAGGGCCGACATACATGGAGTTCAGGAAAGTCGGCGTCATAATCAAAATGAGCGCGTACCACCAATTCTCAACCCAATAGGCACTGATCGCAATGGGGATAGCCAAGAGCATGCCGATGGCAGGTGCAGTCAACACATGCCGACGGTTCACCTTGCCATATTTGTCCGCGAACCAGCCCCCGGCAAAGGTTCCGATTATGCCCGCAATACCCCCGCCAATACCGAACCAGAAGCCGACCTCTCCCGGTGAAAGCTCATGCGTCCGTTGGAAGAAAATGGTCGTCCAGGTTGCTTTGCCGTAGCTCAGAAAAGCGGCCATTGCGCCGCCGATCGCCAGCATGATAAATGCACGGGAAGCCAATATTTCCTTGAAGGCCTCGGCTGTCGAAATCGCTGGCTTGGGCTCCGCAGCCTTGAGATGTGCAGACATGCGCGGATCGCGCAGAACAAAAAACACAATAGCGGCCAGTGCGATTCCTGGAAGACCGGCAACCAGAAAGGCCGCACGCCAGCCATAGGCGTCGGCAATCATTCCGCCGATCACCATTCCAAGCAATGATCCTATCGGAATACCGAGCGAGTAGAAGGAAATGGCCGATGCGCGTTTCTCGGGCGGTGCGAGATCTGCAATCAACGAGTGCGCTGCAGGCGTGCACCCTGCTTCTCCGACACCAACACCGATACGCGCCAGCAATAGTTGAACGAAATTTTGCGCCATCCCGCACAATGCCGTCATCCCTGACCAGATGATCAGCGAAACCGATATCAGTCCGACACGGTTGGTTTTAGGCCGATCTGCAAAGCGGGCAATCGGAATGCCAAGGAAAGTGTAGAAAGCGGCAAAGGCTATACCTGTCATCAGGCCGATTTGCGTATCGCTGAGCCCCAGATCGCGGCTGATCGGCTCGGCGAGAATATTGACGATCTGGCGGTCCAGAAAATTGAAGATGTAGACGATCAGCAAAACCCAAAGAGTCAAACGCAATGAATTGGGCGATTTCGGCAGTTCAGCCTTTGCGGGCTCTGTCGTCAACATCTCTCTCCTCAATACAGGAGATAGCGTTGCCTCTCCTCTCCCCAACTGTCTTCGTCTGCCTTTGCGTAGACGTCAAGGTCCGAAGGCATGGCTGCTGCATCATCGACCCACTCGCGAAGCAATGGCCCGCCATTGATCACATCAATCGCCAGCACATCATTGGTATATTCATATTTGAAATCGGTGCCGCGCCATAACTGGTAATCGGGATACAGGCGGCGAATGGCCTTGAAGGCCAGTGCTTGCAGCCGCCAGGGCTGGAAGCTTTCATGATTGTAGAAGCTTCCTTCGCCATGGATGTGCACGCCGTGGCACATTTTTCCGCTATGCTTATGGAAGGTCGGTTCAAACCAGATCTCGCGCATCTTGCATCCACGTAGCCATTTCGGTGCCAGACGTTCCATTTCCGCCATAACGAGGCGGGCGTCGATATCGGGGGCGCCAAAAAGCTCCAGCGGACGCGTCGTCCCTCTGCCTTCGCTCAATGTCGCGCCTTCGAGCATCACCGTGCCTGCATAGGCCCGCGCCATGTTGAGGTTGGCCGCATTGGGGCTGGGATTGATCCAGATACGCTCATCCGAAGGCCAGCCAAAGCCCGGCCCTTCATTCGGGTCATAGCCCTGCATCTCTACAACATGATAATCGACGTTCAGCTTGAAATGATCGATGAACCAATGACCCAGTTCACCCAACGTCAGGCCGTGTCGCATCGGGATTGGCCCTGCCCCAACGAAACTCTCCCAACCTCCGCGCAGCGTCAACCCTTCAATAGGGCGACCGGCAGGATTGGGGCGATCAAGAACCCAAACCGTTTTGCCATGCTTGGCCGCCTCTTCGAGGATGTACAGCAGCGTCGTAATGAAGGTGTAGATGCGGCAGCCCAAATCCTGCAGGTCGACCAGCACAACATCGAATGTCGACATCATCTGCCCGGTCGGACGCCGCACCTCGCCATACAGGCTGAACACCGGAATGTTGTAAACTGGATCAGTATAGTCGTCGGACTCGACCATATTATCCTGCTTGTCGCCCTTCAGTCCGTGCTGCGGGCCAAAAGCGGCGGAGATATTGAGGTCTCCTGTCGCGATCAGCGCATCGAGCGAGTGCAGGAGCCCCGCAGTCACCGAAGCAGGGTGTGCAACCAGCGCAACGCGTTTACCGGCCAATTCGCGGCGCAGTTCGGGTTCGGAAAGCAGGCGATCGATACCGAATTTAATCATGGCTCGGCTCGTGCCGGAAGACGCAATGTAAAGCAATCGGGATGATGGAAATCAGGTGCGCCTGCCGGATGCGCAAGAGACCAGTAGGATTTGGTACCGTCCCGTTCTTCAATCACGGCCGCAATAGCCAACAATAGATCTATGTCTGCAAATGCGTGCGGTAGTTCGAATGTCGCTTCCAGCGCAAAGTGGCTTTGACTGGCATCGTTGCTTAGTTCCGGCGCAATCGGCATCGGCAACTCCTCCATGGATTCCCGATAACCCGAAAAACTGTACGCCGCCCATTCGCTAGAAGGGGCGAAGTTGAATTCCAGATAGACGGGGATGTCAGCTTCCATCACAAACGCTTCGAAGCATGTTGTTTGCCACAGACCATCGCGTCTTTGGGCCTCTCGCGGAAATCCCAATTCCAACGCATCAACCGGCGCTTCGACATGATAGCGAACCCAGATCCGGTCATTTTCCTGTCGTTCGACATCGACAGCAAACTCATCAACGGTTTTGGCCGGTGTATCCGGGTGACATTTCATAGAATGCTTGGCCAAGCGCGAAACTCCATGCTAGGCGGCCCCGAAATTCAAACAGAGACCGACATGAGCCAGTATAAATCCGATCTCCTGCGCCTACTCGATAGTCGCGGCTATATCCACCAGCTAACCGATGCCGAAGGTCTCGATACGCTTGCGGCCAAGCAGATTGTTCCTGCCTATATCGGTTTTGATGCAACTGCCCCGTCCTTGCATGTCGGATCGCTGGTGCAGATCATGATGTTGCGCCGTTTGCAGCAGACCGGACACAAGCCAGTGGTATTGATGGGTGGCGGAACTACGCGGATCGGTGACCCCACGGGCCGCGACGAAAGCCGCAAGATGCTGAGCGACGAAACGATCGAAGCCAACATCGCCTCGATACGAACCATCTTTGATCGCTTTCTGAAGTTTGGCGATGGCCCGACCGATGCGGTCATGGTCAACAACCATGATTGGCTGGGCAAGCTCGGCTATATCGAAATGCTGCAAAAGGTCGGCACGCATTTCACCATCAACCGTATGCTGTCATTTGATTCGGTCAAACTGCGGCTCGATCGCGAACAGCCGATGACGTTCCTCGAATTCAACTACATGATCCTGCAGGGCTATGACTTCCGTCATTTGGCACAGGAAATGGGCGTCCGCCTGCAAATGGGCGGATCAGACCAGTGGGGCAACATCGTCAACGGCATCGAACTTTCGCGTCGAATGGATGCGTTGGAAGTTTATGGCCTTACGACACCGCTGCTCGCCACCGCCGATGGCGCAAAGATGGGCAAAACAGCGAAAGGCGCGGTCTGGCTGAATGGTGATCAATTGCCCGCCTACGATTACTGGCAATTTTGGCGCAATACGCAGGATGCCGATGTAGGTCGCTTCCTTCGGTTGTTCACTGACATTGATCTTGATGAAATCAGCCGGCTCGAAAGGCTCGAAGGAGCGGAGATAAACGAGGCGAAGAAGGTCTTGGCTGATGCTGCGACCAAGATGGCTCATGGCGCAGAGGCCGCCGTCGCTGCCGCCGAGACGGCGCGCAAAACTTTTGAGGAAGGGGCAGGCGGAGAGGCTTTGCCCTCAATTTCAGTTACCGAATCGTCCATATCTTTGGTCGATGCAATGGTTGCACTGGGCCTTTCTGCTTCGAAAAAGGAGGCGCGCAGACTGATTTCGGGTGGCGGCGCGCGTCTTGATGGAGAAGCTGTTACCGACGAAAATGCAATGATTTCAAAGACAGTGGAGCCGATCCGCGTTTCCGCAGGAAAAAAGAAACACGGATTGGTCGACTTCGGATAATCGGGTAAAAATTCTTGCGACGAGATTTTACCATTTTTTCGTAAAAGCATGTCACACCGGTCCTGCGACCCTCGTCGAAACAGGACAGTTTGAACATGGCACAACCGGCTATAGATGAAAATTATGACATGCGTCGGGCAGCCCGTCATCGGGCCAGCTATGATGTGCTTGCAGACAGCAAGAAGCATGGCGAGCAGAAACTGCATATAGCCAATATCTCGGCGCACGGTTTCATGATCGACAATAACAAAGTGTTCGAACATGGCGATCGCATCGAACTTCGTCTGCCAGTAATCGGGCGGATTGAAGCGCATCTGATCTGGTCAGTCGACGGCCGAGCTGGATTTCAGTTCGAGCGGGTTGTCCGTTTGCCTGATTTCATGGCACTTATTGACGTTGTTGGGCCTAAAAACCGCTAACCCCCCCGCAGCGTTGCCAATCCGGCATCTCGCTCAAACAAGTATAGCGCTATACGGGCCGCTGCACCGCGTGGTCCGTCAAGCCCGCCATCGCGATCAATCAACAACCGGGCATCGGCTGACGCCGCGCCGATTAGCTCCCGAACCTGCTCGTCTGTAGCCACGCGGAACGGGCTCTCCCCGGATTGCCGCGTTCCAAGCAGCTCGCCTGCTCCGCGGAGTTTGAGATCTTCTTCGGCAATCCGAAACCCGTCATTGGTCTCACGCATCAAGGCAAGGCGCGCTCTGGCGGTTTCGCTCACCTGTGATGAACGAACAAGGATGCAAGACGATTTCTCGCTTCCACGCCCGACACGACCGCGCAGTTGGTGCAACTGCGCCAAGCCGAAACGATCGGCTGCCTCGACGATCATCAGGCTGGCATTGGGGACATCCACACCAACTTCGATGACGGTGGTGGCTACCAAAAGCCGGGTTTTGCCAGCGGCAAAGCCTTCCATCACGGCATCCTTTTCAGGTCCCTTCATGCGACCGTGAATCAAGGCAACCTGATCGCCAAAGCGCTGCCTCAACATGGCGGCCCGTTGTTCGGCGGCAGCGAGTTCACTGCGTTCGCTTTCCTCAACCAGCGGACACACCCAGAACGCCTGTTTGCCGCTCGCAAGATGTCGCGCAACACCATCGATCAGTTCGGGCAGGCGTTCTTCTGATATTACACGCGTTTCAACAGGCCTACGCCCCGGCGGCATTTCGTCGATGGCCGACACGTCCATTTCTCCATAGCAAGCCAGAGCAAGGCTGCGCGGGATCGGGGTCGCTGTCATAACCAGCAAATGCGGGACACCCTGCCCTTTGCGCGACAGCATCAAGCGCTGACTGACACCAAATCGATGCTGTTCATCAATAATCGCCAACGCTAGCGCCTTATAGGTCACGGCTTCCTGAAAAATCGCATGTGTCCCGACAAGGATGTCTATCGATCCATCCGCGAGCCCCATCAATACCGATTCACGTACCCGACCCTTCTCGCGTCCTGTCAGGATCGCGACATTCACTGGCAACCCCGCGAGCGAGGCCTGTAGGCTCGCCAGATGCTGCCGCGCCAATATTTCCGTAGGCGCCAGCATTGCGCCCTGTTTTCCGGCCTCAACCGCACGCAACAAAGCATGTAGCGCCACCATCGTCTTTCCGGATCCGACATCGCCTTGCAGCAAGCGTAGCATCGGCCGCGTCTGCTGCAGGTCACCCTCGATTTCCGCAATCACCCGTCTTTGCGCGCCCGTCAGCGCGAAAGGCAGGCGCAACTGGGATATCAGCCTGCCATCCCCATGGATTTGGGGACCGCGTCGGCGATCGAGCGATGCTCGGACAAGCCGCATCGCCAATTGATTGGCTAATAACTCGTCATAAGCGAGCCGGTCCCGGACGGATTTTTCATCTTTGTGATGGACGATCGAAACCGACTGACTCCAACCGGCCCATTTGCGATCAGCGAGCAATGATGGTTCAATCCATTCGGAAAGCTCTGGCAATCTCTCCAGTCCCTGCTGAACCAGTCCGTGGAGACGATTACTCGTAATCCCCTCGGACAGCGGATAAACGGGCTCGATCAGCGCAACTGGCCTAGCCTCGACCGCAGACGAAATATGATCGGGATGCACGATTTGCAGTTCATCACCATAGCGCTCCAATTTTCCCGAAACGATGCGCGTTTCTCCGACAGGCAACTGTTTCTTGGCCCAGGAACGGGTTCGTCCAAAAAAGGTCAAAGTAAGATAATTGCCTTCACCATCCACACCATGAATGCGTAACGGGCTTCGTGCACTTCCACCCGATCGGTGGCTCGCTATAACCAGTGTAACGATGATGTTCTTGCCTACATCTGCCACATCTACCGTTTTGACTGCCTTGCGATAGGTCCATCCGGTTGGGAAATGATACAGCAGGTCTTTGACACGCTTTAACCCCAGCCGGTCCAATGGGCGCGCAATCCCCGGCCCTACGCCTTTCAGCGTTTCCACTTCAGCAAATAACGGATTGAGAATATCGGGCCGCATGACTAGGGGCACTATATAGGCCGCTGGCCATCATTCCACTATCTTCGAGACAAATCATGGACCGGGCATCCTATCTTCGCAAACTGCATTTTCGTGCCCACCACCGTGGTACGCGCGAAGCCGATGCAATTGTCGGCGGTTTTTTCGACAATTATCATGCCCTATGGTCCGACGCGGATTTCGCCTGGTTCGAAGCTTTGCTTGAGGAACAGGATGTCGACATCATGGGCTGGGCGATGCGTACCCTGCCCGTTCCTGCAAAATGGGAAGGTCCGATGCTCGATCTGCTCATGCGGCTCGATTATATTTCGCTACCTGTCGGACTGACCAAGGCCGACTGAGCAAATGACCGACCTGCAGCGCATCTTGAAGGCGGATCGCCCGCTGACACTGGCCTCGGTGCCTGCGGGGTTCACGCCTCTGCTGGTCGCTGATCTCGCGCGCGGGGCCAAAAGTGCGACGCTCTATATCGCGCCAGACGACGCGGCGATGCGTTCACTGGCAGACACGATTCCCTTTTTCGCTCCCGAACTGGAAATCCTGCAATTCCCGGCCTGGGACTGCCTGCCCTATGACCGTGCCTCGCCGTCGACGGTGATAACCAGCCAGCGCATGGCGACACTCAACGCGCTGCAACACCCGACCAAATCCAAGCGCGTGTTGCTGACCACCATCGGGGCAATGATTCAACGTGTTCTCACGCCTTTCCGTATCCGCCAGACGGGGGCCATTCTTGCTTCGGGAGTTTCGATCAATCGCGAGAAGCTGGCAAACCTGTTGCAGGCCAATGGCTATTTCCGGGTCGATACCGTCGCCGAGGCGGGTGAGTTTGCCATAAGAGGCAGCCTTGTCGACTTGATCCCGGCAGGCAGCGAGGACGGCCTGCGACTCGACTTTTTCGGAGACGAAGTCGAAACAATCCGCCGCTTCTCTCCGCAAGACCAGAGGAGTATCGGCACGGTCGACCGGTTCGCACTTTTGCCTGCGGTCGAAACACTGATGGACGAGGATGCGGTTCGCCGTTTCCGCACGCAATATCGTGACCTGTTTGGGACAACAGCGACCGGCGATCCGCTCTACCAGGCAGTATCGGAGGGGCGCCGGTTGGCCGGCATGGACCATTGGCTGCCTTTGTTCGAGGAGCGAATGGTCACTTTGCTCGACCATCTCGACAGCGACACATTGATCCTGCGTGATCAAGCGGCACTAGCGGCCGGTGAGGCGCGATTTGAGGCGATTGCCGATTACCACGCCAACCGCGAAAAGGCACAGTCAGCAAGTCCCGGCAGTTATCGACCACTGGCACCGGACAAGCTGTATTTAGCAAGCGAAGAACTGGAAGCGTTGCTCGAAGCGCATAACAGCCATCTTCTGACGCCCTTTGCCGCACCGGAAGCCGCGAACACCATCGACTTCGGCATTTCAGCAGGCCGCGATTTCGCACCTGAACGAGCGCGTAAGGATAATGTCTACGAGGCGGTTTCCGCCTATCTGAAGGATAGCATCCGCGCTGGTCAAAAAGCCATTGTAGCAAGCTACTCCGCAGGCGCGCGCGAGCGCCTCAAGGGCCTGCTGTCTGATCATGGCGCGCCCAAATTGGTGGAAGCGGATGGCTGGCAGGCCGCATTGGGAGTTGCAGCGGGCAAAGCGGCGGCGATGGTGGTTCTGCCAATCGACCACGGCTTTGCCTCGCCAGATGTCGCGCTAATCTCCGAACAGGACATATTGGGCGACCGCCTCGTCCGCCGTCGGAAGAACAAGAAGAGCGCCGATGCTTTCCTTGCCGAAATGGCAGCGCTCACGCCTGGCGACCTGATTGTCCATGTAGAACATGGCATAGGCCGCTATGAAGGGCTTGCCTCTATCCCGGTAGGTCAAAGCCCGCATGATTGTGTTGCGCTCACCTATGCAGGTGGCGACCGGCTTTATGTTCCGGTCGAGAATATCGATGTCCTCTCGCGCTACGGCAATTCGGACGGGGCAGTCACGCTCGACAAATTGGGCGGTGAGGCGTGGCAACGGCGCAAAGCGAAACTCAAGGAACGCATCACCGCCATAGCGCATGAACTGATCCGCACAGCCGCCGAACGAGCGCTGCGGCCCGGCGCGCTGATCGAGGTAGAAGATGCAGGCTATGCCGCCTTTGTCGACCGCTTCCCTTACGCTGAAACCGACGATCAGGAACGGGTCATTGCCGAAGTCTTGGAAGACCTGTCGAGCGGCAAACCAATGGACCGCCTTGTATGCGGCGATGTCGGCTTCGGGAAAACCGAAATAGCCATGCGCGCAGCATTCGCAGCCGCTATGGCCGGCTATCAGGTGGCCGTCATCGCCCCCACCACCCTGCTTGCACGCCAGCATTATACCAATTTTGTCGAACGCTTTGCCGATACGCCGTTGAAGCTTGGGCGGCTGTCACGCCTCGTTCCGTCTGCCGAGGCAACTAAGACCCGTGACGGTCTGACCGACGGTTCAGTCGACATAGTCATCGGCACCCACGCCGTTCTCGCAAAATCGATCAAATTCCGGAAACTTGGCCTGGTTATCGTCGATGAAGAGCAGCGCTTTGGCGTGAACCATAAGGAACAACTCAAGGCGTTGAAGACTGACGTCCATATGCTGACGCTGACGGCAACCCCCATTCCCCGTACCTTGCAGATGGCAATGTCTGGCCTGCGCGAACTTTCGGTTATCCAGACCCCGCCAGTGGACCGTCTCGCGGTGCGCACCTATGTCATGCCGTGGGATGAAGTCGTGATGCGTGAGGCTTTGCTGCGTGAGCATTATCGCGGCGGGCAAAGCTTCTTCGTCGTTCCCCGCATCTCCGACCTTGCCGAGATCGAAGAGTATCTGCGTGACCATGTGCCCGAAGTGAAATTTGTCACCGCGCATGGGCAGATGGCCGCTGGTGAAATTGAAGAGCGGATGACCGCATTTTACGACAAACGCTACGATGTGCTGTTATCGACCACGATCATCGAAAGTGGCCTCGACATTCCCAGCGCAAATACGCTGATCGTCCACCGCGCCGACCGCTTCGGACTGGCGCAATTGTACCAGCTTCGCGGGCGCGTAGGTCGCTCCAAAGCAAGAGCCTATGCTTATTTAACCCAGCCTGCCGATCGAGTGCTCAACGAAACGGCTGAAAAGCGTCTCAAGGTGCTAAGTGATCTTGATACACTAGGCGCCGGGTTCCAGCTGGCCAGTCACGACCTAGACATAAGAGGCGCGGGCAATCTGGTTGGTGACGAACAGTCCGGACATATCCGCGAAGTCGGGTTCGAGCTTTACCAGTCAATGCTCGAAGAAGCGGTGGTTGCCGTTCGCGCTCAAGCGCATGGCCTCGCCAAACCGCGTGACAGCTTCTCGCCGCAAATTACCGTCGATGCGCCAATCCTGATCCCGGACGATTATGTGCCCGACCTTTCGGTGCGCATGGCCCTTTATCGTCGCCTCAACGATCTGGATGAAGCGCAGGATATTGAAGGCTTTGCTGCCGAATTGTCCGACCGTTTTGGCCCGATACCGGAACCAACACAAAACCTGCTCAAACTGATTGAAATCAAGCAGAATGCTCTGGCCGCGCAAGTCGCCAAAATCGAAGTAGGCCCGCGCGGGGCGCTGGTCAGCTTCCACGAAGACCGGCCTCCTAACATGCCAGGCCTTCTCGCTTATGTCGAAAGACTCGGTGCCACGGCGAAGCTCAGGCCGGACAGCAAGCTGGTGATCAACCGGAATTGGCCCGATCCGGCCAGTAAACTTAACGGCTGCCTCCAGCTCTCCAAAGGCCTTGCCGGTCTGGCCCGCAAAGCCGGGTAATCCGTTCTACTGACGTATGTATTCAAGAAATTGCTCAGCCGTTAAAGGCGGCGAACGCAAATATCCTTGAAAATAGTCGCAGCATTCTGAGCGCAGCAATTCAAGTTCGCTGACTTTCTCAACACCCTCGGCAATAATCCGTAGACCCAATGCCTTGCCCAGTGCAATGATCGCGCGCAGCACGATAAGGTCGCGTGGATTGCCGCCAATGTCGGCCGTCATGCCTTTGTCGATCTTGAGATAATCAAGCGGCAGGCTCTTGAGATAGGCAAGGCTGGAATAGCCTGTACCAAAATCGTCGATAGCGACACCAATGCCCTTAGCGCGCAACATCTCAAGTTGGGATAGCGCAAGATCGAAGTCGCGAACGATGCTCTCTTCGGTCAACTCGACTGTCAGACGATTGAACGGGAAACCTGAATCTTCCAAAATAGCAAGCAACCGTATAGCATGATCATCGGCAAGTTCTTCAGCACCAAGATTGATCGAAAGATGCAAAGCATCTGGCCATTGCGCAGCATAACCCACGGCTTGCTTCTGTATCGCATAAGACAATTCTTCACGCAGATCACAACGGTCAGCTGCGGCGAATAATTCCTCAGCACCAATCTGGCCAAATTCGGGATGGGTCCAACGCGCAAGTGCTTCGGCCCCGACCAACTTTTCCGTTTCAACCTCAAACTGGGGCTGGAAATAGATCGCGATTTCCTGTTTCATCAGCGCCTGACGCAGGCCCTTGTCCAGACGAGAATTCCTCTGGCTATCGAAGTTGGTAACGCTGTCGGCAAAGCGATATTTCCGTCCCTTGTGTGAATAGGCTGCCGATAACGCACTCGATGCCGCAGCCAGCAATTGGGTACCGGACTGGCCGGGTCTGGACAGTGCTATTCCTATCCGAGGACTGATGTGCAGTTCGCCGTCACGGTGCTGTAATGGCGCTTCAAGTAGCCCCAGTAGTTGACGTGCTACCTGCTCCGCCTCAGCTTGTCCGCAGGCACCTGCAATGATCAGAAATTCCCTGCCCGGCAAGCGCGCGGTCAGGATCGCGTCCGAAATTGACGGGGCAAAGCCAGCGATCCTTTTTCCGATTTCAGCAATAACGGCATTACCCGTTTCCCTGTCGTGCAGGTCATTCACCTGTTTCAAATCACGGATGCCAACCAGCAACAGCAAGGCTCCACGCGAAGCGCTAGCCTCGAATGCTGACAGCCATAGCTGTGCATCGCGTGCAGGCGAAATCTTCTTCGCTGGCATTGCTGTTACCGAATCCATCTCACCAGAATATCCGAAAAGCCTTTCCCAACCGTTGCCAGCACGGAACAAGACAGATAGGTCAGATGCACAATGCAAGACAATTTCGGACGAACCATAGACTATCTCCGAATTTCGGTGACCGACCGGTGCAATTTCCGGTGCACATATTGCATGCCCGAGCAACAGACATTCCTGCCGCGAACTGATCTGCTCGATTACACGGAAATTGCGCTGATTGCTGGGCGCTTCATAAAGCACGGCATCCGGAAAATACGCCTTACCGGCGGGGAACCTCTGGCACGTCGCGATGTTGACGTTCTGATTCAGGAACTCGGCCGAAATGTGCAATCTGGAGCGCTCGACGAACTGACATTGACCACCAATGGCAGCCGACTCTCCCATTATGCACCCATTTTGAGAGAATCAGGTGTGCGTCGCATCAATGTCAGCCTCGACAGTCTTGTCCCGGCTAAGTTCAGTGCCGTCACTCGCGGCGGTGACCTTGACCAGGTTCTGAACGGGATTGAGATCGCTAAGGCCAATGGATTGGGCATTCGGATCAATATGGTCGCACTGAAAGGCGTGAATGACGATGAAATTGCGCCAATGGCGAAATATTGCGCCACCAATGGCTTCGATCTCGCCTTGATCGAAACCATGCCGCTGGGGGATGGCGTATCGGGGCGCACCGGGCAGTTTATTCCACTCGATGACTTTGTCCGTCCTCTTCTGGAAAACGCCACGTTGACGCCGATTGACCATCGTACGGCAGGGCCTGCACGCTATTACCAGTTGGAACCGCTTCACCTGCGGCTCGGGTTGATCACGCCGATGACCCATAATTTCTGCGGAGATTGCAACCGCTTGCGCCTGGCCAGCGACGGGAAAGTGCACATGTGCCTTGGCTCTGAATTCCATGTGGATTTTCGCGATGCCATTCGCAGCGGCGGCATGGAAGCAGTCGACCGGCTTCTTCAAAAAGCTTTACGGTTGAAGCCTGAGCGACATGATTTCGAGCGGCAAATGGAGGACAAAGATTTGCGCCTGCACCGTCATATGAATGCGACTGGCGGATGAGCCGTTTCTCAAAGCTAGCCCTGCTCGCCTCACCAGGCGAACCTGCGCGCAAGGCAGAAAAGCAATTGCGTGAAATCCATGAATTCGTCCCCATAGAAGAAGCAGATGCAGTGATTGCGTTGGGCGGTGACGGATTCCTTTTGCAATTATTGCATCGTCTTTTGGAGCAGCGCCGCGATTTGCCTACTTACGGTATGAATCTGGGCACAATCGGCTTCCTGATGAACAGTTGGAACCCAGACGACCTGCTCAATCGACTGGATCGCGCAAAAAGCATTACTGTGACGCCTTTAATGGCAACGATTGAGGCAACGTCGGGCCAACGCTTCACGCTGCCCGCGATCAACGAAGTCTCTTTGCTGCGCGAAACGCGACAGGCGGCAAAGCTGCAAATAGATGTGAATGGTCGCACGGTTATCGATGAACTAATCTGCGACGGTGTTCTGGTTGCGACGCCTGTGGGATCAACGGCTTACAACCTTTCGGCAAACGGCCCGATCCTGCCGCTCGACAGCTCTCTGCTGGCTTTGACGCCCATAAGCCCCTTCCGCCCACGCCGTTGGAAAGGGGCAATCTTGCCAGACCGCTATGTCGTCAAGCTGACAATACTGGAAAGTTCAAAACGCCCGGTAAGTGCTGTTGCCGACCAACGCGAAATCCGCGACATATCGTCAGTGGAGGTGGCGCTGGACCGCAACCGTTCGCTTACTTTGTTGTTTGATCCCGAACATGCACTCGACGATCGCATCGCGATGGAACAATTTATCACCTGACCACTTGCTTTTTGTTTCAGGCCAAGCCATAGGCGCGCCTGCCCGATGTCATCGGGCTGCTCCCCGGTAGCTCAGCGGTAGAGCAATCGGCTGTTAACCGATTGGTCGGCGGTTCGAATCCGTCCCGGGGAGCCAGATTTTCTCCAGAAAAATCAAAGCGCCTGCAACAACAGACGGACCGCGGCATAGCCGACCAGCAGCGCAGTCATCCGCCGCAGCAAAACAGGCGAAAATAGCCTGATTCCGATATGGCTGCCAATCTGGCCTCCGATCAGCACTGCCAGCAACAAGGGCCAATATGCAGCGGACGATTCTGCGACAGCACCAACGCCACCCTTGAGTAACTGACCGCCCAGTCCGGTTATCGAGTTGGCAAGGATGTAGAGAGAGGCGAAAGCTGCGATTCGCTTTGCTTCTGCCCAGCGGATCAGGTGAAGCACCGGCGCCATGAATATGCCGCCACCGATGCCGGATAGTCCTGCCAGCAGGCCGACCAGGCCTGAAAGAGCCAAAGTGGCAGCTGGTGGCAACTTGGCCTCAGGAAAGCGTTCCTGAGGCAGCAATAGAGCAACGGCAGAAACCAGCAGAGTCGTTCCCAATATCAACAGGAAGGTTGCTTCCTTGAGCGGCGTTAACCCACCCAGGAAAGCGAGAGGAGCTGATACCGCCAACAGCGGCAGTACTGCCTTCCAGTCAATCAGTCCAACACGCCAGAAGCGGTACGTTCCGCCTGTTACAACAACAATGTTGCAGCATAAGGATATGACCGGAATCAGCCTTGGCTCGATCCCGGTCAATGTCAGAATTGCCGTGTAGGAAGATCCTCCGCCAAAACCGACGGAGGCGTAAATGAGCGCGATGAGGCCGAATAGCAGGGCCATTATCGCGCTCATGCTTCAGTCCTTAATAGGCACCGTGACAGTGTTTGTACTTCTGCCCGGAACCGCATGGACAAGGATCATTACGGCGCAGGTTCGGGTTCCCCGCAAATGGATCGCCTTCTTTCGGATTATTGGGCACCTGACGCGCAGGAATGGATGCCTTGATCAAGCCCAGATCGGCGCCATCCACATCGTCGCTATCATCGTCCCCGGTGAGCGGATCGAAATGCGTGGTCAGGAAATCGGGCAATTCCGGCAGATCGCCTTCGGGGAAATTGGGTTCCATCCGGAACTCGTTTGTCAGCACAGTCTTGACGATATCCTCTCGAATGGCCGACAACATCCGTTCAAACAGACCAAAGCTTTCCTGCTTATATTCGTTGATCGGATTTTTCTGCGCATAGGCGCGCAAATAGATCACCTGGCGCAGTGCATCGAGAGTCGCCAGATGCTCCTTCCAGTGATGATCGAGATTTTGAAGCAGAATTTGCTTTTCGATCTGCCGGAACAGTGTCGCATCAATCGAAGCACGCTTTTCGGACAGCTTGGCCTCGGCAGCTTCAGCAATTCGCGCTTCTACGATGTCCGGTTCAATAGCTTCTTCGGTGAGCCAGCTATCAATATCGGGGTACAGTCCGAGAATTTCACTGACCTGCTTTTTCAAGCCATCAACGTCCCATTGTTCGGGATAGGTTTCAGGCGGGCAATTTTCGCCGACAATGCTGTTGACCGTTTCATGCAGCATATCATCGAGGACATCGTCGACTGCTTCGGCATCCATGATGTCGCTGCGCTGCTCATAGATAACCTTGCGCTGATCATTCATGACGTTGTCATATTCAACCAGTTGCTTACGCACATCATAGTTGCGCGCCTCGACCTTGCGTTGTGCGGTTTCGATGGCCTTGGACAGCCATTTGCCGCCAATCGCCTCGCCATCTTCGAGACTGCTGTTCATCATGCGTGCAAACAGCGTTTCCGAACCGAAAATGCGCAACAAATCATCTTCAAGGCAGAGATAGAAACGCGACAGGCCAGGATCGCCCTGACGGCCCGAACGGCCACGCAGCTGGTTATCGATGCGGCGGCTTTCGTGGCGCTCGGTGGCGAGTACGAACAGACCACCGGCTTCCAGCACCTTTGCTCGTTCAGCCTCGATTTCAGCACTGATATGCGCAATTGCTGCATCGCGTTCCGGACCTTCAGGCATTTCGCGCAGTTCGTCTTCCATGCGGAATTCGAGGTTGCCACCCAATTTGATGTCGGTACCGCGACCGGCCATGTTGGTGGCAATCGTGACGGCACCCAAACGGCCGGCTTGCGCGACGATATGCGCTTCCTGCTCGTGAAAACGCGCGTTGAGGACAGCGTGTTCGACACCTTCCTTGTTCAGATAATCGCTCAGCAGTTCCGACTTTTCGATCGAGACAGTGCCGACCAGCACCGGCTGACCGCGATCATGGGCCTCCTTGATCGTCTTGGCGATGGCGGCAAATTTGTCTGCGGTATTCTTGTAGAATTCGTCATTCTCGTCGATCCGCTGAACAGGAACATTGGTCGGGATTTCCACGACGTTCAGTTTATAGATGTCGTAAAATTCCTGCGCTTCGGTGGCTGCAGTGCCCGTCATCCCCGAAATCTTTGAGTACATGCGGAAATAGTTCTGGAAGGTGATTGTCGCCAGCGTCTGGTTTTCCGGCTTGATTGCCACGCCTTCCTTGGCCTCCACCGCCTGATGCAAGCCGTTCGACCAGCGGCGTCCGTCCATCATACGACCGGTAAATTCGTCGATAATGATCACTTCGCCATTTTTGACGATGTAGTCGGTATCGCGCTTGAACATCGTATTGGCTTTAAGGGCCTGATCAAGGTGATGCACGACCTGAGTGTTTTCGGCATCGTACAAGTTGGATCCAACGAGCAATCCGGCTGATTCCAGCAGACGCTCCGCTTTTTCCGTGCCCTCTTCGGTCAAGATGACGCTGCGTGCCTTTTCGTCCTTTTCATAATCGGCTTCATCAAGTTGCAGCACAATTTCATGCACAGCCTTGTACATTTCCGATTTATCATCGGTCGGACCTGAAATGATAAGCGGCGTCCGCGCTTCATCAATCAGGATCGAATCCACCTCGTCAACGATCGCGAAGTTGAACGGGCGCTGCACCATCTGCGCACGCTCGTGCTTCATATTATCGCGCAGATAATCAAAGCCGAGCTCGTTGTTTGTCGCATAAGTGATGTCGCAATTATAAGCGGCGCGACGTTCATTTTCCGACAGGTTGGGAACAATCACACCGGTAGTGAGCCCGAGGAAGCCATAAATCTGGCCCATCCACTCTGCGTCACGCTTGGCGAGATAGTCGTTAACGGTAACGACATGGACGCCCTTGCCTTCAATTGCGTTGAGATAGGTGGCAAGCGTTGCGACCAACGTCTTGCCCTCACCGGTGCGCATTTCAGCAATTTCGCCGCGATGGAGAACAATACCGCCAACCATCTGCACGTCAAAATGACGCATTCCGGTTACACGCTTCGAAGCCTCACGAACGGTAGCAAAGGCTTCAGGCAGAATATCATCCAGCGCCTCACCCGCTTCAAGGCGCTCGCGAAAGCGCTGTGTCTGCGCCTTCAGATCATCATCTGAAAGTGATGCCATCTGGTCTTCGAGCGCATTGATTTTGGTGACGATTTTCATCGTCTTTTTGACATAACGGTCGTTAGAGGAACCGAAAATGGACTTGGCGATTGTGCCGAGCATGAGCAAACCTTTGATAAATATGGATAGAGATCACCTGACTGCTGCAGGCGTGAAATATGGGAAGAGCGCGAACAAATCGCGCTGCGCGCCTAAGTCCGGGCGCGGTCTGCCCTTGAAACAGGGGTGCTTGCAACAATTGTCGATGCCTGAATAGGGTGAGGCTTGGTTTCGCCCGACAGTTTATAGGCTTCGTATTCTACCCTTATGGCCGCACCCGAATTGGCGACAGCCGCGATAGCAACTGCTTCAGCCAATTCGATTTGCGATGCGGCGCTGGTCGGCGACGCTGCTTCAACCGGACGTGCGGCCTGTGCGGCAGAAAAGCCGGTCAGCAACGCAAGAAAAGTAAGCAGCAAATGCATTAAAGGCATATTCCCTGTGTGCGGTGCATATAGGGTTGACTTGGACCGGCGTCCATCCCCATTGCGCCACCACATTTCTAGTAGCAAAGTCTTTATATGTCGTCACCTTCGCCACTACTGATCCCCTTCCCCGAAATGCCCGAGATTGCGGGCGTGACGAAGCGTGTGGCCAAGGCGCGCTACAAAGAATGGGATCGCTGCGACCTGACCTATATCGAACTGGATGCGGGCACATCGGTTGCCGGGGTTACAACACGCAATATCTGCTGCTCTTCTGAAGTCGAACTGTGCCGCGACAATGTAAAGGGCGGCCGCGCGCGGGCGCTGGTTGTCAACGCCGGTAACAGCAATGCCTTTACCGGCTATCGCGGACGTGAAGCAGTCGAAGCAATTACCCGTCAAGTTGCAGCACATATTGGTTGCGCAGAAAGTGAGATATTCGTCTCGTCCACGGGGGTGATTGGCGTCCCCCTGCCCAAGGACAAGGCTGAGGCGGGCCTCCGCTCTGCATTCGATGCACCCATTTGCAGCTGGCAGGATGTGGCGGATACGATCGGCACAACTGACACGTTCGCAAAGGGCGCGAAAGCAGCCGCAATTGTCGATGGCAAGCGCGTTGAAATAGTCGGAGTCATCAAAGGCAGCGGCATGATCGCGCCTGATATGGCAACGATGCTGGGCTATATTTTCACGGATGCGGCAGTTGAGCCCGCCTTTCTGCAGCAATTGTTAAGCGAAGCCAATGGCTCGACCTTCAATTGCATCACTGTCGACAGCGATACCTCAACAAGTGATACTGTCTTGGTTTTCGCGACGGGCAAGGCAGAAAATCGTCCGCTTGCCAATTATGGCGATAAGCGAGCATATGCCTTTGCATCAGCCTTGCATGACGTTTGCCGCCAACTCGCCCATCTGGTCGTGCGCGACGGGGAAGGCGCGCAGAAATTTATCGAGATCAACGTTAGCGGAGCAGTATCGGACGAAAGCGCCCGCCAAATCGGCCTCGCCATCGCCAACTCGCCGCTCGTCAAAACCGCTATTGCGGGCGAGGACGCCAATTGGGGTAGGGTCGTCATGGCGGTAGGCAAGGCAGGGGAGCACGCAGACCGGGACAAGCTGTC
Organism: Sphingorhabdus sp.; assembly: GCF_035329025.1. Taxonomy (GTDB): domain Bacteria; phylum Pseudomonadota; class Alphaproteobacteria; order Sphingomonadales; family Sphingomonadaceae; genus Sphingorhabdus_B. The sequence continues at coordinate 12,309 of NZ_DAOLHN010000035.1, read as the reverse complement.
AATCAGCTTTGGCGCAACGCAGGTCGCGCGCAACGGCTTACCTGTGGACGGCTATGATGAAAGCCCGGTTTCTGCACATCTTAAAGGTCAGGAAATCCAGATTGGCGTCAACATAGGCTTGGGGTCAGGCAATGCGACCGTTTGGACGTGCGACCTGACCCATGGCTATATCAGCATCAACGCGGATTACCGCAGTTAGAGGGCTGCTTCGAGCCAGCCTTTGATAGCCGCTTTGGGCGCAGCGCCAACTTTTGTATCAACGACCTGGCCATCCTTGAACAAGATCATCGTAGGAATGCCGCGTACACCGAATTTGCTCGGTGTATCCGGGTGATCGTCAATGTTGAGTTTGGCGATCGTAACCTGCTCACCCAGTTCCTCGCTGATTTCTTCAAGGCTCGGGCCGATCATCTTGCATGGGCCACACCATTCGGCCCAGAAATCAACTAAGACGGGCTTTGATGAACCTAGAACTTCGGTGGCAAAATCATTGTCGCCAACTGCTTTGGTAGCCATTGGAATATCTCCTTCTTTGACTGTGAATGTATTGCCACGGCTTGCGAGTTGCAAGCGTACGACTCCGATAGATTTGCTTGGGGGCCTCAAACCGGCTTATGCGGCGCAAGGTCTGCTTCTTTCAATTCAATGGCAGCGGGTGCATAAGTGTACAACAGCGCTGCAGTAACCTTTTTCTCCGGAAAGATGCGCTCAATCGCGGCAGCATAATGCGCCATCTGCCTGAGTTCGGAGAGATTGACCTCTGCCGCATTTTTGGGAACGCGACGGGATGTTTTGAAGTCAACAATTCTGACCTGCTCGTCTTCGACCAGTAGTCGGTCGATCCTCCCGGTGATGACGGTTTCGCCAACGACCGCGGCGATAGGCACTTCCGCGCGGGCCTTTTCCGAAAAGAGCGCTTTCCAGCGGGAATCGTCTAACAACGCCTGCACTTGACCAATGATCGCCTTATGATCATGGTGTCCTTCGCGATCACGTACGGCCAACCAACGAGCGGCATCCTGTTCAAAGCGGTTCAAACGAGCAGCATCCACACGTTCGATCAGCCCATGCACCAGTTTTCCACGCTCTGCGGCATGGCGCAGAATTGCTTCGGACGGCCTATCCCCGACATCGCTATCGTCAAGCTGTGACGGGGCCAACGGACGTGGCGGACGCGCTTCAGGGGCTGCAGGTTGTATCAACCATTCGGGCAGCGGAGGTGAGGCAATGTTCGCCTCCGCTATCGCAACTTGAGTTCCCTTCCTCGCGACTTGCTCCTGCCCGCCAGTCATGACGCGCAGGGTTCGTCCCGTGATGTCGCTGATCTGTGCACAACCGAGAGAGTCCATCGCCGACTCAATTGCTGCGTACCAACTCTCGGGCTTTGGTTCTTTCTGCTGTCTGCCAAGGCTCCCCGCCATGATCAGCCGTTCTTCAGCGCGAGTCAGTGCGACGTAGAGCAAGCGGTAATGTTCGTTGAGTTCGCTGATCTCGCGCGCATCCTCAACTTCTGCCAGCCTGCCGAACCGCACGTCTTTATTGACTTTCAGGATGGGCAGCAGTCCTACATTGTCTACGTCAATGACCGACCCGGGATCCCTGCTCCCGCGCGAACCGGGGTCGACGGTGACATCCGCCAGTATCACCACCGGTGCCTGCAACCCTTTGGCCCCGTGCACCGTCATAATCTGCACTTCGTTACTGCCGGTCAGCCGCTCGCGTTTGATTTCGCTCGAATTGCGTTCGAACCAGTCGAGGAATTGCTGCAAAGTGCCGCCCTTGCTGTGTTCAAATTCGATCGCGAGGTTCAGAAACTCCTCAATCGGCACCAGCACCTCTTGGCCCAGACGCGCGGCAAGTTTCTTCCGCCCTTGTGTCTGCCCTGAAAGGATCTGTTCGAGAAACTGGTAGGGTGTGGTGAAATCCGCACTTGCGAGCATATCGTGCAAAGGTCGCAGGTCAGCCGACAGGAATTCTTTACGCCGGATATGCTGCCACAATGACATTTTCTCTCGCCGATAGCCAAATTCCAGCAATTGCTCCTGCGTCCATCCGATCAAGGGAGAGACCAGAAGGCAGGCCAAGCTGAGATCATCTTGTGGCTGCAGTGCAAAGCGGATTGCGGACACCAAGTCCTGCACCGCCAATTGCTCGTCGATACGCATGCGGTCGATTCCCGCAACCGGCACCCCCAATGCATGCAATCGCGCGACGAGTAGCGATGACAACTCGGTACGCTTACGAAACAGCACCATGATGTCACCGGGCTTTAGAGGCTTATTGGTGCTCGCAAGCACAGGGCTCTCATCGACCAGTGCTTTTATTTTAATCGCAAGTTGCGCCGCCAGTTCACGCTTTTCAGGGCCGAGCCACTTTTCCTCATCCGCTTCGGCTTCGCCATTTTCGGCAACTGAAGCGGCAGTAACCGGCTCCAGCAGTTCGACCGATCCGATATCGGGCTTTCCGCTGACATGATTCTCGATCGCTTCGGTCAATCCAAAACGTTCATGACCCAGCCTACTGATTAGCGCATTCACCAGTTTCAGGATCGGCTTTGTCGATCGGAAGGACTGCGAGAGCGTCAATTCATGCAGCTTGCCGTTCTGTTCGGCAAGCCTCTCCGCATAACGCTCGCCGGCCTCACGATAGCGCGCGGGATCGGTGCCTTGAAATCCGTAAATTGCCTGCTTGAAGTCCCCAACTGCAAAGATGGTACGCGACTTTTCACCTTTTGCACCGAGCCCCGCGAAGAAATCGTCTGTCAGCGCGTCGATGATCGTCCACTGCTTCCGGTTGGTATCCTGCGCCTCGTCCACCAAGATGTGGTCGATCCGGCGGTCGAGCTTATAGCGCACCCAATCGGTCATGCCGCTGGTCGTGAGCAAGGCGGCTGCCTTGGAAATCAGATCGTCAAAGTCGACAAGGCCACGCGTATGTTTTAGCTTTTCATAGCGCAAGGCGAACGCCTTCCCGGCTAACAATGCGTCTGCGAGCTTGTCTGCATAATTGGCAACCGCTCGGCTCTCGACGATATGGCGGCTCCATTTGTAGAGCGACATTGCGAGGTCGATGTAGCTCTCGTCGTCTGGCGTAAAACCCTTCGACGCAACAAGCGGCTCGCCATCCGCTTTGCTCCAACAGGCATGGATCATGTCAAAGTGTTGCGCGCGTTCTATCGGCGAAAATTCCAGCCATTGCGTAATTGCCGCAGCTCTTTTGGCGCCTCGGCTGTCCGCTTTACCCTTCGCCCATACCAGATTCAGTTCTTTCACCGCGACAATAGCCTGTCGGTCGAGAACTTCGTCGGAACAAAAAGTAGCGATCAGATCTTCAACCGCGCCATCGAAATTCAAACCAAGCTCGCGCCGCACAAATGGCAGCATGCCTGTGCCTTCCGGCAATTGCCGCATGGTCTCGATCGCTGCAGCGCATCGTTGCAGGAAGCCCCAGGCATTGTCCTCGCCGTGCTCAAGTCCAAGACGATGCAGACTTTGCGCGATATGCATGTCACCCGTGGATTCCGCTTCCCGCACAATCTGGGTGAGTACTTCTCGTTGCAGTTCCATCTTGGTGCGATCGTCCAGCGGTTCAAAACCGGGAATGATGCCAGCCTCTTCCGGGAAGCTCGCCAATAGCGACTGGCAAAAGGCATGAATGGTCATCATCTGCAAACCGCCGCCAGGCGCATCGAGGATTTCCGCAAATAATTTACGCGCCTGAGGCAGTTTGTCCTTCGCAAAATCGGCACCGATGGCGCGTAGTTCGGCAGCCAGAAGCCCATCCTTCATCTGCACCCAGCCCGCCAGCTTGCGGTTAATACGCTCAGCCATTTCGGCGGCGGCTGCCTTTGTGAAGGTAAGGCATAGTATTTCTTCGGGCTTCGCGCCTGCAAGCAACAGCCGGATCACCCTAGCCGAAAGCACCTGCGTCTTTCCCGAACCTGCCGACGCGCTCAGCCAGACATTGGCATCAGGAACCACTGCGGCCTGCTGCGCGTCTGTAAGGTTATGAACCTTTTGGTCGTCTGTCTCAGTCGACATCTGTTGCCTCATTCCAGCTTGCTCGCCCGATCCATTCATCGAGGCGCATCAACTGGTCATAGTCTTGATATACAGCATAGTCGGGTTTGAGCTTGGCGGTGAAAGGCACATCACTCAAAATATGCTCAGCTATTGCCTCGCTAGCCTTGCCGTCGGCAAAGCTGACAAAAGTTTCCGCATCGGGCTCACCATCCTTCGGCTTTTTGGAAAAAGGCGGCTCACAATAGCCAAAATCGCCGCTTTTGCTTTTAGCCAGCGAACAATATTCATAGCCGCCAACCTCGCCGGTCACTTCCTTGACGCCGCCGGTTTCAACCAACAGGCCTGCCAGTCCGAGCTGCAATGCATAGCCTGCATTGACCTTGCCTTTGGCAGGCGGGCCGCCTGTTTTGTAGTCGATAACCACCAGCTTTCCGTCTGCCTGCCGGTCGATACGATCGATACGACCATGGATGCGAATGCCGGAGATTTCACCCTCAGCCCTGACTTCGAACGCAGCAATTTCTCGCCCGTTCTTTGCGTGTGCCTCGATTTCTGAAGCCACCCAACGCAACCCGGCCATGATCCGAGGCTGCCACAACAGGCGCAGGGCGGGCGTGACCGATTTATCGGACAGCACATTCTCGGCATAGCGAACCAAACCATCGGGTTCGTGTTTGCCGGTCTTGGTCCAATCTTCGATGATTTTATGGACCAATGTGCCCTTCCACGCCGGATCGGGATCGGCGTCGACGGGCTTCAGTGCTTCAAGTTTCAATATGTTGCGGGCATAAAAGGCGTAGGGATCCGCCTTGAGCATGTCCATCTGGGTAATGGAGATCGCCACCTTGCGCTGCACGGGCGATGGCATCGGAGCGGGGCGCGGATAACATACGGTCTGCCTATCCGCCTGATCCAGTTGCCTTGCCAACATCAGGGCATTGGTTTCCACCTGCAACCGCTCCCCCATCAGAGCCTGTAATCGAAGCAAGAAACGTGACGCAATGGTCGGACCTGACCGGTCGCGGCGAGCGCGTGTCAGAACCACTTCCGGCGCTCCCAATGCGCTGGCGAGATCATGTGCAGAAAGGCCGATATTGCGATCAAGCCCGGGCATACCTAGCCTGCGTCGAAGATGTGGCGCGAGCCAGGGATCGGGTTGCGGCAGTTGCGGCCAGCTGCCTTCGTTTAAACCTGCACAAATGACCAAGTCTGCAGACTGCAAGCGCGCCTCTAGCAAGCCGTAAATCGCAACGCGAGGATGTCTCCCAAATGCGGGACGGATGCTGAATTCGGACAATAATGCTTTCAAAATGTCGGGATAAGCTCCGACATCGCTATCGGAAAGCACATCCAGCTTTTGTGCCGAAAGCTGCTCGACAAATTCGGACAGACTGCGCCCGGCAGCACCTTTCCAGACAGCGCCGCCGGTCAGCTCGTCTGCCAAAGCGACTGTGGCGGCAAGGTGCCCCGAAAGATTGCGCCGACTGGTCGCGATTTGCGGCAATAGCTGCTTTTCCAAGCTGTTCCACCATAGGAGCAAATTCGGATCAACGCGTTTTTCGGCAATTTTTTCTTCAATTGTCCGTGCAATTGCACCAGTGCCTGTGAGCATTTGCGGCCCGCGCAAAACCAAGTCGAGCGCACGCACATGTTCCAGCCATTCCAGTCGTCCCTCTCCACTGCGCACCAAAGGATGCTTCAAAGCCGAAAGCAGTGGCACAGGCGCAAATTCGCTGGCAAGCATGTGTGACAGCGTCAGAAACAGCACACCCGCCGGTTGCTCCGCCAGCGGCTCGCCTGCGCTGTCATCTGCCTCGATATTCCAGCGCCGCAGTTGCGCAGCAACACGCGAAGCGATTTCGCGATCTGGGGTCACCAGGGCAATGCGCTTGCCGGGCGTTTCGATTGCCTGCCGGATCATGATCGCAATGGTACGCGCCTCTTCCGCGCCATCTTCTGCTTCGACCAAATGCACATGATCCAGCGTACGCCGCTTGATTGATAGCTCCTGCCATTCGACGGTTTTGTCAGCGATGCAGAAAATATCCTGCACCGCTTGCGATAGATGCACACCGCGCGGGGTGGATGCAGAACTACCCGCAAATAGCTTCACTTCATCTCGCCGCACCCCCATTCGGTGCAGCAGCAATTTCAGATGATATTGCGGGTGCGTTTCCTGATGGCGGAGCGTTTTGGAACTGTCAGTCTTATCCGAATGCGGTTCGAAACTGCCAAGCGCATCCCAGTCAGCATCGGGCATCGTTAAATCGACATGCGGAAGGAGGACCAATCCTTGCGAAAGCTTTGCGATTCGAGACAAAAGTTTTGCGATTGCAGGAGCTGCGGTCGTGATGCCTGCTGCGATCACCGGCGTGGACGGTGAATGCAATTTCACCCGCTCGGACAATCGATACAGCAAGGCATTCCGCCGCGCCGCTGGTGCCATCAATGCCTGCTCGTCGAGCCATTCTGCACTGTCGCGACACAGAAGCTTCAGGCTGTCATAGGCCTTTGACCAATGGCCAGCCAGATCTGCGCTGTCATGATCCAGATCGATGTCGCGGATCGACTTTTCCTCGACCTCAAATTCGTTCAACGTCTGAACAAGTTGTTTGGCAAGGTGCAGTGCCTCTGCAGCGCTAGCCTCTTTGCGGCGCAGCCGGATAAGGCCAACCAGATGCATGAGCCGTTGGATGTCTGCGACTGCAGGCAACGGGGCCTCACCATCATGCGAAAGCGGATCGAGCAATGGCCCCAGTTTTTCGTCAAGCGCCAGATCCCCGATGGCTACCATATGCGGCAGCACCAGTCCTTTCTCGGCCGATCGGACAAATGCGGCGGTCAGTGCCGTAACAGCACGATTATTTGGCAAGAACAGCGTTGCATCGGCAAGCCCAAGCCGGTCATCACGATACTGCTCGACCAGCCAATCCGAAAGCGCGCCCGAAAGGTCAGTTCCAACAGGAACCGTCCGCACCTTGGCGCGAACAGCTTCAGTCATGAACCGCCAGCGCAGCTTCGGTGGGTGCGATAGCTTGCGGGGATCCTATGTCGAACCAGTCGCCTTGATGTACCAAACCATATAGCCGACCATCCGCAATCGCGCGATCCCAGAAATAGTTGGTTGAAAACGGACCTTCCGGTGCTTCGCGCAGCAAGCGGTGGCTAATCAACTGATTGCCGGTGTAAATCAACGGCGCACTGTCATGATAACCGCGCCGGATCAGCCGACCTTCGTCATCAAGGAAAAAGTCACCCTTTCCGCTATGCTGGAAAGCCCGCTCGCGCGGGACGATGAGCAAAAGACCATCCATCCGGTCTCCGTCCCATGCTTCTGCTAGACAGGATAGGGCATCGCTTTCGCCTTCATCGGTCCAAATCGCATCGCTGTTGAGACAGTAAAAAGGTTCGGCATCAATCAGATGTTCCGCCTTCACCAACCCGCCACCGGTTTCCATCAGCAAATCGCGCTCATCCGAAATGGCAACCTTCAAGTCCTGGGCATGCTCTGCCAGATGGGCTTCTATCTGTTCAGGCAGATAGTGCACATTGACAATGATGTTCCCGATTGCCGCCAACCGAGCCTTGTCCAGCACATGATCGAGCAAGCTTCTTCCCGCGACCTCGACAAGCGGCTTTGGCATGTTTTCGGTCAGCGGCCGCATGCGCGTTCCTAGCCCAGCGGCCATAATCATCGCAGTATCGACTTTCACCATGTTCAAGCTGCCAGATCCAGAGGGGACTTTGCGCGGATCTCTTGCGGGATGTTCTGATCGAACCAATTGCGAAGCTCGGTCAGTCCCGGATGAGCGAGATCGCGTTCAAGCAACGCCCACATGCGCGGCAGGAAGCCGAGATACCGTTCTTTCCCGTCACGTTTCCACAGCCGCGTAAAAATGCCGATTATCTTGGTGTTCCGCTGTGCGCCCAGCAGGGCGTAATGCAGATTGAAATCTGCATCCGGATTTGCGTGGTCACGATAATAGGCCAACATATCGGCCTCCAGTTCGGGCGACACATCGCGCCGGGCGTCTTGCAACAACGACACCAGATCATAGGCAGGATGGCCGGCCAGCGCGTCCTGAAAATCGATTAAACCTTGCGTATGATCGGACAGGAGCATGATGTTTTCCGCATGATAGTCGCGCAGCACAGTTACCTGCTGCCACTTTTCAGCAAATAACGGGGCCAATGCCCTACTCCAAAAAGCGTCAAACTCGGTTTTGTCGACGGCAAGTCCCATTGCGGGCATGTACCAATCAGCCAACAATGCAGTTTCGCGCAAATAGGCAGCGGCATCATAGGGCGCGACGTCAGCAACAGGCGCCTTTTCCAGATCTACCAACGTGTCGATCGCCTGCCTGTAAATAGCAGCCTCATCTTCAGGACGGGCATCAAGATGTTCGCGCATCCGCTCGTCGCCGAAATCTTCGATCAGTATCATTCCGCGTGTCAGATCCTCACCATAAATGGCAGGTGCCCGAAATCCATGGTCGAGAAGATATTTGGCTACATGCAGGAAAGGCTTGGGATCTTCATGTGGAGGTGGAGCATCCATCAGCATCGCTGTCTGGCCGCCACTTTTACGGACGCGAAAATAGCGACGAAATGACGCGTCGCCTGCCAGCGGCTCAACCTTGGCAGACGACCATCCGACCGCATTCAGGAACTCATCAAGCCCTTCGGGCAACCGAACTTCGCTCAACTTCGTTTCCTCTTTTCTTTTATTTCAATTGTTCGTGAACCGTCCGGATTTGGCAAAATTTCAATCGCCAAATCGGAACTCCGCAATACCGAACCACCTTTGCTGGGCCATTCGACCAGTACAACTCCATCGTCATGGTCAAACAACCCCAACTCTTCCAGTTCTTGTGGATCATTTAACCGATAGAGGTCGGCATGAACAACGGGCAGGCGCATGCCGGGTTCATCATATTCGTGGATAATTGCAAAAGTGGGGCTGGAAACATCGCCGTCAAAACCCAGACCGGCAATGATAGACTTTGCCAGCACGGTTTTGCCGGCACCGAGTGGACCCGTTAATGTTACAAGGTCGCCTGCCCTTAGCTGTTGAGCCAGATCGCCGCCGAAACGCCGCATGGCCTCTTCATCACGAATAATCATTCAACTGGAACCGTTCTGGGCAAGCGCAAAGCAACCGTGGTCCCTGCCCCAGGTTGCGACTCCAGTTCAAATTGACCACCATGAAGTTCGATCAGTTTGCGTGCCAAGGGAAGTCCAAGACCGCCGTTTATTTCCTGCCCTACGGCTGCTTTCTGGCTGCGTAAAACCGGATCGAGCGCCATGGCTTGGGCCTGCGCGTCCATCCCCGGCCCATTGTCTGATACGACCAGTGTAACGCCGTTACGATCCCCCGATGCGTGGATCAAAACACGCAGGCCTTCGCCCCCATGCGTCAAGGCGTTGTCAACAATGGCATCCATCGCCTGCTTTAACCGAACCACATCGCCTTGGATGGTTCCTGCGTTAGGTTTGACATCAAGCACCAGCACGGCCTTGGCCTTGGCAGCAGCCTCGCCCGCAGAGGCTTCAACAGCATTTACAAGCTGCGCGATATCGACCGGTTTGCGCGCGACCGGCAAGGCGCCCGCCTCGCTTTGGGTGAAATCCAGAACAGCATTGATCTGCTGTCCAAGTCGCTCCGCCGATTTGGAAATTGCATCAACATAGTCTCTCGCTTGCGGAGGAAGTTCGCCGCCTATGCCCTGCTGCAGCAATTCGGCATAGCCGCTGATCGAGGTCAAGGGTGTGCGGAATTCATAGCTCATGTTCGACAGGAATTTGCCCTTGATCGCATCCGCTTCGGAAAGCGCCGCATTGCGTTCGCGCAGCGCTTGTTCAATCTGCAGGCTGTCCGTGACATCCAGCATGGCAAGCAATGCGTTGCCATCGGGTAACGGGACGGTCGAAAGCTGGAATATACGGCTATCGGCAAAGGCGATCCGGCTCTTGCGCGGCTGTCTTGTGCTTATCGTCATCTGCAACAGTTCGCGTAGTATCGAGACATGCGAAGGTTTTTGCAGGCTAGGCCCTAAACGCGGGAGCAGTTCATCAAAACGGGGATGTTGTGCAAGCAGTTCCTCTTCAACGCCCCAAATTTCTTCAAACCTGCTATTCCAGATGCTGAGGCGTGTATCAGCAGAAAAGACCGAAACAGCCTCGAACAGATTGTTGAACGTAGCCGTACGGACCCGCAGCAATGTATCGCGCGCGCTTGCCAGCTGCGCCTGTTCCGTTCGATCCTCAAAAATCAGCAGCAACCCATTGTCTGCCGTGGGTTGGCCCACAAGACGCAAATGGGTGCCATCGGGGAGCAGCCAATTCTCTTCGACCGGTGCGGCAACATGGAACCAGTTTTCCCGTTCCGCCCGCCATTCGGGGAAGTCGCGGACGTCGGGCATTTTGCCGCTTTCGCGCATACGTTCCAGCACACGAGCGAATTCAGGCGATTCCGCCAGCCATTCCTCGCGCATACCGAACTGTCGCTGGAATGGCAGGTTCCAGAAAGTCAGCGAACGATCCGCGGCAAACTGGGCAACTGCCGCCGACATTTTGTCGAGCATGTTGCGTTGTGCCTCTGCCTGACGACGGGCATCTGCGCGAGCATTGATCAATTCCTGCATGTCGATGGCAATGCCTCCGACACCCACATCCCCCATCGGGATGTCATACACTTTGATCTGGCGACGCTCACCCCCAATGGTCGCAGAAACCAGACGTTCGACAGGTTTGCCGACATCCTGCGCCTTGGCCGCTGCACTAATCGCGCTGACGCCATCGACAGGCTCAACAAGCTCTATTTCTTCGGCGACAACGACATCGCCGCTTTCACCGTCCACCGCATCGACATAAGCGGCATTTACAAAACTGAGGCGGTAGTCCGGTCCCCTGTGCCACATCGGCAGGGGTGAAGCTTCGATCAGCCCGGCCAGTGCCTGGAACGCATTGCGCGCCATCATCGCATCGCCCTCAAGCCGTTCCAGTTCCCGAACCGTTTCGGTAAGGTCGAATAGCCAGACCAGCGAAGCGCCATTGGGGTAAATTTGCGAGTCTGCCAGTACGACCTTTGCCATGAAGCGCCTGTCCGAACCCGCAATGCGCAATTTTTGCGAAAGCGCTTTGCCCGTACGCTGCGCTTCGCGGATCAACTCGGCCAGACCGTGCCAGTCTTCCTGGGCGTCACCTTGAGCGAACTCCCCCACCAGTTCGGATATTGTCGGGATGGACCGATCAAGTCCGAGTAGGCGGAAAAATCGGTCGGAAGCCTCCAGTTTTCCATCAGCGCGGACAATTGCAGGGAAGGCCGGGGCTGTCTCCAGAAGCCGGCTGAGACGTGCCGTCTGGCGCAGCGAGGCACGTGCCCTGCGCTGCATCGTCAGACCTTTCCAGATGGCAACAGACGCACCAACTATCCAGGCTGCGAGCAGCAGTCCAATCAAAGCTGTAGTCAGGCTTTCGCCCTGCATCGGGGTTCCCGTCCGAAAGAAAATAGTGTCGCTGCGGTGCAACGAATGCGGGCGAGACGCAACAAAAAAGGCCCGCACGTGGCGGGCCTTTGTCGTTATCGACGGATAAACCGATCAATAACGATAATGTTCCGGTTTGAATGGCCCTTCGGTTGAAACGCCAATGTAATTTGCCTGTTTCGGAGAAAGCTTTGTCAGTTTGACGCCAAGCTTTTCCAGATGCAGCGCCGCTACTTTCTCGTCGAGATGCTTGGGCAACACATAGACTTCGTTTTTATATTCCGAAGTCTTGGTGAACAGTTCGATTTGCGCCAGCGTCTGGTTGGTGAAGGACGAGGACATGACAAAGCTCGGGTGGCCTGTGGCGCAACCGAGATTCACCAGGCGACCCTTGGCGAGAATGATGATCTGCTTGCCATCGGGAAATTCAACCAGATCGGTTCCGGGTTTCACTTCGGTCCATTTGTAATTGTCGAGTGCCGAAATCTGGATTTCGCTGTCAAAGTGGCCGATGTTGCAGACGATGCTCATCGGCTTCATCGCCTTCATATGCTCGGCAGTGATGACGTCCTCGTTACCGGTCGCGGTGACGAAGATATCGCAACGCTGCACAGCTTCTTCCATCGTGACGACTTCATAGCCTTCCATCGCCGCTTGCAGAGCGCAGATCGGATCGATTTCGGTCACCATGACGCGGGCGCCGCCCTGACGCAGCGAAGCGGCGGAACCCTTGCCGACATCGCCGAAACCGGCGACGCAGGCAACCTTGCCGGCCAGCATCACGTCGGTAGCGCGGCGGA
>NZ_DAOLHN010000034.1:0-37041 GCF_035329025.1 Sphingorhabdus sp. | reverse complement strand
CCTTCCTTCTGGTCTTCGCTGCCGAACAGGCCGTGGAACAGGCGGCGTTCGAAGATGACACCCTGCTGCAGCGTCGTTTCGAATGCAGCATTGACCATTTCCTTCGCGGCGATGGCGGCCAGCGGGGCCATCGAGGCGATGGCTTCGGCTGATTTCAGGGCTTCGGCGTCCAGATCGGCAGCAGGCACGACGCGGGCAACAAGACCGGCGCTTTCGGCTTCCGCGGCGTCCATGTTGCGCCCGGTGAGGCACATTTCCATTGCCTTGGCCTTGCCCACGGCGCGGGTCAGGCGCTGCGATCCACCCATGCCGGGGGTGACCGCCAGCTTGATTTCCGGCTGACCGAATTTGGCGCTGTCGGCGGCGATGATGAAATCCGCCATCATCGCAAGTTCGCATCCGCCGCCCAGCGCCCAGCCGGCAACGGCCGCGATCCACGGCTTGCGCGTCGCGGTTACGCGGTCATAGCCCGCGAAGAAGTTCGAACCATACATCTCGGCGAAGGACTGGCTCGACATTTCCTTGATGTCGGCCCCTGCGGCAAAGGCCTTCTCGCTGCCGGTGAGGACCGCACAACGCTGACTGTCATCAGCGTCGAATTTGGCAAAAGCATCGGTCAGGTCGGCCAGCGCCTGGCTGTTGAGCGCGTTCAATGCTTGCGGACGATTAAGCGTGATCAGGGTGACTGCACCCTTTTGTTCGACCAAGATGGTTTCGTAACTCATATTTTACCTCCGTCGCCCCTGCGAAGGCAGGGGCCGTTCTAAGTCCATTCTGCGCCGGTTGGTTGAACCGATAGCGGCCCCTGCCTTCGCAGGGGCGACGCGTCCGATCAAAGCGGCTTCCACTCCTCAGCTTCCGGCAGCGGCGCAAAGATGGCGTCGAGCAGCTCCTCGCTCACGCCTTCGGCCGTTGCCGGGTTCCATTTGGGGTCATTGTCCTTGTCGACGATCACCGCGCGCACACCTTCGGCAAAATCGGGGCGGGTGAGGACGTGGCTGCCGATGCGATATTCCATCGCCATATTGTCGGCGAAATCATCAAGACCTGCGCTGGTCGCCAATTGGCGCAGAGCGACCTTACAGGTCTGCGGGCTCTTGGTGCGCAGCGTGGCGAGTTCCTTCATCGCCCAGTCGCTGTCGTCGTCCTCAAGGCTTGCGAGGATATCCTCAAACCGATCCGATGCGAAATGTCGGTTGATGTCGAACAGGTTGCCGACGATGCGCGCCTCCGGGACTTTTGCCGACAGGGTCCCCAACAGGCCGTCGATACGTTCTACATCTTCCTGAGCGATCCGCGCCTTGGCGTCGGCGAGCGTTTCGGCGGAGAGATAATGGGTCGCAAGCCCGAGCTCCAGGCATTCGGCCCCATCAAGCCGTGCCCCCGTCAGCGCGAGGAACTGCCCGACGCGCCCTTCAAGTCGAGACAGATACCAGCCGCCACCCACATCGGGAAACAGGCCGATGCCGGTTTCGGGCATGGCGAAGCGGGTATTTTCGGTCGCCACGCGGAAACGTGCAGGCTGGCTGATACCGACGCCGCCGCCCATGGTGATCCCGTCCATGAAGGCGACCACCGGCTTCGGGTAAGTGAACAGCAAATGGTTGAGCTGATATTCGTCGTGGAAAAACTTCCGTCCGCTCTCGCCATTGTCGTTGATTGCCGAATTGCGCAGGAAGGCGATATCGCCGCCAGCGCAGAACCCGCGTCCTTCGGCATGGTCGATGATGATGCATTTGACCGCGTCGTCATCCTTCCACTTGAGCAACACTTCGGTCATCGCGTGGACCATCGGCAGGGTCAGCGCATGGATCGCGCCCGGGCGATTGAGGCTTATAAACCCCGCATGGCCCTCGATTCGAGTCAGGATATCGTCTGTCATCGCCGCCCCTATGCCGTTGCCTGCCGTCTGAGTCGATAGTCAGGGTTTGGCTGTCAGTTGAAATCCAAGCGCCTGGATTTGGGGTATCGATGTCGGCGCGAGCAAGACATTGCCCTCGACTACCCCGTTCGCGCAGGTCCAGCTAAATCGGCCCGAAAGTTTGCCGGTTGCGATCAGAGGCGGGCTGTCATCGCATGCTCCGCTTTTGGCAGCGATCTCGGAAAGATATTGCCGCCAGCTGGCGTCGTTGCGATCCATCGCGAAATTCATCGCCAGATACTGGCCCTCGCCCTCGACCCCGCCTGCTTTCCAGATGCGGCGTGCGGCGGCATAACCCGTTTCGAGAGCACGCGTAGTCGCGATGGCGCGCGGTGCGAAATAGCCCGATTTGAACAGCGCTGTAGCTGCATCCCAGACTGGCGCGGTCGGGCCGGCATAAGTGCGGTTGGTCAGCGCAAACACACCGACACCCGTTTCAGGCATCAATAACATATGGCTGCCATAGCCGGGAAAGCCGCCGCCGTGGAAAAGGACATTGCCGAGGACGCAATCATTGGCCTGAACCAGTCCCGCGCCATAAATTGCGGAGAGGCGGCAATTGTCGCCTTCCTTGCCCGGGCGGCGGCGGGCATGAAGCAGGCCGCCGCCATATTGCATCGCGCGGATCGTTTTGGTGCTTTGCGCTTCGGCGTCTTTTGCAGGCCAGGCCGAGAGCAGGTAGCCGATCCATTTGGCGTAATCATTGCCGGTGGTGACGAGGCCGCCCATCGCGCCAAATGCGCCGTGCGGCATCACCGGCTCGCGCGACCAGGCGTCATTTTCCCAGCGATAGCCCATCGCGAGTTTGTTTGGCGGCACATCGCGCACCTCGTATCGGGTAGATGCCATGCCCAGCGGTTTCAGCACTGTTTCCTCAACACGCTTGGCATAGTCCTGCTTCGACACATTGGCGACAATGCGGCCCAGCGTCGCATAGCCGAAGTTCGAATATTCATAGCGCGTGCCGGGTTTAGTCGAAAAGGGCACGCCCGCTTTAAGCATCTTGCTGAATTCCGCCTCCGGCAGGGGCTGTTGCCGGTCACCCCATGGATCGTCGGTCACGAAGCCTGCTGTATGGTGGAGCAGGTCGCCGACGGTGATGCCATTCGCCCAGCCCTTCATTTCAGGCACATATTTGCTTGCCGGATCGTCCAGCCGCAACTTGCCCTCGTCGCGCAGCTTCAGGATCGAATAGCCAGTGAAAGCCTTGGTCATGCTTGCGATGCGGAATGCCGTGTCGGGGGTGACAGGAACATTGTCCTCAACGGTCTGCACCCCCATCGCCTTCGCATGAACAAGTTTCCCGTCCTTGACGATGCCCCAGACAAGGCCCGGCACATGCGCCTCGGCCATCCATTTGGCGAAATCGGCATTGAGTGTTTCAAAGTCTGCTGTCTGCGAGGAAGCGGCAGGGGCGCTGGCCGCTATGGCAGGAAGGCTGAGCGCTGAGAGCGCCATCGCGGCGGCATATCTGGCAAATCTTTTCATATGGCGCACGCTAACGGCCCAGCGCTGTGGGTCAAGCGCGGTGCTTTGCGGTTGCCGGTTTGCAACACAAGCCATAGGTAATTTGGCAAAGGAGTTTGCCCATGTCTTCCGATACCTCTCGCCGTGCCGTCATCCGCGCCTTTGGCGGTCCTGATGCAATTGAACTTGAGGACGTCGTTCTACCCCCGCCCGGGACCGGCGAAGTGCGGATGCGCAGCACGGCCATCGGGCTGAACTTCATCGACACTTATCACCGCAGCGGTCTCTACCCGATCGAACTTCCCAGTGGTCTGGGGGTGGAGGCGGCCGGTGTGGTTGAAGCTGTGGGCGAAGGGGTTAACGGCTTCGCGGTGGGCGATCGTGTTTGCACGTTCGGCCCGGAACGCGGTTCCTATTCCACCGTCCGTAACATTGCCGCCTCGGCTTTGCTCAAGACGCCGGACAATGTTTCCGATGAACTGGCCGCTGCCGCCTTGCTCAAAGGGTGCACTGTCGAATTTCTTGTCGAACGATGTGCCTTCGTAAAGCCCGGCGAGCATATATTGGTACATGCGGCGGCCGGCGGGGTGGGATTGCTGTTGGTGCAATGGCTGAAGGCGATCGGCGCGCATGTTATCGGTACGGTCAGCACAGAAGAAAAGGCGAAGCTGGCTCGTGATGCCGGAGCTGACCATGTCATCCTCTACGGGAATGAAGACGTTGCGCCGCAGGTGCGTGAACTGACGGACGGGCGGGGTGTTCGTGCCTCTTTTGATGGTGTGGGAAAAGACACTTGGGCGGCGTCGCTCGATTCGGTTGCGCGGCGAGGCCTGATTGTCAGTTACGGCAATGCGAGCGGACCGGTCACGGGCGTTGCTCTCGGGCAACTCGCTGCGAAAGGCTCCCTGTTCGTGACGCGCCCGGGTCTGTTCGACTATTATCGCAGCCCCGCCGAGCGCCAGGCAGGCAGTACGCGCATGTTCGAGATGCTCGCCAGCGGGGCGCTCACCGTTTCGATCGGGCAGCGCTACGCGCTCGATGACATCGTACAGGCGCACATCGATCTGGAGGCACGCAAGACAGTGGGTTCGACGATATTATTGCCTTGACGGTCAGGTCGTAGCCGGAGCCAAAGTTTCCCGAAGTTCGCGCCGCAGGAATTTGCCACTGGCGTTGCGCGGCAGCGGCTCGTCGACGAAAAAGACGAAACGTGGCAGTTTGTGCTTCGCGACATGTTTCGCCATTTCTTCGCGTAAACTGTCAGCATCGAGCGTTTCGCCTTCCTTCAGAAAGATGGCTGCGGCCACTTCTTCCCCCAGACGGTCATCGGGAACGCCAAATACGCTGCACTCGGCGACCGCCGGGTGGCGATAGATGGCGGCTTCGACTTCGACGCAATAGACATTCTCGCCGCCGCGCAGCACCATGTCCTTCTTGCGGTCGACAATGTAGATGAAACCGTCTTCATCCATCCGCGCAATATCGCCAGTGTGCAGCCAGCCATCGGTAATCGATTCGGCGGTCGCATCGGGGCGGTTGATATAGCCTTTGATGACTGCGGCACCGCGCACCCACAATTCGCCGGTTTCGCCGAGCGGCACTTCATTGCCATCATCGTCGACGCATTTCGCTTCATAGACCGGCATGGCGGGGCCTGCGCTGTCTGGACGATCAACATAGAAATCACCACCCAGCGAGGTGATGATCCCGCAGGTTTCGGTCATGCCATAGCCTGTGGTCGGTCGCGCGGTTTCAACCGCCTCATCGATTTTGAGCACCTGATCGGGCGGCACCTGAGCCCCGCCGCCGGAAAGGGCGAGAAGGCTCGATGTGTCGGTCTTGGCGAAATCGGGATGGTTGATCAGCTCACGCGCCATGATCGGCACGCCGCTCATCCCGGTCACGCGTTCGCGCTCGATGATCTTCAGCGCATCGCCCGCATCCCAACGGTACATCAGCACCATCGCACCGCCGGCAGCGGTAACACCATAAGCCGCGCAGTTATTTGCGGTGACGTGGAAGAGCGGGGTCGTGACCAAAGTCACCGGGACGGGCGGGGTCGCCGGAGGCGCCACGCCGGTCGCCCGTTCGACCGCAAGCGCAGACGAGGCAGCGGCGTAGAGCATGTTAAACAGGTTGGCGACACAGCCCCGGTGCGTCAGCTGCGCCCCTTTGGGGAAGCCCGTAGTACCAGAGGTATAGAAAATGCAGGCATCCGATTCGGGGTCGACCGTGACTGCGGGCATCTCGCCACCATGTGCGATCACTTCAGACCAGGGCGTGATATCCGGTTCCGTCTTATCGAGCCGCACGCCGACCAGTTTCACGCTTCCGGCGAGTTCCGGCTTTTCGCGAAAGCGCGTCAGTCGTTCGGCATCCAGGAACAGGATCTTGGGTTCTGAATCCTTGAGCGCAAAGGCCATTTCCTCGGTCGTCCACCAGGCGTTCATGCCGACGGCGGTGACGCCGCTTGCGACGCAAGCCCAATAGATCAGCATCCATTCGGGATAGTTGCGCATCGCGATCGCCACGCGATCACCCGGCTGCACACCCTGTTCGGCCATCCACACTGCGATGGCATTCACCTGCGCATGGGCTTCGGCATAGGTCATCCGCTCATCTTGGTAGATGAGGTAGGGGCGTTCGGCGAATGCCACCGTCGATAACCACACCTCGCGGACGCTGGGTGGGGCATTTTTGTAAGTGCGGATGCGGTTTCCCAGGATATCGGCTTCGACGATTTCAAACGGACCACCGGGGCCTGTCAACTCATCGCGCACCTGGCGCAGCTCGGAATAATACATGCCTCTCCTCACATTCTTCTCGAGAGAAGGCATAAAGGCGAACGCGCCGAGCGCAAGCCCCGATTTAATCGGGTGATTAATCAGAAATCGACGGCGATGCCTTTTAGTTCCCAATCGCCATAGCGGACCGGGTCTGGCCGTTCCTCATCGGGGAGCGGCTTGTGCTCCACCGCCTTGGGCTCCGGAACAGGCGGGCTTTTCGACAGATAGGCTGGCGGTTTCACATGCGGCGGGCGCTTGCCCATGGTGAGGCTCCTAAGGACATTCTTGAAAGCGGAACAACGTCCCCCCACATTGGGCCTCATACGGAGGATATCAAGATGAATATGCTCAAGACCACGATGTTGCTGGCGGCGCTGACGGCGCTTTTCATGGCGCTCGGTTATACGCTTGGTGGCTCGGGCGGGGCCATCATCTCGCTGCTGGTCGCGGCGGGGATGAACCTGTTCACCTATTGGAACGCCGACAAGATCGTCCTCAAAATGCACAATGCGCGCGAGGTTGATGCGCAGAGCGAGCCCAATTTCTACGGGCTGGTCGCCAATCTCGCGCGGCGCGCCAATATGCCGATGCCGCGAGTCTATATTGTCGATAACCCCAATCCCAATGCCTTTGCCACCGGCCGCAATCCGGAAAATGCCGCGGTGGCCGCGACCACCGGCCTGCTGTCGATGCTCAGTCGCGACGAGGTGGAAGGCGTGATGGCGCATGAACTGGCGCATGTGAAAAACCGAGACACGCTGATCATGACGATGGTCGCGACGATTGCAGGTGCGCTGTCGATGCTCGCCAATTTCGGGCTGTTCTTCCGCGATAGCGAGCGAAATGGTTTGGCGACCTTGCTCGCTGTGCTGATTGCTCCCTTCGCCGCAATGATCGTGCAATTGGCGATCAGCCGCACGCGCGAATATGGGGCTGACCGCACCGGTGCCGAGATATCGGGTAAGCCACTCGCCCTTGCCGCGGCGCTTGCCAAAATATCGGGTGCGGCACAGGCGATCCCCAATCCGGTCAGCGAGCGCAACCCTTCGGCAGCCCAGCTCTACATCGTGCCGACGCACATATCAGAGATGTTCTCAACCCATCCGGCAACCGAGAACCGGATTGCCGAGCTGGAGGCTTTGGCCGAGCAAATGGGTTCGGGCCCGCGCCGCAGCGCGCTGGACCCTTTCGGCAGTAGATAAACGGCGACATTTCTATCCTGTCATTCCCGCGAAAGCGGGAATCCACGGTCTGACACAAAGGTTAAAACCGACAGTTCAGACCATGGACCCCCGATCAAGTCGGGGGTGACAAAACGCCGCTATTTCGATTGTAGAGAATTTGCCCGCAGCCTATGCGGGGAGCAATGAACACCCGCCCAACCACCGCCACCGGCCTTGCTGCCCGCCGCACTGCGTTGCGGATGCTCGACGCTTGCTTGCGCACCGGCCAACCACTCGATCAGGCGGCGAGTGCGATGGCCAAAGGGCTCGAGCCGTCGGACCGGGCGCTGGCGATTGCCATTGCGCAGGAAGTGCTACGCTGGCTCCCAGACCTCGATCTGCTGATCGACAGCCAGACCCGTCTGCCATTGGCGGAGGATGCCAAGGCCCGCATGGTACTGCGGATGGCGCTGGCGCAGATGCTTCGGCTGGGTACGCCGCCGCACGCTGCGATCTCGACCGCCCTGCCGCTGCTCGACAAAGGGCCCAGACGGTTGGTGCATGGTGTGCTCGGTTCGCTCTGGCGGTTGCAGCCGACATTGCCTGAGGCGCCCAGCCTGACGCATCCGGTTGCCGACCGCTGGAAAGCAGCTTGGGGTGCGGAGATGGTCGAGGCGGCGCGTGTCGCCTTGACCGAGCCGCCTTCGCTCGACTTGATTGTGTCGGATCCCTCGCAGACCGCCAAATGGGCTGAAGAACTGGAAGGCACCAGCCTCGCACCGGGCCATATCCGGCTGGCACGTGGCTCGGCGATTGAAATGTTGCCCGGCTATGCCGATGGCGCATGGTGGGTGCAGGATCTGGCGGCCAGCCTGCCAGCGCGATTGCTGGGGCAGGGACAGCATCGAGAGATAGCTGACCTATGTGCGGCCCCCGGTGGCAAGACCATGCAGTTGGCGAGCCAAGGTTGGAACGTCACTGCACTCGACAAGTCGGCGAAGCGGATGGAGCGGCTGTCGGCCAATCTGGAGCGGACCGGGCTGGCGGCGAAATCCAACATTGGTGATGTGCTGACCTGGGAGCCTGAGGCACCGCTCGACGCCGTGCTGCTTGATGCACCCTGCACCGCGACAGGTACCTTCCGCCGCCATCCCGATGTGCTCCACCGGATCGGGCCAAGGCAGATTGCCGAACTGGTAGAACTACAAGCCGCGATGCTCGACAAGGCGGCGGCCATGGTCAAACCCGGCGGAACGCTGGTCTATGCAACCTGCTCGCTCGAACCCGAAGAGGGCGAGCAACAGGCCGATGCCTTCCTCGCGCGGCACGGCAATTTTGCCAAAGCAAAAATCGACACCGCCCTTCTGCCCGAAGGCATCACGCCGACAGACGGCTATGTCCGCACGCTGCCCGGCATGCTTGCGGACAAGGGCGGGCTCGACGGCTTCTTCATTGCCTGCCTGCAGCGCAAGGGCTAGCTGAAATATCACCGTAGCCCTGAGCCTGTCAAAGGGCGCTTCTCGGCGAGGTGTGCTTCGACAGGCGTTAAACTTGGCCGTATCCATTTTCAGGTGACAGCATGAATGCGCCTACCCTCACGACCGACCGCCTGATCCTAGCCCCCATCAGTCTCGACCATTGGGAGGACTATGCCGCGGCATGGGCCGATCCGGCGATGACCGAATTTATCGGCGGCAAGCCGCGCACCCGCACCGAAAGCTGGGGCAAGTTCCTTGCTGCCTCGGCACTCTGGCAGTTCATGGGCTATGGCTATTGGTCGTTCCTAGACCGCGCCACCGGAAGATTTTTGGGCAATGGCGGGCTCTCATGGTTCGAGCGCGGAGTAGCCGGGCTTGAAGGCGTCCCCGAAGCAGGCTGGGCCTTCATTCCCGAGGCATGGGGCAAAGGGTTGGCCACCGAAGCGATGGCGGCGGCGCTGGCATGGGCTGACGACGAACTCAAGGCACCCGAAATTCGCTGTATCATCGATCCGGGGAATCGGGCGTCGCGAAGGGTTGCAAAGAAGCTGGGCTTCCGCTTTCTGGAGGCCACAGACGAAGCGATGGGCCGTATCGAGCTTTTTTCGCGACAACGCGGTGGATAAAACGGTGGATTAGTTGTGCATGAAGGGGTGCTTGCCTTGCCCCTGCTGCGCAGTCCCGCTAAGCGCCAGCCATGAACGCTCCTATCCGCATTGCCCCTTCGATCCTTTCCGCCGATTTTGCGCGTCTGGGCGAAGAGGTTCGTGCGATTGACGAGGCAGGCTGTGACTGGATCCATGTCGATGTGATGGACGGCCATTTCGTACCCAACATCACGATCGGCCCGGCCGTCGTGAAGGCTCTGCGCCCGCATAGCGCGAAGCCATTCGATGTCCATCTGATGATCTCGCCGGTCGACCAATTTGTGAAGGACTTCGCTGACGCAGGCGCCGATATCATTTCCTTCCATCCGGAGGCGGGACCGCACCCGCACCGCACGGTGCAGTTGATCAAGTCACTGGGCAAACAGGCGGGTATCGTGCTTAATCCGCACACGCCGGCAAAGATGCTCGATTATCTGATTGAAGAGATCGACCTTGTGCTGGTGATGAGCGTCAATCCCGGCTTTGGCGGGCAAAGCTTCATTTCAAGCCAGCTGCGCAAGATCGAGGCGATCCGCAAGATGATTGAAAAGACCGGCAAGGACATCCGCCTTGAAGTCGATGGCGGCATTACGGTTGAAACCGCGCCGCTCGCCATTTCGGCAGGCGCGGATACGCTGGTCGCCGGAACCGCGACCTTCAAGGGCGGACCAAGCGCTTACGCGGCCAATATCGCAGCCCTGAGGGGATAATGGCCGAAGCCGATCGCCCGGACGATAAGATTGGCGCCAATGCGCTGGTCGTGCGTCCGGCAGGTCGTCTTGAAAATCTGGCCGCCCGTGTTTCGCTGATGCTCTATCAGTTGAGCTGGCGCACCCCGCTGCACAAGATGCGGATCACCGGCAAGCTGCCGATGAAACTGCTGGCCGTACCCACCGATCCGCTTCCGGGCGATGAGGCGCGCGGCACCGCGATCCGCATCGGAAAATTCCTGTTTCAGGGCATGGAGCAGTCGATCAATGCGATCGATTATGACAAGTCGACATTGCCTCCCGCCTTTGCCGACTATGTCCATCGCTTCGACTGGCTGCGCGATTTGTCTGCCGCGGTCAATCGCGGCGAAGGTGCGCCACTCGCCGCATCGATTGCCGAAAAATGGCTGGCGGCCAATGGCGACCGGCCGCGCATGCCGGCATGGCGGATCGACAATAGCGCGTGGC
This sequence comes from Sphingorhabdus sp., assembly GCF_035329025.1. Classification (GTDB taxonomy): domain Bacteria; phylum Pseudomonadota; class Alphaproteobacteria; order Sphingomonadales; family Sphingomonadaceae; genus Sphingorhabdus_B. The sequence continues at coordinate 26,401 of NZ_DAOLHN010000034.1, read as the reverse complement.
GCTTTCTCAATATGGCGAGCGCCGCGCCCTATTTGCTGACCAGCACTGACCTCATCTATCGCTCCAAAATCCTGAACCATTTTGCGCGCACCGCCCGGCATCTCGACCAGTCGGCGGTCCGTGCGACCAAGCCTTTTGACAAGGTCTGCGGCTGGGCGGGTGTTGTCGCCGCCTCGCTATTGCTCCCGGAGGGCAAGGCGCGGCGGGCGATGGGTGAGCACAGCCTTGAGGCCGCACTGTCTGATCTGGTTTTTCCCGATGGCGGGCTATTGTCGCGCGCGCCGCAGCAACTGATGGAACTGATTGCGCTGCTGTCGACGTTGCGCGAATGTTACACAGCGCGGCAGGAAGCTGTTCCCGATTTCCTTACCGATACGCTCAGTCGCAACGTTCCGGCGCTGTTGGGATTGACGCACGCCGATGGCGGACTGGGTGCCTGGCAGGGATGCGGCCATTTGGGGGCAGAGCGCATCGAGGCCCTGGTTCAGGCCAGCGGTGTGCGTGCCCGGCCACTGCGTCAAGCGCTCGATTGGGGCTATCAACGGGTCAGTGCGGGGCCTGCTGTCCTGCAAGTTGACGCCGGACCGCCTCCGCATGCGAAACAGGCGCTGGTTGGCTGTGCATCAACGCTCGCGTTCGAATTCAGTTTTGGCAGGCAGCGGATCGTGATCAATTGCGGCGGTGCCGGTCTTGCCGGGGCGAGCATACCGGCGGCTCTGGCGCGCGGTTTGCGTACCACTGCTGCACATTCGACCCTATGTGTAGACGACAGCAATTCAACCGCACTGCTCGCCAAAGGGCAACTGGGCGCTGGTGTTGTCGATGTCGAGCTTGAACGGCGCGATATTGAAAAAGCGACGCGGATCGAAGCCAATCATGATGGCTATGCGCGCAGCTATGGCTTCATCCATAACCGGGTACTGATCCTGCGTTCGGACGGCATGGAGTTGCGCGGCGAGGATACGCTCCTGCCGCATGCGAAATTTAAGGGACGCGAAGAGGTGCCTGTGCATCTCCGCTTCCATCTCGGTCCCGATATCGAGCTGCTGCTCGCTGACGACAAACGCAGTGTCGTAATGCGCCTCGACGATGGCAGCAGTTGGACCTTCATGACCGCGCTCGGTACGATCGAGGTCGATGACAGTATCTGGGTGGATGAAAATGGCCGGCCAAACCCCACCCGCCAGCTCGTGATTGGCGTCAATGCGCCAAAGGGCGGCATGACCATTGGCTGGGCCCTCAAGTTTCTGGGATAAACAAAATGAGCGATGTGAAGATCAAACGGGCACTGCTTTCGGTGTCGGATAAAAGCGGGCTGGTTGAATTGGGCCATGCACTTGCCAAGCGCGATGTCGAACTGGTGTCGACCGGCGGCACAGCAAAGACGCTGCGCGATGCCGGGCTGCAGGTGAAGGATATCAGCGACCTCACCGGCTTTCCCGAAATGATGGATGGCCGCGTCAAGACTCTGCACCCCAAGGTGCATGGCGGCCTCCTCGCGGTGCGCGACAATGCAGAGCATGCCGCTTCGATGAAAGAACATGGCATCGGCGCGATCGATCTGGTGGTCGTCAATCTCTACCCCTTTGCGCAGACGGTCGCCAAGGGCGCGAGCCGCGACGAGATTATCGAGAATATCGACATTGGCGGCCCGTCGATGGTACGCAGCGCAGCCAAGAACCATGCCTATGTCACGATTGTTACCGATCCTGCCGACTATGACAATTTGATCGCCGAGATGGAGGAATCGGGCGGCAAGACCAGCTATGATTTCCGCCGCAAATGTGCGGCCAAGGCCTATTCGGCAACGGCCGCCTATGACAGCATGATCAGCCAATGGTTCGCCTTTGCCGATCAGCAGCAATTCTTCCCGGATATGCTTGCGATTAACGGCAATCGCGCCGAAGAGCTGCGTTATGGCGAAAACCCGCACCAGCGCGCCGCGCTGTATGTCCCGGTTGGTCCGCACGGATCGGGCATCGCGCAGGCGGAGCAAATCCAGGGCAAGGAACTGTCCTACAACAATTATAACGATGCCGACGCTGCGCTCGAGCTGGTCAGCGAATTTCGCGATGGGCCGCCGACGGTTGTTATCGTCAAGCATGCCAATCCGTGCGGCGTTGCCACGGGCGATACGCTGATCGAGGCCTATCGCGCTGCGCTTGAATGCGACAGCGTTTCGGCCTTTGGCGGGATTGTTGCTGTCAACCGTCCGCTAGATGGCGCGACGGCCGAGGCGATTACCGAGATTTTCACGGAGGTCGTTGCTGCTCCTGCTGCTGACGACGCAGCCAAGGCGGTATTCGCCAAGAAGAAGAATTTGCGCCTGCTACTGACCGGCGACCTGCCCGATCCGAAACGTGGCGGCCTGATGGTGAAACCGATTACCGGCGGGTTGCTGGTGCAGTCACGCGACAATGGTTTCGTGCCCGACAGCGATTTCAAGGTGGTGACGAAGCGGGCGCCAACAGCGCAGGAACTCGCCGACTGCCGCTTTGCCTGGACGGTTGCCAAGCATGTCAAATCGAACGCGATTGTCTATGCGAAAGACGGTGCGACAGCGGGCATTGGTGCCGGCCAGATGAACCGCCGCGACAGCGCACGCATCGCCGCGATCAAGGCACGCGAAGCTGCAGACACCTATGGCTGGGAAAGCCCGCGCACCGTTGGTTCGGCGGTCGCTTCAGACGCCTTTTTCCCCTTTGCTGACGGCCTGCTGGCCGCGGTAGAGGCTGGGGCGACGGCGGTTATCCAGCCGGGCGGCTCAATGCGCGACGAAGAAGTCATCGCCGCCGCTGACGAAGCAGGGCTGGCGATGGTCTTCACCGGCATGCGGCATTTCAGGCACTGAGAACTGCGGAATAACATTAGTGCTGAGCCTGTCGAAGCACGCCTCTCAGCGTCACGCCACATCTGAGAAGCGCCCTTCGACAAGCTCAGGGCTACGGTAATCTAACTGCAACCACGGCGCTTACCGCGCCCGCTTAACCGCAGTCTTGAACTTGCCCACACCGGATGGCTTGGGGCCATAGTTGCGGGGGCGTTCACTGTCGCGGCCATGAGAGGCGCCGCTGATCGGTGGGCCACCACGTTTGTGGTTGGGGCGATTGTCGGCGCGGGGCGCACGCTGATCTTCCCGACGTTCACTGCCACGATCATTGCGGACAGGAATTTCGTCACGGCCATAACCGTCGCGGCTCATCAACGGGCTGCCATGGGCCGGGCGTGCACGACCTGAACCTTGACGACCGCCGGGGCGACCTTGCCCCTGACCGGGCCGTCCTCCTGCGCGGCGGGGCTGTTCTTCGCGCTTGGCGACGACCGGCTTGGGCATTTCTGCAACCAGCTGGCGGAAACCTTCGGGCAGGCCAACCTGCATCAAGCGAACCTTGGTCAGCCGCTCGATATCCTTCAGATACCCGCGCTCGTCATCGCTGACAAAACTGACCGCGATGCCATCGGCGCCGGCACGCGCGGTGCGGCCGATGCGGTGGACATATTGGTCGGGTACATTGGGCAGCTCGTAATTGAACACATGGCTGACACCGGGCACGTCGATACCGCGCGCAGCGATGTCGGTTGCGACCAGCACCTTCAGATGCCCGTGGCGGAAGCCCTGCATTGCTGCAGTACGCTGACCCTGGCTCTTATTGCCATGGATCGCAGCGGCCTTGATGCCCGCACCCGCCAGATGGCGGACGACGCGGTCGGCACCATGTTTGGTGCGGGTGAAGACGAGCGCACGCTCGACTGCCTCATCCTTGAGGCGATAGTTGAGCAAGGCCTGCTTTTCGCCCTGGGTGACGAAGGTAACGAATTGATCGACGCGTTCCGCAGTCGTCGCCGCCGGCGTGACCGAGACGCGCACGGGGTTGTTGAGGAAACGGTTGCCCAGTTCGGCAATCGCCTTGGGCATGGTGGCCGAAAAGAACAGGCTCTGGCGCTTTTTGGGGAGCATCAGGTCGATGCGCTTCAGCGCGTGAATGAAGCCCAGGTCCATCATCTGGTCGGCTTCGTCGAGAACGAAAATTTCGACATCCTTCAGGCTCAGCGCGCGTTGTTCAATAAGGTCGAGCAGGCGGCCAGGCGTGGCGACGAGGATGTCGGTGCCCGACTGCAGCTTCTTCTTTTGCGTGAAGATTGGCATGCCGCCGAAGACGCAGTTGACCGTGAGGCCCAGAAACTTGCCATAGTCGCGGAATTTTTCCGCAATCTGTGCCGCAAGTTCGCGGGTCGGCGACAGCACAAGCATCCGGCAGCCATAGGGCACGCGCGGTTTGATGTTGGTGGCGAAATGGTGGAGTGACGGCAGCGCGAAGGCAGCGGTCTTGCCGGTGCCCGTCTGCGCGATGCCACACAGGTCGCGACCTTCCAGCAACGGCGGGATCGCCTGCATCTGGATCGGGGTCGGGGTATCATATCCCGAAGCGGCAAGTGCCTTCAGGAGGGGTTGGGCAAGGCCCAGTTCTTCAAAAAAAGACATAATAAACTCTCAAATATGCATGATGCTGCCCGCGCAGGCCTTTTGGCAGCGCGCGGCGCACAAGCGGGTTTAAGGGTAAGCGAAACGCCGACCCCTTGGAAACCACCCCGCGTGAATTGGGAAGCCTCTTGGCTGCGCGCATCTCTCGATCGACGGAGCTTTTGAACAAGCTCTCACGCTGTCGATACTGCGGCGGTTATCTCCGCTCGCCTCATGCGCTTGAAGGCCATATGGCGCAGTGGGCGCCAAAAAGCAAGAAATTACTGCAATGCAGCAATTATCTGTCGTTGCTGGCTGCTAGACGCCCCTGTTAACTTTTCATTATCCATTTTCGTTCAGAGATTTCCCCGAAAGCCTATAGCCGCTGGAGGAAGTGCGAAAATGTCGGGGCAAAAACAGGATTTGGTGGACGTAGCGATCATCGGCGCAGGGCCCGCAGGGCTCACCGCTGCCTATCTGCTCTCCAAAAAGGGCTATAGCGTCACCGTTATCGAAAAGGACGAACGCTATGTCGGCGGCATAAGCCGGACCGTCGAAGTCGATGGCTATCGTTTCGATATTGGTGGCCACCGCTTCTTTTCGAAGTCCAAGGAAGTCGTCGACCTCTGGAACGAAATCCTTCCCGATGATTTCATCCAGCGTCCGCGCATGAGCCGCATCTATTATGAAGGCAAATTCTACAGCTATCCGCTGCGTGCCTTCGAAGCCTTGTTCAACCTCGGCATCGTCCGTTCGACCTTGTGCATGGCGAGCTATGCCAAGGCGAAGGCTTTCCCGAACACCAAGGTGCGCAGTTTCGAAGACTGGACGGTCAACCAGTTCGGCTGGAAGCTCTATTCGATCTTCTTCAAGACCTATACCGAGAAGGTATGGGGTATGCCCTGCGACGAAATGTCGGCCGACTGGGCGGCGCAGCGCATCAAGGGGCTGTCGCTCGGTGCCGCGGTGATGGACGGGCTGAAGCGCAGCCTTGGCCTCAACAAAAAACCCAATGACGGCATGGAGACAAAGACCTTGCTCGAAACCTTCCGCTATCCGCGGCTGGGGCCGGGCATGATGTGGGATGCGGCGCGCGATTTCGTTGTCGCCAAGGGCAACCACGTGTTGATGGGCCATAGCTTCAACCAACTGGCACAGGATGCCAAGGGCAACTGGCGGCTGTCGGCGACCAAGGCTGATGGCGGCGAGACCGTTATCCAAGCCCGCCATGTGATCAGCTCTGCCCCGATGCGCGAATTGTCGGCCCGCATCCACCCGCTGCCGCAGACTTCGCTCGAGGCATCGAACCTCAAATATCGCGACTTCCTGACCGTGGCTTTGATGATCAAGTCGGACGACCTGTTCCCCGACAACTGGATCTATATCCACGACAGCAAAGTGAAGGTGGGCCGGGTACAGAATTTCCGCAGCTGGTCGCCCGAAATGGTCCCTGATCCGTCGATCGCCTGCGTCGGCCTCGAATATTTCTGCTTCGAAGGTGATGGCCTCTGGTCGTCGAGCGACGCCGATCTGGTCGAACTCGCAAAGAAGGAAATGGCTATCCTTGGCCTGTGCAACCCCGCAGACGTTGTTGGTGGCGCGGTTGTCCGTCAGGAAAAGGCCTATCCGGTCTATGACGACAGCTATGCCGCCAATGTCGAGGCGATGCGCTCGGAACTCGAAAGCAAATATCCGACGCTGCACATGGTCGGTCGCAACGGGATGCACCGCTACAATAACCAGGACCATGCAATGATGACGGCGATGCTGACGGTCGAGAATATCGAGGCCGGTGCGCGTGTCTACAATATCTGGAACGTCAACGAAGACGCCGAATATCATGAAGCGGGCGACGAGGGCGAGCAGGAAAAGATTGCGGTCAAGGTGACCGAAGATCAGGCTGCAGCGCTGACGTCGGAACGCGATGTGCCGACCCGCGTAGCACCCGCAACGGAACAGCGCAAAATCGTCAAGGCGGCCTGACTTCAATGGAGCGGGCCATTGCCTCCGCAATGCAGCTTTGGCAGCGGTTCACGATAACCCGCTACCTGGTCGCCAGCATCATCGCCCTTGCCTTTGACGTTGCGCTGTTTTCCAGCCTTGTTGCGGTCAAGGTCGATCCGACGCTGGCTTCGGCGGCTGGCTATTGTGCGGGTATCATTGTCCATTGGCTGGTTAGCGCCAATCTGGTCTTTACAGGAAAGACCCGGGAAGGAGCGGCACGCCACATCCAGCGCGCACTATTTGCCGGGTCCGCACTTGCCGGATTAGGCATAACCGTGGCGACGGTTGAAATTCTAGGCCGGGCGGGCATCCATCCCATCCCGTCCAAAGGCGCTGCCGTCGCTGTCAGTTTCTTCGCGGTGTATGCACTGCGCAAATGGGGGGTTTTCCGGTGACCACGCTAACAGCGCAGACCGTTCGCCCGCCATTTTGGGGCGTGGATGAGCAACTCAAAAGCTTTGGCCGTTGGCTCCTCATCTGGGTTGTCCTCGCCAATGCGGGATTTGCAGTGCTGTGGTTTTCCGGAGCACCTCCACGGCATATGGATATTGTTTATACCGGGGTGCTCGGCCTCATCGTGATGCGGGCCAGTTTCTGGATACGGTACGCCGCATTTGCCGGTGCCCTGATCTATTCGACGCTGCGTTTCATTGGCGGCCTGTTCAATCTGGATATCTCCTCGCTGCTCTATTCGTTGAAATTCTTCGCGGAAATCAAGCCATCCAACTCCTATGACTATATAGCGGCGGCCATTGCGATCGTGATGGTGCTTGGAATCGGTTGGCGGCTTTTGAAGCGCAACATCCATTTTTCCCGGCCTTTGCTGATTGCCGGTGCCGGCGGGCTTTTCTTCACCTTGGCCGGCGTCGACTTGTGGATGGGCAAGGACATGCGCGGCCACTATTTCCGTGCCGCGCCCGCTGGCGCGACATTCGATTCGGCAACCAATGGCAGCGGGTTTGTGGCGCGCGCCGATGGGCAGCGGCACCTGATATTGATCGTGGTGGAAGCCATGGGTCTTCCCCAAAACAATCCCGAAATGTCGCGCCTGATGTTTGCGCCGCTGTTGCAAGACAAGGCGGTTCAGGCAAAATTTGATTTCAGTCGGGGCTCCGCACCATATTACAACAGCACCACAGCCGGGGAAATCCGCGAACTGTGTGGGCGCTGGGGGGATTATTACGATCTTGTCGACCGGAAAGACGAAAATTGCATTCCGGCGAAGCTGGCCGCCAAAGGGTATGAAACGCTGGCGATGCACAGCTTCACGCCGAATTTCTTTGCGCGGGAAAAATGGTATCCCAATGTCGGCTTTCAGAAAATGGCCTTCAAAAGCGATATGGTCGCCGAAGGATCCGAAAAATGTGGGGGTGTTTTCCCCGGCGCTTGCGATCGCGATATTCCCCGTCAGATTTCAGCGCGGCTGAAATCAGCGGAAAAGCCGACCTTCCTCTATTGGCTGACGCTCAACTCGCATCTGCCGGTACCTGCGGGACTGAACCTCAATGTCGACAATTGTGAACGTGTCTCGCCTCTGCTGAAAAGCGATTATCCGCAGATCTGCAGGCAGTTTGCCATTTATGACGACATATTCACCGCACTCGCGAGTGAAATTTCGGCTGCCGACTTTCCCGAAGCGGATATTCTTATAGTTGGGGATCATATGCCGCCTTATTTCGACCGGCATCACCGGACCCAGTTTAATCCCGCAAAGGTCCCCTGGCTGTATCTGAAGCATAAGCCGACTGTGCAGGGCGCGTCGAATTGAACCGATGAACGGCGTTCCCCAAAACAACAGCAAAGAGTCCTTGCCCAAGCTGGCAGTCATCATCTGGCTGGCAGCTGCGGCCTTCCTTGTCTATTCAAGCTGGCCCAATATCGCTTCCCGTTCCGGATGGGATCCGGATGATCAGCTGCGCATGGTGCAGCTGCGTGATTTTCTTGGCGGGCAAAGCTGGTTCGATACCACCCAATATCGGTTGAACGCGCCTGAGGGTGGCCCGATGCACTGGTCGCGACTAATCGAGCTGCCGCTCGCCATCATTGTTATCATGGCGGCTCCGCTATTGGGTCAGGCGGGTGCGGAGATGCTCGCCGGCACGGTCATACCCCTATTGTGCTACGCCACTATCGCCTACATTCTCGGCCGCGTAGCAATGTCTTTGGGGGGAAGGCTGGCTGGCGGGATTGCTGTCATCATGACGTTGATGTCACCTGCAATAACGATGCAACTGCGCCCAATGCGGATTGACCATCACGGCTGGCAGCTGGTTTGCGCCGCCCTTACGCTCTGGACGTTGTTCTGGCCTTCTCCCCGCAAAGCCGGGATAGTAATGGGTCTGGCCATGGCGGTGTGGCTGCACATATCGCTGGAAGGGGCACCTGCAGCAGCGGCGTTTTTTGCAGTTCTGGGCTGGCGCTGGGCTTTTAAAGGAGATGGTGCACAGCGGCTCGGCTGGGCTGTGCTTACATTTACCTCTGCTACTTTGGCTCTTTTCTTCGGCACGCAAGCGACGGGACTGTCTGCACCCAATTTTTGCGATACGATTTCGCCAGCGCATATTTATGCGATTGCGGCCGCAGGTATGATCATCGCGCCGCCCGCCCTACTCCTGCAACTGGGCAGGGTGCCACGCATCGCACTGGTTCTGGCGGCTGCCCTTGCGTCGGCGGCAATTTACCTGAATGCGGCGCCCGATTGTGCACGTGGCGCCTTTTCAACCATGGATCCGGTCGTTCGTGCCTATTGGTATGACATGGTGCGCGAAGGCTTGCCGGTTTGGCATCAGAAATGGGGCACTGCCATATTGATGCTGGCTGTACCGGCTGTCGGCCTTGCGACCCTGGCGTTATTGTTGATCAGGTCAGACGCCGAGCAGCGTGCCAATTACGCCATCATCGCATTTCTCGGTATTTACACGCTTCTGCTTTCGTTGCTGGTTTTCCGCACCGTTTCGACCGCCACACTGGTTGCAACGCCTGTCATCGCGACTGGTATTGCAAAACTGTTCAGCCGCTACAGAGCGGAACCTGTCGCCATTCGCAGAATTGGGTTGGTCGCCCTTATGGCGCTAATGCTCATGCCGGGGCCATATTTTTCGCAGATATTCAAATTGTTATCGCCGCATTTGGCTAACAGCCAGTTAGAGGTTGCTGGTGAGAAGGGCAGCGAAGCCGGGCAGTGCGAATCCAGCGAATCGGTTCGTGCTTTGGCGGCTTTCAAACAGGCCAATATCGTCGCGCCGTTCGACATAGGTCCCAAAATCCTGCTGAACACCTCCCACAGTGTCTTGGCCTCCAGCCATCACCGTAATGAAAGGGCCATGCGCGCGCACATCGACATATACCGGCTGCCAGCGATTCAGTCGCGGGGAATCATACAGCGGCGCAAAGTAACCCATATCGTCGCTTGTACCGATGAAGCCGAAATGAAAGGCTATCAACGGCGCAACCCCGACGGTCTCTGGGCGCAACTGGCGAAAGGCAATACGCCGGATTGGCTCGAAGCTATGCCGGATATGGGTGAGGGGCTGAAGGTCTGGCGCGTGCGTTAGAATTTGTTTCAGTTTCACTGAAACGGTGGGGCAACTGACCCTAAAGGTGCATGAAGTCGCGCGGATAGCTGCGCAGATGCGCGCCACCATCGACGAAAACAATCTGCCCGCTGACATGGCGGGCCTTGGCCAAGTACAGCACGGCCTCGGCAATTGCTTTTGCATCCGGTAATTGGCCCAGGGGCATGTCTTCATTGAGGCGCTGCATCTGCACATCGTCATAGTCATCGGTGGGAATCACCAGACCGGGGGCGACGCCATTGACCCGTGCGCGTTTGCCGAAAGCCGCCGCGAGCGAGCGAACCGAACCAGCCAGCGCCTGTTTCGACAGGGTATAGCTTAGCTGATCCCCATTGGGGTTGATGATGCGTTGGTCTACGATGTGGATGATCGCGGGCTGGGCTGTTTCAGCTGAAGCCTCCACCAGTGCCCGGCTCAATAATATAGGTGCGAAAAGATTGAGCGCAAAGTGGGCGCTCAGGGTGTTGGCAGACATTTCCTCCCACCCATCCTGCCCGAACATCGCGGCATTGTTGACCAGCAGATCGGGTGCGCGACTGAAATGGGCCAGCACTTCAGACATCAGCGATTCGCTCGCACCTTCTGCCGAAAGATCGGCAGGGAAATGTGTCCAGTTGGCGGCGTTACGCTCCAACGCTGTCGCCAATTCCGCATCCGGCGTGCCATCACCATGGCTGGTCAGCGCGAGGTCATAGCCCGCATCCGCCAGTTGCGCCGCAATTACCGCGCCCAGACGTCGCATCCCGCCGGTGACGAGCGCGAGCGGGCGTGTCACTTGCGGTGCCTTGTCAGCGTGATCCCGATGGATTCACCGTCTTCGGAAATCGCCAGCTTGATAATCTTGACGCTGACATTCTGGACGCGCGGGTCGGCGGCAAACAGCTTGTCGATGATATGGTCGGCGACCGCTTCGATCAGCGTAAAATGCACGCCTTCGGGAAAGACCGTCGCGGCCTCCTTGATCGCCATATAATTTTTCGAAGCCGACAGCGGCGTGTCTGGCGCATAATGCGGCGCAACCTCTAGGTCTGCACTGACCGAGATATGCAGCGGCTGCGGCAGGTGTGTTTCCTGGCTATAAATGCCGGTGAGCACATTGACGTGCAGGTCATGCACTTCGAGGGTGAGAAGATCGTTCATTTCAGTCCTGTTTTGACCAGCGCGCAAAGATGGCCGTGGGGAGTAATAGCCCTCTTGCCTGTTCGCGAACAGCCAGTTCGCCAAATTCAACCTTGCCCGGCAGGTCGGCAAAATGCGCCTGCAGCAAATTGCCAAGCGCGATGGCCGACATGCGGACGGCATAGACGGTGAGGAAAAGGAAACGCGAATTGGCGTCGAGCAACTGGCGACAATTGGCGATCAAGCCGGGGAGATCTTCCTCCAAGCGCCACACCTCGCCATCGGGTCCGCGGCCATATTTGGGCGGATCGAGGAGGATGCCATCATAGCGCCGTTCGCGCCGCACTTCGCGCGCGACGAACTTTGCCGCATCATCGACAATCCAGCGGATTGGGCGTTCCGTCATGCCGGAAAGCGCGGCGTTTTCGCGCGCCTGCGCCACCGATTTCTTCGAAGCATCGACATGCACCATCTGCGCGCCTGCCGCTGAAAGCGCCAATGTGCCAACCCCGGTATAGCCGAACAGGTTCATGCAGTGCGGCTCGGCAACCCCCTCAATCTCTCCCCTCATCCAGCGCCAGACGGGGTCCATATCGGGGAAGAAGCCCAGATGGCGGAACGGGGTGCAGCTGGCAGTGAAGCTGACCTCGTCATTCCATTTGAGCGGCCAGCCATCTTGCGGCACCGGTTTTTCATAATACCAGCGGCCTCCGCCATCCTCGTCCGATCCGGGAACAAACTCGCCATCGGCTTGCCAGTCGGTGGTCGCAGGTTCCCACATCGCCTGCGGCTCGGGGCGGATGAATCGGCGATTGCCATAGGATTCGAGCTTGCGGCCATTGCCGCTGTCGATCAGCGTGTAATCGGGTCTCGGCTCGCTGACGAGGGTGACGAAATCAGGCGTGAGCGGCATGGCCCAGCACATGGTCGCGCACCGCAACATAATCCGAAGGCAGCACGATGAAGCGCTCTTCGCGGTCGAACAGATTGCCCACACGGGCCGGAAGCGAGGGGCGCATGCCTGTCGCGCGCTCGACCGCATCGGGGAATTTGGCCGGATGCGCGGTCGCCAGCGTCACCACTGGAATGTCGGCCGCGATTCCCGAATTGCGCGCGGCGTGGAGCGCGATTGCGGTGTGCGGATCGATAATCTCGGCGCATTTCTCATGCGCCCAGCGCATCGCGCCCGACATTTCGTCGGCGTCGGCGCGCATGCTTTTGAACAGGCTTGCCCGTCCGCGCATATCGGCGGAGAGCGCGGTTTTGCCCATCTGCTCGAACACCTTCATCCGCGCCGCTGTGGTGCTGCCATCGCGGCCTTCAAGATCGAACAGCAGTCGCTCAAAATTGCTCGATACCTGGATGTCCATGGAAGGTGCTGCAGTCGGCGTGACCGAACCCACCGAATAATCGCCCTTGGCGAGCGCACGGTGCAGAATGTCGTTGACGTTGGTCGCAACAATCAGCCGCTCGACCGGTAACCCCATTTGCGCCGCGACATAGCCGGCAAAGACATCGCCGAAATTGCCGGTGGGCACCGAGAAAGCAACCTTGCGCTCGGGCGCGCCAAGCTGCAGCGCGGCCCAGAAATAATAGACCACCTGCGCCATCAACCGCGCCCAGTTGATCGAATTGACCGCAGACAGCGTGATCGCGCTCGTCACTTCGCTGTCGCCGAACATCCGCTTCACCATCGCCTGCGCGTCGTCAAAGCTGCCTTCGATGGCGATATTGTGGACATTGGGGGCAAGCACCGTCGTCATCTGCCGCCGCTGTACATCCGACACACGGCCCTGCGGGTGGAGCATGAATATCTCGATATTCTCGCGTCCGGCTACCGCATGGATCGCTGCGGAACCGGTATCGCCAGAGGTAGCCCCGACAATCGTCAACGCCTTGTCACCGCCGCTCAAAAAGCGCTCAAACAAATGGCCGAGCAGTTGCAGGGCAACATCCTTGAACGCCAGCGTCGGGCCGTGAAATAATTCGAGCAGCCACTGCTGGTTGTCCAGCTGAGTCAGCGGGGTGACCGCAGCGTGCGAGAAACTGCCATAGGCTGCGGCACATAATTCGCGCAGTTCGTCTTCGTTCAGGCTGCCTGCGGTAAAGGGCGCCATCACCTTGGCGGCCAAATCTACATAGGGCAGGCCGCGCATCGCGGCGATTTCGGCGTGCGTGAATTTGGGCCAAGCGCCGGGGACATAAAGCCCGCCATCGCTTGCGAGCCCTGCCAGCGTCACCCCCGCAAAATCGAGGTTCGACGCATTTCCCCTGGTGCTGATATAATGCATGACGCGCGCGGCGTTAGCGGGTGCAGCAATATGGTGCAAGTGCGCACGCAGCTTGCGTTGCGCCAATTCGCCCGATATTCCGCCGCTATGAAACATTATTTCACTGCCTCGTTACTTGCTTTGGTCATTGCCGGTGGTCCTATCGTGCCCGCTTCCGCGCGTCCCATGACCGAGACCGATCTTGCCACGATGAAACGGCTCGCTTCGCCGACCGCTTCGCCCGACGGAAAACTGGTCGCCTATCAGCTTCAGGAAACCGATCTTGCTGCGAACAAACGGCGCAGCGACCTTTGGCTGTACCGCGTCGATGGCAAGGAAGGAGGTCCGTGGAAAATTGCATCCAAGCCTGACTTCAACGAACATAGCCCGGCCTTCGCTCCCGGTGGCAAGTCGATCTATTATCTCAGCAATGCGAGCGGATCAGACCAGCTTTGGCGCTATGATCTTGGCGACCAGACAAGCGCGCAGGTGAGCGATTTCAAAGCCGAAGTCGCCGGATTCAAATTGTCGCCCAATGGCAAAAGGGTTGCTGTTTGGGGGGATATTGCCCGCGATTGCGAAGATTTCGGCTGTGACAGCGATGGGGATCGTTCAAAATCCGGGCCGGGCACAGGTCGCGCATATGATCAGCTGTTTGTCCGCCATTGGGACTCATGGGAAACACCGGGCAATTACAGTCGCCTGTTCAGCTTTGAGATCGGGGCCGATGGCAAGCTGGCGGGCGGTCTCAATATGGATGGCGATGGCGCTGAAACCCTTATCGGCGATACGCCTTCAAAACCCAGCGGTGGCGGAGAGGAAATCGCATGGAGCGCGGATAGCGCTAAGCTGTATTTTGCCTTGCGCAAGGCGGATGCGGAGGAACCGCGTTCGACCAACCTCGATATTTATGCGTCCGAACATGCGTTCGGTGACCCTAAAAATCTGACACCCGAGAACAAGGCAACCGACACGCTGCCTGCCGCCTCGCCCGATGGCAAATGGATGGCTTGGGCCGCAATGGCCCGTCCCGGTTATGAAGCCGACCGGCAGACGTTGATGCTGATGAATAAGGCCACGGGCAAAGTGGTCGCGCTGACCGATCGATGGGACCGTTCGGTCGAATCGATTGCCTGGGCTGCGGACAGCAAGAGTTTGCTTGTTACCGCGCAGGATACACTGGAACGTCCGTTGTTCCGCGTTGACCTGAAAGGCAAAGTCACCCGCCTGACCGATCGCGGCACTATTTCCGAAGTGGTGCCGCTGTCCAATGGCGGTGTAATCTATGCGATCAACAGCCTTGCCGCTCCTGCGGATCTGGTGTGGATGGACGCGAAAGGCAAGACCACGCGCCTCACCAATGTGAACGCCGAATTGTACAAGGGTCTCGACCCGGTTCGATATGAGAAGTTCAGCTTTGCAGGCGCCAATGGCGATCGGGTGCATGGCCAGATCGTCAAGCCACAAGGCGCGACCGGCAAGTTGCCGGTGCTGTTGCTGGTGCATGGCGGCCCGCAAAGCTCGTTCGGCAACAGCTGGTCCTTCCGCTGGAACCCGGCGGTGATGGCATCGCAGGGCTATGCTGTGGTGACGATCGATTTCCATGGCTCGTCTGGCTATGGACAGGCCTTTACCGACAGCATCAATCAGGATTGGGGTGGAAAGCCCCTAGCCGACCTGAAGCTTGGCATGGTCGAACTGGGCAAGATCGATCCACAGCTCGATACCGCCAACGCCTGCGCGTTGGGCGGCAGCTATGGCGGCTATATGATGAACTGGATCGCGGGCAATTGGCCCGAAGGGTTCAAATGTCTGGTCAACCATGCGGGCATTTTCGATCTGCGCGCGATGGCGTTTGAAACCGAAGAATTGTGGTTCGACGAATGGGATCATGGTGGCCCATGGTGGAGCCGCAAGGATGCGGAGAAATGGAACCCGGTGAACCATGTCACCAAATGGAAAACGCCGATGCTGGTCATCCATGGCGAGAAGGACTTCCGTATTCCCTATTCGCAAGGGTTGGCGACCTTCACAGCGCTGCAACGACAGGGGATCGAATCCAAGCTGCTCGTTTTCCCCGATGAGAATCACTGGATATTGAAGGCCAAAAATTCGATCCAGTGGCACCGCACGGTTTTCGATTGGGTGGCGAAGCATCTGAAAGGTGGCAAATAGGGCCAAAGCCCTCGCCTCAGGCAAAGGCGAGGGGTTTTCCTTTGGGCAAAGCGCGGGTAAGGCGCGGGCCCATGACTATCGACAAGACATTCGACCCGGCAGCAATCGAAACCAAATGGTTTGAGCATTGGGAAACGAGCGGCGCCTTCCGCCCCGAGCGCCCCGATGCGCAACCCTTTACCATTGTGAACCCGCCGCCGAATGTGACGGGCAGTCTGCATATCGGCCATGCGCTCGACAATACGCTGCAGGATATTTTAATCCGCCACGCCCGTTTGCAGGGCAAGGATGCGTTGTGGGTCGTCGGCATGGACCATGCGGGCATCGCCACGCAAATGGTGGTCGAACGCCAGCTCGAAGAGCGGCAGGACAAGCGCACCAATTACAGCCGCGACGAATTTGTCGACATCGTCTGGAAGTGGAAGGCGGAAAGCGGCGGGCAGATCACTCGCCAGCTGCGCCGCCTTGGCTGCTCAATGGACTGGGCGAACGAACAGTTCACCATGGACCCGCATTTCAACCGCGCGGTGCTCAAGGTCTTTGTCGACCTCTACAATCAGGGGCTGATCTACCGCGATAAAAGGCTGGTCAATTGGGATCCGAAGCTGAAGACCGCGATTTCGGACCTTGAGGTTGAAACGCGCGAGGTGAAAGGCCATTTCTGGCACTTCCGCTATCCGCTGGCCGACGGCGTGACACTCGACAACGGCGCGGACCATATTGTTGTTGCTACTACCCGCCCCGAAACGATGCTCGCCGATATGGCGGTCGCGGTGAATGCCGATGATCCGCGCTACAAAAGCGTGATCGGCAAATATGTCGAGCTGCCAATCACAGGTCGCCGCGTGCCGATAGTCGCAGACGAGCATGCCGATCCGGAACTGGGCTCGGGCGCAGTGAAGATCACCCCCGGGCATGATTTCAACGACTTTGAAGTCGGCAAGCGCGCAGGGATAAAGCCCGGCGAGATGCTCAACATGTTCGATGCCGAGGCCCGCGTGGTGCAGACGGCCGACGGGCTGATCCCCGACGATCTGGTCGGCATGGATCGCTTCGATGCGCGTGCTGCGGTGGTCGAACAGATGAAGGCGCTGGGCCGCCTCGTTCCGCATATCGTCAAATCGGCGGATGGCGAGGAAAGCGAGCTCGACGCCGAACCGCGCACCATCCAGACGCCCTTTGGCGATCGCGGCGGCGTGGTGATCGAACCCTGGCTGACAGACCAATGGTATGTCGACGCCGAAACGCTCGCCCAGCCG
Source organism: Sphingorhabdus sp. (assembly GCF_035329025.1). GTDB lineage: Bacteria > Pseudomonadota > Alphaproteobacteria > Sphingomonadales > Sphingomonadaceae > Sphingorhabdus_B. The sequence continues at coordinate 9,537 of NZ_DAOLHN010000034.1, read as the reverse complement.
CCGATACAGGCAGTGCGCGACGGGCGGATCGAAATCGTCCCCAAGAGCTGGGAGAAGACCTTCTTCAACTGGATGGAGAATATCCAGCCCTGGTGCGTCAGCCGCCAACTTTGGTGGGGTCACCGGATTCCGGCTTGGTACGACGCTGATGGCAAGGTTTATGTCGCAGAGGACGAAGCAGCTGCGCAAGCGCTAGCTGGCGAAGGCGTTGCGCTGACACAGGACAATGACGTCCTCGACACATGGTTCTCCTCCGCACTCTGGCCGTTCGGTACATTGGGCTGGCCTGACCAGACCGAGGCGCTGGCGCGTCACTATCCGAATGACGTTCTCATTTCCGGCTTTGACATCCTGTTCTTCTGGGATGCGCGTATGGCGATGCAGGGGATGCACTTCATGAAGGAAGTGCCGTGGAAGACGCTCTATCTTCACGGGCTGGTGCGCGCGGCGGACGGGCAGAAAATGTCCAAATCCAAGGGCAATGTCGTCGATCCGTTGATCCTGATGGACAAATATGGCGCCGATGCGCTGCGCTTCTTCATGGCGGCGATGGAAAGCCAGGGCCGCGATGTGAAGATGGATGAACGCCGCGTCGAAGGCTATCGCAATTTCGCGACCAAGCTGTGGAACGCAGCGCGTTTCTGCCAGTCAAACGGCATCGGCGCATCGACCACGCTGCGCGCGCCGGAGGTGAGCCTTGCGGTCAACAAATGGATCATCGGCGAAGTCGTTGAAACGCTGGCGAAGCTCAACAAGGCGTTTGACGAATATCGTTTCGACGCGATGGCCGACGCGATCTACCAGTTCGCCTGGGGCACCTTCTGCGACTGGTATCTGGAACTGATCAAGCCCACCTTTGTCGATGGCGAGAAAGGGGAGATGGATGAAGAATCCAAGACGGTCGCAGGCTGGGTTCTCGACCAGATCCTCGTCATGCTCCACCCCTTCATGCCGTTCATTACCGAAGAGCTATGGCATGCAATGGGCGAGCGGAACTATGACCTGATAGTCGCCAAATGGCCGGAGCCCAAAGCCGATCTCGATCTGGCCGCAGGTGCCGAAATCAACTGGCTGATCCAGCTGGTCACCGAAGTGCGTAGTGCAAAGAACGAGCTCGGTATTGCGCCGGGCGCGCGGCTCAACGCCTTCGTCCGCGACGCCTCAGCCGAGACACTGGCGAGAATTGAGCGGCAGCAGTCGGCAATTGCGCGACAGGCGCGGCTAGACAGCGTTGCCAACGCCGAAGCGCCTGCTGGTGGTTCGCTCCAGATCGTGGTCGACGAAGCTACCTTCGTAATACCGCTTGAAGGCATCATCGATCTCGACGACGAACGCGCACGCATAACCAAAGCGATCGAGGCGGTTTCGAAGGAAGCCAAGTCGTTGGAAGGCCGCCTTTCCAACCCCGCCTTTGTCGAAAAGGCCAAGCCGGAAGCAGTGGAAAAAGCCCGTGCCGATCATGCCGAAAAGGCCGCCGAGGTCGAAAGGCTGAGCGCGGCGCTTGCGCGGTTGGGGTAGCTGAAGTCCGGCCCTTGCCGTCCTAACATAGTCGTCATTCCCGCGAAGGCGGGAATCCATCACCCGCGCAGTAAATTTCCACGGCAGGCGATGGACCCCCGCCTTCGCGGGGGTGACGAAATATATAGAGTGATCGGCTGTCAGACGCCTTTATCGCGCCGCAAAATCGGTTTAGGGTCTTGCCTGCGTCGCCATTCGTGCGGCGTTCAGGGGAAGGGATTTAGCGCGGCGCGATGGATATCTACCTGCCTATAGCCGGGCTGTCGGTAAACATCGTTGTGATCATCCTGCTCGGCGGGGCCGTTGGCATGCTGTCGGGCATGTTCGGCGTCGGCGGTGGCTTTCTGACGACACCTTTGCTGATTTTCTACGGCATCCCGCCGACGGTAGCCGCGGCCTCTGCCTCGACGCAGGTGACTGGGGCAAGCGTATCAGGCGTGTTCGCGCATATGCGGCGCGGCGGGGTCGACTTCCATATGGGTGCGGTGCTCGTCGTCGGCGGGCTGTTGGGCACCTTGTTCGGTGCGCTGCTGTTCGAATTGCTTGAGGCATGGGGACAGGCCGATACCGTCATCAACATCCTCTACACGCTGCTGCTCGGCGGCATTGGGGGGCTGATGGCCAAGGATGCCTGGAAAAGCATGTCAGCCAGCCGAAGCGGAAAACCCCTGCCAGCCAGCAAAAGGCGGCACCATCCGCTTGTGGCTAGCCTTCCCGGCCGCTGGCGTTTTTATCGTTCGGGGCTGTATATTTCGCCGCTCGCGCCCCTGATCCTGGGTTTCCTCACCGGCATCCTTACCATGCTGCTGGGTGTCGGCGGCGGCTTCATCATGGTGCCCGCGATGCTCTACATATTGGGGATGAGCGCGAATGTCGTGGTCGGCACTTCGCTGTTCCAGATCCTCTTCGTCACCATGTCGTCCACGATGGTTCACAGCCTGACGACGCGCGCGGTTGATATCGTCCTCGCCATTTTCCTGCTGATCGGCAGCGTTACCGGCGCGCAGATTGGTGCGCGGTTGGCGCAGCGGATGCGGCCGGATTATCTGCGCTTCCTGCTTGCGGCTATCGTGTTGATTGTGGCGTTGCGCATGGCGCTCGGGCTGGGTTGGCGACCCGATGAAATCTACACGGTGCAATTCCTGTGATTGTCCGGCTGCTCCTGATTCTCGCCTTCCTGCTGCCGCTCCCGGCGCTGGCGCAAAGCGCGGGCGAACCAAAGCTGGTGCCCGATGTGTCGCAGCGCAAGATCAATATCCAGTCGCGCTTCACCGGAGCAGAGTTGCTGATGTTCGGTGCAATTATTTATCCACGCGGCGTCGCTCCCGAAGGGCAGATCGACGTTGCGGTCGTGCTGCGCGGGCCGACGCGTCCGATCATCCTGCGTGAAAAGCAGAAGGTGGCGGGCATTTGGGTCAACGCCGACAGCATCGATTTCCGTTCGGCCCCGGCTTACTATGCCATCGCCTCTTCCCGCCCGATCGAAAAAATCGTCGATGCGCGGACGGCAGCGATTTACGAACTGGGGCTCAAGCGGCTGCAATTATCGCCTACTGGCGAAATCCAGACGCGTGAGGTGCGCCGCTTTACCGACGGGCTGGTTGAGCTGAACCGCAAGGACGGCCTGTTTGCGGAAGCCCCCGGCGAAGTCGATATCACCGATCAGGTTCTTTATCGCGCGCGTCTGACACTGCCGTCGAGCGTTCCGGAAGGCCGCTATATTGCCGAAACGCTGTTGATCCGGGATGGGCGGGTGATCATGGCGGACGACAGTGTCGTGGTAGAGATCAGCAAGACCGGGTTCGAACGCTTCGTCACAATCATGGCGCAGGAATATGGTCTGCTATATGGCGCATTTGCTGTTTTGATTTCGCTCTTTCTCGGCTGGTTTGCGGGCTATGTCTTTGGCCGGCTCTGATGGCGGCCGATTGGCTTGAAAAGCGGCTCGTTTAGCTGAAAATTAACCCCATCATCCTAGTCTGGAACCTGTAGCAACAGGGTGATCAGATGACCGATAATTTTTCAGGCCGCACATTTGGGCAAGGGCAGCCATATCAACCCGGAGAATCGGCGCAAAGTGCAGCCTCTTCGGGGCAAAGCCCTTATCAGCAGCCGGTCAGGCCAGCGGTCCAGCCGACGCAGCCTTATCCCCCCGTCCAGCAAACCGCGCAGTCTGTGGCCCCTGCACAGCAATCGGCACCAGCAACAACCGCGCAACCTGCTGTGCGCCCGATAGCCCAGCCGACACCGCAATCCTTTGCCCCTACCGCCCGGCAAGAGAGTCAGGGTGCCGTTGGCGTTCGTCAGACCCAACGTAGCCATGAGGCAGCCGATAGCGGTCTTCACAAGATTGGCACTGTCATTGAAATTGCAGGATCGGGTTCGCAGGTCAGCCTGAACGCAGCGCTGATCAATGCGCTGGTCGAACATCATGATCCTTCGATTGCCATGGCCGGCCAGGTCGGAAGCCAGATCAAGATCCGTGTCGGCAATGTCTGGTTGCTCGCCAATATCCGCACGCAAAGGCTCGATCTGACCGATGCCAAGACGATCCTTGCCCAAGTCGACTTCCTCGGGGAGGGCGATGAAGAGCGATTGACCGGCAAAATCTATAATTTCCGCCGCGGTGTCACCCGTTATCCGGTTCCGGGTTCGGAAGTATACGCCGTTTCCAGTTCCGACCTCAAACAGGTCTATGCTGCCGATGGCCGGGCCAGTGTTAGCATCGGTACCGTTTTCCCGACCCGCGACATTCGTGGATCGCTGTATGTCGATGCGATGCTCGGCAAGCATTTCGCGCTGCTTGGATCGACGGGTACCGGTAAATCGACCAGTGCGGCGCTCATCCTGCACAAGATTTGCGAACTGGCACCCGAAGGTCATATCGTGATGATCGACCCGCACGGCGAGTATAGCGCCGCGTTCAAGGGTAATGGCGCACTATATGACGTCAACAACCTCGCCATGCCCTATTGGCTCATGAACTTCGCCGAGCATTGCGAAGTCTTCGTTACCTCGTCTGGCGACGAGCGGCAGGCAGACTGCGACATTCTGGCCAAATGCCTTTTGCAGGCTCGTTCGAAAAACCGGCTCGCGGAAAGCATTGGCAAACTGACAGTCGACGCACCGATTCCCTATCTGCTGTCTGATTTGACCACCATCATCCAGAATGAGATGGGCAAACTCGACAAGGCCACCAACACCGCTCCGTTCATGCGTTTGAAGGGCAAGATCGAGGAACTGAAAGCCGATCCGCGCTACAGCTTCATGTTCTCGGGCATGCTGGTCGGCGATACCATGACCGACTTTCTCGGCAAGATTTTCCGCCTTCCAAGTGATGGCAAGCCGATCTCGATCATCGACGTCTCGGGAGTGCCCTCCGATATCACGTCGACGGTGGTCGCGGTGCTCTCGCGGCTGGTTTTCGATTATGCGATCTGGTCGCGCAATGAACCGCAGCGTCCGATCCTCCTCGTTTGCGAGGAAGCGCACCGCTATATCCCTTCGGACCGCGTCGCAGGCGGCAGTGCGGTTCGGACGATCCTCGAGCGTATCGCCAAGGAAGGCCGTAAATATGGTGTCTCGCTGGGCCTGATTACCCAGCGCCCTTCAGACTTGGCCGAAGGTGTGTTGTCGCAGTGCGGCACGATTATCTCGATGCGACTGAATAACGATCGTGACCAGGCCTATGTGCGCGCGGCAATGCCGGAAGGTGCGCGGGGCTTCCTCGATTCAATTCCGGCGCTCCGCAACCGCGAATGCATCATCTGCGGTGAAGGCGTGTCGATCCCGATCCGCGTTGCACTCGACACGCTGGAGGAAGAAAAGCGTCCAGCTTCGGAAGATCCGCTCTTCTCTGTCCTGTGGCAGGAAACGGGGGGTGAGGAAGAACTTCTCGACCGCGTTGTCCGCCGCTGGCGTGCTCAGGGGCGGTAACGCTTACCGCTTTTCGAACGGCTTCAAGCCCCGGCCCAGCCGGTTCGCACCCAGTACAATGGCATCGCCCGACCAGTCGGCTAGGAAGACTGTATTGCGATCAACACCGGTGGCAAGGCTGGCGTCGTTACCGCTGATCGCAAGGCCCGCGCTGCTGCGCTGGCGGCCTTCGGCTGCAACGGCGATGAAGGCGCTGTAATTTTCCTTGTCCTTGCCTTGCACAAACACATTGCCACTGATCATGCCGGTGGCCCCGCCGGGCAGGTCGATCATATAATTGGTTGCCTGCCCGCGCGTATCGTCAAAGGCATTGTTCTGGATGATCGCGGTGGCAGCACGGCTTTTGATGTAATGCCCGCCATTGCCGCGCTCGAAACGGCTGCGGGTGACGGTCAACGAGGCAAAGTCACCGATATAGATGCTGTGCGCGCAGGAAAGCCCCCTGTCGCAACGGCCCAGTTCGCTGAATGTCGTCTGGTCGATTACGATTTCTCCTGCCGGATCCTGGGCGGTCAAGATGCCTTGTTCGCTGTTGCGAAAGACCGAACGGGTGACGGCCAGATTGCCCTTTTCCAGACGGATGCCTGCGCCATTGCCATCAGGCACAGCCATGTTCTGGAAGATGATACCGTCAACGGCGGCCGATCGGCCCCGCAGCACCAATGCTGCCTTGCCCTCGCAAATATCGCCGTCAAAGATCGACCGGCCAGCGACTTCGGCTTTGAACGAGATGTGGCCTGCAGATTGCACCGCGCATTCGCGATAGGTGCCGGGGGCAATCAGTATCGTTCCTTGCGCGTCGCCTATCGCCTCGATGGCATCGGCCAGACGCGAATAGGTCCGTCCGGTTTCGGCAACCTGAAACGGCGCCATGCCTTGCTGGGCCGCTGCCGAGACGGCGGCAATCGCGGTAATGGCGGGAATGAGGAAGAACGGGATACGGTTCATGATATATCTTCCGATTTGGCTTTGAGTCGAATGTGCCTGCTTCCGGCGATTCCCGCCAGCGGGTTAACCACAGATGCCTTCTTCTGTCCGCTTCGGGGACATAGCTATTCATGATTCACTGGTCCTGCTGCGCTTGCGACGGGCGCCTATGATGCTAGTTCTTGATCCTGACTGTCGACACAGAATCGATGGCGAGCGGAGGGTATATGCACGCGGTTACCACGACCGAAGTTTTCCTGTTGGCGATGCTGATCATCTTCACATTGCCCTATCTGGTCTGGCGGCTGGGGCGGACCGAATATTATGCGCCGCTGGTGGTGGTTCAGATCGTCGCGGGCATCTTGCTCGGCCCTGGCGTGCTGGGAGCGGCCTTCCCCGATTATTACAGCTTCGTCTTCCGGCCTGAAGTGGTCACCGCATTGAACGGTGTTGCCTGGTGGGCGGTTATGATGTTTGTCTGGGTCGCGGGGATCGAACTTGATCTGGAAGAGGCATGGAAACGGCGCCGCGAAACCGGGGTGACGGCAGGCTTTGCGCTGTTCACACCGCTATTGTTCGGCAGTCTGGCGGCCATATTGCTGCTGCAAACCGGTGATGGCTGGGCGGGGGATAAAGGCGCGCGCTGGCAAGTCATTCTCGGCATCGGCATGGCCTGTGCGGTCACTGCACTGCCGATCCTCGTGCTTTTCATGGAAAAGATGGAGATTTTGCGCCAACCCATCGGCCAGCGCATCCTGCGTTACGCCAGCCTTGACGATATCGCGATCTGGGGCGTGCTCGCGCTGATCCTGCTCGATTGGGAGAGGATCGGGCGGCAGGGCGCGTTCCTCGTCTTGTTCGGCGCACTGACCTTTGCAATCCGCAAGCTGATGGTGCGAATTCCGGAACGGGATCGCTGGTATGCCGGGCTCATCTGGCTTGCGGCATCCGGCCTCGCAGCCGACTGGGCGGGGCTGCACTATATGGTCGGCGCGTTTCTGGCCGGCGCTGTGCTCGACAGCAAATGGTTCACGCTCAAAGACATGGACAATTTCCGCAACACGATATTGCTGGCGGTCATGCCGGTGTTTTTCCTGTCGACCGGGCTGCGCACCCAATGGGATGTCGGCGGGGTTGCGGTGTTCGGCGCGGCGGCCCTGCTATTGGTCGCGGCAGTCGTCGGCAAGCTCGCGGGCATCCATATCGCAGGGCGCATATTGAAGTGGGAGAAGGGTGAGGCGTCGATCATCGGCTGGCTGTTGCAGACCAAGGCGCTGATCATGATCATCTTCGCTAACATCCTGCTCGATAAGGCCATCATCACCAACGAGACCTTCACGGCTTTGCTGCTGATGGCGGTGGCCTCGACAATGCTGACGATCCCGGTGGTCACGCCCAAGCTGAAGGCGCTGGCGGAGGTGATTGCGAAGCGGGGTTGACTTAACGGCTGGCTCGAAAGTTGACAAAACTGACACCATATCACGTTCAAACATTCCACCCCCGCGACAGGAAATTTCCAACATCTGGAGCGATGGGTGCGGCGGCGATTTTGGGAGAAAGGGCTCACACTATCAAAGAGCCAGCCGTACCGCATCGGCGGTGGGCGAGGAGAGGCTGGCAAAACAAGTCCTACATTTCAAGCGAGAACATCTGGTCCTTCTCCCATAGGGAGAGGGGGCACGCAACTTTCACGAAAATGCACTGGAGCGACGCATTGATAATCCCTCCATCATTCCCATTTCGAACAGATGTCAGGACGCAAACAGCACTTCATACCCCAATTTGTCCTCCGGGAGTTTGGCGAGGACGCCAAAGGTAAGAAAAAGCAAGTCAGAGTCTTTCAACGCGAACGAACTTTTATTTCCGCTCCCGATGGGATTGGCGCTGCACGTGAGTTTTACTCTGCCAAAAATGACGACGAAGCTACGCTCGACGACATCATTACCGGCGCAGAGATTGAGTATGCCAAAATACACCGATCATTGATTGATGCGCCACACGACAGAAGCATAGATTCAGAAGCGGCTTCCAGACTACTCTGCCACCTTTCAGTAAGAGGAGCAAACTTACGCGAAGCCATGTCGGCAGGAAGTGAATATGCCATTCGTAAAGCAATGGATGTGTTTTCTAACTCACAGAAGTTGCGACAGATTTTAGGTTTGTCCGGGAGCGAACCAAGCGGAAAACTCAAGGTTCGGCTCGACCAATTTTACAATGAAAACAAAGCGAAAATTCGAAAATCGGGAATGTCTCGACATGAATTTAGAATATTTGCATTTCGACATGTGAATCGCAATTGGGATTCAAACTTTGAAAAGGCCATCCCCCAGATGTTTGCGCCTTATTCAGGCATCGATTTCTCGGCCCTCGCTGCGGAGGCTCACAAAAATATTCTATCTGAAGACGTGGAGCCAGAGAAACGCGTTGAAGCATTCAGTCGACTGCCATGGAGAGTAGTCGAAACCCATCAGCCTTTGATACTGCCTGATTGCGTCATCATAGTGGATGACGCAGACGAAGGAGTAATCCCTGCTTCATTTGTCGGAGCAGCTGGGCTGAGAGGTGCATTATTTCCGCTAACGCCAAATAAAGCGCTGTGTGGTGGGACATATGCTAATGATGCGGTTCTGAATGGGTTATTGCCTCGATTTAGCACCATAGCTGCCTACAACAGCTGGGACTTTTTCGTTGCAAATCCCCAAACAACAATCGACGAAAAGCTGCGGGACTTAATCGGCGGTCGAATTACAAAGACTATTATTTCTGCAGTTGAAGAGGCTCTGCGAGACGCTCTGCTCGATGGCTTGAGCTCATAAATCCATCAACTAGCTCCCCTTCACTCATTTAAATTCGGCCGCAAATATTGCCGTGCCTTGTCGAGCTCCAGCCCGCGCCGTGCGGCATAGTCTGCGACCTGATCCTCGCCAATCCGCGCGACGCCGAAATATTCGCTTTGCGGGTGGCCGAAGTAGAAGCCGCTGACGGCCGCTGTTGGCAGCATGGCGAAGCTTTCGGTCAGGGTGATGCCGGTGCGGTGGGTGGCGTCGAGCAGGTCGAACAGCACCGGCTTCAGGCTGTGGTCGGGGCAGGCAGGATAGCCGGGGGCGGGGCGGATGCCGCGATATTGCTCGCGGATCAGCGCTTCGTTGGTCAGCT
>NZ_DAOLHN010000033.1:0-37074 GCF_035329025.1 Sphingorhabdus sp. | reverse complement strand
CCCTTCGCGGATGCAGCACCGGGAATGGCGGGTGCGGAAACTTTACTCGCGCTGACGCTTAACCTCGTCCGAGACGGCCATATCTCTATGGGCCGCCTTTTCGAACTGCTCGCCACCAATCCGGCAAAGATTTTGATGGTCAATGCAGGTGCGATCGAAGTGGGCCGCGAAGCCGACCTCATTTTCATCGACCGTGATGCACCCTGGCAAGTCGATAGCAACAAAATGGCGGCGCTTGCCGGCAATACGCCGTTCGACAAGCTGCCCGTTCAAGGGCGTGTGCGCAAAATCATGAAGGGCGGCAAGATCATCTGATCCGCCGCCCTTCGTAAATTTGACTTTTGTTGGCGATTAACGCGTGGCGATTTTCACCGGTTTGCGTGCGGGCTTGGCAGCCATGCGAACCGGTGCCGAACCATTCACTGTCTTCACAACGCAATCGCCGCCAGCTTTCTTGATCTGGCTGCAAGTAGCGGCCGCCGCCTGATAATTGCCAAAACCCGACGCGGCGAGGCGCGTAAGCGTCTTGCCCTTGATGTTCACGGTTGAGCTTGCAGACGTGAAGCCGCTCAAAACCTTGTGCTTACGCGTATATTGGCTCCACGCTTTTTGCGCATTTCCGGCCGAGGAAAACGCGCCGAGTTGGACGAGATATTTGCCCGGGACCTTGGCCGTCGGCGCAGGAACATCCGCCAGCGCCAGCTTGACAGGCTTCGGCGCGGGAGCCGCTTCCGCAGCCTTCGCCGGACCCTCAGGCGCCTTGATTAACGGCGCTTCGTTGTCCGAAACCGAAGCAACAGCAGCTGCGATACGAACGTCGGATTCGCTATACCCTTCGGCGACCGGGGCCGGGCCAACTGCTGCCAGTTCGGTTAACTGGGCAGGTTCTGCCGCAGCAATGGCAACAGGCGCGGCTTCTTCAGCAGCAGCCATGATCGGAGCGGCGGTAGCACCACCGAGCGCCAGACGGACCGGTTGGCCCGAATCGGCGCGCGGCGTTACATTCAACAGGCCGGCGACACGTGTCTGATAGGCACCTGGACGGGCATATTGTGCCCATTCGACGATACGGTCATCGACGCGATCCTGCGGCATGTCCTGCACCGCCATGATGCGAGCCTCGCGCCAACGGCCATCAAGAGCATAAGCCAGTGCGAGGTTCTGACGGGTGCGAGCCGTCGCATTGTCCGCACGAATTGCTTCTACAAGCACATCTACCGAACGCTTGCTGTCGCCAGCGAGCGCAAGTGTCAGACCATAATCGCTTGCGGGAAGGATAGCGCGATTGGCATCAACCAGCGAGATCGCCGAATCCACCTTGCCCTGTGCAATGCGGGTCAGCGCCACACCGATCACAGTGCGAGCGTCCACCTGGCCCAATTCCATCACATCCATGAAGGTACGTTCGGCGGCAACAAAGCGGCCTTGCGTCATGTAAATACGCGCCAGCAGCGAACGATATTCCATATTGGTCAGATCGGCTTCAACCGCGGCTTCGGCGAAGCCCAATGCCTTGTCAGTCTTGCCCTTGGCGAAAAGCTTTTCGGCTTTTTTGGCCCAGCTATGCGCCTTCTTGGCATTTGCATCGACCGATGCATGCGTAGCGGCACTCGATGCGACTACGCCAGCCCCACCCAAGGCAGTGAATCCGACCACTGCGGTCGACAATGCCAGCTTTATGAGAGTCTTGTTCTTCATGACTATACCTCAGACTTGGTTAGGGTTGGCGTTCAGGCCGATTTTTTTCCGGGCACATGTGCCGCGAGCGTGGAAATTTCGGGCATTGCATCGATAAAGGAATCGAGCGCTGCCGTTACGAGTTGCTGGGCCGACTTGTTGCTGATCGCGCAAGCTAGACGCAGCTTCAGATGGCGTTCGCCATCAAGACGCAGCGTGAACGCCGACTTTTCCTTACTGCCAGGCGCGGCTCGCGGTTTCGCAACAGCTGCTTTGACGGCAACTGCACGCGGTGCGATAATCGGGATAACCGGTGCGGCAGGCAAATCTTGTTCAGCCACACCCATTTCTTCTGCCTGAACCTGCAACTGTTCCGCGATGCGTTCCTGCTGCTGTTTGACCTCAGGCTTCACCTCGGGGACAGCATTGGCCAGCGGATTAAATCCTTGGTCATGCTCATAATCCATCGGCGCGCTGGGATCTGGGTTTACGTCATAGCCCATATCATAGCCCATATCGTTCCAACCGCAGTCGTCCTGAATAGAGCCCGCTGCAGCAACACCGTTATTGTTGCCAATCAACTGACGGCGCATCGCCGGACGAGCTGCCCCCTTGCGGGCCAGCAGACCAGAAGAGAGGGAAGCTATTGGTTTGGGTTCGCTCATGTTCATCGCCCCCAGACCTGATTAACCGATGACCCGGCGACCAAAACCACCCATCGGGCGGGCTTGGGCAACCTGAGGATTGGCGGCGGCGGGCGCACTGAACACCGTGCGGCGGAAATTCTTCTCGAGACGATCGGAAATATAGGACCAAAGCTGGCGGACTTCCTCAGCCGAGCGGCCCTGCGGATCGACTTCCATCACAGTGCGACCGTCGATCATCGAGGCTGCAAAATCGGTGCGGTGGTGCAGCGTAATCGGGGCAACGGTGCCATGCTGTGACAGCGCGACAGCGGCCTCCGAAGTAATCTTGGCTTTAGGGGTAGCGGCATTGACCACGAAGATCAGCGGCTTGCCTGCCCGTTCGCACAGATCGACGGTGGCGCCAACAGCGCGAAGGTCGTGCGGGCTGGGTCGGGTAGGAACAACGATCAGTTCGGCAACCGAAATCACGCTCTGGATGGCCATAGTGATCGCCGGCGGGGTATCAATGACGGCTAGCTTGAAACCTTGCTGACGAAGAACGGCAAGGTCCGAAGCCAAACGAGCGACCGTCGTCTGGGCAAAGGCCGGAAGGTCGGCTTCGCGTTCGTTCCACCAATCGGCGAGCGATCCTTGCGGGTCGATATCGATAAGGACGACCGGCCCAGCGCCTGCCAATTGTGCCTGTACTGCAAGATGGCCGGACAAAGTGGTTTTGCCCGATCCGCCTTTTTGTGATGCCAATGCGAGAACCCTCACATTATTCCCCTTTTGCAAGCTGTTTGGAGGGGATGTGACAGAACAGGCCTAAAAATCGGTTAACGCTGATGCTGGGATTCTGCGCATCGCGAATGTTTTCGCGGCGGACAGACGTCGAATTGCATGTCCTGAATGTTGGATCGTTAATGGATGTAAAAGGTTAAGGCATTCACCATGGAATTTAACCAAATGTCAGCAGATACGCGCTATCCGCGTGGCAAATGCTCTTTGGAGTTGAACATGCGGAAACTGCCTTTCTCCTCATATGCTATTGTGGCCTGCCTCATCATGGCCGCACATCCTGCGTATGCCGATGTCAAAGCGGGCGTCGATGCCTGGTCAAACGGCGACTTTGGTGGCGCAGTGAAAGAATGGCGTGAGCCAGCCAAGAAAGGCGATCCCGACGCACAATTCAATATGGGGCAAGCTTACAAGCTCGGCCGCGGAGTAAAGCAGGATTTGAACTTGGCCGCTGACTGGTATCAACGCGCTGCCAAACAAGGGCATTTGCAGGCCGCAGACAGCCTCGGCCACCTCTATCATTACCAAGGCAAAGTCAAAGAGGCGCTTCCTTATCTTGAAACGTCTTCCGCACGGGGAGAACCAAGGGCACAATATCTGCTCGCCACCGAATTGTTCAATGGCGTCAATGCGCCAAAGGATTGGGTGCGTGCTTATGCCTTGATGACACGCGCTTCATCTTCGGGGCTTTCGCCCGCTTCGCGGAGTCTTGCCGAAATGGACAAACATATCCCGCTTGAGCAGCGCCAGCAGGGTGTGGTTCTTGCAGGTGAGATTGAAAAATCATCGATGCAGGTGCGTGCCGCTCAAGTTGCCGGCTTCCCGATCAACACCAAGCCGCCTGTATCTGTTGCACAAAAAATCGATGTGTGGCCATCGAAGCCGGTCGATTCACTCGACAATCAGGCACCGGGTTTCCCGGGCACAGTCCCTCCCATAAATGGAGTGGAAAGCGAACAACATGCCAAGCCAGCAAAAGCGGCGACCAAGCCGACTACAGCAGTTTCTGGCAAGTGGCGCATCCAGCTGGGCGCATTTGGCAGTGAGGCCAATGCCAACAAGCTCTGGTCCAGCCTGCAAGCCAAAGTCGGCGGGCTGTCTTCTGCCTCCCAGTATCTGGTTCGAGCGGGCAATGTATCACGCCTGCAAGCTGGGCCATTTGCAAACCGTGCCGATGCCGAGGCCATGTGTTCCAAGGTGAAGGCAGCTGCAGCCGGGCAAGGTTGTCTGGTGATCGCACCCTAAGGGCACAGCCTTTCAATTTCCCTGCCGAGCGTTCGCTTTGCGGCCTCGGTACCGGGGTCGACGAAATAATAGCGCGTTCCGCTCATGCTCGCATTGCGTGAGCAATAGGAAGCGCATCCTTCGGGCACGTTTCCGGGAAAGCGAAGGACTATGCCGTCATAGCTGGCGGTGAAACTGCAACTTTCCTTGCCAGTTAAAGTGATTTTCAAGCTGTCGCCGACCTGCTCGGCACTGCCTTGGGCTTCGCATTTGCTGTCGGAGCCATAAACAGACAAAAAACCAACGCGATAATTCGTTCCGCCATCGGCAACGGCGCAGAATTTGTCGGTTCCCAAATCACTTTGAGTTTCGAAGCGCCCCTCAACGGCAAGGCTCTCGGGATCGGGGATAAGTCCCTTGTCAATTGCGAGCTGATCGAGCGCTGCACCTGCGCTATCGTCATTCGATAAAGGCTGAGCGTCTTTTGAATCGCACCCGGCCAGCATCACTGCCAGTATCAGCAAAATCGAACTGGAATCCCTCACAGTCGTTCAAGACCTTCCGCCGTTACCCGTCGATAAAAGCAACTCCTTTCACCCGTATGGCACGTCGGGCCATCAGGCCGGGCGATCACCAGCAGCGCATCCTGATCACAATCGATACGCAGCTCGATCAGATGCAGGAGGTGACCGCTGCTTTCGCCCTTGGTCCAAAGGCGCTGGCGGCTTCGCGAGAAGAAGGTGACCTTCCCGCTCTCCTGCGTGATTTGCAGCGCTTCCTCGTTCATATGCCCAACCATCAGCACCGCGCCATCGGCAACATCAACTACCACTGCGGTCAGCAGACCATTGGCATCAAATTTCGGATCGAGCAGCAGCCCGCTCTCACGAGGATCGGTCATGTTCGATGCCTAGACGACCCCCATGAGGCTGGCAATCACCCGTAGCGAGCGATTTTTGCGCGCCGGTTTGTTACAAGGGGGAGACATGGGCTGCATGCCCGCCTATAGGCAGCGCAATTCTGGCGGCACGGGATTCGAATTGGACATGCTCACCACCAATCCCTTTGATGATGATAAATTGCGTGAAGAATGCGGTATCTTCGGGGTTTACAACTCTGAAGGCGCGTCCGCGATGGTTGCGCTCGGCCTGCATGCGCTCCAGCATCGCGGGCAGGAAGCTGCCGGTATTACCAGCTTTGACGGCAAGGAATTCCACACCCACCGCGCGATGGGCCATGTTGCCGGCAATTTCGACCGCGAAGATGTTATTCGCGCATTGCCCGGCAGCATAGCCGCAGGCCATGTGCGCTACTCGACGACGGGTGAAACCTCACTGCGCAATGTGCAGCCGCTCTATGCGGACCTCGCCACCGGCGGATTTGCAGTCGCGCATAATGGCAATATCTCGAATGCCGTTCATCTGCGGCGCGAACTGGTCCAGCGCGGTTCGATCTTCCAATCGACGTCCGACACCGAGGTCATCATCCACCTCGTTGCGACGTCCGCACAGAAGAGCCTGCTCGACCGGCTGATCGACGCGCTGAAACAGGTCGAAGGCGCTTACTCGCTGATCTGCCTCACACCCGAAGGCATGATCGCCTGCCGCGATCCGCTTGGCATCCGCCCGCTGGTTATGGGCCGTCTGGGCGAAACCATTATCTTTGCATCAGAGACTGTCGCGCTTGATATTGTCGGCGCTGATTTCATCCGCAGCGTCGAACCAGGCGAAATCGTCGTGGTGCGCGAAGGTGCGATCGGCTCGCACAAGCCCTTCTACCCGACATCACCGCGCCCCTGCATCTTTGAACATGTCTATTTCTCGAGGCCAGACTCGATCGTCGATGGCAACAGCGTTTATTCGGTTCGCAAAGCCATTGGCGCGGAACTGGCGCGTGAAAATGGCATCGATGCCGATTATGTCATTCCCGTCCCCGACAGCGGCACGCCAGCGGCAATCGGCTATGCCGAGGCATCGGGGATTCCGTTCGAACTGGGTATCATCCGCTCCCATTATGTCGGGCGCACCTTCATCCAGCCAGGCGACGGCGTGCGCCATCTGGGCGTCAAGCTCAAGCACAATGCCAACCGCAATCTGGTCGCTGGCAAGCGCATCGTCCTGATCGATGACTCAATCGTGCGCGGCACCACCAGCCTCAAGATCGTGCAGATGATGCGCGAGGCCGGGGCGAAAGAAGTGCATATGCGCATCGCCAGCCCGCCGACGACCAATAGCTGCTTCTATGGCGTCGACACCCCCGAGCGCGAAAAGCTGCTCGCCAGCCGGATGAACATCGCCGAGATGTGCGACTATATCCATGCCGACAGCCTCGCTTTCCTGACCATTGAAGGTCTGTATCGGGCCTTGGGTGAAACGCAGCGCGATGCCGCATGCCCACGCTATTGCGACGCATGCTTCACCGGTGACTATCCGACCAAGCTGACCGATTTTGACGAGCATAGCTCCCCCGACCAACTCAAGCTGCGGGTGGTTGGATAGGCCATGGGCGGAATGCAGGACAGGATCGCACTAGTCACCGGTGCCAGCCGCGGTATCGGCGCGGCGACGGCGGAAAAGCTGGCGGCTGAGGGTGCGCATGTCATCCTGACAGCACGCACCGCCAAAGATCTTGAAGTCGTCGAACAGCGGATATTTGAAGCAGGAGGCAGCGCTACCATCGCGCCGATGGACCTGACCGAAGCGGGCAATAACGAACGCCTCGCCGCTGCCGTCCGCGAACGTTGGGGCAAGCTCGACATGTTGGTGCTCAATGCGGCGATGCTAGGCACATTGGCGCCGGTGCCGGTAATCGATGCGGCCGAGTTCAACCGCGTGCTGACGCTAAATTTGCTCGCACAACAGGCGTTGATTGCAGCTTTTGATAGCTTGCTGCGTGCGAGTGACGCCGGACGTTTGGTTGTGCTGACCAGCAGCGTCGGGCAACAGCCGCGCGCCTATTGGGGTGCCTATGGTGCGTCGAAGGCGGCGCTCGAAAATCTGGCATTAAGCTATGCCGAGGAAGTGCTGAATCTGTCTTCGGTCCGGGTCGCTATCGTCGACCCCTCACGCACCCGCACCGCGATGCGCGCCAAAGCCTATCCGGGTGAAGATCCTGCGACACTGAAAGATCCTTCAGTCGTCGGCGAAGCGATAACGCAGATGTTACTCGGCGGCTTCGAGACCGGCCATCGCCTCATTGTCGACTGATCCGCTTTCCTTGATCATCGCATAGGCCGCCAAAGCCCGCTCGCGCGCCGCACGGTGGCCGATGATTTTTGCAGGATAGTTTGCGGGCCGGACGCCATATTCATCGGGATCATGAATATAGGGATCAGAGAGGTGCGCCAGTTCCGGCACCCATTGCCGGATATACTCGCCTGCATTGAATTTTTCCGACTGCGATAGAGGGGCCATGATGCGGACAAACATGTTGCTGTCGACGCCGCTGCCCGCCGTCCACTGCCAGTTGACCGCATTGGACGCATAATCGGCATCGACCAGCGTATCCCAGAACCATTGTTCGCCTACCCGCCAGTCGATCAGCAAATGCTTGATCAGGAAGGACGCGGCTATCATGCGAACGCGGTTGTGCATCCAACCGGTGGCCCATAATTCGCGCATACCTGCATCGACTATAGGGTAGCCGGTCAGGCCTTTTGTCCAGCGGATATAGTCCTGCTGTACATCGCTATCGCCCATGTCACGCCACGGAAAATGGTCAAACGCTGCCCGCGCATTGCGGACACCATATTCGGGGAATTGCAGGATCACATTGGCGGCATATTCGCGCCAGACCAGTTCCTTTAGATATGTCTCAACCGATCCGCCTGCGTCCATTGCCGCATGCCAGATCGTCGCGGGAGAAATTTCGCCAAAATGCAGATGGGGCGACAGGAAGCTGGTGCCGGGTATAGAGGGCAGATTGCGCTTTTCCTGGTAGCGATTGGCCCTGGGGAGGAAATTTTCGAGCCGTTCGGCAGCACCGGTTTCGCCCGGCGTCCAGAAATCGCGCATGCCCCCTGCCCAATCGGGCTTCGAAGGCAACAGGCCCCAGCTATCAAGATCGTCACTATCCGGCCATTGCGCAGGTGCCGGAATATGATTCGGTGCTGCACGCGGTTTGGCGGGCGGCATATGCTGCGAAAGGGCACGCCAAAAAGGCGTGTAGATTTTGAACTGGCCGCCACTGCCCGTTTTCACGCTACCGGGTGGCACCAGATACAGCCCATCATGCCTTATCAGCGACGTACCGACCGGCAGGATTTCCTGCACCGCGCGTTCGGCGTTGCGCCACCACGGCTCGTAATGGCGCAAGCAGTGGATGGCAGACGCGTTCGTTTCTCGTGCAAGCTGGGCCAGAACCTGTGGAGATGATCCACGACGAAGGATCAACCGCGAACCACGTTCGCGCAATGCTGAATCCAATGCTTTCAGGCTGTGGTGCAGCCACCAACGCGACGCACCACCCATGCGCCGGTGTTTAGGCGTATCATCGTCAAGGATGTAGACCGGCGTTATCGGCCGCCCACGCGCTACTGCGGCGTGCAATGCCGATTGATCGCTCAGGCGTAAATCTCTTCGGAACCAGACGATTGTTGTCATACTAACGCGCATACAGTCGACGCGTTGAAAACAGGATACGGGCTTAGACCGTAGGGCCTACCTTTTGGGTGCTACGACCACCTCGAAATTATTACGAACCACGCGATTGTCGAAACGCTGGTCGCGAATGACGATATTCCCCGCCTTGTCCTTTTCGGCGAATGGCATGCGCGCCCAGAAGAGGAAATCCCGCGCATCGAGATCATGAGCAACCGCATCGGCGGTGGAGGACAGGCTATCCATATTATGGGGATAGGTCTTACTATTGATAGAGGCCCCTCGACCCACTTGATATTCACCCTTCCCCATCTCGAAAGCGTCGCGCCATGCAATTTCGCGCCGCCAGAAGGCTATAGGCACGGCATTGGCGACGATGAGTGGATCGGGCATCGTGGCAGTCTGGTCGTAGCGTGCAATGACCAGTTTCTTCGCCTCGCTCTCCGCATGCGACGAAAGCAACCCGTTGGCGACTATATATAGGAATATTGCAAAGAATGCCGCTGTTGCGGGCTTTCGCCAATCGGTAAGTCCTGCTTTTTCACGTCGGCGCGACAACCAAACGCCAAAAATCAGCGCAATCCACACCCAGATGTCGATTATGAACAGTGTGTCACCATAAAACCACTGGCTCGAAAAGGGCTCAAGCAACCGGATGCCGTAATTGTTGAGCCAGTCGAGCGCCGGATGGCTGAGCGTACCGATACAGGCCAAAGCGAGCAGCCATCCCCCACGCACCGGCAGCCGCTTTTCAGGCCGCGTGCCACGCCCAGCTTGCCAACGGTCATAGCCAATCATGATCGCCCATAAGATGACGGGCAACAGCAGCATGGCAATCGGACCATGCGTAATCCCGCGCCGGATCGCCAGATGTTGATGCCCGCCGAGCAGCGTCGCTACGGCATCGATATCGGGCAGGTTCGCCGCAATAATCAGTGTCGGCATCGCCAACCCTGTTTTGCGCTTGATCCCCATCTGGCCAAGCACGGCACCGGCCAAACTATGGGTCAAATTATCCATGCGACAGCAATAGTTCCGAATGGAATAAAACGCACTTAGGCCAATGTCCTAGTGCGTCAATCAACCGTCCAGGTCTGGCCCTTGCTGATCAATGCTTGCAGGTCGGGCGTCTTGCCCTCGGAAAGCTTGGCATTCTGCTCGGTCACTGCGCTGTCATAGGTGGGACGTGGGTCGTCGTAGAGCACACCAAGCGCCATCGGGAATTCACCGAACGGCATTTCGACCAGCATATGCGCAAGCGCGCGGTTCTTGACATTGTGGACGATCACGCCCGCCGCCTGCCAGTCACCTTCAGCCACGCCGACGACCTTAAGCGTCAACGTATCCATATCCATTGCAATACCCTTGCTGCCACCGTCGAACAGCATCGGCTGGCCATCCTGCAGCCAGAGCTGGCGCGATTCGGCACCCTTGGGCGCGGCAAAATCCTCGAACACATCCTTGTTGTAAACGATGCAGTTCTGGAAGATTTCAATGAAGGCCGCGCCTTTATGGGAATGCGCAGCTTTCAGCACATCGGGCAAATGCTTCGACACGTCAAAGCCACGCGCCACAAAGCGCGCGCCCGAACCCAGCGCGAAGGCACAAGGCGTGGCGGGGCGGTCGACCGAACCGAATGGCGTCGAAGGCGATTTGGTGCCGACGCGGCTGGTGGGCGAATATTGGCCCTTGGTCAGGCCGTAAATCTCGTTGTTGAACAGCAGGATCTGGCAATCGAGGTTACGGCGCAGCAGGTGCATCGTATGGTTGCCACCAATCGACAGCGCGTCGCCATCGCCGGTGATGATCCATACGTCGAGATCGGGATTGGCCAGCTTCACCCCTGTCGCTACCGCAGGCGCACGGCCGTGGATGGTGTGAAAACCATAGGTTTCCATATAATAAGGGAAGCGCGATGAACATCCGATGCCACTGATGAATACCGTATCCTCAGGCTTGCGGCCCAGTTCCGGCATGGTGCGCTGCACCGCCTTCAAGATCGCATAGTCACCGCAACCGGGGCACCAGCGGACTTCCTGATCGGTCTCCCAATCCTTGGGACTCGATTTCTGGATGGGGGTCATGTCGTTCATGCGAGTGCCTCCTCGATGGCGGCTTCAATTTCAGCGATGCGGAAGGGTTGGCCGCTGACCTTGTTCAGCGGTTTGGCGTCGATCAAAAACTGGTCGCGTAGCACGGTCTTGAACTGGCCAGTGTTCATTTCAGGCACCAGCACCTTGTCAAACTTGCGCAGCAGATCGCCCAGATTGGCTGGCATTGGCCAGATGTGGCGGACGTGGATATGGCTGACATCAAGGCCCTTGGCGCGCATCCGACGTATCGCCTGATGGATCGGGCCGAATGTGGAGCCCCAACCCACAACCGCCAGCTTGCCGCCTTCGTTGCCAAGGCAGACATCCTGATCGGGGATGTGCGCGGCAATACCATCGACTTTGCCCTTGCGGATGTCGGTCATCGCCTGGTGGTTGGCGGGCGAGTAATTGAGGTGGCCGGTATCGACCTCCTTCTCGATCCCGCCGATACGGTGCAGCAGGCCGGGTGTTCCGGGCTTTACCCATGGGCGAGCCAGCTTGTTGTCGCGGCCATAGGGCTTGAACCCGCCTTCAGGGACATGATCGAGGAAGCTGACCGGGAACGGCTTATAGCTGCTCATATCCGGAACCTTCCAGGGCTCAGCCGCGTTGGCGATATAGCCGTCGGTAAGCAGGATGACCGGCGTCATGAACTGCGTCGCGATCCGCACCGCCTCAATCGCGCAATCGAACACATCGCTCGGGCTGCGCGCAGCGATCACTGGCAGCGGGGTATCGCCATTGCGGCCATACACCGCCTGATAGAGGTCCGATTGCTCGGTCTTGGTCGGAAGCCCGGTCGAAGGGCCACCACGCTGAGAGTTGATGATGACAAGCGGAAGCTCAGTCATCACCGCAAGGCCAATTGCTTCGGTCTTAAGCGCAATGCCCGGACCCGAGGACGAGGTGACACCCAACTGACCAGCATAAGATGCGCCAATGGCCGAAGCGATCGCGGCAATCTCGTCCTCCGCCTGGAAGGTGGTGACGCCATATTCCTTGAACCGCGCCAATGCGTGCAGGATCGAAGAGGCAGGCGTAATCGGATAGCCGCCGAAGAACATCTTCACGCCCGCCAGCTGGCAGCCTGCAACGAGGCCCATAGCGGCGGCATCCGCGCCGTTTATCGTGCGGTACAGGCCGGGATCAGCGGGGGCTGCATCAACATGCTTGCGCGGAATGGGAACCGCACCGGGATTGCCGATTTCTGCGGTTTCGCCATAGGCATGGCCCGCATTAAGCGCTGCGATATTGGCATCGGCAAGAATCGGGCTTTTGGCGAATTTGTCCTTCAGCCACTGAATGATCGGTTCGCGGTCGCGATCGAACATCCAGAGCGCCAGACCCAGCGTCCACATATTTTTGCAGCGCAGCGCTTCCTTGTTACCAAGTCCGAACGGCTTAACCGCATCCATCGTCAATTGGCTGATGTTGAAATGGACAAGCTGCCATTTACCGAGCGAGTCATCCTCGAGCGGATTTGCATCATATTGCGCCTTGGCGAGGTTACGCGCATTGAACTCACCCTCGTCTGCGATGATGAGGCCGCCGGGCTTCAAATCCTTTACATTGGTCTTGAGCGCCGCCGGGTTCATCGCCACCAGCACATCTGGCGCGTCGCCTGCCGTATCGATTTCCGAGGCGCCAAAGTTGATCTGGAACGCCGAAACGCCGAACAGCGTGCCCTGCGGTGCGCGGATCTCGGCAGGGAAATCGGGGAAGGTCGCGAAGTCGTTGCCCGCCAGTGCCGACGACAGTGTAAACTGCCCGCCGGTGAGCTGCATGCCGTCGCCCGAGTCCCCCGCAAAGCGGACCACTACGGCTTCGGGATGGGGGATGTGGGCTTGGGATTGGGTATCGATGCTGCGCGCGGCAGTGGCCATTTCGTAAAGTCCCGCAATTTTAATTGTTCTGTTAAGACGTCCTTATGCGCGCTTTTGCGCCAAATCCAAATAGGAAATCTGTTTTGCGACACAGTCGGGCTTTGCCATGGACGCGCCCAGAGGTTCGGGTTATGCCTTTTGCAAATGAGGACAGGAGAGAGACTATGAGCAACCATTTTGTGCGTCCCGATGTGCAGGCGCTTCTCGATATGTTGAACAGCCAGCCCGGCCCGAAGATGCACGAACTTTCCGCTACGGAAGCGCGCGGAATGATGACTGTTATGGGCGCGATGGCAGAAGAAGAGCTGGGCGAACTGGCGGTCGTACGCGACCTTTCAATCCCAGGGCCAGCGGGTGCAATTCCGGCGCGACTCTATGATGCTCGCGAAAGCCGCAGGGCTGGTCCCGTCATGGTTTTCTATCACGGCGGCGGTTTTGTGATCGGTGATCTGGACATCTATGGACCCTATTGTGCCGAAGTTGCGCGCCAGCTCGACATGCCCGTTATCTCGATCGACTACCGCCTTGCCCCCGAACATCGCTTCCCTGCCGCAGCTGTTGATTGTGAGGCCGCGACCCGCTGGATCGCAGGCAGCCCCGCTGAATTGGGGCTGGAAGTCACCGGTCTCGTTACTTCAGGCGACAGCGCCGGTGGCAACTTGACCATCGTCACGACCATGGCGCTGCGCGATAATCCAGCGGCGGTGCCGGTATTGGTGCAGCACCCGATCTATCCGGTGGTCACCGATAGCAATGACTGGCAAAGCATGCGTGATTTTGCCGAGGGTTTCTTGTTGACCCGGGACTCGATGGATTATTTCCATGCTGCCTATGCCGCCGACGCCAACGACTATCGCGGTGCGCCCATTAAATTTTCGCAGGAAGGCATGCCGCCGTCTCTGGTGACCACGGCCAGCCTTGATCCACTGCGCGATCAGGGCCTTGCCTATGTCGAGGCGCTTAAGGCTGCGGGCGTTCCTGTCCAGCATCGCAGCGCGGACGGCAACATCCACGGCCACATAACTTTGCGCAAAGGCATCCCCTCGTCGAAGGAAGATGTGGCCGGCAATCTTGCCGCCTTGAAAGCAATGCTGGCCGAAGTGATGGCCGACGCCTAAGGGCATAAGTATGAGCGATACCGAAGACCTGCCCTACCGCCCCTGCGCGGGTATCATGCTCGCCAATCGGGCGGGGCTGGTCTTTGTCGGCCAGCGGATCGATAATCCCGGCGACGCCTGGCAGATGCCACAAGGCGGGATTGACGATGGCGAAGATCCGGAAGTCGCGGCTTTCCGCGAACTGGGCGAGGAAACCGGCCTTCTGCCCGACCATGTCGACCTGCTGGCCCGCAGCCGCGAAGAGTATTTCTATGACCTGCCGCCGGAGTTGCAGGGCAATATTTGGGGCGGGCGCTGGCGCGGGCAAAGGCAATGGTGGTTCCTGATGCGCTTCAAGGGTGAGGACAGCGACATCAATATCGAAGCGCATCATCCCGAATTTTCGCGATGGAAATGGGCCGAGGCGCAGGAATTGCCAAAGCTGATCGTGCCTTTCAAACGGCGGATATATGAGGGTGTGGTGGCGGAATTCGGGCCGCTGATTTAGGCGTTCTTCTCCCCTCCCGCTTGCGGGAGGGGCTGGGGGGTGGGCCTGATAGGGCGCTCAGTTCGCTTCGCTCGCTCCCTCCCCTAACCCCTCCCGCAAGCGGGAGGGGAGAATATCACTAATTCGCCTTTTCTACCGTCGGCTTAATCTCTACAGCACTCGCCTGCAGTGCATCCTTATTCCCAGCCTTTTCGATTGACGCTGCCAAACGATCGCTTTCCCCACATTTAGACCGGCACAATATCTGCAAGCGCGCGAGATTCTTCTTCGCAGCATCCAGCGCGCCCTTGGACGCCATCAACTCGCCCTGCGCGGCGATCACGGCTACATCATTGGGCTCAATTTCGAGCGCACTCTTGTAGAAAGAAATCGCTTTGCCCTTCAGCCCTTGCTGCGCCGAAACCTCTGCCATGCCGACAAAAGCGGCACGATTCCTCGGATCGACCGCCAGCGCAGTTTCGAACCAACCTAACGCATTGTCATATTGGCCGGCCTGTTGCGCAGCCACACCTTCAGCGACAAGCGCAACCGATTCCGGATCAATATCATGATCGGCTTTTTTGCCAATGCTGGCACTCGACGCCATCAGAAACACGGCAGACAAAGCAATGACGGGGGGAGAAAAACGCATAATCAGCTTCCAGACATTAGACACCGGTAGCCCCCGCTATCACAGCTTGTGCAAACGCGCCAAGTAGAAGCCATCGCTACCGTCATGCGCCGGGGTTAGCAAGATACCTGCGCCATCTGCCCTTCCGGCAGCAAGTTCCGGATTGTCCGCTTCAAAGTCCGGATGCCGCAACAAAAAGGCATCAATCTGGTCCCGGCCTTCGCAGGCAAATAACGAACACACTGCATAGACGAGATGTCCGCCCGGCTTCACCAGCCCGGACGCCAGATCGAGCAAGCGGCCCTGTTCTGAAACAAGCCTTTGCAAATCACGCTGGTCCAAACGCCAGCGCGTTTCCGGATTGCGCCGCCATGTCCCGCTGCCTGAACAAGGCGCGTCAATCAGGACGACATCGCAGGCACCGAACAAATCGCCGAGCGCGCCCATTTCTTTATTTGGATTGAGCAGCAGGGTTTCGATAAATCCGGCCTTGGCGCGAGCTGCGCGGGGCAGCAATTGTTGCAGCCGGTCGCGGTTGGTGTCGGCAGCGACAAGCCGTCCCTGCCCCGCCATATGCGATGCGAGCGCAAGGGTTTTGCCTCCAGCCCCAGCGCACAAATCAAGCACGGTCATTCCGGGTTGCGCCTTGCACGCTTCCGCAATCAGCTGACTGCCAAGGTCCTGCACTTCAATCGCGCCCGAAGTGTAAAGCTCGCTGCTCTCGATCGCATAGCCTGTCGAAAGCCGCAGCCCATCCAGACTTTCAGGCAAGGCTGCAGCCTCGGGCAGCTTTTCTGCGACAGCACCGCGATCCGCAATCAACCGGTTCACGCGAATGTCGAGCAGTGCCCGTTCGAGCAAAGCGGGATATTCACCTTCGGTCACCAAAGTCGAGAACAAAGGTTTCACCCATTCGGGTAGAACGCCGCCCGATGCGCGTGGTTCATCAGCGGCAATCGGGGCTGGTCCATAGGCAAGGCCATCGAACAAAGCGGTCAGCTCGCTGTCCTGATCTGCCAGTGCAATCATAGCCGAACGGCCATTGTCTGGCCGTTCGCCAAAAGCGCGAATGGCCCGCCACGTCAGATCACGCACCGCACGGCGATCCTTTGAGCCCGCATAGCGACGGGCAGCAAAAAAGGCGGCCGCTATCCGGTCCGCAGAAGCGCCCTTATCCCGCGTTGCCGCGATGATAGCATCGAGCAGCTCTATCGCGGCCTGTACCCGCGCTGCAGGTGTCATTTGCGTTCCGCATTCTTCTCTTGCAACGCTTGCCAGGCAGCATCGCTTTCATCGCCGGATGCAGAGCGGATGCACTTATAGGCAAAGCGCATTCCGCCAAATTCAGTGCGATAGATATCCCGCTGCGCGACATATTCGCTGCCGTCCGCCCCACATGCCGACAGCGTTGCATAAGCAGTCGGAGCCCGGTGGAAGGTATACTCCCCCGGATGATCCGGATGCCAGCCAATCACAACCAGCAGATAGGGGATGAATTCTTCCACCAAATAGTCCTATCGCGTCGGATAGTTGGGGGCTTCCCTTGTGATCGTCACATCATGGACATGGCTTTCGCGCAGACCAGCGTTTGTAATCTGCACAAAGCGCGCCTGTTCTTGCAGGTCGGCAATCGTCGCCGCGCCGGTATAGCCCATCGCCGCCTTGATCCCTCCCACGAGCTGGTGGATGACGTCCGAGGCCGGCCCCTTATAAGGAACTTGGCCCTCAATGCCCTCGGGCACCAGCTTCAGTTGATCCTTAATGTCCTGCTGGAAATAGCGGTCAGCCGATCCGCGCGCCATTGCGCCGACCGATCCCATGCCGCGATAGCTCTTATAGGCACGTCCTTGATAGAGGAAAGTTTCGCCGGGGGCCTCTTCGGTACCGGCGAGTAACGAACCGACCATCACGCTCGATGCACCGGCCGCCAAAGCCTTTGCCAGATCGCCCGAAGTGCGCAGTCCGCCATCGGCGATGACGGGTATGCCCGACTTGGCGGCTTCCTCTGCCGAATCCATAACGGCGGTCAATTGCGGAACGCCTACGCCCGCAACAACGCGCGTGGTGCAGATCGAACCCGGACCAATGCCAACCTTCACGCCATCCGCACCCGCATCGATCAACGCACGCGTGGCCTCCGCCGTCGCAACATTGCCAGCGATTACCTGCACCTTGCTCGACATTTTCTTGATTTCGGCAACCGCAGCCGAGACCATCTTGCTATGGCCATGCGCTGTATCGACGATGATCACATCGCACTCGGCGTCAACCAGCGCACGGGTACGCTCGATGCCCTTGTCGCCAACCGTGGTGGCCGCCGCAACGCGCAAGCGCCCCGTCGCATCTTTGGTCGCATCGGGATAGGTTACCGCCTTTTCGATATCCTTGACGGTGATCAGCCCGACGCAATGGAAAGCATTGTCGACGACCAGCAGTTTTTCGATGCGGCGCTGGTGCAACAAGCGTCGCGCCTCTTCCTGCGAAACACCCGCCTGCACTGTCGCCAGATTATCACGGGTCATCAACTCGGACACCGGCTGCATCGGGTTTTCGGCGAAGCGAACATCTCGGTTGGTCAATATGCCTACCAGCTTGCCGCTCGCTTCCACCACGGGGATTCCCGAAATGCGGTTTTCCGCCATCAGCAGTTGTGCATCGGCCAGCGTCGCATCGGGCGCTATCGTGATCGGATTGACCACCATGCCCGATTCATAACGCTTCACCTGACGGACTGCCGCAGCCTGCTCCTCGATCGACAGGTTGCGGTGCAGAACGCCGATACCGCCCAATTGCGCCATCACAATCGCCATGCGCGCTTCGGTGACAGTATCCATCGCCGACGACATGATCGGAATGTTGAGTGTGATGCTGGGCGTAATCCGGGTGCGGGTATCGGCTTGGCTGGGCAATATGTCCGATGCGCAAGGCTGCAACAGCACATCGTCGAAGGTCAGGCCGAGGCGGATTTTATCGGATTTCATGGTGCCACTTTGCTTTGTCTGGGTGTCGAGTCGTGGCGGCCCATGTAAACAGTCGACCGGTTATTCGCCAGTCCCCTTCTCGGCCTTTTTCGGCTTATACTTGCGGGTATCGGCAAAATAGCGGCCAAGCTCGACATGCAGGTCGGCATCTTCAGCAGCGCCACCCAGTTGGAGCGTGTCGACGACCTCATCATTGGGGCCATGATAGTCGGTCTTCAAAAAAGCTTCCAGCTTGCCCAGATCGGCAAAGGAGCCGCCCACCATCAGCGCCGGTACATTTTTCTCGGTCAGCGCCCAGCCGTCCTGCCGCTGCAAGAAGGCATTCGCATCGGTGGAGAGTTCGATTTTGCGTTTTAATTTGCGCGCTACGGCTTCGATGTCGTCGTCCAGATCGGTTTTACCGCGTCCGATAATCGCCACCTTGGCTCCTTTTGGCGCAATGGCGACGGTATCAACGTTCAAAACAACCTTGATCTGGTCCAAGGCAACGGCCGGATCGGCTGCAAAAGCACGGGCTCCGATCAGTCCATATTCCTCGGCTGTCGTCCCGATAAAATAGATGTCCCGATCAAATTTCGCTTTACCCAGACGCTTGGCCACTTCGGTCAACACCGCTATGCCACTCGCATTGTCCACCGCTCCGTTGCAGATGCGGTCTTCGTCGCCTTCTGGCCTGCACACACCAAAATGGTCCCAATGCCCCATGAACACAACCGCGCCGCTATCTGGCTTGCGACCTGCGAACTTGCCTATGATGTTGTTGCTGCGAATGGGCTCCACATCGCTCAGCACATTTAGGTCTACCGTCAGCCCGAGCGATTGACCAGCATAGTCCGTCGACCGCGCGGCTGTGCGAAGCTTGTCCCAGTCGCCGCCCGCGGCCGTCACCAAAGCGACCATATATTGTGGACTGACCACGCCTTCGACGTCGGCGCGCTTGTCACGAGCGGCCCAGCTGATCGGGCGCGACAAAATCGCCCTGCGATAAAGGGGAAAATCAAACTGCTCGCCAGATATGGAAACAACACCCGCAGCACCGGCATCAACCAATGCCAAACGGCGGTTGCGCGAAGCTTTCATTTCCGATGGCAGGAATTCGGCATCATCGGCCAGAAGGAACGCCAGCTTGCCTTTTACATCAGCAACCACTTTGCCCTGCGCATTGACGCCATGGCCGACGAACAGGACTGGCAGCCTGTCCGCCCGATATTCCGCTTCCTTGCCAACCACAAGGATGTCATCGCTGACGATTCGCAGCTTTTCACCCTTTGCGAAAAACTGGACAGTGGCTTGCTTGGGCCCGCGCCGGACAAGATCAACCGGCTGATACCAGCTGCCGTCGCGTGCGGCGGGTTTGAGCCCTGCCTTTGTCCATTGGTTTTCCAGATAGGCGAGGGTCTTGCGCTCACCCTCGGTTCCCGGACCTCGGCCTTCGAATTCATCCGAAGCCAATATTTCTACATGCTTGCGCAATTCAGCCTCTGTGACCGGCTTGGCAACAGCCGATCCAATATATCCGAAGGCCAGAAAAATTGAGAGGGTCAGACGTGCGCGCATATGCGCAGATAAGCTAACTGCCTGTCGCGTGTCGAGCACGTTCTATCGTCCGGCGCGCTTCTTCGACATGCATGGACTCGATCATCTTGCCCTTGTGTCGCTGCGCGCCGCCGGTGGAGGCCGCAATCAGTTCCTCCGCTTCAGCAATTTCCGCCGCACTTGGCCCGAAGGCGGCATTTGCTATCGCCACCTGATTGGGATGGATCAGTGTCTTTCCGGTAAAGCCATAACAGCGCCCCTGCGCGCATTCGACCTCGAGTCCGCTCATATCGTCGAGCTTGTTGTTGACCCCGTCAAAGGCTGGCTTCCCCGCTGCCGCGCCCGCGAGGACAATCATCTGCAGTGCCAGTTCCAGCCCTTCGCGGTTCGGGCCGGGGCGGATGCCCGTATCGGCGCAGATATCGTTGACGCCAGCGATCAAGCCCGCAACCGCCTTATGCGCCGCAATCTCGCGTGCATTGTACAGACCCAACGGCCCCTCAATCATCGCAAGCACCGGATTGGGCAAGCGCGCCACCACTGGATCAAGTGCTGCTGCCGCCTCCACCTTAGGCAGCACGAAACAGTCCGCCAGCGACATTTCCGCCGCCGATATGTCCGCAGCCAGTTCGACACTGTCCAACCCGTTGAGCCGGATCGCCACCAGCTTGCCCGGAAAGCCCTTCGCAACTTCCTCCACGGCTGCGGCACGCGCTTCGGCCTTGTTTTCGGCGGGCACCGAATCCTCCAGATCGATAATCAGCATATCGACATCCAGCCCCCTCGCCTTTTCCAGCGCGCGGGCATTGATCGCAGGCACATAAAGCGCGGTGCGCACCAATTTCAGCTTTTCGACCAATGTCATAGTGCAGCACTCCCATCCGATTTCACTTGGCAAGTCATCGCATATTTGGGAGATTGCCCACAGTCAAACAGGAGGTAGGACATGGAAACCTTTGTAATCGTTTTGCTGGTGCTGGCAGTGATATTCCTGATGATGGGGATCACCGTCGTGCGGCAGGGCCATGTCTATACGGTCGAACGCTTCGGCCGCTTTACCCATGCCGCGCATCCTGGGTTCAACTTCATCGTACCGTTCGTCGATCGCGTCGGGCGCAAGATAAACATGATGGAACAGGTGCTCGATATTCCGGGGCAGGAAATCATCACCAAGGATAATGCGATGGTCGGCGTCGACGCCGTCGTCTTCTTCCAGGTGCTCGATGCCGCCAAGGCCGCCTATGAAGTTTCCGACCTTTATGTCGCGATCATGCAGATCACCACTACCAACCTGCGCACGGTGATGGGCTCGATGGACCTCGACGAGACACTCTCCAAACGCGACGATATCAACGGCCGCCTGCTCGGCGTGGTCGATCATGCGACCAGCCCGTGGGGCGTGAAGATCACCCGCGTAGAAGTAAAGGACATCCGCCCGCCAGCCGACATTTCCAACGCCATGGCCCGCCAGATGAAGGCAGAGCGTGAGAAGCGCGCACAAATATTGGAGGCCGAAGGCCTGCGTGCTGCGGAAATCCTGCGCGCCGAAGGCGAAAAGCAGGGCGCGATCCTGCAAGCTGAAGGACGCCGCGAAGCCGCCTTCCGCGATGCCGAAGCGCGCGAGCGTGAGGCAGAGGCTGAGGCAAAGGCGACCACAATGGTATCAGACGCGATTGCCTCATCGGGCACACAAGCTCTCAACTACTTCATCGCGCAAAAATATACCGACGCGATCAGCCAGTTTGCCACCTCACCCAATGCAAAAACCATATTGTTCCCGGTTGAGGCTACACAGTTGATCGGCACGCTGGGCGGCATTGGCGAACTCGCCAAGGACGCGCTGGCAAGTGAAAAGGGCAAGTGAGATGACAGAATGGCTCGCATCATTGGAACCGCACTGGTTCTGGCTGTCGGTGGGCGTCGCGCTTGGCGTGGTAGAGATGCTCGCGCCCGGATTTTTCCTGATGTGGCTCGGCGTCGCCGCGATCATCGTCGGCCTGATCGCCTGGGTGCTGCCGATTTCGATACCTCTGCAGGTCGCGCTGTTCGCGGTAATTTCGGTGCTGACCGTCTATGCCGGAAAGCGCTTCCTGAAAGACAATCCCATCCAGTCCGAAGACCCCGCCCTCAACGATCGCGGTGCCAGACTGACCGGCGAAGTAGTGACAGTGATCGAGGCGATTGCTGACGGTCGTGGCCGGGTGAAAGTCGGCGACAGTGAGTGGAATGCACGGGGCGCGGATGCACCGGCGGGCGCGAAGGTGCGCGTCACCGGTGCAGAAGGCGCCGTGCTGAAAGTGGAACCGGTAGTCTGACTTAGCGTGCCATTTTCCCGGCCATGCCGATAATGTCATCAAGCGGGTTGCCGTCGCCGTCCAGATCGAGCAGCGAGCCGAGCCCGCCAAGGCCGCCCGCAGGCGCCGCTTGCTGACCGCCGCCCAGAGCTCCGCCAAGGACATTGCCGAGCATCCCGCCAAGGCCACCGCCTCCGGACGACTGACCGCCGCCCAATACGCTGCCGATCAGTCCACCGAGTCCGCCGCCTTGCTCGCCACCAGCCTGCTTGGCCATGTAACCAGCAACAATCATTGCAAGCATCGGCAGCATTTGTTTCAGTAAAGTCGAATCAATGCCGGTCTGCTGCGATGCATGTCCGGCAACCGATCGGCTGACATCTTTGGAACCAAATATCTGCCCAAGTACGTCATTACCCTTTTCGATCGGTGTCGGCTCGGGCGAAAGCACACTGTCGAGTAATCCGCCCCCGCCGAGCTGGCCGAGTATGCCGCCAAGCCCTTCAAGCCCGCTGGGCTGCGCCTGAGCTGTCTTCTTGAATCCGCCAAGGATAGCAGGCAGCAAGGCCTCTGCCCCGGTCTGGGCGATCTGTTCATTAACGCCTAATTGCTGTGCAATCGAACCTATCGCGCCCGACTGTTTCAGAATTTCCATCATGTCCATGTCGCACTCTCCTGAACTGTAACCTGAGTGCAATGTCGCAGCAGAAATCGAAAAGCGGTAGCGAAATCCTGCACTCGGTCGCCATTTTACAAT
The DNA here is from genome assembly GCF_035329025.1 of Sphingorhabdus sp. Lineage (GTDB taxonomy): Bacteria > Pseudomonadota > Alphaproteobacteria > Sphingomonadales > Sphingomonadaceae > Sphingorhabdus_B. Next base: position 14,392 of record NZ_DAOLHN010000033.1, on the reverse strand, counting down.
TTAGTTTCGGTTTATGCTCCCTATTTTCGCAGAATCGACATATCGTGGTGCAATCCAGAACCGACTTTGAAGGAAGGATTTAACGATGAGCATTTTCGGCAAGATCAAGGACGCCATTTTCGGCAAGAAGGCAGTCGCCGCTACACCTGCGCCTGAAGCGCCCGTTGTTGCTGCGCCGGTCGAAGCCGCCCCTGTCGCAATCAGCGAAGTCGATGTCATTGCCCATCTCGAAGAAATTGACGCCAATGACGGCCGCAACCTCAACTGGCGCAGCTCGATTGTCGACCTGATGAAGATGCTCGGCATGGAAAGCTCGCTGCAGGAGCGCAAGGATCTGGCGATGGAACTGGGCTATACCTGCGAACTCGAAGGCAGCGCCGAAATGAACATCTGGCTGCACAAAGCCGTGTTGCGCGAACTCGCAGCCAATGGCGGCAAAGTGCCTGCCGACATGCTCGACTGAGCTATTGTTCACTGTAGAATGAAAAGGGCGCCCGCTGCGGCGCCTTTTTCATATGTGCGGGGTATCGAGTAAATCGGGCGGTACCAGCTCTCGTCGTGCGCGGATCGAAAACAGCACGTCCTTGCTGTAAAAGCGCAACGGCCAGTCGCGCTTACCCCTCATGCTCCGCAACAGCAGATTGACCGAATCCAGCAGGTCAAGCTCGGCCTGTTCGGCGTTGTGCGCTTTGACCGTCGAAATGTAGAATTGCGTCAGCGTTTCATGATAGCCTTGGGCATCGTCATTCACCCCGCCTACGCTTTCATTATAGCTGCGGATGATATCAGGTAGTTGCTGCTCGAGCCTGATATCGCTGCGTTCGCGCAGCAGCCACAGGCAGGCGGCAAGATGCGCCTCGTGCGTCCATTCCGCGCGCGGTAAATTGCACGCGAGCAGCCCCTCACCTACCCGGCGAATGGCCGCTTCATCATCAAATGTGCGAACTTCGAAATCGGCCATTTCCGGACTTTCTTTGTGCGCCCGGAAAGACCGAACGGCTTATGCGGCCTTTGGCGCCGCCTCCCTTACGCCAGCATCGACATGTTGTTCAAACTGTTCAAAATTGTCGATGAAAGCCTGTACCAATTTCTGAGCTGTAGCGTCATAAGCCGCCTTGTCTGACCATGCTTCGCGCGGATCAAGGATTTTGCTGTCGACGCCAGGCACCGCGATCGGGAATTCGAAGCCGAAATTCGGATCCTTGCGGAACTCGGCATCGTTCAAGCTGCCATCGAGCGCCGCGTTAAGCAAAGCGCGCGTAGCCTTGATCGGCATGCGCTTGATGCCCCGATCAGTGGCCTTGCCACCCGTCCATCCGGTGTTGACCAGCCAGCAGGTAACACCGCCCTTGGCGATGCGCTCTTTCAGCAAATTGCCATAGACGCTGGGGTGACGCGGCATGAAAGGAGCGCCAAAGCAGGTCGAGAAGGTTGCGGTTGGCTCAGTCACGCCGATTTCGGTGCCCGCAACGCGTGCAGTGTAGCCGGAGAGGAAGTGGTACATCGCCTGATCAGGCGTCAAACGCGCGATCGGGGGCAGCACGCCATAGGCATCAGCCGTCAGCATGATGATATTCTTCGGAACCGGCCCCAAATTGTCTTTCGACGCATTGGGGATGAAATCGATCGGATAGGAACCGCGGCTGTTTTCCGCGAGGCTGTTATCGTTGAAATCGATCTCGCGGGTTTCAGTGTTCATGACAACATTTTCGAGCACGGTGCCAAAGCGCTTCGTCGTGGCGAAAATTTCAGGCTCTGCTTCGGGCGAGAGGTTGATCATCTTTGCATAGCAGCCGCCTTCAAAATTGAAGACTGCGGTATCTGACCAGCCATGTTCATCGTCACCGATCAGCGTGCGGCTGGCATCGGCCGAAAGTGTGGTCTTGCCGGTACCCGAAAGACCGAAAAAGACAGCGGTATCGCCGTTGGGCCCGATATTGGCCGAGCAGTGCATCGGCATCACGCCTTGCTCGGGCAGCAGATAATTGAGGATGCCGAATACCGACTTCTTCATTTCACCTGCATAGGCCGTGCCGCCGATCAGGATCAGTTTTTCGGTGAAGTTGACCGCAATCACGGTCTCGCTGCGGCAACCATGGCGGACCGGGTCGGCGCGGAAGCTGGGCAAGTCAATGATCGTATATTCGGGTACCAGATCGGCCAGTTCGTCCGCATCGGGACGCACGAGAAGCGTGCGGATGAACAGATTGTGCCAAGCCAGTTCGTTGATCACACGCACATTGACGCGATATTCAGGCTGCGAGCCGCCGAACAGGTCGGCGACGTACAACTTTTCCTTGGCAGCCAGCGCTGCAATAAAATCTTCCTTCAGCGCGGCGAAATGCGCAGGGTCCATTGCGACATTGGTCTTACCCCAATGGATGCTGTTTTCGGTTGTGGCATCACGGACAATGAATTTGTCCGATGCAGAGCGGCCGGTGTGTTTGCCCGTTTGCACGACCAATGGGCCGTCTTTCGCCAACTGCCCCTCGCCATTGGCCAGTGCCGATTCGACCAGATGCGCCGTTCCGAGATTCCAGAAAATCTTGGCAGGAGTTACAATGCCTTGTTTTTCAAGCGAGAAGTTCGGCGATACGGACACGATGGCTTCCTTTATGCGAGGTCTGTGCATAGGTATGCACGGGGAATGCAGCGGCCCCTAACCTACCACTGACTTTTCGTCAAACCATCGGCGGCGCAAATTTACCCAAAGAAATTTGTCACACCCTGCAACATTGGCTTTTCCGCTTGGCATTGAAGGTTCAGTTTTGCCTTCTTATAAGCGCGACGATGTCCGCAACTATTGCCCTTGTCGACGACGACCGCAACATACTGACCTCAGTCTCAATCGCCATGCAGGCGGAAGGCTATGTCACGCGCCTCTACCCCGATGGCGAGGCCGCGCTGAAAGCCCTGATCGAAAACCCAGCCGACCTTGGCATTTTTGACATCAAGATGCCTCGAATGGACGGGCTCGAATTGCTGCGTCGCCTGCGTGAAAAAACCGATATGCCGGTCATTTTCCTCACTTCGAAGGACGAAGAACTGGATGAAGCGCTCGGTTTGGCAATGGGAGCGGACGATTATATCACCAAGCCTTTCTCGCAGCGTTTGTTGGTCGCCAGAGTTAAAGCGATACTGCGTCGGACTGCTGTTCGAAGCCGTCCCATTGAAGAGGAAAACCGAGACGAACCCGAGCCGCTGCTGCGCGGCGACCTGGAAATGGATCCCGCACGCCACCACGTTAAGTGGAAAGGCAAACCAGTTACCCTGACCGTCACCGAATTCATGATATTGGAGGCACTGGCTACCAGACCAGGCGTAGTGCGCACACGCAGTCAGTTAATGGATATCGCCTATCAAGACGATATCTATGTGGATGATCGTACGATCGATAGCCATATAAAGCGGCTCCGTCGCAAGTTCCGGGAAATTGACCCCGAATTTTCCGCCATCGATACTCTTTATGGCGCTGGATACCGTTTTGCAGACGCCTGATACAGATCGTTTCCAGCTGCGCTGGAGCCGCAAATTGTCGCTCACATCGCGCATATTGGCGGTAAACCTTTTTGCACTCGCTTTGATGGCAAGCGGGCTTTTCTTCCTCGACAGCTATCGGACCCGGCTGGTTGCAGAACGGCAAGCGGCGGCAGAAACGCAAGTCAAATTGTTGGCAACAAGTCTGGCAGCAATGTCTGACGAAGCAGATGCCGCAACGCTCGCCAATTTCGCCAGGACCGAAAAACTGCGCGTGCGGCTTTATGGGGCAGATGGCGCCAAAACTTATGATAGCAATTCTAGGACTGGGCCGACCTTTCAGCTTATCGATCCGGCAAAAGAGCCCTGGCGCAAGACGGCTGCCCGTTGGATGGACCGGGGATTCGATTTTATCGTCCTAGCACCAAATCTTGAACAGTATCGCGAGCCCTCTAACGACGTCGGTTCAGCTTGGCCCGAATTGGCTGGGATTAAAGTCAACCAGAGCACATCGCTTGTTCGCTTCGCTCCTGATCTGACTCATGTCGTGACCGCAGCTACGCTGTTGCCAGATGGTCAAACACGGATACTGACAACCGGCAACCCGCGTGATGTTCGCGCACTTGTGCGGGCCGAAAGGTTCAGCATCGGCATATTCATGTTGGCAGTATTGGCTATTTCAATCTTGCTCTCGCTGTTTCTTGCCCGAACCATCGTAAGGCCCCTGCAATATCTCGCCCGTGCCGCTGTCCGCGTTAGGCTCGGCCGATCACCCGATGTAACCATACCCCGCATGCCCTCACGACGGGATGAAATCGGCATGCTTGCCCGGGCTTTGTCGGATATGAGCAGCGCATTGCGTCAGCGCATCGATGCGACCGAGGCCTTTGCGGCAGACGTAGCTCATGAAATCAAAAACCCCCTCGCCTCCCTGCGTTCTGCGCTCGATGGCATCGACAATGTCGAAAAGCCGGAGCTTCGCGCGCAATTGATGGCGGTTGCGCATGCTGATGTACAACGGATGGACCGGTTGATCAGCGACATTTCCGATGCCAGCCGGATCGACGCACAACTTGCCAAAGCCAATTTCGAGCCAATCGACATGAGCGACATGATCGAGCAATTGCTGGAAACACGCGAAAGCCGTGGCGCCGACGGCACCGTCCGCATAGCTTTTGCTCGCCCGCGCAAGGGCATAACCGTAATCATGGGTGAGGATATCCGGATCGAACGAGTGCTTACAAATCTGCTCGATAATGCTGTCTCTTTCTCGCCGCCCGACGGTGTAGTCGAAATTTCGGCAACGCGAAGCGATGACGAAGTTATTGTTCGCATCAGCGACCAGGGCCCCGGTATTCCACCAAATGAACGCGAAACCGTGTTCCGCCGTTTCCATAGCGCCCGTCCTGAAAGCGAGGGCTTTGGCAAGCATAGCGGCCTCGGTCTTGCCATTGCGAGAACGATTATCGAAGGCCATCATGGCAGCATCAGCGTCGATGATCGTGACGATGGCTTGCAGGGCGCTTGTTTCCGTATCAGTCTGCCCGTGCCGCAGCCGGTCGAACCGGCGCAATGAGGAACTCAGCAACCTTGATCCACGCGACTGCGGTCGCGATCAATGGTCAGGCTATTCTGCTGATGGGTGCTTCGGGAAGTGGAAAATCGGATCTGGCAATTCGCCTGATTGATCGCGGCGCGGTTTTGGTTTCAGACGACTATTGCGACATTGTGGAAGGCGCTGATGGCCCTGAAGTTCACGCCAAGTCAGGCATTTCGGGAAAAATCGAAGTGCGTGGCGTGGGAATTTGCGAATGTGATCATATACCGAGTGCGCCGCTCGCCATGGCACTAAGACTCGATAGCCTCCCCGAACGCCTTCCATTTGACAATGATCGGATCGAATTGGCGGGTTGGTCCGTTCCTTCCTCCGCTTTAGCACCTTTCGAGACATCGGCACCGCTCAAAGTCGAACTGCTCCTTCGCCGCTTGGTTGACGCGGGGCAGCGTCCGATGCGATTGGAAACATCAGGTTACAATCGGGGGACAGCATGAACAGAAGCGGCACGAACAAGATCATGCTGGTCACCGGTCTTTCGGGCGCCGGCAAATCCACCGTTTTGAACACGCTGGAGGATCTGGGCTGGGAGGCGGTCGACAATTTTCCGATTCGTTTAGCCAAATCGCTGCTCGACCTTCCACCTGCCGAAGCCCAGATTGAAGCTGGAATGCCGCTAGCCATAGGATTCGACAGTCGCACGCGCGGGTTCGAACCCGCCAAGCTTATTGCGGAAATCAAGCTGCTCCAGCAACGTACCGACATAGAAATCATGACGCTGTTCCTCGATTGCGCGGGTGCCGAAATCGAACGGCGTTATGCCGAAACGCGGCGGCGGCATCCATTGGCGCAGGATAGGCCGGCGATTGATGGAATTGCCCAGGAACGGGCTTTGATGGAGCCACTGCGCGATTGGTCAGACCTCGTTATCGATACTAGCCGAATGACCGCAAGCGATCTACAGGCCGAAATCCGTAACCGTTTCCGGCTGCCCGACGGCAAGATGACGGTGTCGCTGGTCAGCTTCGGGTTTTCCCGCGGTGTGCCGCCAAATGCCGACCTGATTTTCGATCTACGATTCTTAAAGAATCCGCATTGGGATTCCGAATTGCGTCCGATGACGGGGCTTGACCAAGCCGTTGGCGACTATGTGGCTTCCGACGCGGCTTTCCAGGGCGCGTTTGATCGTATCGCGGATCTGCTCCGTTACCTGCTGCCGCTCTATGACGCACAGGGCAAAGCATATGTCACCATCGCCTTTGGTTGCACCGGTGGGCGCCATCGATCGGTATTCGTAACCGAAAAATTCGCCCGGTTGCTGCGCGAGGATGGCTATTCGCCCAGCGTAAAACATCGCAATCTGCATTCAAGGCCAGTTGACGCGCTCGAATGGCAAGGTAATCAGGCGCGCCCCATGTATAATGACTGAAAGACAATTGGGGTTTCAATCAGGGATATGGTAGCGGGATTCGCATGATCGGACTGGTTTTGGTGACCCACGGGACATTGGCGAGCGAATTTGTCGTCGCGATGGAGCATGTCGTTGGCCCGCAGAAACAAATAGCCACCATCTGCATCGGCCCGCGCGACGATATGGAATCGCGTCGCAGGGAGATATCGCAGGCGATCAATGAGGTCGACAGTGGCGACGGGGTCATCATCCTGTCCGACCTGTTTGGCGGCACACCTTCCAACCTCGCTATCTCCTTGCTCGAAGTCGGCAAGGTCGAGGTCATCGCGGGCGTCAACCTGCCCATGCTGATCCGCCTTGAAAGTGCGCGCAAGAATATGAGCGTTTCGGATGCGGTACTGGCAGCGCGCGATGCAGGGCGAAAATATATCAGCGTGGCCTCCGAGTTGCTGGAGGCATCCAGGTGAGCCGGGTCAGCCGCACACTCACCATCGTCAACCAAAAAGGCCTTCATGCGCGTGCGAGCGCTAAATTTGTTACTTTTGTCAGTCGCTTACCAGAAGGACTCAAGGTTCAAGTTGAAAAGGACGGGCAGTTAGTGACCGGAACCTCGATCATGGGCCTGATGATGCTGGGTGCCGCAAAGGGCAGCGAAATCACCTTGCACGTAGAGGGTGACGGATCGGATATGGCACTGGAAAAACTCGCCGGCCTGGTCACCGACGGCTTCGGCGAAGATTGATCCGATGCGCCGGGAAATTACCGGATTTTCCAATCCGCTGATCAAGCGGGTAAGATCACTGCGCGAAAAGAAACATCGCAAACGCGAAGGGCTGTTCCTGGCGGAAGGGCTTCGCATTTTGACAGAAGCACGCGAGGCGGGATTCCTGCCCGAAATGCTGTTCCGCTGCACTGATCGCGATGCCCATAGCCTTGAAATCGCGCTTGAGGGCGAAGTACTGGCGGCAGGCGGCGATGTGATTGAAACGAGCGCCGATATTCTTTCCAAGCTGTCGGGTAAGGATAACCCACAGACCGTCATCGGCGTGTTTCGGGAAACCGCGACGCCGCTCGAATCGCTCGACCGGAACAACGCGCAGATCTGGCTGGTGGCGCAGGCGATGCGTGATCCGGGCAATTTGGGCACGATGCTGCGGACGGGTGATGCGGTTGGGGCTGGCGGACTGATCCTGCTCGACGACTGCACAGATCCCTTCTCCGTCGAAGCCGTGCGCGCAAGCATGGGGGCGATTTTTACCCAGAAGCTGGTGCAGTGCCGCTGGGAGGAATTCCTGCCCTGGTTGCGCAGCGGTACCGGGCAATTGGTGGGCACCAGCTTGCAGACCGATATCGACTATCAGGAAGGCCGCTACGCTGCGCCTTGCTTCATCCTGACCGGCAATGAAGCGCAGGGTCTGCCGGAGAGTTACGAAGCCGAGTGCGACCTGCTCGTCAAGATGCCAATGCTGGGCAAGGCGGATAGCTTGAATGCTGCGGTGGCGACTGCGGTGATGGCCTATGAGGTGCTGAACCAGTTTAGGCGCGGCTGAACCGCCTCACTTTTCGTTCGACGCGATCGATCCCTGCTCGGCCTCGCTACCATAGCGAGGCAATGCCTCGATTTCCGGCACATCCTCAAGGTCGCGCTTTCCGGTTTCGATATTGAGCTCGGCAAATTTGCGGCCTGTGCTCATCACATTGCGTTCAAAACTGCCGACAAATTTATTATAGTTGTTGACGGCTGAAGACAGGCCGGAACCAACCGATTTCAAATGCCCTGCAGCAACGGCAATCCTGTCATACATTTCCTTGCCCAGCGCACCAATCTGCTTGGCCTCGCGCGCCAGCCCTTCCTGTCGCCATACACTTGCGACAGTGCGCGCAATCGCCACCAGATTGGTGGGCGTCGCCAGCAATACCCGCTTTTCAAAGGCATGATCCCACAGTGTCGGATCATGTTCGAGTGCAGCGGCGAGGAAATGCTCGCCGGGCACGAACATGATCACATAATCGGGCGCGTCGTCGAACTGGTCCCAATAGGCTTTGCGCGCCAGCCCTTCGATATGATTCTTCATTGAGGCGGTATGCCGCGACATCGCGATTTGCCGCGCGTCATCGTCATCGGCGTTGAAGCCATCCTGATAGTCGTTCAACGAAACCTTGGCGTCGATAACCAGACTACGTCCGCCGGGGATGCTTATGATGGCATCTGGTCGCAAACGCCCATCCTCAAATGTCACACTCGCCTCGGTTACAAAATCGACATGCTCTGAAAGGCCACAGCTTTCGAGGACATTTTTAAGCTGCTGCTCACCCCAGCGCCCGCGCGCCTTGGGGGCGTTGCGCAGCGAATTGACCAAGCGCGCAGCCTCGCTCTGTACCCGCTCCTGCCCTGCCCGCATCTGATCGATCAGGCCGGTAAGAGCGCCATAGGCCTCGGTACGCTCCTTCTCGATCTTGCCGACCTGCTCCTCATAGGCCTTCAATCGCTCCCCGACCGGCGCGAGCAATTGCTTCAAACGCTCTTCATTCTTCTCGCCCGCCTGATGGAAACGCTCGTCGGCGCGTTGCAAAAAGGCCTGCTGCGCTTCGCCGAGCAGCTTCTGCCCGATTTCGCCGAATTGGGAAGAGAGCAAATCTTTGGCTTCAGACAGCGCCTTCAACTGCTCGTCAAACCCGCGTTCGCGTTCCTCGAGCGAGGTTTCGAGCCTTGCCAGCCGATCCTTGGCCGCATCGCGTTCAACCACTACTTCGTCGAGCATGGCCCGCAATTGCAAGGTCGTTTCCGTACCTGCACGCGCCGCTTTACCGCCCATGAGCCAGCCAAGGCCAAGCCCTGCGAGCAGAGCAGCGACGACTACGAAAATGACAATCAACGGTTCCAAATCAAGCTCCAACAAAAGGAACGAATATGGAACATAGGCCGTAGCCGCGGCGCGTCAAGCGCTTTGCGCTGCAGCCCCGCGCGTTCGCTTCACTTTGGCGTAACTGACTACGCTCAGTGGGATCAGCCCTGCATAGACCAGACTTGCCGCAATCAACGCAACCCAGGGCGCTGAAATCAAAGCCGCGGCAAACAGCCCCACACCTGCCAGCGCCAGAAAGCGGAAGGAACGGCGGATACGAATCGACGACCAGCTGAAGGTTGCTACATTTGAAATCATCAAGGCCGCGCAGAGCAGCATCCACGGCCCAATGAGCCGATAGTCACGCGCCCATTCGGCACCAGTTTCGAGCCAGATTGTAAGTGGTAGCAGAGCCAACCCTGCGCCAGCAGGCGAAGGCACACCGGTATTGAATCCGGCGGATTTGTGCGGCTGATCATCGGCGTCGATCCGCGCGTTGAACCGCGCCAGCCGAAGCGCTGCACACAGCACAAAGAACAGGCAAATCGTCCAGCCGAAACGCGGCATATGCTGCAACGCCCAGCTATAGATGATCAACGAGGGAGTCGCCCCAAAGGCTATGACGTCGGATAGTGAGTCCAGTTCCGCACCGAAGCGGCTTTCGCCCTTCAGCATGCGGGCAATGCGGCCATCCATTGCATCCAATACGCCAGCGACAACCACGGACAGCAGGGCAGCATCCCAGATACCTTGCATGGCAAACCAGACGCCCGACAGGCCCGTGCACAATGCCATGGCTGTCACCGCATTTGGCGCGAGGGCGCGCAACGATATTCCCGGGCGAGGATTGCTATCGGTCATGATGCTGATGTCGTCTGCCGACTTTCGCCTGTCAATGGGCGATTGCGCGTAGATCCTGATCAACGCCGATTTCGGCGAGGATCGTTTCACCGGCGATGCAGCGTTGGCCTTTGATGATTCGCGGCGCGGTTCCGTGGGGCAGATAGACGTCAACCCGACTGCCAAAGCGGATCAGACCCACACGCTGTCCCGCGGCAACGACATCGCCTTCCTTCACAAAGGCAACGATGCGACGGGCGACAAGACCTGCAATCTGCGTGAAACCAATGCGCACACCGTCGGGGCGTTCGATCAGAAAATGCTGGCGCTCATTCTCTTCGCTCGCCTTATCCAGATCGGCGTTGAGGAATTTGCCCGCAATATAGGCAACGCGCTTGATCGTGCCCCTTATCGGCGTGCGATTAACGTGCACATCGAACACGCTCATGAAAATCGAGACGCGCGTCATCGGCTGATCGCCCAGCCCTGCCGGACCGGCGAGTTCCGGCGGCGGCAACACCTTTTCAATCAGCGTCACAAGACCATCGGCGGGCGAAACGATGAAACGATCATCAATCGGCGTTGCGCGGGCGGGATCACGGAAGAAAGCCAGAGTCCAGATGGTGATGCCAGCCATCGGCCAGGCGAGCGTTTCCCATGCCATGAAGGCAAAGATCGCCGTCACCGTCGCAGCGATGAGACCGAATTTGCGCCCTTCGGGATGAACCGGGGGAAAAGACCATTTTGCGACCCCGGTGCCCCGGTTTGTCAGTTCTTGCTTTGTCATTGTGCGCGCCTTCTAGGGCGAGAGGCGCGATGTTACAACTGTTAGCTGCGTACCAGCGTCCGGCGCAAGATTGTCGACAATCTGTTGACAATGCCCGATGCGCCCGCCAGCATTCCATCCATGCAATCCACATCGCTAAACCCAAATTCGACCAAGCCTTCAGCGGCAGAAATTGCCCGCACGGTAATCGAAGCGCTCGAAGCAGGCGAATTTGCCCCGGGCCAACGCATGGTCGAAGCCGATTTGTGCCTTCGTTTCGGTGTTGGCAGGCAGATTATTCGCGAAGCACTGCACCATCTGAACGCTTATGGTGTTGTCGCGCTAGAGCCTAACCGCGGCGCGCACATCATTCACGTAACGCGCGAACAAGCGGTGATGACGCTTGAACTGACTGAGCTTCTCTTCGGGTTGGTGTCACGCAGCGCTGCCCGACGCATCGCTGCCGGCTGCGATGCATCGCGTCTGTCGGGCGCAATCGAAGAACTTCTCGTCTCGGCACAATCCGACAACCCGGCCGACTATATGCGCGCGCGCCGTCATTTATTTGCCGCGCTGTCACACATTGCCGGCAACCCGGAATTGAGCCGGATCATGGAACAGGTCCGTGTCCATGTGATGCGCGCCCAATTCGGTTTTGCCGCATTCAAATCAGGCCATGCGCACGAATTGGCTGAGATTGGGCGGACTGTGCTGGCCGGAAATTCAGAAACCGCGGAGGAAATGAGCCGGACATATGTCCGCCGGATCCGCGAATTCCTGCAACAGATATAGAAATACGGAGAGAGGAAAAGCCATGGACTATGATCTTATCATTCGGAACGGCCTGATAGTGGACGGCAGCGGCAAGCCAGCTTTTTCAGGTGATGTAGGCGTCCGCGATGGAAAGATTGTGGCAGTCGGCACAGTCGATGGTGATGCCGCAAACGAGATTGACGCAGGCGGCAAGCTGGTCACGCCCGGCTTTGTCGACATCCACACCCATTTTGACGGTCAGGCGACTTGGGAAAACCGCATGGCGCCATCATCGAATCATGGCGTCACCACCGTGCTTATGGGGAATTGCGGCGTCGGCTTTGCGCCATGTCGCCCGCACCAGCGCGACATGCTGGTCAAGCTGATGGAAGGCGTCGAGGATATTCCAGAAGTCGTGATGGTCGATGGCCTGCCCTGGAACTGGGAGACCTTCCCCGATTATTTGAACGCGCTGGAACAACGCGAATTGGATGTTGATGTGGCAACCCAAGTTCCACATTCGGCGGTGCGCATCTTCGTGATGGGCGAACGCGCCGCAAGGCATGAACCTCCGACAGCAGACGATCTGGCGCAAATGCGGGCATTGGTGAAGGAAGCGATCGAGGCAGGTGCTTTTGGCGTAACCACATCACGCAACATAATGCACCGGACACGCGCCGGCGAGCTTGCCCCCAGCCTTTATTCCGAATTTGACGAGCTTTGCGCGCTGATGGACGGGCTGGTCGAAGCCAAGGCAGGCGTTTTCCAGATGATCCCTGCCCCCGCAAACGATGCGGAGGAAGAGTTTGCGCTGCTGCGTGGACTGGCCGAGCATGGCAAGCGCCCGGTTTCGTTCACATTGCTCGACGTTCCCGGCCAACCCGGCGCCGGCTGGCGGTCAATGCTGCGCGGGCTGGAGAAGGCCCGGCAGGACGGCCTGCAGATGCGCGGTCAGGTTGCGCCTCGGCCGGTAGGTATGTTCTACGGCCTTGACCTCAGCCTGCATCCGTTCAGCTCGCACCCAAGCTATAAGAGCATCGCGGGACTGCCGCTGGCGGAGCGGGTTGCGAAAATGCGCGATCCGGAATTCCGCGCGCAGTTGCTGTCTGAAACCCCCGAAGACAGCAATCCCGTGACGCTTACGCTGATCAACGCCTTCCGCGCCACGAATGAATGGGAAGATGGTCGTCCGAACTACGAACCCAATCGCGCCAATAGCATGGAAGCGCGCGCGCAGGCAGCAGGGCAAAGCGTCGAGGAATTTGCTTATGACAGGCTGCTGCAGGACGAAGGCCGTCGGATGTTCTACCTGCCTGCGGCCAATTACACGGAGGGCAATCTTTCCGCCGTACGTGAAATGCTTGGCCATCCGGATACCGTCATGGCGCTTGCCGATGGCGGTGCGCATTACGGCCTGATCTGCGATTCCAGCTTCCCGACCTATTATCTGCAACGCTGGGCACGCGATGCCGCCGAAAATGAGCGCATCGATTTGCCGCTGGCAGTCGCCGAGTTGACCTCGAAAACGGCAGCGACCGTCGGTTTGACCGACCGCGGGCTGATTGCGCCGGGAATGAAGGCCGATCTCAATGTGATTGATTTCGACGCCTTGCAACTGCGAGTTCCGGAAATCGTCTATGACCTTCCGGCTGGCGGCAAGCGGATGCTGCAAAAGGTCGATGGCATCACCGCGACGATCGTCAACGGAAAGGTCACTTATCGCAATGGTGAGCCCACTGGCGAACTGCCCGGAAGGCTCGTTCGCCGCACCGCGATGGAGCTTGCCGCCTGAACATCGGCTGATGCTTTAGTTTGGTGGCCAATCGCCTGCCGCACAGGCAGTTGATTGGTCGTCAAACTTTGCTATGGCGCAGGCGCAAACAAAAGAGAATCCCCAAAGGAAAGCAGCTTCGTCATGGCAAAAATCAAGGTGAAAAACCCCGTCGTCGAACTCGATGGCGACGAAATGACCCGGATCATCTGGGAATGGATCCGCGAACGCCTGATACTGCCCTATCTCGACATCGACCTGAAATATTATGATCTGGGCGTCGAAGCCCGCGATGCGACCGACGACAAAATCACCGTCGATGCGGCGAATGCGATCAAGCAATATGGCGTCGGCGTCAAATGTGCGACGATCACGCCCGACGAAGCCCGTGTCGAGGAATTCAACCTCAAGAAAATGTGGAAGTCGCCCAATGGCACCATCCGCAACATCTTAGGCGGCGTCGTATTCCGCGAACCGATCGTGATCGAAAACGTCCCCCGCCTGATCCCTGGCTGGACCGATCCTATTGTTGTCGGTCGCCATGCCTTTGGCGATCAATATCGCGCAACCGACACGCTCATCCCCGGTCCGGGCACGCTGCGTCTCGTCTTTGACGGCGATGATGGCGAAAAACTGGACCTCGAAGTCTTCAAATTCCCGAGCAGCGGCGTCGCAATGGCGATGTACAACCTCGATGACTCGATCCGCGACTTCGCGCGCGCCTCGCTCAACTATGGCCTCAACCTTGGTTGGCCGGTGTATCTTTCGACGAAGAACACCATCCTCAAGGCCTATGACGGCCGCTTCAAGGATCTGTTCCAGGAAATCTTTGAAACCGAAGGCTTCAAGGAAAAATTCGCCGCCGCGGGTATTGTTTACGAACACCGCCTGATCGACGACATGGTGGCATCTGCGCTTAAGTGGAGCGGCAAGTTCGTCTGGGCTTGCAAAAATTATGATGGCGACGTCCAGT
>NZ_DAOLHN010000032.1:0-38573 GCF_035329025.1 Sphingorhabdus sp. | reverse complement strand
TTGGCGATGCGACCGTCTATATCGAAAAATATCTCGGCAACCCGCGCCACATCGAGTTTCAGGTTTTTGGGGATGGAGAGGGTAACGCCATCCATCTGGGTGAACGCGACTGCTCGCTGCAGCGCCGCCACCAGAAGGTGCTTGAGGAAGCGCCGTCGCCGGTTATCTCCGCAGAAGAACGCGCCCGCATGGGCGATATCGTCGCCAAGGCGATGGCAGGTATGGGTTATCGCGGTGCCGGCACAATCGAGTTCCTCTGGGAAAATGGCGAATTCTATTTCATCGAAATGAATACGCGCATCCAGGTCGAACATCCGGTGACCGAAATGATCACCGGCTTTGACCTTGTCCGCGAACAAATCCGCGTGGCCGAAGGTCGCGGGCTTTCGGTGACGCAAGATATGCTCGAATTCCGCGGCCATTCGATGGAATGCCGGATCAATGCCGAAGATGCGCGCACTTTTGTGCCCTCCCCCGGCAAGATTGGCCATTACCACGCGGCTGGCGGCATGCATGTGCGCGTCGATAGCGGTATGTATTCGGGCTATAGCGTCCCGCCTTATTATGACAGCATGATCGCCAAGCTGATCGTTTACGGTCGCACCCGCGAAAGCTGCATGATGCGCATGCGCCGCGCGCTTGAGGAAATGGTGATCACCGACATCAAGACCAACATTCCGCTGCATCAGGCGCTGCTGCGCGATCCGGACGTCATCAATGGCGACTATACGATCAAGTGGCTCGAAGAGTGGTTGGCGCGGCAGGAAAGCTGAACCGGCGACATTTTGTCGCTGGCGCAATGATAGCGCCACTGCTCGCCTGCGACCGCAGCGAGAAAATTGCCCCTCCAGCTCGACCGTCGAACACACCAGCCAAAGCGGTAGCGGGAGAGCTGGTTGAGTTGACCCAGCTCGACCCCGGCATTCGTCTTGACATCCGCTATGCGACGACCAACAATTTCACCGGTCGCATTCTCTATGACCAACCGCGCGCTTTTCTGGTCCAACCTGCGGCAAAGGCGCTGGCAAGTGCACACAAGGCGGCAGCCGCCGAAGGCTATGGCCTGACCATCTTTGACGCCTATCGGCCTTGGCGCATCACCAAGGCCTTGTGGGATGCGACTCCGCCCGGGCCGCTGCGCAACTATGTCGCCAACCCCAAACAGGGTTCAAAGCACAATCGCGGCTGTGCGGTCGATCTTTCACTGCACCGGCTCGATACCGGCGCACTGGTTGAAATGCCGAGCGGTTATGACGAATTCACCCAACGCGCGCATCGCGACTTCATGGCGGCCGCACCCGAAGCAATCGCGAATCGCGTGCGACTCGAACGCTGGATGGAGGCGCAAGGGTTTCGCGGAATTTCGAACGAATGGTGGCATTTTGATTTCGCTGGCTGGGAAGCTTTCCCGATCCTCGACATTGCATTTGATGCAATTGGTTGAAATTCAGCCGTTCAGCTAAATCGCACCTTTCCTGAACATTACAGCCTCATTCAGCCTCGCGACAGCCAGAATCGGGGATAAGGGCTTCAACGGAGCGGCACAGTGCCAATCCCGCATCGGGGACCAACGATGAAAAAGATTCTTTTATTCGGCATTGTTTCGACAATCGCCCTTGCGCCAGCGGCCTACGCAGCCCAGCCCGCGCAAACGAACGCCGGACGATCGGCATCGGTCAGCACCGCCAATTTCGACCGCGGTGACAATCGCAAAGGCGAATGGGTGCGCGGCCAAGGACGTATTAACCGAGACGACAGCGCAGGTCGCAGTCAGCGTTCCGCGCAGGATGGCCAGCGCGGCGCGCGGCGCGAAGAACGGCGTGAAAACTGGAACCAGTCGCAAAACCAACAGCAGGGTCAGCAATGGAACCGGGGTGAGGAACGTCGCCGTGGAGAAGACAGCACCCGCCGTGACAATGATGGCCGCAACTGGAATCGGGGCGATGATGACCGCCGCTGGAGCAATAACGACCGGTATGACCGGCGCGACAATGATCGCTGGGATCGTGGCTGGCGCAATGACCGCCGCTATGATTGGCGCGGTCACCGCGAACGCTATCGCAGCTATTACCGGCCGGGCCGATATTACGCGCCCAATCGCTACGACCGGTACCGCTGGTTCAGCATCGGCATCTATCTGGGCTCGCCCTTTTATTCGAACCGCTATTGGATAGCCGACCCCTGGTATTATCGCCTGCCACCCGCGCACGGCCCCTACCGCTGGGTGCGCTATTATGACGACGTGCTGCTGATCGATGTCCGCAACGGCTATGTCGTCGACGTGATACACGACTTCTTCTGGTAATCCTGATCCCTCCAGAAGTTGAAGAGCCCGGGGTGCCTTCCGCCCCGGGCTCTTTTCATTTGCGCCGCGCCAGCTTTACAACCCCTCGAAATCCAATTGCTTTGCATGTTATGAGGCAGGCGACTCATCCCCGCATGGAGCTAACGCGTGTCCGCTGACCTTGAAGCCCCGACCAAGTTCGATCCCAATAACGATCCGGCCAAGCTCGCCAAAATCGGCGCATTCGTGACCCGCAAGCTGGAGAACAACCCGCTGGTCCAGCGCATCGACGTGCCAGACCTGCAGGTCTATGTCTATCAAGGCTTTCTGGGCAAGCGCGACTGCCAGATGCTGATCTCCAAAATCGACGCCGATGCCGTGCCCTCAACCTTGTATAAAGGCACAGAACAAGCCGGATTCCGGACGAGCTATAGTTGCCATCTTAACCGTTGGGATCCCGACATTACCCGTGTTGAGGCCAGGATGAGCGATACGCTCGGTATCGACAATAATTGGGCGGAAACGATGCAAGGCCAGCGCTATCAGGTCGGGCAGGAATTCAAGGCGCATCACGACTTCTTCCATCCCGGCCAGAGCTATTGGGATCATGAAGGCCCGCGCGGCGGACAGCGGAGCTGGACTGCGATGATCTTCCTGAACGATGTTGAAGAGGGCGGTGCGACCGAATTTCCACATATCGGCATCGGCGTCCGTCCACAGGCAGGCACGATGCTTATGTGGAATAACATGAAACCTGATGGCACGTTGAATTACAAATCGCTTCACACCGGCACCCCGGTGAAAAAGGGTGTCAAACATATCATCACCAAATGGTATCGGCAGAACAACTGGCTGGAATTGAACACATTGAAGGCTTGAAATTCCGGTGCGCGTTCGCGGTCTGATATCGTCCGTCTGTCGAAACCGGATTGCTTAGCGATGCCGATGCCGCTTCGCAGCTATCATAATATGCTGGAGATTTTTCGATGAATAAACGCCTTGTCCAACTGCTCGCGGTATCGTCGCTTGCACTCGCACCTTCGCTTGCATCGGCTAACGAAGCGGCGCCTGCAGCGGCACCCGCCGTCGAGCAGACTGAAAACCAGAAGCTGTTTACGCTGTTCGCAGAAGACGATGAAGCCAATCTGAAGCGCAATCCGCTCTTTGCCCTTTTCCGCGGCGACATGCGATATGCCGACCAGTTTGGCGATTATATCAGCGACGCCTATTTTGAAGGTGAACGCAAGGCCGCCGAAGCAAATCTTGCCAAGCTCAATACAATCGACCGGTCAAAGCTCGATGAAACCGGCCAGATCGCTTTTGACGTTTTCAAGCAGAACCAGCTTGATACGTTGAAAGGATTGTCCAAAGAAATCATGGACCTGACTGTAGTTCGTCCGGTCAATCACTTTTCTGGCTTCCACACATTTTACCCCACCTTCGCCAGCGGACAGGGTGCGGCACCATTCAAGACGGTCGCCGACTACGAAAACAACCTGAAACGCCACAGGCAGTTCATCCCGTTAATGGACGCCTCGATCGAGCGTTTCCGTCAGGGCATGAAATCAGGCGTTTTCGAAACGAAGCTGACAATTACCAACGTCATTGATCAGTTGAACACCCAACTGGCGCAGAAGACCGAAGATTCACCCTATTACGGCCCGGTCAAGAAATTCCCGGCTGATTTCAGCGAGGCGGACAAGGCACGGTTGACCGCCGAATATCGCGATATAGTCGAAAAAGGCCTGTATCCCGCCAACCAGCGTCTGCGCGATTTCTTGCGCGATGAATATCTGCCGCTGGCACGCGAAGGCGTTGGCCTGATGCACATGAAGGGCGGCGACAAGCTTTACCAATATATGGTCGAACAGACGACCACCCTGCCGTTGAAGGCCGCAGACATCCACCTGCTGGGCGTTGCCGAAGTTGAGCGGATCAAAAAGGGCATGGAAGCGATCAAGACCGAAGTCGGCTTCCAGGGCAGCCTGCAGGACTTCTTCGAGCATCTGCGCACCGATCCGAAGTTCAAGAAGGAAAGCCGTGAGGCGCTAACGCAGGGCTATTATGACATCGGCAAACAGGTCGATGCTGTCATTTCGACCCAATTCAAATATCTCCCCAAGGCGCCGCTCGAGATCAAGCCTTATGAAGAGTTTCGTGAAAAATATGAGGCGGGCGGCAGCTATCAGCAAGGTACTCCCGACGGAAGCCGCCCTGGCACCTTCTATTTCAACGCCTATGACCTGCCCAGCCGCACCACCTCGGGCATGACGACGCTTTATCTGCATGAAGGCGCACCCGGGCACCATTTCCAGATCAGCCTCGCACAGGAAAATGCCAAGCTGCCGGCATTCATGCGCTTTGGCGGTAATACCGCTTATGTCGAAGGCTGGGCGCTTTATGCCGAGACGCTGGGATATGACATGGGTCTGTTCAAAGACCCCTATCAGCGCTTCGGTACACTGTCAGACGAGATGCTGCGCGCGATGCGCCTCGTTGTCGATACCGGCCTGCACAGCAAGGGTTGGACCCGTGATCAGGCGATCGAATATATGCTCGCCAACAGCGATATGGGCCGCACCGATGCCACCGCAGAGGTCGAGCGTTACATCGCCATCCCCAGCCAGGCGCTGGCATACAAGATTGGCGCCATGACCATCCAGAAACTGAAGGCCAAAGCGCAAAAGGAACTGGGTGCGAAATTCGACGTGCGTGAATTCCACAACCAGGTGCTCAACACCGGTGCCCTGCCGCTGGCGGTGCTTGAGAAGAAAATCGACGGCTGGATTGCGTCGCAGAAGTAACGCGTTCAGCACCCGTTAAACGCCATATGGGCAGCTTTCCCCGATTGGAGGAAGCTGCCCATGCGTGTTTTACTACTCCCACTTTTCGCTCTCGCTACGCCACTTTGCGCACAGGATGGCAGCAATCCTCTCATCGACTATGCCGGATTCCGCGCGCTAACTTCCGAAGTGCAACCCGTGCGATCGGAGCGTCTGGTCTCGCTCGCCCAATTCAAGGCGCGGGCTGCCCGACCTGATGTTCTGGTTCTCGATGCACGGTCCGCGCAAGCCTTCAAAGAGGGGCATATTGCAGGCGCAATCAACCTCCCGCTCCCAGACTTCACCGCCGAAAGTCTGGCGGAGATCATTGGCACAAACCCCGACCGCGAGATCCTGATTTACTGCAACAACAATTTCACCAACAACCGCCGTCCGGTAGTGACCAAGGCTTTGCCGCTGGCACTCAACATCCAGACCTTCATCAACCTCTACGGCTATGGATACAAAAATGTCTGGGAGCTGGGTGAGGCGGTGGACATGGACGACCCGCGCGTTGGCTGGGTAAGCGCCGCGACGTAGCGGATTTGGCAGCCGGTGGAGTTGGGTGTATGTTGCGCCCATGCCCGCCGTCAAAGCCGCCAATCCCAGAACTATCTTTGCCCCTGAAGACTGGAGCGCGATAACGCGCGTTTCCCCTTGGCAGGGCATTTTCCAGATTGTCCATGCTTGGTCTGTAGTTGCATTGGCCGCATTTGGTACCGCTTGGGCATGGGAGCAAAGCTGGATGGCTGGCTTGGTAGCGACGCCAATCGCGCTGGCCATATTGGGCGGTCGGCAATTGGGGCTTTCGATATTGATGCACGATGGCGCGCACGGTCTGTTGCACCCGAACCGGCAGGTGAACAATTGGCTCGGCCAATGGCCAAGCGGCGCGGCAACGGGCAGCGACCTGCATGCCTATCGCGCCTATCACCTGACGCACCATAAATTCACGCAGCAGCCGGAAGACCCCGACCTGTCGCTTTCCAAACCCTTCCCCACCACGCGCGCCAGCCTGTGGCGGAAGGTGATGCGTGACCTGACCGGGCAGACTTTCTTTAAACAGCGCAGCCACCAGTTCGCAGCCGCGCTTCGCGGGCTCCAGGCAATGCTGACGAACGAGGCGAGTGAAGCGGATGGCAAGCGCGACACCAGCGCCGGACGCGCCTTCAACCTGCAAAGCCGCAGCGGCATCGATGCGCCGGTCGCGAATATCGAAGGCGCAAAGACCACCGCGCGCACCGTGGGCCGCTTCCTCTTCGTGCAGCTCATCCTGCTTGCGGTTTCGCTGACCTTCTGGGGCTGGCTGCCCTTTCTGCTCTGGATCGCGGCGCTGGCGACGACATTTCAGCTTTTCCTACGCATCCGCAACATCGCGGAGCATGCCTGCACCACCACCGGCAGCGATGATCCCTTCACCCATGCGCGCACGACCTATGCCGGACTCATCGAACGCTCGACGGTTGCGCCCTATTGGGTGAACTATCACAGCGAGCATCATCTGTTCATGGGCGTACCCTGTTACAACCTGCCGCGCGCGCACGCGCTGCTCGGCAAGGGCGGCTATCATGCGAAGATGACGATCGAACCCAATTATTGGTCGGTATTACGCCGGGTTACAGCCATCCCGACCGCTTGAAGCGGTAATAGAGCGTCCCGCAAATCACGAACATCACGCCCAGTACGGCGGCATAGCCATATTTCCAGTGCAGCTCTGGCATGAAATCGAAATTCATCCCGTAAATCCCCGCGATCGCGGTCGGCACGGCGAGGATCGCTGCCCATGCGGCCAGCTGGCGGGTAATGACGCCCTGTCTTTGCTGCTCCAGCAAGCCGCTGGTTTCGATCACGCTGGTAAGCGTATCGCGCAAGCCCGCCACGCGGTAGTTCACTCGACGGACATGATCGGCAAGATCGCGGAAATAGGGATCGATGTCATTGTCGAGCTGCGGCATGTCGATGTTGACGAAGCGGTTGGCGAGATCCTCCATCGGCCCCAATATCCGCTGCAAACGGAACAGGTCGCGGCGCAACGTAAACAGCCGCGCTGTCTGCGCGCGGTTGAGGAAAGATTCGAGCGCCTGATCCTCCATCGCCAGAACCTGCTCCTCCAGAATGTCGATGACGTCGAAATAGCCGTCGACGATGAAATCGAGGATCGCGTGCAGCACATAGTCCGGCCCATGCTTCAACAGCCAGGGCGTCGCCTCCAGTTGCTGGCGGATCGGCGCATGGCCGCGCATCGAACCGTGCCGTACCGTGATGATGAACTGCCGCCCCAGAAAGATAGCGGTGTTGCCGTAGGCGATCCTGTCATCCGGACCTTCCAGATGCACCGTGCGTGCCACAACAAACAGCGTTTCGCCATAGCTTTCCATCTTGGGCAGATGCCGCGGATCGAGCGCATCCTCGACCGCCAATTCGTGCAGCCCAAAATGCTGCTGGATCGTCTTGATCGTTGCCGCTTCGGGTTCGTGCAGCCCGATCCAGATGAAATCCTCTTTCTTCTCCAGCGTCGGGATCGGCTTGGCCAGATCAACGTCGGTCAGCAGCCGCCCGTCGCGATAGATGCGGGCGGCGATAACGCTCATCCCAGTGCCTCTGCGATCAGCTTGCGGGTATTGGCGATGCCATAAAGCGCGATGAAGCTGCCCATGCGCGGGCCAGCGCTCGAGCCCAGAAGCGTTTCATACAGCGCCTTGAACCAGTCACGCAGATTTTCGAAGCCGCCAGTTTTGCCGATTTCATAGACGATATTCTGGATATCCTCGGCAGGCGCATCGGCAGGCAGCGGCGCGAGATCAGCGTCAAGCCGCTTCAGCGCCTCGACCTCGATACCTTCCGCCTTGCGCCGTTGCAGCGTCGGCGCGACATGATCGCGGTTATAGGCCAGCGCGAGGTTGATGAGGTTCGCCAGTTCGGGATGCGTTGCTGCGGTGGCATCGGGCACATAATTGGCAAGATAGCCCCACACTTGCGGCGCAGTCGCGTGCGGCCCCATGACACCGGCAAGGTTGAGCAACAGTCCGAAGGTCACTGGCGGGACGTCGGCGGGAACTTTGCCATTGTGGATATGGTGCACCGGATTGCCGAGCTTCTTCTCGATTTCTTGGCCCGCATAAGTCCCGCGGAACTGGAAATATTCGTCGACCGCACGAGGGATCACACCAAGGTGCAGCTGCTTCGCGCTCTTGGGTTCGCGATAGGCATAGAAGGCAAGGCTTTCCTCGGTGCCGTAAGACAACCAGTCCTCAAGGCTCAGACCATTGCCCTTCGATTTCGAAATCTTCTCGCCCTTTTCGTCGAGGAACATCTCGTAGATCAGCCCGTCCGGCTTGCGCCCGCCGAGCACCTGCGCGATCTTGCCCGACTGGATGCCACTGTCGGTCAGGTCTTTGCCGTACATTTCATAGTCGACGCCCAGCGCGACCCAGCGCATCGCCCAATCGACCTTCCACTGCAGCTTTGCCTGTCCGCCGAGGATCGACTGGGTGATCGTCTCACCCTCATCCTCGAACGACACCAACCCTGCCTCGGCATCAACCACCGTTACCGGAACCTGCAGCACCACACCCGATTTTGGGCTGACGGGCAGCACCGGCGAATAGGTCGCGGCGCGTTCGGCGCGCAGCGTCGGCAACATAATGTCCATGATGCCCTGATAGTTGCGCAGCACGCCCTTCAGCGCCTCGTCAAACTGGCCGCCTTCATACATCGTAGTCGAAGAGACAAATTCATATTCGAAGCCGAAACGGTCAAGGAATTCACGCAGCATCGCATTGTTGTGATGCGCAAAACTCTCATATTTCTCGAACGGGTCGGGGATGCGCGTCAGCGGCTTACCCAGATGTTCGGTGAGCATCGCTTGGTTGGGTACATTGTCCGGCACCTTGCGCAGCCCGTCCATATCGTCGGAAAAAGCCACCAGCCGCGTCGGCATGTCGGACATTTCCTCCAGCGCGCGGCGCACCATCGTTGTCCGCAGCACTTCGTTGAAGGTGCCGATATGCGGCAGGCCCGACGGGCCATAGCCGGTTTCGAACAGCACAGGCGCG
The DNA here is from genome assembly GCF_035329025.1 of Sphingorhabdus sp. GTDB lineage: Bacteria > Pseudomonadota > Alphaproteobacteria > Sphingomonadales > Sphingomonadaceae > Sphingorhabdus_B. The sequence goes on along the minus strand of NZ_DAOLHN010000032.1, from coordinate 29,412 downwards.
CCGCCCGGCTTGCCCTGCGGAAAGCGTTTGAGCACGCGCCGAGCCTCTTCATAGGGCCATGCCTTGCTCGCCAAGGCTGCCGTGCGAAGGGCGGGGTCGACGCTCATTTCAACGTTTCCTTTTCGTTCCAAACTTGCCATGAATGGCATTTATGGCCCCTCCCCTAGCCTTTCCTGCGCTGCATGCAAGCCATGCCGGTATCTGGATTGCTTCGTCAAATGGCGAAACGCGGCGGGTAGGTAAGGCAGAGGCGGTGGCGCGGGCGGCAGAAACGCCGATGATCCTGCTCAACGCGCCGCTGGTGGCGCAGCGGCTGGGCTATGCCGAATTGTCAGGGCTCGATCTGCTCGAACTGTTCGCCTTTGTGCATCCAGCGCGCTTTGTGGTGCCTACGGCGAAGGGGTTGGCGGAAGCGCTGGATATTCCTCCCCTCCCCTACAGGGGAGGGGCCGGGGGTGGGGTCTCGCAACCCTTGCTCTACGCTGATAGACCCCACCCCAACCCCTCCCCTGAAGGGGAGGGGATTAGAGACGAAGCCATCGCTCCACTCCTCCTGACCGCCACCCAAAAGCTTCTCGCCACCCTCACCGACCCCGCATGGCCGGAACGCGAAGGGGCCTGGGATGCGGCGCAGGCTTTGACACGGCTTCGCTGGCCATGGGCGCGGGTGGTTGCGGACCTATTGCCCAAGCCCGAACAAAAAGAGCGCTGGCTGTTTTCCAAGCTGCCCGAATGGGAGGAAGCGCCGCCCCGCACGCCGCCGCGGTCGGTGGTGCTGGACCGATCCGCCGTCGAAACCCAACTCGCCCGCCTGACCGGCAGCGGTGCCGAGATCCGCGAAGGCCAGCGCGCCTTTGCCGCCAGCGCGGCGCATATTTTCGATCCGCGGGCGCGCAAGGGCCAGCCCAATATGCTGCTGGCAGAGGCCGGCACGGGCATCGGCAAGACACTGGGCTATCTCGCCCCCGCCTCGCTATGGGCACAAGAGGCTGACGGCGCGGTCTGGATATCAACCTATACCAAGGCCTTGCAGCGGCAGCTGGTTAGCGAGGCACGGAGGGTTTATCCCGACGCGCAGCAGTTCAAAGAAAAGGTCGTCGTCCGCAAAGGGCGTGAGAATTATCTGTGCCTGTTGAACCTTGAAGACGCGCTGCAAGGCGGCTTTGCCGGGCGGGCCGCCATCCTTGCGCATCTGGTGGCGCGCTGGGCAGCTTATACCGCCGATGGCGACATGATCGGAGGCGATCTGCCCGGATGGCTTCCGACCCTGTTCCGTCGCAACGGTTCGACCGCGCTGACCGACCGGCGCGGCGAGTGCATCTATGCAGGTTGCCCGCACTATCGCAAATGCTTCATCGAACGCGCCAGCCGCGCTTCGGCACAGGCCGACATCGTAATTGCCAACCATGCGTTGATGATGGTCAACGCTGCGCGCGGGCGCGAAGAAGCGGGGCGCCCTACACGTATTATCTTCGATGAAGGCCATCACTTGTTCGACGCGGCGGATTCGACATTTGCCGCTGCCTTGACCGGCGCGGAAATGATCGAAATCCGCCGCTGGATAATCGGCCCCGAAGGCAAGGCGCGCGGCCGTCGACGCGGGCTATCGGCACGGCTCGCCGATGTTGCCAGCTATGACGAAGAAGGCGGACTTGCCATTGAAGCAGCGCGCGAGGCGGCAGAGGCGCTGCCCGGTGACGGCTGGCTTGGCCGCGTCAACGAAGGCGTGCCATCAGGGCCTGCCGAACGGCTGCTCGCCGCTGTGCGCGCCACGGTCTATGCGCGCGACGAAGGGCAGGCCGAAAGCGGCTATGGCCTCGAAACCGAATATGCCAATCTGGATGCGCACCTCATCGAAGCGATTGCCGATTTGATGAAGGCGCTCGAAGCACTGGTCAAACCTCTGATGGTGCTGGGGCAGCGGCTGGAGGCGATCGTCGAGGATGCACCCGACTGGCTCGACGGAGCAGCGCGGGCACGGATCGAAGGCGCGATGGCGAGCCTTGGGTGGCGTGTCGACACGCTGCGCGGCTGGATCGCCTTGCTCGGGCGCGGCGGCGGTCCTGCTGACCCGGACTTTGTCGACTGGCTGGCGGTCGATCGGGGGGAAGGCCGCGAATATGATATCGGTATCCACCGCCACTGGCTTGATCCGACACGACCGGTGTCGAGCGTCGTCCTGAAGCCCGCGCATGGCATTCTCACCACTTCGGCCACATTGCGGAGCGGCGGAGATTGGGACACCGCAGAGGCACGCACCGGGGCCGCGCATCTCGAACATAAGGTCGAACATTTTGCGGCCCCTAGTCCGTTCGACTATGCCAGACAGGCCGAAGTGCTGGTGGTGACCGACATTACGCGTGGCGATATGCCGGCACTCGCCGGGGCTTATTCGGCGCTGATTTCGGCGTCTCAGGGCGGTACGCTGGGGCTGTTCACCGCAATCAAGCGGCTGCGCAGCGTCCATGCCCGTATCGCCGACCGGCTAGCGCGCGACGGACTGCCGCTCTACGCCCAGCATGTCGACCCGATGGATACCGGCACGCTGGTCGACATATTCCGTGACGATCCCCATTCAAGTTTGCTCGGCACCGACGCGCTGCGCGACGGGATGGACGTGCCGGGCCATTCGCTGCGGCTTGTCATCATGGAGCAGGTGCCATGGCCGCGCCCCGACATCCTGCACAAGGCCCGGCGGCTGATGGGCGGAGGTACCGAATATGATGACCGCATCATCCGCGCCCGATTGGCACAAGCCTTTGGTCGTCTGATCCGCAAGGCCGATGACAAGGGCCATTTCGTGCTGCTCTCCTCCGCCACGCCTTCCCGGCTGCTGACCGCATTTCCGCAAGGAACCCCCATCCACCGCGTCACGCTCGATGAGGCGGTGCGGCGGATCAAATCCGGTCTTTCACCTGCAACAAATTTCGGGCAGGGGAGCGCGCAAGAGATTGAGGACGAGGATATCCCCTTTTGACGAAGACGCTTTACCTGCTGCGCCATGCCAAGTCGGGATGGGACGATCCGGTCGCGCGCGATTTTGACCGGCCGTTGAACAAACGCGGTGAAAAGGCCGCGCGTACCATCGGCCAGTGGATGGCTTCCAACGGCGTGACCTTCGAACATGTCATCGCCAGCCCCGCCGTGCGCGTGATCGAAACGCTCGACGGCGTCTGGACGGGTTACGGCCGAAAGATGGAACCAACGTGGGAACGGCGAATCTACCTGGCGTCGAGCGCTTCCGTGCTTGATGTGCTGCGTGAGGTCGACGACGCGCATGAGACGGTGATGGTCGTGGGCCACTGCCCCGCAGTTGAAGATTTGGTATTCGATCTCGTACCCGACGATGGCAGCTCGCCTTTGCGCGATGAGGTCGAGATCAAATATCCGACAGCCGCTCTTGCACAGCTCGAAATCCCGATCGACCATTGGGCCGACATTGGAAAGCCTGTTGCGCATCTGAAGCGCTTTGTGCGCCCGCGCGACCTCGATGCCAGCCTTGGGCCTGACGAGGAATGACGCCAATCATCTGGCGCAGCGCACAGCCGGGAGATGAGGAAGCGTTGTCGCTGCTCGGGCAAGCGACCTTTTTGGCAACCTTTGCTTTCGATCATCCGGGCCCGGCGCTGATCCGTTTCCTCAAGGAACTGCACAGCCCCGAATATTACGCCGCCAAGCTGGCCAACCCCGATATCGACATCATCATCGGCGAAACCCCTTTGGGCGCGCCGGTTGGCTATGCCCTGCTGTGTCCGCCCGAACATCCCGATTTTCAGCGCGAGGACGACTGGGAACTGAAGCGAATCTATCTACTTGGCCCTTGGCAGGGTGGTGGAAACGGCGCGGCACTTCTGCAACATGCGATCGATATCGCGCACAAAAGACAGGCACGCCGGTTGTTGCTCGCCGTGTATGAAAACAATGAACGCGCAATCGGCTTTTACCAAAAGCACGGATTTTCGAAGATCGGCGACACGATTTTCATGGTCGATAATGTCGAATTCAGCGACATGCTGCTTGCCCGCGATATGACCATGTAAAATCATGCCTGCACATTTATTGTGCAGTTGCGAAAAGCACTTGTGCACTGCCTAAATTTTTGACAGCCTCTTGATTCATGGAGCAGTCTGCACCGGCTTTTGACGAAATGTTGCGCCCCGATGGCAGTGCCCGCGGCGCCTATTCGGATTACGCCGCATGGTTTGAAGGGCAGCAACTGGCAGCGCTGCGCAAGAAAGCGGAAGAGGCCGATGCCGTCTTCCGCCGCACCGGCATCACCTTCAACGTCTATGGGGCGAATGAAGCTGAAGAGCGGTTGATACCCTTTGACATTGTGCCGCGGATCGTAGGCGCCAAACAATGGAGCAAATTGTCGCGCGGCATCGAACAGCGGGTCCGCGCCATCAACGCATTCCTGCACGATATCTACCACCGGCAGGAAATCATCCGCGCAGGCCGCGTTCCCGAGGCATTGATTGCCAAGAACAGCGCTTTCTTGCCCGCGATGATCGGCTTCACACCGCCGGGCCGTGTGTACACCCACATTGTCGGGATCGACCTTGTCCGCACCGGCGAAGATGAATTTTACGTGTTGGAGGATAATGCGCGCACGCCGTCGGGTGTGTCCTACATGCTCGAAAATCGCGAGACGATGATGAACATGTTCCCCGAACTGTTCAGTGCAATCCGTGTCCGCGAAGTGGGTAGCTATCCCAAAAACCTGCGCCGCTCGCTGGAGGCCTGCGCTCCCAAAGGCTGCGATGGGCGGCCAGTGGTCGCAGTGCTGACGCCGGGGATCTACAACAGCGCCTATTTCGAGCATGCCTTCCTGGCCGACCAGATGGGGGCAGAACTGGTCGAGGGGCATGATCTGAGGATCGTCGACGGCCGCGTCGCCATGCGCACCACGCAGGGCTACAAGCCGATCGACGTACTCTATCGCCGTGTTGACGATGATTTTCTCGATCCCATGACCTTCCGCCCGGAATCGCAACTGGGCGTTCCCGGCATCATGGACCTGTACCGCGCAGGCAAGATTACCATCGCCAATGCGCCGGGCACCGGTATCGCCGACGACAAGGCCATCTACAGCTATATGCCGGAGATTGTCGAATTCTATACCGGCGAGAAGCCGTTGCTTGCCAATGTACCGACCTGGCGCTGCGCTGAGCCCGATGCGCTCAAATATGTGCTCGCCCATCTCAAGGAATTGGTGGTCAAGGAAGTTCACGGCTCGGGCGGCTATGGTATGCTGGTGGGGCCAGCCGCCAGCAAAGGGGAACTGGAAGCCTTTGCCAAAAAGCTGAAGGCACGTCCTGGAAACTATATCGCGCAGCCGACGCTTGCACTGTCGACCGTGCCGGTGCTGACCAAGGCTGGCCTTGCGCCGCGCCATGTCGACCTTCGGCCTTTCGTCCTCGTTTCCCCCAAAGGTATCGAGATCACACCCGGCGGGCTGACCCGCGTCGCGCTCAAAAAAGGCTCGCTGGTGGTCAATTCGAGTCAGGGCGGCGGCACCAAGGACAGCTGGGTGCTGGAGGACTAGATGCTCGGGCGTACCGCAGGCGGCATATTCTGGATGTTCCGTTATCTGGAGCGGTGCGAGAATATGGCGCGTCTGCTCGAGGCCGGACACCGTATGGCGCTGACACGGAACACCGGTTCGGATGAAGAGTGGCGGTCGGTCGTCACCACTGCCGGACTGCAATCGGGCTATGAAAGCCGATATGATGATTATGCGGCAGCGCATGTCGTCAATTACTTACTGCGCGACAAGGCAAACCCGACCTCGGTGCTCGCGATGCTCGAAACTGCGCGGCACAATGCACGGATGACGCGCACGGCGCTGACCCGCGAAGTGTGGGAAGCGACCAACACCTTCTGGATGCGGATGAAGGAGGCGCTGGCTCGCCCAGTACGCGAAACCGATCTTCCCGGAATAATATCGATGATCCGCCAGCAATCGGCACAGGTGCGCGGCGCGCTGCATGGATCGATGCTGCGGATCGACGTCTATAATTTCGCACGCCTCGGTACCTTCCTGGAGCGCGCAGACAGCACAGCGCGTATCCTTGACGTCAAATATTATGTCCTGCTGCCCTCGCTCTCTTTTGTCGGCTCTTCGCTCGACAACGTGCAGTGGGAAACCATACTGCGATCGGTTTCTGCAGAGCACGCCTTCCGCTGGCTCAATGCAGGCGACACACGGCCCGTCGGCGTCGCCGAATTCCTTATCCTCGATGAACGCTTCCCGCGCTCGCTCGCCTTCTGTTACCAGAAACTGCACGGTAATCTTTGCTATCTGGCGAAAGATTATGGCCTGCGTATGCCGTCGCACGATCTGGCCGACGAAATCCACAATGGGCTGCAAACACGCCCGATCGAAGCAATATTCGAAAGCGGGCTGCACGAATTTTTGACCGACTTCATGACCTGCAATGCGCAGCTGGCTGGCCAGATCGAGCGCGATTACAGGTTCTATGGGTGATGCGATGCTGTTGAAAATCCATCATCTGACCCATTACCGTTTCGAACACCCAGTACCCTATGGGCTGCAGCGGTTGCGGCTGATCCCCAAGGAAAATGCTGCGCAAAAAATCCTGCATTGGAAAACCGAGATCGAAGGCGGCAAGGTCGAAGCCGACTATATCGACTATCACAATAACCACATTCTGCTGGTGAGTATCAACGAAGGTGCGGGTGAAATCATCGTCCGCTGCGATGGCGAGGTTGAAACCAACGACACAGCCGGGATCATGGGGCGGCATGGCGGGCATGTGCCGCTGTGGTATTTCTTGCGACCTACCCCATTGACCGAGTCGACGCGCGAGATACAGGCGCTTGCCCGGTCGGCGGTGGCCGAAGGCGATGACCTTTTGGCGACTTTGCATGCGCTTTCAACCAAGGTTCTGGCAGCGGTGCGCTATGATATCGGCCACACCGATTCCGCGACCACGGCAGACGCAGCGCTCGCCGCCGGTCACGGCGTGTGTCAGGATCACGCCCATATCTTCATCGCGGCAGCGCGCAGCCTGGGCATCCCGGCCCGCTATGTAAGCGGCTATCTGATGCTGACCGACCGCGTCGAGCAAGAGGCGAGCCACGCCTGGGCCGAAGCCCATGTCGAAGGACTGGGCTGGGTCGGCTTTGACGTATCCAACGGCATCAGCCCCGATCTACGCTATGTCCGCGTCGCCACCGGAGCCGACTACTCCGAAGCCGCCCCCATTTCGGGCATATCCTATGGTGGCGGTGAACAGAGCATGGTTGTCAGCCTCGCCGTTGAACAGTAACGCGTGGGCAACAGGGATACAGGGGCGAGACTAGAGTGACCTATTGCGTTGGGATGAAGCTGGATTCGGGGCTGGTGTTCATGTCGGACACGCGCACCAATTCGGGCGTCGACAATATCTCTACCTTCCGCAAGATGCACAGCTTCGAGAAGCCGGGCGAACGCTACATCACGATCATGACTGCAGGCAATCTGGCGACAACCCAATCAGTTATCAGCATGCTCGCCGAGCGCACCAAGGCCCCTGAGGAGCGTAATCCTTCTATCCTGGCGGCCGCTTCGATGTTTCAGGTCGCGCAGATCATCGGTGATCTGCTACGCGAAACCATCCGCACCCGCGAACAGACCGGGCTCAATGCCGAAACGACCTTCAATGCCACGCTGATCGTCGGCGGCCAGATCAAAGGAATGGAACCGCGCCTGTTCTTGATCTACCCCGAAGGCAATTTCATCGAGGCTTCGGAAGACACGCCCTTTTTCCAGATTGGTGAAACCAAATATGGCCGCCCGATCTTGGTGCGCGGTTTCCAGTCAGACATGAGCTTTGAAAGTGCAGTGAAACTGCTGATGGTGTCTTTCGATTCGACGATGGCAGCCAATCTTTCGGTAGCCCTGCCACTCGACATGCTGCTGCTGCCGCGCGACCGTTTTGAGCCGCTGCAAAAACGCCGTATCGCCGAGGACGACCCCTATTATCGTTCGGTATCAGACAAATGGTCGGACGCGCTGCGCAGCGCTTTCCATTCGCTGCCTGATTATACAATCGAATAGGTCAGGCGGCAGCCAAAGCTTGTGCCAGCCGATCGCGTATGGCGCGCAATTCCGGAACCAGTTTCGATGGCACCGGTGCTGCAAACAGGTCCCCAATCGGGGCCGGTTGAGCAACCTGCGTCGGCTCGACCGCAGGTGGCGGCGGCGAAGCAGGCTGTGCCTTCCCGCCTTTTGCCAGAAAGCTGCGCGCACCACGAATGGTATAGCCCTGATTGGTCAGCAAATCCTGTATCTGGTCGAGCAGGGCGACATCGGATGGCCGGTACAACCGCCGCCCGCCCGCACGTTTCAGCGGCTTGAGCATCGGGAACTGTTCTTCCCAATAACGTAATATGTGCGTCTTCACGCCCAGCCGGTCGGCCATTTCACCAATGGTCAAAAACGCTTCGGGTGCCTTGTCCATCGCGGATTATTTGACCTTGTGGCGCAGGCCCTGGCTCGCACGGAAAGTCAGCACGCGGCGTGGCGTGATCGGCACTTCGACACCCGTTTTCGGATTGCGTCCGATGCGCTGTGCCTTATCGCGCAGCACGAAAGTTCCAAAGCCGGAGATTTTCACATTCTCGCCCGCGACCAGTGCATCGAGGACGTGATCGAGCAACGATTCGATCATCGCCGAGGCATCTGCCCTTGATAGACCCACTTGGCGATTAATTGCTTCCGCAATATCCGCGCGCGTCAAAGTACCAGCATCTGCCATGGTTTCTCCTCCGTAATTCACGCGACCCCCGTGATTCCTTTGGAACATATAGCAATTTCAGAAGGATGTAAAATGCTGGACGAATTTTTACGCGTCCGAAAATAGGTCACATACGAACGACCGAAGCACCCCATGTAAATCCGCCGCCCATCGCCTCCAAAACGACAACATCGCCAGCCTTAATGCGACCGTCGCGAACGGCAACATCAAGCGCAAGCGGCACCGACGCAGCCGAGGTATTGGCATGTTCGGAAACGGTCAGAACCACGCGTTCAGTAGGTAATCCGAGTTTCTTCACTGTCGCATCTATAATGCGCGCATTGGCCTGATGCGGCACCACCCAGTCAATATCTGCAGGCGCCAGCTCGGCTTGTTCGAGCACTTCGTGCATCACGCTGGCAAGGTTGGTCACCGCATGGCGAAACACCTCACGACCCTGCATCCGCAATTTACCCACGGTGCCCGTTGTTGACGGCCCGCCATCGACATAGAGCAATTCATTGTGCCGCCCGTCGGCATGGAGCTGCGTGGCGAGAACGCCGCGCTCGCCCACTTTACCTGAAAGTACGACCGCGCCTGCACCGTCACCAAACAATACGCAGGTACCCCGATCTTCCCAGTCAAGCAGCCGCGTCATCGTCTCCGCACCGATCACCAGTGCATTTTTGGCAGAACCAGCGCGGATCATGCTTTCGGCAACCGAAAAGCCATAGAGAAAACCGGAGCAAACCGCCGCGACGTCAAAGGCAACGCCGCCATGATGCCCCAATATGTGCTGCACCTTGGTGGCTGCTGCCGGGAAGGTCTGGTCGGGGGTACAAGTGGCAACGATGATGAGATCAATATCGGCCTCGGTCATGCCCGCCGCATTGAGCGCGTTGCGTGCGGCTTCTGCACCCAAAGTGGCCGTGGTTTCGTCAGGTCCGGCGATGTGGCGGAATTTTATGCCGGTTCGTTCGGTGATCCACTCGTCTGAAGTATCGACTTTGGCAGCCAGTTCGGCATTGGAAACACGGCGCTTTGGCAGTGCGGATCCCGTCCCTTTGATGACGGCGCGAAGCGCGGATCCGCTCATTCCTCGATAACTTCCTTGGCCGAAATCTGTTCCAGATCCTGCGCAATGCGCGTGGTAATGTCGTCCTCGACCAGCCGGGCTGCGACCTTCACCGCGTTGGCAACACCTTCGATGCTGGCGCTGCCATGGCTTTTGACGATCACGCCATTGAGCCCAAGGAAAACCGCACCATTATGATTGTTGGGATCGAGATGGTGTTTGAGCAATTCGGTCGCAGGTCGCGAAACCAGAAAGCCGAATTTGGAGCGGATCGAGCTGGTAAAGGCGCGGCGCAACAGGTCGGTCACGAAACGCGCGGCCCCCTCGATCGATTTCAGCGCGATATTGCCCGAAAAGCCGTCGCAGACGACGACGTCGCAATCGCCGCGGTTGATCTTGTCCGCCTCGATAAAGCCCTGAAACGCCATGTGCAATTCGGGGCTGTCGCGCAGATGCTGGGCGGCAAAGCGCAGGCTGTCGGTTCCCTTCATTTCTTCGGTGCCGATATTGAGCAGGCGGACGCGTGGCTTTTCCCAATTATAGAGGATACGCGAATAAGCGGCACCCATCACCGCGAATTGCACGAGGTTGCGTGCGTCGCATTCGGTGTTGGCACCCAGATCGAGCATCACCACATCGGTGTCGGTGAGCGTAGGCAGCAAGGCGGCAAGCGCGGGCCGGTCAATCCCCGGCATGGTGCGCAGCGCGACCTTGGCCATCGCCATCAGCGCGCCGGTATTGCCTGCACTGACTGCAGCGGCAGCATCACCCGACTTCACCGCATTGATCGCCAGCCCCATCGAGCTGCCACGCGACTTGCGCAGCGCCTGGCTTGGCTTGTCATCGCCGGTGACGACTTCGGTGGTGTGGAGAATTTCGGAAGCAGCGCGCAGGTTCGGGTGATTTTCGAGCGCAGCCTTGATCTGCACCTCGTCCCCAACCAGCAGAAATTTGAAGCTTTCGTGCCGATGGCGCGCCAATGCGGCGCCCGCGATCATCACGCGAACACCTTCATCACCGCCCATCGCGTCAATAGCGATACGCGGTGAAGTGGTCACGATATCATCCCTCCGTGGAGAAGAGCGATTGTCCGGAAATTAGGCGACAGCGAGGATTTCGCGACCATTATAGTGGCCGCAAGCATTGCACACATGGTGCGGACGCTTCAGTTCGCCGCAGTTCGAGCATTCCTGAAAGGCTTCAACCTTCAGCGAATCATGGCTACGACGCATGCCGCGCTTGGACGGCGAAGTTTTTCTCTTGGGGACAGCCATCTCGGCACCTGTTCCATTTCAAAAAAATCTAGTGTTTCTGCAGCTTTAAGGAAGAATGTCGGCGCTGGCAAGCAAAGCCAGAATCGGCACTCAAACACCCCGGTGCTGCGGATGAGGGGCGGCTATTAGCGATTTTTCCGCGCTTTGCAAGGTGCGACTTGGCTGTTAGCACCGCATTCGAACAACGGGAGGATATTAAATGCTTACATTACCTATCACGCTGACAATTGCTGCGGGTGCCGCGCTGGTCAATATCTGGTTGATGATCCGCTGCGGACAGGCGCGCACCAAGGGCGGCGTATCGATCGGCGACGGCGGCGACGAATTCCTGATCCGCCGCATGCGCGCCCACGCCAATTTCGTCGAAAGTGCGCCCTTCGTGCTGATCCTGATCGCCGCGCTCGAAGCGACGCAGGGCAGCGCGAACTGGCTCTGGTATGTCGGCATCATCTACATCTTCGGCCGCCTCGCGCACGGCCTTGGCATGGATGGCGGCACGTTCGGCAAAGGCCGCATGGTCGGCACGCTGATCACATTTCTGACGCTGCTGGGTCTCGCTGGCTATGCGCTGTGGAGTGTCTATTCGAAGCTGGGTTAAGGATGCCATTATCCCCTGCCGTTTTCGGGAGGGGAAACACACTTTAGCTCAACGCATAATCCGAAACATAAGCGTTGATCTTGCGCTCATGGCCAAAATTGCTGGTAGGGCCGTGACCGGGAATGAAGGTCACATCATCGCCCAGCGGCCATAGCTTTTGGGTGATCGAGTCGATCAAATCCTGGTGATTGCCGCGCGGGAAATCTGTGCGGCCGATGCTGCCCTGAAACAGCACATCGCCAACAATCGCGAGGCGGCTCGGCCCGTGGTAGAACACCACATGCCCCGGCGTGTGCCCCGGGCAGTGGATGACGTCGAGCGTCAAATTGCCGACGGTCACGGTATCGCCATCCTTCAACCAGCGGTCGGGCTCAAAGGTTTTCGCGTCCATCCCCCAGCGCTTGCCATCATCATCGAGCTGCGCAATCCAGAAACGGTCTTCCTCATGCGGTCCTTCGATTTTCAGGCCGAGTTCCTGCGCCAGCATCCCCGTTTGCCCGCAATGGTCGAGATGGCCATGGGTGACGAGCAGCTTTTCCAGCTCCACCCCGGTCTTCGCCACAGCATCCTTAAGCTTGTGCAGATCACCGCCAGGATCGACCAGCGCGCCCTTGTTGGTCTCTGTGCACCAGAACAAAGTGCAGTTCTGCTGCAAAGGCGTGACAGGGATGATGACCGCCTTCAAAGGCGGCTGTGCGTTAAGGCTGGATGTGACGTTCGACATAGAAACTATGTGGCGGTGCTTTCGCGCCTGCGCAAGCCCTTCAAAGCCGCCGCCCTACCCAAACCACGCGTCCCACCACCTGAACCTCTGCCGGGTCACGGTCTGGCCACGATGGATAGGCCGGATTATCGGACAGCACCGACAGCCGCCCGCCCGGCGCCCGCGCCAGCCGCTTGACCATCAACGTGCCATCGATGCGGATAACGTGGATGCCGTCGCGCAGCGGCTTCAGCGCCGCGCCTTTATCGACCATGATGTCGTCGCCATCATTCAGAACCGGCTGCATCGAATCGCCCTCGACGCGAATCAGCGAAACATTGCGTGGTTCAACGCCCAGCTTACGCAACCAGGCCTCGTCAAAGCCGACCTTGCCCGCAAGCGCTTCTCCCTCGGCCAGCGCCCCTGCCCCAGCCGATGCGCCAACCGCCAGCTTGGGGACCAGCTTTAACCCTGCGCGCTTTCCTCCGCTTTCCTCCTCAGGCGCGCCCAATAGCTGCGGCGCAACGCCATAATAGCGCGCGAGGATATTGCGCTCCCGCTCCGGCAAATGCTTGGGTGAGCCGCGCTTTATATATTGCTGGATATAAGCGGGATTGCGACCGACCAGCCGCGACAGCGACGCAAAATCGTCGCCATGCGCCTGCACCAGCCGCTCGAGTTCGGCACGCGGATCGCTGTTTACCATCTTTTGCCTTTAGCAATAGGATTTTTCCTAGACAAGTAGGATTTTTCCTATCAGCAATGTTCCTATCATGTTCTCATCGATTCGTCGATGCGAGCAACCGGAAAGGGTGGTGCCTGATGGAAAGGAATGGACATGCACATCAATCGAAAAATCGAGCGATTCCTGCGGCAACACAATATGGCACCGACCACTTTCGGACGCAGGGTCGCCCGCGACCCCCGGCTGGTGCTCGACATGCGCAACGGTCGTTGCCTGCGCCCGGCGATGGCGATCAAGGCCGAAGATTTCATGGCCGCCTATGAACGGCACCTCGAACTGCTTGGCGTGCAGGAAGCGGCATGAACGCCGCGCCCAATCCCTGCCCGCTTTCAAGCGCGCTGTTGGCCCTGTTACCCGGCGCCTGCCTGCGCAGTCGCAAGGCGACCGGCTGGCATAGCGCGACATTTTCGGGGGAGCGTGTGACCGTCTTGCTAGGTTTGGAAAGCGAGCAGCGCCACGAACGAGCCGCGCATTTTGCGCAAGCGCTGCCAGAAACGGAATTCAGCCTTCGCCGTCAGCTGGTCGCCGACATAATCGTCAGCGATATGTCTGAGTCAGACGACACGCTGTTACTGACTGTTGAGGCCTTGCTGCTCGACGAGTAAGACTTAACGCGTGCGCGCGTTCATCCGGTGGAGGGTTTCGAGCGCCGAGCGCAGGGCAGCATCCAGTTCCTCGGACTCGGGACGTTGCGGCACATCCACGGTCTCCATTGCCACCGGCTCGACAGCGCGCAGCGGCGCCTGTTCGATGGGGACGGGTTCATAGGCGGAGGACGCCTCGATATCCGGGCGGATCGGCTGCACGTTCGAGATGTGCAATTCGCTCGCAATGCTCTCGATATGCGCCAGTTGCGCGTCGCGTTCAGCCAGGGCCGATTCAAACCGGCTCACCATATCGTCAAGCGATGCAATACCAGAAACAGGCTCCGCCACCGGTGTTTCAGTAGTGGCGGGTTCAACAGCGGTCGCCGCTACGGCGGTAGTGGGTTCTTCGATTACGGCCTCGACTTCGGCAATTTCAATAACCTGTTCCGTCTCGGCTGCCACAGGCTCGACCCATTCAGCCCCCACCTGCTCTACAATGGCTGTTTCGGTTGTCACTTCGATGGCATCAGCCTCCACCAGGTCGCGGTTGGCCGAAAAAGGACGACGTGGCGGCGCATCGGGATGAGCATCGCCGGAACGCAGCTTGGGCAGGTCTTCGAGGTCGGTAATGTCTCCAGCACTACGGCGCGCCTCGGCAAAGGTGGCAATGCGGCTACGCAAGCGCGAGATCAGCGATCCGCGAACCGCTTCTTCCGGTTCATCAATCGAATCTTCAGCGTCCAGCAGGGGCTCGACTTCGGTTTCAGTTGTAGTTTCAACGATTTCCGGACTGTCAAAATCACTCGCATCTTCCGAATCCGCAATCGCCGTCCACTCGGACGCAGCACCTTTGCGGAGGAACAACACCGTCAGAATGATCAGCGTCAACGCGCCAAAAGCGTATGAGATCAGGGCTCGCGCGGTATCGCCAAGCGGGGCGGCGGTTGCAGGAATCATCTCCGATACCCCCGTCGATCCGGTCAATGTTTCCCAGATACCGGTCGGCACGAACATCGCGGCAATGGCTGCAATGGCCGCACCGCCTGTCGCCATGGCGACAGATTTTGTCTGATGATCGAGATTCAGCTTCGACTGCATAACTACCCTGTTTCCGTCGGGCTTTGCGCTGCGGTCAAGCCGCAACTTTACCCCTGTTTAGCACGGCCTAACAGGAAATGGTAAACAGGATCGTAACGCATTATGTTCTTCTGCCAGTTGCGTTCTTGCTCGACAAAGGCGCGCGCTTGGGCCTTGCGATCGGGCCACATCGCCTTGTCAGCGAACAGTGCGTCGATGGCTTTTGCCGCACCTTCCGGATCATCGGCGGGAAACAAGGCTCCAGTTACCCCGCCCACGATCAATTCGCGATGCCCACCCACATCAGAGGCAGCAACCAGCCGACCCTGCGCCATCGCTTCCAATGGTTTCAGAGGGGTCACCAGATCGGTCAGCCGCATCCGCTTGCGCGGATAGGCGAGGACATCGACCAGGCTGTAATAGCGCTCCACCTCTTCATGCGGGACGCGACCGACGAAATGGATTCGATCGGCGGCTGGCAAAGCCTTTGCCTGCGCGCGCAACGCCTTTTCCATCGGCCCGCCGCCCACCAGCAGCAGATGCGCGTCCTTTGCAGCACCGTTCAGATGCGCCATTGCAGCAATCAGATCGTCAATGCCCTCATAGTCATAGAAGCTGCCGATATAGCCAATCACATCCTTGCCGGTCAGCCCAAGCTCCGCCGCCAGCGCCTCGTCGCGCGGCGGTGGATTTCCGAACATGTCCATATCGACCCCATTGGGCGAGACGAAGATCTTGCCTGCATCGAAACCGCGCGCAACCAGATCTGAGCGCAACCCTTCGCAGATCACCGCCACCTTGTCGGCGCGGGCAACAACATGGTTTTCGAGCGCGCGGGTCAGGCGATATTTGAGCGAGCCTTCGGTCCCGCTACCATTCCCTACCGCCGCATCCTCCCAGAATGCGCGGATTTCATAGACAAAGGGTAGACCCAGTTTTGTCGCAGCGCGCGCCGCGGCCAGTCCGTTCAATGCAGGCGAATGGGCATGCACGATGTCGAACGGCCACTCGCGATGAACTTCAATGATACGCTGCTCAAGCGCACGGATTTCGCGCCACTCCTGCAAGCCAGAGGGCCCCGAAACATGGTGCGGCGTGCGGAAGAAGTGCAACCCTTCGGCTTCCTGCTGCAGCGCATCGGGCATCTGCCCATGCTGATACTGCCGCACCCCGGTCAACCCGCGCACTTCCCATCCCGCGCCAATCTGCGATTTCAGGATTGCGCGCGTGCGGAAGGTGTAGCCGCTGTGGAGCGGCAGGCTGTGATCGAGGACGTGCAATATGCGAGGCATGGTCGCTCCCTAGCCGCAATATATTTAACGCCGCGTCAACCCAAAGCGGCTAATGCGTTTCGCGAATTTTCATTTTCACGCTATGTCCTGACAGCGAAGGGGCAGGCAGGGACGCAACGCCGCATGATCGACAATCTATCGATATTGCTAAGCCATAGCCTGCTCTTGCTTGCCTTCTGGTTGCTGACCAAGCGTGACGATCTGGACAGCGAACCCCCACCGGAGCCCGATGCGCAACCGCAGGGTTTCGGGGTGAACCACCGCAGGCCAAACGCAACGAAAGGTCCGCAACAAGATGCGTGACCTGTTCTTCGTCGGCTATCTCGGGCTGCTGATGCTGATGGCGTTCAAGCGGCCATTTCTGTTCACATTGGTCTACGCCTATATCGATATTATCGCGCCGCAGCGGTTGAGCTATTTCCTGCTCAATTCGATTCCGCTCTCGCTGATCCTGTTCGCTTTGGCGTTCCTCGGCTTCCTGGTCAGCGATGACAAACGCGACGTGCGGGTTTCGCCGCGCTGGGCGCTGTTGCTCGTGCTGCTCGCCTATTGCGGTTATTCAACCACGGTTGCGGTTGAACCCTTGGCTGCGCAGGAAAAATGGAGCTGGGTGTGGAAGGCGCTGGTTTTTGCAGCTTTTCTTCCCCTGTTGCTCAAGACCAAGCTGCGCATCGAAGCCTTGGCATTAACGCTGGTGCTTTGTGCTTCGGCACTGATCGTCACCGGCGGCATCAAGACGGCGCTTGGCGGCGGCGGCTATGGCTCGCTCGTCCTGCTGATCAACGACAATTCGGGCTTGTATGAAGGCAGCATCATCAGTTGTGTGGCGATCGCAATCATCCCGCTGATCGTCTGGCTGGCGCAGCATGGCACGATCTTCAAACCCGACTGGAAGGTGAAGACCTATGCCGCAGCACTCACCGTCGCCGCGCTGCTGATCCCCGTCGGCACACAGGCACGCACCGGGCTGGTCTGCATCGCTGTGCTCGCGCTGCTGTTCATCCGACAGACCAAGCGGCGGGTTCTGTATCTTTCAGGCGCGGCACTTGTTGGACTTGCTGCGATACCCTTCATCCCGTCCGCTTTCTCGGACCGGATGGAAACGATCAAGGACTATAAGACCGACGAATCTGCATCCACGCGGATCGCCGTGTGGAAATGGACCTGGGAGTTCGTGCAAGAGCATCCCTTTGGCGGCGGCTTTGATGCCTATCGCATCAACAAGATCCGCTATGACCTGCCTGTCGTCGACGAAAATGGGTTTGATACCGGTGCGGTCGACCGCAAGGAAATCGTCGACCAGGGCCGCGCCTATCATAGCAGTTACTTCGAAATGCTGGGCGAACAGGGTTTCCCTGGTCTGATCATATGGCTGCTGATCCATGTCGGCGGGGTGTGGCGGATGGAAATGATCGCCCGCATGTACAAGAAGCGTGACCGGCCCGACGAACAATGGGTCGCACCGCTCGCCACTGCGCTGCAAAATGCGCAAATCATCTATCTAGTAGGATCCTTATTCGTCGGCATCGCCTTTCAGCCCTTTGTCTATATGCTGGTGGCGATGCAGTTGGGGCTCGACACCTATCTGGCGCGGAGGCGCAACGAAGCGGCGTGGACGCCGATCAGAAAGCAGCGCTTGAAGGCAAAAGAGATAAGCGCGACGACCTGACTGGGCCTTGTCGTTGACAAGGTGGGTGGCTAGGGTTGCCTCTATGACTACACCGCTTCCCAAAATCCCCGATGATCCGATTGCCGCCATAAATGCACGCATGACACAATATGCCGAAATCGTCACCGATTGGGTGCGTGGGAATATCGCCGAGCTTTCGGTGGCGGTAATAGCAGCGACGTTAGTCTATGTGGTGCTCAGCTGGCTCAAAAGGCGCGCTGCCAAGATAGCGCGCGACAGCGAAGACCGCTCAGCGATGACTTCGATCATCGCCCGGACTTTGGCACGAACAGGCAAGTTCTTCCGCATAATGGTCGCGGTCGAACTGGTCAACGGCTATGCCAATGCGCCCGAACAACTGGCGCGCACCATTGATGTGCTGTTCACTATTGCTGTTGTCTTGCAGGTGGCGATCTGGCTGCGTGAGATCGTCATCGGCCTGATCGAACGCCGCGCCAATGAAAGCGGTAGCGAGCATGAAACGCTGCAAAGCGCGATGGTGCTCATTCGTTTGCTGGTCAGTTTTGCAGTCTTCGCCATTGCAGCGATCGTCATCCTCGACAATCTGGGGGTCAATGTCACCGGCCTTGTTGCAGGTCTTGGCGTTGGCGGCATCGCCATCGGCCTTGCCGCGCAGGGTATCTTCTCGGATCTATTCGCGGCGATGTCGATCATCTTCGACCGACCGTTCAAGCGCGGTGACACCATCACCTATGATACCACGACCGCCCGGGTGGAACGGATCGGGATGAAGAGTACCCGCCTGCGCGCGCTGACCGGTGAGGAGAAAATCATCTCCAATGCCAAACTTCTCGAAAAGGAAATCACCGACAACACCAAGTCGGTCTATCGCCGCGTCAATTTCCTGATCAGCCTTGTATATCAGACACCCGTCGAAGACGCACAGCGCGTTCCGGTACTTTTACGAGAAATTGTCGAGGCTCAAGGGGCCGAATTTATCCGCGGCGGCTTCCACACATTCGCGCCAAGCTCGCTCGATTTCCAGTTGGTTTTCGATGTCCAGAGCGAGGATCTGGACGAGGTTTTCCATGTCCGCCATGCCGTTGGCCTGAACATTGTCCAGCGTTTTGTCGACGAGGGTATCCACTTCGCTTATCCCACCCAAACGACCTTCACGGCAGGACCCGACGGGACGCTGGTGATGCCTTATGCGGAGCGGTTGCACACGGCCCCTGCGCCGAACAAAAAGGCCTGATTCGCACCGCCTGAATGGCTATGCGGTGATATGACGTAGGGTCAGCGCGGCCAAATGGCGCGGCTCTTGTCAACCGCTCCAGAAAGGCGCAAAACCGCGCGCAATTCGAAAACCATTGCACAAAAAGGAGCAGGATATGAGCGGAGTAACACCTGCCGAACTCGCAGGTCGGGTCGGCGAAGTCATCGGCAGTTCGGACTGGATGCTGGTCGATCAGGATATGGTCAACAAATTCGCCGACGCGACCGGCGACCATCAGTTCATCCACGTCAATGAAGAGATGGCCAAGATGACCCCGTTCGGCGGCACCATCGCGCATGGCTTCCTCTCGCTCTCGCTGCTCCCGGTATTGATGGCGAAATCAACCTGCCCCAAGATCGAAGGCGTCAAGATGGGCGTCAACTATGGCGGCAACAAAACCCGCTTCCTCTCGCCCGTCCGCGTCGGCAAGCGCGTGCGCGCGCATTTCAAGCTGCTTGAGCTGGAAGAGAAGCGCCCAGGGCAATGGCAGCAGACCATCGAATATACGCTCGAGATCGAAGGCCAGGAAAAGCCCGCCTGCATCGCCGAGTGGATCACCCAGTTTTTCGTTTAATTGTTTTGCCGTCGCCCCTGCGCAGGCAGGGGCCGCAGGAGGTTTCTCCGGCGAATATGGCGTAAACCGACACCGGCCCCTGCCTGCGCAGGGGCGACGTGAACGTCGAAAGGAATTCTCCCATGCGTGACGCAGTAATCGTTTCCACCGCCCGCACCCCGCTGACCAAGGCAGCGCGCGGCGCATTCAACAACACCACCGGCGCGACGCTCGGCGCCTTCTCGATCAAGGCCGCTGTCGAACGTGCCGGCCTCGAAGGCGGCGAAATCGACGACGTCGTGATGGGCACCGCCGCCCAGCAGGGTTCGACCGGCGGCAACGTCGCGCGCCTCGCCGCGCTGCGCGCCGGCCTGCCGGTAACTGTCCCTGCCATGACCATCGACCGTCAGTGCTCGTCCGGCCTTATGACCATTGCGACCGCTGCCAAGCAGATCATCGTCGACAATATGGACATCTGTGTCGCCGGTGGCCTCGAAAGCATCTCCAAAGTCGTTGGCAGCGGCAAGATGTTTGTCGAGCCCGACCGCGAGCTGCTTGAAATGCACCCGCATATCTACATGCCGATGATCGGTACCGCCGAAGTCGTCGCCAAGCGCTACAATATCAGCCGCGAATATCAGGACGAATATTCGCTCCAGTCGCAACAACGCACCGCCGCCGCGCAGGCCGCTGGCAAGTTTGACGATGAAATCATCGCCTGCGCCGCGACCATGGCTGTGGTGAACAAGGAGACCAAGGAAGTCACCTATCAGGAAGTCACCGCCAACAAGGATGACTGCAACCGTCCCGACACCACGCTCGAAGGGCTTGCCAGCCTGAAGCCGGTGATGGGCGAAGGCCACACCATCACAGCGGGCAATGCCAGCCAGCTCTCGGACGGTTCGTCGACCTGCGTGCTGATGGAAGCCAAAATTGCCGAAAAGCGCGGTCTTACCCCGCTGGGCCGCTATGTCGGAATGGCGGTTGCGGGCACCGAGCCTGACGAAATGGGTATTGGCCCGGTTTTCGCGATCCCGAAACTGCTCGAACGCTTCAACCTGAAGATGGACGATATCGGCCTGTGGGAACTGAACGAAGCCTTTGCCGTGCAGGTGCTTTACTGCCGTGACAAGTTGGGCATTCCTGATGAACTGCTCAATGTCAATGGCGGCTCAATCTCGATCGGCCACCCCTTCGGCATGACCGGCGCCCGCTGCACCGGCCACGCGCTGATCGAAGGCAAGCGCCGCGGTGCCAAATATGCCGTGGTCACCATGTGCATCGGCGGCGGCCAGGGTGCTGCCGGCCTGTTCGAGGTCTTCTGATGCGGCTGTCGGCGCCTCGCATCGCCCCCGTCGATCTCGAAAAGATCGATGACGAGCAGCGCGAGGCGCTGGCCCCCATGGTGGAGGCCGCGAAAGATGTGACCCGTTCCGGCGGGCATATCCTCAATATTTTCCGCACGATGGTGCACGCGCCCAAGGCGCTCACCGCCTTCCTCGCATGGGGCGGTTACATATTATCGCGGCGCAACAGCCTGTCTGAGCGTGACCGCGAGCTGGTGATCCTGCGCGTCGGTTATAATTGCAAATCAGGCTATGAATTCACCCAGCACACTCGCATCGGGCTTGATGCCGGGCTGACCGAAGCCGAAATCGAAGCGATCAAGGCTGGGCCCGACGATCCATCGTGGAACGAAGCCGATCGCGCCATGCTGCGCGCAACCGATGATCTCACCCGCGATTTCCACGTCAGCGATGCCAGCTGGGCCGCTTTGTCCTTCTTTAGCGACAAGCAGAAGATGGATCTGGTGATGACCGTTGGCCAATACACCCAGGTGTCGATGATGTTGAACAGCTTCGGTGTGCAGCTCGACCCCGGGCAGGAACTTGATCCGGCGCTTGATCGCCGGAAGTGAATCCGAATTTCCAAAACAAGAGAGAGAGGAATGCAAATGGCAGGAATTGGAGTAGTCGCGACCCTGACCGTCGCAGAAGGCAAGAACGCCGAATTTGAAGCAATCTTCACCGAACTCGCCGCCCAGGTTCGCGCCAACGAACCCGGCAATCTGTTCTACACGCTCACCCGCTCGCGCGCCAACGGCCAGGTCTACCGCGTCCTAGAAGCCTATGCCGATCAGGCTGCACTCGATGCGCATGGCAAGACCGACTATTTTCGCGCCGCCGGCCCCAAGCTCGGGCCTTGTCTCGCAGGTGCGCCCGAGATCGAGTATCTCGACGCGGTGTAATCCGAAGAGACAATTTGTCAAAAGTACGGGTCCGGCTTTACTAACCAAAGCCGGGCCTTTAATTTTGCCCAAAATCCCTTGAGAGACTTATAGTTGCGCAAATCGATTTCTGGATCGACAATGTTATCGGCCATTTTTGCCTTATATGTTTTGGCGTCCGATACTGCACTCGCCCGCCCTCCGGAACCCGCCCCGGACAAGATCGCACTGGCCCAGCTTGACGGATATTCAAGGGCCCTGGAGGATAGTGAGAGTTTTGCAGGAGTCGTGCTAGTCGCCCATGGTGGCAAGCAGCTATTCCTGCGCCCCTATGGCAAGCGCGATCAGCAGGGTGAGGATCCCATCACCACCGACATGCGATTCAATATTGCATCCGCGGGCAAGATGTTCACCGCCACTGCAGTCTTGCAACTTATCGCTGCGCAAAAGCTATCCCTCGACACCAGGGTGGGCGATGTCATCAAAGACTATCCCAATAAAGAGTTCGCCCAAAAAGTTACAGTTCGCCACCTGCTAACGCATATGGCGGGCGCGGGCGATGTTGATCTATTTGGCGCCGACAAGCAATCTGTCAGGGCAAATATCCGGTCTCACGCGGACATGCTTGCTCTGCATTGGGAGAGAGCCCCGGCTTTCGAACCCGGCACCCAACAAGTCTATGGCAATTTCGGCCATGTTATCCTCGGCAGGATGATCGAGCTGCTCTCCGGGCAAGACTATGATGGATATGTTCGCGATCATATTTTCACGCCTGCAGGGATGAGCCGGACGGACTTCGCCAATTGTGCCGATTATCGAACCGACACGGCGATTGGCTATACGTCCGTCGATGGCAAGGCCGTGCCCAACTGCATCACCCAGCCCACCAAAGGTTTTGCCGCTGGAGGCGCATTCTCGACCGCAGGTGACTTATTCCGTTTCGTGGAGGCACTGCGCCAAGGGCGCTTGGTTCCAAAGCCGCTCTTTGTGCAAGCCATCACTACCCAGCATGGATTCATGGGGTTGGGATTTTTCGCGACTGAGTATGGCGAAAATATACCAAAGCGCAACTTCCGCTGGGGACATGGCGGCAGCTCTGACGGTGCCTGTTCAGACGTACGCACATATCCGAACACGGGTGAAACCGTGATTGTGCTTTCAAACCGCGATGCCCCGGCCTGTTTTTCAATCGCTTCGTTGCTGCATCGTGCTTATGAGGACGAGCAAAAAGCACGGCGACCGTCAGCTCAACTTCACCCGAAATAGGCGCCGTCGCGGATCCAACGGCTCGCCAGCCACTTTTCACCACCTGTCACCGGCATACCCGAATGCATCGTGCGTCGATCGCATTTCCCGTCTGCATCGACATTCCTGAAGACAAACAGATCCCCGGTGTTGCCCACGAAATCGAGTTCCAGTTCGGGAA
This sequence comes from Sphingorhabdus sp., assembly GCF_035329025.1. Lineage (GTDB taxonomy): Bacteria > Pseudomonadota > Alphaproteobacteria > Sphingomonadales > Sphingomonadaceae > Sphingorhabdus_B. The sequence continues at coordinate 6,208 of NZ_DAOLHN010000032.1, read as the reverse complement.
AACGGGTTGCGCCGCCTTCGAACCCGTCATTCAGCCAGATCAGCGCAGTAACCGCCCGCTGCTTACCCGGATCTGCCTGATCGAAGGCATCAAGGTGCGCGCGATATTCCTGCCCCGGATTGTAATGCAGCACTGAAAGCGGTTCACCATTGACCAGTGGCGTATCGGTTGCCTCTGCAATCCGTCGATTGATACGCTGGATAATCAGATCCTCAAACACCGGCCCGAAATTCATCGTTTCCGAACGGCGGATCGGATCGAGAATTCCCTCGCCCGTTATTGGGTGCACAATCATCGCCGGGGCCAGCCAGGGTTGGGCCACCATACGAACATATTTGCACTGGTTCGGGCTCAGGAAATTTCGGACCACATAGACGAGTGGATCATCACGCAGCACTTCGCGTTCGGTTCCCAATTCTTCCTGCGCGAAAACCGCATCCAGTTGCAGTTGCATCTCGGCAAAGCGATCGGTGCGCGCCGCAGATTGCAAAAGTTGGCGGGCTTTTTCCAAATCGGCTGCACATCCGGTTCCGGCAGCAGTAAGATAAGCAAAAGTCCGCCTTGCATCGATGTGGCCATCCTTTGCTGCGCGTGCGATCATGCGATAGGCAGCCTTGGTGTCGACAGGTCCATGCAGTCCGGTCAGCCGAAATTCGCCCAGCATATATAATGCGTCAGCATCGCCTGAACGCGCGAGCCGTTCGAGTTGGACAGGTGCACCAGGAACGCCTTGTTGCAATGCGGCGACGACTTGCTGGAAGTTTAGCATCGCAATCCAATCCACCAACCGGCGCGTTTTGTAAAGCTGGCGGTTTGCAATCCCGACCTATCGGGAAATCATGCCACCTTCAAAACGAAACCCGTCCTCACGGTCTTTCACAAGCAAGATCGGGCCGTCAAGATCGACCCATGCAGCCCCCTGCGCCACCAGAAACGCAGGATGAATTGCAAGGCTGGTCGACAGCATACAACCCACCATTAATTTAAGCCCGTGTTCCTCGGCCTCACGCGCCATCTTCAAGGCCTCGGTCAGCCCGCCAGCCTTGTCGAGTTTGATATTGATGCCATCATAATAGCGGGCGCATAGTTCCAGATCGGCACTCGACTGGCAGCTTTCATCAGCAAGCAAGGGCACCGGGGACTTAATCCCGTCCAGAAGCGCATCCTGGCCGACCGGAACTGGCTGCTCGATCATCTCGACACCCAGCGCTGCCAGAGCGCTTGCCTCCGCCTCAATATCGAGCGCAGCCCAGCTTTCATTGGCGTCCACAATCAGGCGTACATCAGGCGCGCCTTTGCGGACAGCATCAACCCGTTCGCGGTCGCCTTCGCCGGTCAGTTTCAGTTTCAGCAGACCGAAGCCCCGCGCAGCCGCCTTTGCAGCATCGTTTTCCATCGCCGCGGGATCGCCAAGCGAGATGGTGAAGGCGGTTTGCAGCGGCTTGGGTGCAGTCGCAAGACCAGCCAGTTGCCACAAGGGCTTGCCTGCGGCTTTGGCCTCCAAATCCCAAAGCGCACAATCAAGTGCATTGCGGGCGGCGCCAGGGGGCAGCAAAGTCTGCACCGCATCTCGTGCCTCACGTACATCCATCGGCACAAGCGTATCGATCAGATCTTCAATCTGCGTCAGGCAGCTTTCAGCACTTTCGCCATGATAGTAGATCGCGGTGGCCTCACCCAGGCCGACATGCGTGCCATCACTGGCCGCGGCGACCAGTACATCAACATAGGTCTTGGTCCCGCGCGATATGATAAACTGCCCTGCGACCGGCCAGCGTTCAACTGCGGCACTAATGCGAAGACTCAAATGACATGCCCCTACGCCGTTCAACCGTAGCCCTAAGCCTGTCGAAGGGCGCCTCTCAGCCAAGCGTAAACCTTGCGACGCGCTTCGACAAGCTCAGCACTACGGTGTGGGAATGAGGTTGATTATGTCTAGCCGTTGTGCGCGAGGATCCATTCCTCAACAATCGGCGCAATCTTCTCGCGCCATTTGCTACCGTTGAAGATACCATAATGGCCGACTTCGGGGGCCATGTGATATTGCTTCATCGCCTCGGGCAGTCCGGTTGCGATCGTCAAAGCCGCCTTGGTCTGGCCGATGCCGCTGATATCGTCACGCTCGCCTTCGATGGCGAGCAGTGCAATATCGTCAATCGCGCCCGGATCGACCAGCTTGCCGCGATAGTTGAACTCACCCTTGGGCAGCAGGTGACGTTGGAACACGGTGTCGACGGTCTGCAGATAGAATTCGGCAGTCATGTCGCAGACTGCGCGATATTCGTCGTAAAATTCCTTGTGCCGGTCCGCGCTTTCGCCATCGCCTTCGACAAGGTGCGAGAACATCGACCAGTGGCTGATCATGTGATTGCCGAGGTTCATCGACATGAAGCCGGTGAGCTGCAACCAGCCCGGATAGACGCGGCGGCCAGCGCCCTTGTAATAAGGTGGAACGGTGGCGATCACATTGTGGACGAACCAGTCATGCGGGCGGCGGGTCGCGTGGTCGTTGACCGCAGTCGGCGCTTCGCGCGTATCGATCGGGCCGCCCATCATGGTCAGGGTACGAGGGCGCAGCGGGTGCTTGTTCGCACTCATGATAGCCGCAGCGGCGTAGGCAGGTACTGAGGGCTGGCAGACAGCTAGCATGTGCGCACCACGACCACCGGCATCGGGGCCGATAAATTCGAGCCATTCGATCAGATAGTCGATATAGCTCTCAAGGTCGAAACCACCGCCTGTCAGCGGCACATCTCGTGCATCCTTCCAGTCGGTGATATACACATCATGCGTCGGCAGCATCCGTTCAACCGTGCCGCGCAGCAATGTGGCAAAGTGGCCCGACATCGGCGCGCAGATCAACAGCTTCGGCTTGGTCTCGCTGCCCTCATAGGTGAAATGCTTCAACTGGCCGAACGGTTTGCGCGCGACATTATGTTCGTCAACCGGCAGATGCTTGCCATCGATTTCAACGACGTTGATCCCGAAAGGGGGTTTGCCGCGCGGCATCACCGAATGTGCAAACACGTCCAGCGCCGAGGCGGTGACCGAAGTCAGATTGCCATAGTTGAACGGTGAATTGGTGAAATTGTTGAGGAAATCGGCCTGTTTCTGAGCAAGCCAGCCTGCACTCGCCAAAAAGCCGCGCTGGATATCATAACCGGTGTAAAGCATGTTCGCGTTCCCGAATGTCCAATTTACCGGTTTGGCCGGTCCCTGTTTCAGCAGTCAACATAGGGATTTATTGTGCATTGCACCATAGGAAAAGCGTACTGGGGAATTCTCGGCGATTGTGGCGCATAGCTGCGGCTGCTAGGCGAACTCAATGAGTGATGTTTCTGTCAAAGCAGCTGAGGGTTCGGACGGCGAGAATCCGGCGCCAGCACCAAAGCCAAAAGTGAATTTCAGCAGCTTGCGGATGATCGCCAGTTTTACAATCGCCTATCCGCGACAGATTTTGTTCGCACTGTTGGCGTTGATTTTCGCTGCTTCATCCACACTCGCCATTCCTTTTGGTTTGCGGCTGATTATCGACAAAGGCTTTGTCAAAAATGGCGGAGACCCGGCACCATATTTCTTTCTGCTGTTCGGCATTGTCGCGATAATCGGAATCTCTACGGCATTCCGGTTCTATTTCGTAAGCTGGCTTGGCGAGCGGGTCGTTGGCGACATCCGTGCGGCTGTCCAAAACAACCTCCTCCGTTTGGCACCGCGCTTTTTCGAAGAAAATCGGCCTGCTGAAATTGCAAGCCGCATGACAGCCGATACCGCCATCATAGAGCAAATTGTCGGCACGACGGTTTCGGTCGCCTTGCGAAACCTGTTCATCGGGATTGGCGGCGTGATCTTGCTGTTCAGCCTGGCTCCCAGCCTGACGATTTGGCTGCTTGCTGGTATCCCCATCGTCGTGCTGCCGATCGTGTTTCTTGGAAGGCGGCTGGAAAAGGCGTCCCGCAGCAGTCAGGATAAGGTTGCGGGGGTTGGAACCGTCGCCTCCGAGGCTCTTGGTGCAATCAAGATTGTGCAAGCATTCGGGCAGGAACAGCGCGAACAGCAAAGATTTCGCGATGCCGTCGAAAGTACGTTTGCGGCGGCAAAGCGTCGAATCCGTTTGCGTGCCTTTTTGACCGCTTTGGTCATGACGCTGATATTCGGTGGTATTACATTGTTAGTCTGGGAGGGTACCGATCAGGTCACGCAGGGTATCATTTCTGCGGGCACGCTTTTCGCGGTCGTGCTTTACGGAGGATTGGTTGCCGGTTCCTTCGGTGCCTTAACCGAGGTTTATGGTGATCTGGTCCGCGCATCGGGTGCGTCCGCCCGTTTGGCTGAGCTCTTGAACGAAGTGCCGGAAATCGCTGCGCCAGCAAACCCCGTGACCATGCCCGCACCGCGCGGGCAGATAGAGTTCCAGAATGTCAAATTCCGCTACCCGACCCGGCCCGAAGTTGCCGCGCTTAGCGATTTCAGCCTGAAGATTTTGCCCGGCGAAACCGTCGCGGTTGTCGGGCCATCCGGCGCGGGCAAGTCGACCTTGTTCCAGTTGGCCCAGCGCTTTTACGATCCCGAAGCGGGAACCGTCCGTATCGATGGCGTCGCACTGACAAGTGCCGATCCAGCCGAGTTCCGCCAGCGCATGGCATTGGTTCCTCAGGATACGGTGCTGTTTGCAGCGTCCGCGCGCGACAATCTGCGCTATGGCAATTGGCTCGCCGACGATGTCGCAATCTGGGCTGCGGCGGAGCAGGCCAATGCGGGGAATTTCCTGCGCGAGCTGCCGCAGGGCCTCGATACCTATCTGGGTGAGGGGGGCGCGCGGCTTTCGGGTGGGCAGCGTCAACGGATAGCCATAGCCCGCGCGCTGCTCCGCGACGCGCCGATCCTGCTGCTCGACGAGGCCACCAGCGCCCTCGACGCCGAAAGCGAGCGGCTGGTGCAGGATGCGCTTGAGCATCTGATGGAAGGCCGCACCACCATCGTCATCGCCCACCGCCTGGCGACCGTGCGCAAGGCGGACCGGATCATTGTGATGGACGAAGGCCGCATCGTCGAGGAGGGCACGCATGACAGCCTCAGCAAAGCTGGCGGCCTCTATGCAAGGCTGGCAAGCTTGCAATTTGATGCGTGATCCCATTGCTTTCGAGTAGGTTCATCTGGCTGCGTTAGCCAGGTAGGTGGAAACGTATTCGATTAATCCACGCGGGCCCGTGGGAAATGCTGCGTTGCCGTCGTAATATCGACCCATAGGTGACGCCTGTCTTCCCAAACCGAACGGATTGGCTGCATCGAATGCGCGTCGTCAAACAAGCCTATAGGGATACCGGTAACGTCCGGATTCTTAGTGCCTCGCATGAAAACGGTAGTGCCACATGTCTCGCAGAAAAACTGGTCGAAGGTTCCGCCCAGATCGGTTGGGCGCGTAAACTGCTTTGACGCACCTTCAATTTTGACCTGATCATGTGGGTAATAAGCAGCTTCACCAAAGGGGGAACCTGTTCGCTTTTGGCAAGCAATGCAATGACAGGCTACCACCGCTAATGTTGGCCCGGGCACGGTCACGTGCAGTTGTCCACATTGGCAGGAAGCCTTCATGGCATTGGATTATCACAATGGTTGCGTCCAGGCAATCTTTCCCGTCTTCGTTTGCGTCCACTTTCGAGGCAGCCGCGCGCCACCACTTATGGCGGCGTCTTGCCGCAAACACCCATTCAAATGCACGGAAATCTTCGAACAAAAAAGGGCGGCACGATGGCCGCCCTTTCTATGTCGATTGCGATATTTGATCAGTTGCCGGGAACGGCAGACTTTCCAAAAACGCGATATTGTTCGTTTCCGACGAAACCGAATTTGGTGATGCCGCTCCGCTTCACCACAGCCAGCGTCTGGTCGACAATGTCATACATTGCAGTCGGCGCGGGCTGGAACTGAAGTTCAGGTTCCGGGCTCATCGATTTGGTCTGGACGAGATACTGCTCGATCTGGTCCAGCGAAGACGGCGTGCCGTTCCACTGGATTTCGTTATTCGGCATGATCACGATCTTGTTGACCACCGGGTCGATCAATTCTTCCGGCGGTGGCTGGTTCGGATCCTGCACCGGCAGGTCGATATTAACAGCGTGCGATACGGGCGGGATGGTGATCATCAGCATGATGAGGAGAACGAGCATGACGTCGATCAACGGCGTCGTGTTCATTTCCATCATCGGCT
>NZ_DAOLHN010000031.1:0-38846 GCF_035329025.1 Sphingorhabdus sp. | reverse complement strand
AAGAAGCCAAGGGCCTCGAATTCGAACTCGACGTCGTCGAAGGCATGCAGTTCGATCGCGGCTACCTCTCGCCCTACTTCATCACCAACACTGAAAAGATGTCGGTCGAGCTGGATAACCCCTATATCCTGATCCACGAAAAGAAGCTGTCGAACCTGCAAGCGATGCTGCCGGTTCTGGAAGCTGTGGTGCAGGCTGGCCGTCCGTTGCTCATCATCGCGGAAGACGTTGAAGGCGAAGCGCTTGCTACCCTCGTGGTCAACAAGCTGCGCGGTGGCCTGAAGATTGCTGCCGTCAAGGCGCCGGGCTTCGGTGATCGTCGTAAGGCGATGCTCGAAGACATCGCGATCCTGACCAAGGGCGAAATGATTAGCGAAGACCTCGGCATCAAGCTTGAGTCGGTTACGCTCGGCATGCTCGGCCAGGCCAAGCGCGTCACCATCGACAAGGACAACACCACCATTGTCGACGGTGCCGGTGAAGCCGATGCCATCAAGGCTCGCGTCGAAGCGATCCGTGCGCAGATCGAAACCACCACCAGCGATTATGACCGTGAAAAGCTGCAAGAGCGTCTGGCAAAGCTTGCCGGCGGTGTTGCCGTGATCAAGGTTGGCGGTGCGACCGAAGTTGAAGTGAAGGAACGCAAGGACCGCGTTGACGACGCTCTGCACGCAACCCGCGCTGCTGTCGAAGAAGGCATCGTCCCCGGCGGCGGTACCGCTCTGCTCTACGCAACCAAGGCTCTCGAAGGCCTCAAAGGTGCGAATGACGACCAGACCCGCGGTATCGACATCATCCGCAAGGCGATCATGGCACCTGTCCGCCAAATCGCTGAAAATGCCGGTCATGACGGTGCGGTTGTCTCGGGCAACCTGCTGCGCGAAGGCAAGGAAGAGCAGGGTTTCAACGCTGCTACCGACACCTATGAAAACCTGAAGGCTTCGGGCGTTATCGACCCGACCAAGGTTGTGCGCACTGCGCTGCAGGACGCTGCCTCGGTTGCCAGCTTGCTGATCACCACCGAAGCGACCATTGCGGACGCTCCGGAAGACAAAGCTCCGGCCATGGGCGGCATGCCCGGTGGCATGGGCGGAATGGGCGGCATGGACTTCTAAGTCCGCTGTTCAGCTCACGCTGACGAACAAAGGGCCGGTGGGGAAACTCACCGGCCTTTTTGTTGGATTTTGCAACTTCAGACCCTACATCACGTTTGATGATGCAGCGCATAACCGTTCTGACCGCCATATGCGCGACAATGATCGCGGTACATATCGTCAATCTTGTGCTGGGCGGGGCACTACTGTCTTTCGGGATTGATCCGCGCAATCTGGCAACCGCCTACACCATTTTCACCGCGCCGTGGCTGCATGCCGATTTCGGCCACCTTTTTAGCAACCTCGCTTCCTTTGTGGTGCTCGCCGCAATCTGTCTGCTCAACGGCATCCGTTATTTTGTAAAAGCCAGCCTGCTGATAATCGCGATCACCGGCGCGCTCGTTTGGTCGCTGGCGCGCGACAATATCCATGTCGGCGCGAGCGGCTGGATATTCGGGTTGTGGGCCCTGGTCATCACGCTTGCCTTTGTCGATCGCAGTTGGCGGAATATCGCCATCGGTATCGCTGTGGCCTTTTTCTACGGCGGCATGGTGCTGGGCGTGTTGCCAACCGACAGTTACATTTCGTTTGAATCGCACCTGTTCGGGGCAATTGCGGGGGTTGGTGCAGCAGTCATTCTTTCGCGGAAGCAAAGGCGTATCGCGTCCCCCGAAACCGCCACGCTGAAATTTTGGTCCTGAATGTCTCGCCTGATCCTGTTCAACAAACCCTATGGCGTCCTGTCGCAATTCACTGATCGGGGCAGCGAAGGTGCGCGAGCGACGCTTTCGGAGCATATCAATATCCCGGGAGTCTATCCGGCAGGCAGGCTCGATCGCGATAGCGAAGGCCTGTTACTGCTTACCGACGACGGGCGATTGCAGGCGCGGATAGCCGAACCCAAACACAAAATGCCCAAAAGCTATTTGGTTCAGGTCGAAGGCGATATTGGCGCGGATGCGCTGGGTCAGCTGCGAAACGGCGTTCGACTGAAGGACGGCATAACCATGCCTGCCGATGCAGCACGTATCGACGATCCAGAACTATGGCCGCGCGATCCGCCGGTGCGGTTTCGCAAATCGGTACCCGATTGCTGGATCAAGCTGACCATAAGCGAGGGCCGCAACCGGCAGGTGCGGCGGATGACAGCGGCGGTCGGCTTTCCCACGCTTCGACTGGTAAGGTGGTCGATTGGTGACTGGACAGTAGAGGGGCTGGCACCGGGCGAATGGCGACAGATTGAGGTTTAGACTTCAGCCGTCGAGCGCATAACCGACCGAACGGATCGTGCGGATCGGATCTTCCTTGCCCGTAACCTCTATTGCGCTGCGCAGGCGACGAATGTGGACATCAACGGTGCGCAGTTCAATGTCGCTGTCATGTCCCCAGACGGCATCGAGCAACTGGCTCCGCGATTGGGCGCGGCCTGGCCGTTCCATGAAATGGCGCAGTAAGCGAAATTCGGTAGGACCGAGCGCGATTTGCGTGCCATCGCGCCTTACGCGTACGGCAACAGGGTCGAGTTCCAGATCGCCAACAACCAGCGTGCTTCCGGTTACGGCGGGGCGGGTTCGGCGCAACACGGCCTCTACCCGGGCGCGCAATTCGCGGGGCGAAAAGGGCTTCGTGACATAATCGTCGGCACCGGTTTCGAGCCCGCGAATGCGGTCTTCTTCTTCCCCTCGTGCAGTCAGCATTATGACGGGGATTGCAGCGGTTTCCTTGCCTTTGCGCAAGCGACGACAAACTTCTATGCCGGGCAATTGCTCGATCATCCAGTCGAGAATGATGATGTCGGGGGTGAATTCCTGGGCGATAAGCAGGGCTTCCTCGCCGTCGGCGGTTTGCTCAACTGAAAAACCAGCGCTCTCGAAAGTATAAGACAGAAGTTCCGCGAGTGCGGGCTCATCCTCTACGATGAGGATTTTGGGAGTCATTGGGAGGCCTCATCATTTACAATGCCGCTGCGATCAGTGAAATAACGACCGGTTGCTGCATAATAGACCATTTCCGCAACATTGGTGGCATGATCCCCGATGCGTTCCAGGTTGCGAGCGATGAAGAGCAGATGCGCTGCAGTGCTGATGGTCGCTGGATTTTCCATCATGTGCGAGACGAGGTTGCGAAACAGGCTGTTGTAGAAATTGTCCAGCTTCTCGTCGCGGGCAATGACTTCGACGGCTAATTGTGCGTCGCGCGCAGCATAGGCATTCAACACATCGCGAACCATACTTTGTGCGATTTCCGCCATTGCGGGGATAAGGGTCAAGGGTTCTATTTTCCCTTTGCTCCCCATATCGCCCATGTCGCTGACGCGCTTTGCGATGTTCTTCGCATAATCTCCGATGCGCTCTACGACGCCCGAAATCTTGAGCGCGGCGATCACGTCACGCAAGTCATCGGCCATTGGAGCGCGAAGGGCTATGATGCGAATGGCCAACTGGTCTACTTCAGCTTCAAGGGCATCGAGCTTTGCGTCGGAAGCCACCACAAGCTTGGCTTTGGCTTCATCACGATTGACCAGAGCGTCGATGGCATCGGCGATCGCCACCTCTGCCAACCCGCCCATTTCCGCAATCAGGCCGCGCAGCTTGCTGATATCCTCGTCGAAAGCTTTGACGGTATGGTTTTCTGCCATGTCGAGTCCTTATCCGTAACGACCGGTTATATAGTCTTTGGTACGCTCTTCACGCGGATTGGTGAAGATCGTTGAGGTCTCGCCATATTCGACCATTGATCCCAAATGAAAAAATGCGGTGCGTTGTGAAACACGTGCAGCTTGTTGCATCGAATGGGTTACGATTACGATCGCATAGCGACCTTTAAGATCGTCGATCAACTCTTCGATACGTGCGGTCGCGATCGGGTCGAGCGCAGAACAGGGCTCGTCCATCAAAATGACTTCGGGGCTGACGGCGATGGCGCGCGCAATGCAGAGGCGTTGCTGCTGACCGCCGGACAATGCCGTACCTGCATCGGATAGACGATCTTTTACTTCGTCCCACAGGCCTGCGCGGCGCAGTGATTTTTCGACAATCGCGTCCATATCCGCCTTGTTTGCGGCAAGGCCGTGGATGCGCGGTCCATAAGCGACATTTTCGTAGATCGATTTTGGGAACGGGTTGGGTTTCTGGAACACCATGCCGACGCGCGCGCGCAACTGTACGACGTCCATCCCGCTAGAGTAAATATCCTCACCGTCGAGCTTGATCTCGCCGTCGATACGGCACCCGGCAATCGTGTCATTCATGCGGTTCAAAGTTCGCAGGAAGGTCGATTTGCCGCAGCCCGACGGGCCAATGAACGCTGTGACATGCTCTGTCGCGATGTCGATCGAGACATTGTTGATCGCCTGTTTCTCGCCGTAAAAGACGTTCACATCGCGGGCGGAGATTTTGAGATTGGAGTTTTCTGACATGGTCCTACCAGCGAGTCTCGAATTTGTTACGAAGATAAATGGCGACGCCGTTCATTGCGATGAGCACGAACAATAGCACAATAATTGCGGCAGACGTGTTCTGCACAAAACCTTGGTCGATTTCATCCGACCAGAGAAAGATCTGCATTGGCAGCACCGAAGAGGGGTCGGTGATGCTGCCCGGAGGTGTCGAAACAAATGCACGCATACCAATCATCAGCAGCGGCGCGGTTTCGCCAAGCGCACGGGCCATGCCAATAATCGTTCCAGTGAGAATACCGGGTAGCGCGAGCGGAAGGACATGGTGGAAGACGGTTTGCACCTTGCTGGCGCCAACGGCGAGAGCGGCATCGCGGATTGACGGGGGCACCGCTTGAATCGCATTGCGCCCCGAGATTACGATAACCGGCATCGTCATTAATGCGAGCGTCATCCCGCCGACAAGGGGCGAGGAGCGTGGCAGGTGCATAAACTGGATAAATACGGCGAGACCCAGCAGACCGAAGATAATCGATGGAACAGCGGCGAGATTGTTGATTGACACCTCAACCCAGTCGACCCAGCGTGAGCGCGGGGCAAATTCTTCGAGGTAGATGGCGGCCAATACGCCCATCGGAAATGCCAGTGCCAGGGTGACCAGCATCGTCCAGAGCGAGCCTTTTACCGCACTCCACACGCCCGCAGTAGCGGGGTTGGTCGAGTCAGAACCGGATAGGAATGCCCAGTCGAGCCCTGCGATGCCATTTTTCAGCATCGTGAACAGCAGCACGGCAAGGAACAGCATCGACAGGACGATTGCCGCAAAACCAAGCGCCTTGAACCGGCGCTCGGCAGCATAACGCTTATTTAGGCGCGCCGTTGCTTCGGGAGATTGCCAGTTACTCATAAGCCTCCCGGAAGCGTTTGACGACGCGCAACGCGACGATGTTGAGAATCAGAGTGACAATGAACAGCACCAGACCCAGCGCAAAAGCCGACAATGTTGTCGGATGGTCGAAACTGCCTTCACCAGTCAGCAGCGCTGCAATCTGGTAGGTAACAGTCGTCATGCGCTCGAACGGATTTGCCGACAGGTTCGCAGAGGCGCCTGCCGCCATATAGACGATCATTGTTTCCCCGATGGCGCGGCTGATGGCCAGCATGATGCCTGCGACGATGCCGGGCAGAGCGGCGGGGATCAGGACCTTTTTGATTGTTTCCGAAGTCGTCGCGCCCATGGCGAGCGAGCCATCGCGCATAGCCTGCGGAACCGCAGCAATGCTGTCGTCGGCCATGGAGGAGACAAAGGGGATGATCATCACGCCCATAACCAGACCCGCGGCCAAAGCGCTTTCTGTAGAAGCGTTGGTAATGCCAACGGCTAAGGCAAGATCTCGGATGAACGGGGCTGCGGTCAACGCCGCAAAATAGCCGTACACCACGGTCGGAATCCCGGCGAGGATTTCAAGCATGGGTTTCAGAATGCTGCGCGCCCGCGGGCTGGCATATTGGGTTAGGTAAATCGCGCTCATCAACCCAAATGGGATCGCAACGAGCATCGCAATAACCGCGCCGATAAAGAAGGTACCCCAGAACAGCGGTACTGCGCCCAAATCATCGCCCATGGCCGACGTTGCCGAGGCCATGGTATCAGGTGTCCAGTTGGTTCCAAACAGGAAATCGATCGGGTTGACCATCGAGAAGAAACGCGCGGATTCAAAGATCAGCGAGGCGATGATGCCGACTGTTGTGATAACGGCGACGAAGGAGGCGAGCAACAAAGCACCCAGCACAATCCGTTCGATCTTCGTGCGTGCGGGGAATCCGGCTTTGACCCGTGTATATCCGAAAGCCATACCAGCAAATGCCGCCAGAATAGACAATGCGGCACCGATCCAGCCGAACTTGGACTGCGCTGCAGCTATTGCTGGGGCCAATTGCTGGGCAATCGGGTTAGTGGCAAAAACGTCAGGGTTTTGGGCCAACGCAAAAGCTTCGTTCAAAACGGTGTTGCGTTCAAACTCGAAGGCCGGAAGTTGCGCCGCTGCAGGGTCCGCAAGGATGGCACCATGAACGAGTCCCGGTGAAATCAGCGACCATAGCCATGCGATAAACAGGGCGGGAACAATCGCCCAGATTGCCGCATACATCCCATAGTGGCCGGGCAATGCCAGTTTCAGCTTGCCGGAAACCGGCGCAAAATGCGCCGAACGTGCACGTGCAATGGCCCAGGCGATAACGCCCAGGCCAAATACACAAATCAAAACAAAGGATATTGGCATTGCCCCCAGCTTTCCGGCTTATTTCAAGCCGCTGGCATCCATCAGTGTCATTTTCGAGACAATGTCAGCATTTTTTGTGCGGACATCTTCGGGAGCGACGACCATACCCTTGGCTTTCAGATAGCCGTCGGTGCCCCATGCCTTGGCAAATTCGTTGAGGAACGGCGTAACCGATTTGATCGCCTTCACATGCGCCGCCTTGACATAAAGGTAGAGCGGGCGTGCGCCGGGATAGGAAAAATCAGAAACACTGGCATAAGTCGGCATGACGCCCGACATCGGGATGCCCTTGATCTTGGTCATATTCTCTTCGAGGAATGAGAATCCGAAAATGCCGATAGCTTTCGGGTTGGCGGCAATTTTCTGCACGATCAGATTGTCGTTTTCGCCCTGCTCGACATAGGCGCCATCGGTGCGCACCTTGGTGCACAGATCCTTGTGCTTGTCCTTGTCGCTGTCCTTCAGTGCCTTCATGGCCGGATCTGTTTCACAGCCCTCGGTCAGGATCAATTCGGCGAGCGCATCTCGGGTGCCCGAAGTCGACGGTGGGCCGTAAACGACAATGGGAATGGCCGGAAGCGCAGGGTTGACGTCGCTCCAGTTTTTAGCAGCCTGCGGCTTTCCAAACGGATTGGCGGCGAGCGCCTTATAGACGTCTTCCGGCGTCAGTTTCATTTCGGGGCCTGCAGTGGCTTCGGCAAAGGCGATTCCGTCAAGACCGACCTGGACTTCGATGATGTCCTTCACGCCATTTTTGACGCAGTCTTCATATTCTGATTTCTTCATGCGACGCGAGGCCATTTCGATATCGGGGTGTTGGGCACCCACACCGCCGCAGAACAGCTTCATGCCAGCGCCCGTACCGGTCGATTCGATCACGGGCGACTTCATGTCGGGATTGGCTTTCGCGGTCGCTTCCGACACTGCAGTTGCGAAAGGATATACCGTCGACGAACCGACAACGCGCAGGAAGTCGCGATTTTCGCCGCTTCCACCGCCACTGCCGCCGCATGCTGAAACTGTTAGTGCAGTGGCCGATGCCAGTGCGAGAAGACCCCATTTACGCATAGTACAAACCCTTCAGTTTTATGACTGACCCGCCAAATGCGACAATCATGTTACGGTTTTGAGACTCAATCCGATTTATCCTGCGGAAGCATGATTGTTGCGGTTGTGCCTTCGCCCTGGCGGCTGCTGATGTCGAAGCGGCCACGGTGCCGTTCGACGATATGCTTGACGATCGCGAGACCCAATCCGGTGCCGCCTGCCGCCCGGCTGCGCCCGGTATCGGCGCGGTAAAATCGCTCGGTCAGGCGTGGCAGATGTTCCGGCGCAATTCCCTCTCCATGGTCGGTTATTGCCAGCGTCAACCAACCGCGTTCGCTGGCTTCCAGTTGAACTTTGGTGCCTTTGTCAGAACCGCCATATTTTTCCGCATTATCGACGAGGTTGCGGACGACCTGCGCGAGCTGGGCATGGTCGCCGGTCACATAGGCGTGATCGGCATTGGTAATAAAATTGACCTCGACCTCACGGGGGCGTTCGCCGATGACTTCGCGACACAGGCTGACCATTTCGATCTGGTCTGATGGCGCTTCATGCCGGATCGCTTCGATGCGCGAGAGTGACATCAGGTCGGACACAAGCGACTGCATTCGTGTTGCTTCGCGCTTGATGATATCCAGGAACCGCTGCCGAGTGGAGGCGTCTTCGCAGGCCTTCGGGTCGGATAGCGTTTCGACATAGCCCAATATGGCGGTCAACGGCGTGCGCAATTCATGACTCGCATTTGCGACGAAATCGGCATGCGCACGGGCTACGCTGACCTGCACGGAATGATCCTGCAGCGAAATCAGCCGGTTATTATCCGCCAGCGGGCTGCACACCATTTCCCAAACGCTGCCGCGCACCGAAAGGCCTGAAATCTTGGCGCGCCCGCCATCAGGGGATTTTATCAGTTTCAGCGCTTCCGGATCACGCAGAGCTATGCGGATGTCCTGACCCTCTATGTGGCCACCAAGCAGCGATTTGGCGGCTGCATTGGCGAAATTGACCCTGTCGCCGTGGACCAGCAGGATCGGAATCTCGATCAGCGACAGCAACTGTTTTGCATATTCGGCCATGTTTTCATTCTAGCAAAAAGGAAGTGTTCCTCAATCAGGAACCGGGAAGGTAAGGAATCTGGGAATTTCGAGCAAAAATTCTCATGCAGATATATTCAGTTCAACGTTACAGTTTAACGACGAAAATATTACAATTAAACGACATCGCAAGAGGGCGATTCGCGCCCCGGAAGGTTCAGCGTTCAGGGGGAAATATGTTCGCTT
This sequence comes from Sphingorhabdus sp., assembly GCF_035329025.1. Lineage (GTDB taxonomy): Bacteria > Pseudomonadota > Alphaproteobacteria > Sphingomonadales > Sphingomonadaceae > Sphingorhabdus_B. The sequence goes on along the minus strand of NZ_DAOLHN010000031.1, from coordinate 29,746 downwards.
GGTTTCAAAAGCTGTTGCCGCGCACCGGTAATTTTTTCGAGCAGTTCGAAGCACATGGCAAAACCATCGTCGCCAGCTCGCAGGCGCTTGCCAAACTTGTGCGCGGAGGGCCTGACATTGCCGTTCACATCAAGACCATCGAGGATGAAGAGCATAAGGCGGACGATATTATCCGCGATGTATTGCAGGATGTCCGTCGCATATTCCTGACACCATTTGATCGCGGATCTATTACGGCGCTAATTGGCGTGATGGACGATGCGATCGACCAGATGCAGCAGACTGCCGGGGCTGTTGAGCTGTATGATGTTACCAGCTTTACGCCCGAAATGGTGGGTATGGCAGACATCATAGTCGAGGCATCAACCATCATCGATCAGGCGCTTCCGCTGTTGCGCGACGTTACCGCAAATGCAAAGCCGCTCCATGAAATGACTGCGCGCTTGGTCAAGCTGGAAGGCGATGCTGACAAACTGAATTTTGACGGGTTGCGCAAGGCTTTTGTGGAACATGGCAAGACCGATCCGACGCAGTTCGTCGTCGTCAACGAAATCTACCGCCATCTCGAAAAGGTCTGTGACAAGTTCGAAGATGTTGCAAACCAGATTGACGGCCTCGTCATCGACCACGCCTGAGCCGGGAGGCCAAAATGGAAATCGCCTTTCCGCTACTCGTTGGTCTGGTCATCCTCGCGCTATTGTTCGACTTTCTGAACGGCCTGCACGATGCCGCCAATTCGATTGCAACCATCGTATCAACCAAGCTGCTGAAACCGTTTCATGCAGTGATGTTCGCGGCGTTTTTCAATTTTGCGGCCTATTTCCTTACACTCTACTTCCCATGGCTGCACAAGGTCGCGGATACGATCGGGAAAGGATTGATCGACAAGGATCTGGTGACTCCCGCCGTTGTCTTTGGCGCGCTGTGCGGGGCAATGTTCTGGAACATACTCACCTGGATCAAAGGCATTCCGTCGTCATCGTCACACGCTTTAGTGGGCGGGTTGATTGGTTCCGGTGTCGCCGCAAACGGTATCGGTGCAGTGCAGTGGGCGGGCCTCAATAAAACAATCATCTTCATATTCCTGTCCCCGACATTGGGGATGATCTTGGCGATGCTGGTGATGCTGGTCAGTTCGTGGGTGCTTCGAAACGCGACGGCCAGCAAGTCAGAGGGCGGAATGAAGGTAATGCACATCATGTCCTCCGCCGCCTATTCGCTGAGTCATGGTTTGAACGACGCGCAGAAGACGATGGGAATAATCGCGGTATTGCTCTACTCGACCGGTTATATGCAGGGTGAGTTCCATGTTCCGCATTGGGTGGCGATCAGCTGCTATGTTGCCATCGGCTTGGGTACAGCCTGCGGTGGATGGAAAATCATTGAGACCATGGGGACCAAGATTACCAAATTGTCACAGCATCAAGGATTCAGCGCATCGCTTGGCGGATCAATCATGTTGTTCAGTGCGTCGGCGCTGGGAATTCCTGTGTCGACGACGCATACCATCACGGGCGCGGTGATTGGCGCTGGAACTGCGCGGCGCGCATCTGCGGTGCGATGGGGCGTTGCCAGCAACTTGCTTACGGCATGGGTTTTGACCGTCCCGGCGTCTGCAGCAGTCGGAGCAGGCTTCTACCTGCTCACGCGATTGTTCTGACCTGGTTCAAGCCAACACGAAACGGCGGATAATCGAATCCATCACGGCCTGATTCATCAGGTTGGCAAAGGCGCAGCCGACCGCACGGCCGTTGTTCCAGATCAGCTGCGATTCTATCGGCGACAAACCGGGGAGGGCGAGCCAGCACCGTGAACCCGGATGCATGCCGGTCAGAGCCTCGCACTGGAAACCTGCTATCGAAAGGTCAGTGACCACGACCGCAAAGCCGGTGTTCCCTGACTGGCGTAACATCGCGGGTATCCGCAGCTTGATACGCGGGGCACAGCGGTCTTCCAGTGCAGCACTATCATAGCGCAGGGAAGTTGAGTCTATCGTATCAGTTGTCATGGCCGAAAATCCTGCCTTTGGTGGCTTTTTCTTATCGACGCAGGGTTAATGCGCAGCGACCAATGATGGTTAAAAATCTGCAAAGCATTCAACATATTGAAAAACATGGTCTTTATTAGTGATTGGCGGTCTTCATGTCGGCCTTGAAAACCATGGATTCTGCTGCCATATGCGCAGCGGGAGTCGGATGGGCGCTGTCGTCGCCAACCCGGTCAGATCCTGACGGAAGCAGCCGTAACGATTTTTCGGCGGGTCATCCGGCTCCTATTTCAGCTATCCGAATTGCTGCATCATCAAGCTGCAGCCACCCAATTGCCATGGAAACCGGGCGGTATGCGGTGCGGGATGTGCACCAATGCCACGGGCTCGCCTTCAAAATCCTGCGCATTGAGGATCACAAGGTCGGTTGTTTCCTTGGCGATGTTAACGACATAACCCATCAACCAGCCATCGTCCTCCGCCGCTCCGCCTTTTCGGGGGATGAAAACAAATTCGCCCGGGATATGGCCTGCGCCGAAAACGTGGACTTGTTTCCCCCCGGTTACCAGATCATGCTTGAATAGAGTCGACTGGTTTGGAGAGGCTGCGTCGAAACCATCTGGCAAAGCCATCGCATAGGCATAGCGATAAGATTTGCCGATCCGGTCTTCGTTGGGCCGGGGAAATTCCTGTGACTCTTCGTCGATAACCTGACGCGCGACCTTTTGTGCGGCAGGATCGATGGTCCAGCGTTCAAAGGGCACGCGGGTTGAATCTGGTCCCGTAGCGTCCGGCCGGAACATCTGGTCATGCGCGCATACATCGAGGATGACCTTGCCGTCCTCGGTTTCATAGCCGTTGCACGGGTGGAAAACATAGCAGGGCTCGACATCGCACCAGATCGTGTCCTCTCCCTTGCCGTTGCGCGGCAACAGGCCGACCCGCGCTTTATGATCGGGGTTCCAGCGATAGGGGAAGGGGTGGCCTGAAATCAGGGCTTTCATTGAGAAAGTGCAGGGCAGGTCCAGGATGATCACATAATTTTTCGTTATCATACAATCATGTATCATCGGGCCGTGCGCGACGTTGACCGGTTCCTCGCGGATGACCTTGCCACCAGCATTAACGACAACATGCCAGATCGTGTCCTGCACATCGCCCTTATAGCAAATGGCGTGCATCTCGCCGCTGTCGGGGTCGAGATGCGGATGGGCGGAAAATGCATAATGCAAGGTACCGCCAAAGGGATCATGTGCGATCGTATTGAGTTCTTTATCGATGCGCACCGGGAAACCGCCAGCCTCGACGATTGCCCAGGTCTGGCCGGCATGGCCAAGGACGTTGGTGTTGACGGTGTCGAAACGTTCGGCGCGCGGCCCGGGTGCGGGTGCTTCTCCCAGTGCAGCGCTGACCGCATTCGAGCGGATCCAGCGGTTGCGATACCACAGCGCCTTGCCACCTTGCAGCCTTACGCCATGCACCATGCCGTCACCCATAAACCAATGATAGGCGGCGGGATTGGGGTTGATGGGGTTGGGGCCAATGCGGATGTATCGGCCGTCGAGTTCGGCCGGAATAGTGCCGGTGACACGCAAATCATCGAGCGACAGTTCGGCGTCCATCGGTGCGTGAATGCCGGATAGATAAGGATGCGCTGCAGGCGCCTTGCGGTGCTCGCGATTAAATTCGGCGACCTTCATCACACCCTTGGTGACGGCTCCGCGAATGAGGGTTTCGACTGCGCTGGCCATATCTGCTCTCCTCTGGCTTGCCATTCGACTCGGCAATGTTTACAGCGATAACATGAGTGTTAATGATAACAGTGTCAACATCAAAAATGACAAGCGCGGCTACCATCATGGCGATCTGCGCTCTGCGCTGGTGCAGGCGGGACTCGAGCTGCTGAAAACGCGTAGCGCCGAAGAGGTCAGCTTGCGCGAAATTGCGCGGCTGGTGGGGGTCAGCGCGACCGCTGTCTACCGCCATTTTCCGGATAAAGCCGCGCTGCTAGGTGCGCTATGTGATGAGGGCGGGCGCGAACTCGGACGGTTGCAGCTGGAGGCGATGCAAAAATCAGGTGGCGGGCGCGCTGGCTTTGACGCGGTGGGCCGGGCCTATGTGCGTTTCGCGCTCGATAACCCGACGCTGTTCCGGATGATGATGACGACACGGCAGGCGGTTGATTTTCTCGACATGCCTGAGGGGCGCGACAATAGCGCGCTGCAATTGTTGCGCGACAATATCGCCAGCCTCACCCCGGCAGGGGCTTCGCCAGAGCAAAGGCGGATCGCCGCCTTGCGTGCCTGGTCGATCGTCCATGGCTTGGCGATGCTGATGCTCGACAATCAGGTGCCAACCGACGACGCACTAATAGACGCTGTGATCGACAGCATGTCTGCCGGCATCGCTACCTGACAGTTGAACGGCACAATGTGATGATTGTGCTTTGACATTCACATCATAGTGTGAAATCAGACTCGGACTTGCTCCATTTCAGGCGCATGATTCTCACGGGAATGTGAAATGTCGACCCAATTGATCGAAAGACTCCGCCACCTTGTCACCGAAGGAGGGCTGTCGCGCTCGGGCCTCGCCCGCGCCGCTGGCCTCCACGCCAATACGCTGCGCGATCTCGATGCGCCGGATTGGAACCCGACGGCAGAAACGCTGCGGAAGCTGGAAAGCTACCTCTTTTCGAACGATGACACGCCCGCATTGGTGCCCATCGAGGAGATCATTGAGGAAGCGCGCAATGGCCGCATGTATATCTTGGTCGATGATGAGGATCGCGAAAATGAAGGCGACCTGATCATCCCCGCGCAAATGGCAACGCCTGACGCGATCAATTTCATGGCGACGCATGGACGCGGCCTGATCTGTCTGGCGATGACGAAGGCACGCTGTAACCAGCTCGGTCTCACGCCGATGGCGAGCGAGAATCGCGAAAGCATGGAAACCGCCTTTACAGTCTCTATTGAAGCGAAGGAAGGCGTCACAACCGGGATCAGCGCCGCTGACCGTGCCCGCACCATTTCGGTCGCTGTCGATGCATCCAAGGGGCCAGAGGATATCGTCTCGCCCGGTCACGTCTTTCCGCTGACGGCGCGCGATGGCGGTGTGCTTGTGCGCGCTGGCCATACCGAAGCGGCTGTCGACATCAGCCGCCTTGCCGGTCTCAACCCCTCGGGCGTGATCTGCGAGATCATGAAGGACGATGGCACGATGGCGCGGATGGATGATCTCGTCGCCTTCGCCCGGATACACAAGCTGAAAATGGGCACGATCCGCGATCTTATCGAATATCGCATGCGCAACGACCATCTGGTCGAAAAGGCGAGCGAAAGCGCTTTCCAGTCCGACTATGGTGGCGATTGGCGCGCGATGACCTATCGCAACAAGATCGACGGCAGCACCAATGTCGTGCTGCAAAAGGGCAAGGTGCTGCCCGATGAACCGACGCTGGTGCGCATGCACGCCATTTCGATCTTTGATGATGTTCTTGGACGTTCGGGCCCGCGCAAGCGGACGCTGCAACGCTGCATGGCCGAAATCGGCAGGGAGGGGCGTGGATTGATCGTGGTCCTCATGCCCAGCGGCCCGCAGAGCCTGCAACACGAAGTTGGTGGCACCACTGATGGCAGTGAACTGCGCGTTTACGGCATCGGTGCGCAAATCCTTGCCGATTTGGGCGTGCACGATATGACGCTGCTCACCAATTCGCACCGAACCGTTGTCGGCCTTGAAGGCTATGGCATCCACGTCGTCGGCGAACGTCCCATTCCGGAGTAAGAATAATGGCAAAATTCCTGATCGTTGAAGCGCGTTTCTACGACCATTTGAACGACATGCTCGTCGCAGGGGCGAAGGCAGCGCTCAAATCTGCCGGGCATGAGGTGGAGGTCATCACTGTCCCCGGTGCACTCGAGATCCCGGGCGCCATTGCGCTCGCCGATCAGAGCGACATGTATGACGGCTTTGTCGCCATCGGTGTCGTCATTCGCGGCGAGACCTATCATTTCGAAATCGTCGCGGGCGAAAGCGCGCGCGGCATCATGGCGCTGACCATGGATGGCGTCGCCATTGGCAACGGTATCCTGACGGTCGAGAATGAGGGGCAGGCGCTTGTCCGCGCCGATCCTAGCCAAAAGGACAAGGGCGGCGAAGCTGCGAAGGCAGCCATCGCCCTGCTGGACCTACGCAACCGTTTCGGCTAGAGCCAACTTCATTCGGGGACATTAGCATTCAGCCTGCCAAGTGTTTGGCGGGCTGAGCATTTATGGATGTCCGAATGACCAATTCCCAAGACCAGTTCCGCCAGCGCGGATTTCTCAATGCGATCGAACGGCTCGGCAACAAATTGCCCGATCCGATCATGATTTTCGTGTGGCTCATCCTTTTCCTGATGATTCTCTCGCAGGTCGGCGCGTGGCTCGGCTGGTCTGCCTCATTGCCTTATACGGGAAAGGAAGCGCCGCAATGGGGTGAACTCAAGGACGGTGTCCTCACTTACCGCGCGACCAGCCTGTTCAACGAAGAAAATATCGCGCGGTTGCTGACCGAGATGCCCAAGACGATGTCGGGCTTTGCCCCGCTGGGTCTGGTACTGGTCATTGTACTGGGTGCATCGGTGGCCGAGAAGGCAGGATTGTTCTCCGCACTGATCCGCGGTTCGCTGCGCAACGCACCGCGCGCCATCATGACGCCGCTGGTCGCCATAATCGGCATGGTCTCGCACCATGCATCGGATGCGGCCTATGTCGTGTTCATCCCGCTGGCTGCGATACTGTATGCCGCAGTCGGGCGGCATCCGCTGGTCGGGCTGGCGGCGGCATTCGCGGCTGTCTCCGGCGGTTATGCCGGCAATATCACCCCGGGCCAGATCGACGTGCTGCTCTTCGGCTTCACGCAAGAGGCGGCGCGCATTGTCGATCCCGCATGGACAATGAATCCGGTAGGCAATTGGTGGTTCATCCTTTCGATCGTGATCGTCTTTACGCCCATCATCTGGTTCGTCACCGATCGGATAATTGAGCCGCGTCTCGGCGCTTGGGGCAAGGAACCGGATGAGGAACTGCGGGCGGAACTAGCCAAATCCGAAATCACCCCCGCCGAGCGCAAGGGTCTGCGCCTCGCCGGATTGACCGCGTTACTCGTCGTCGGCGCGTTTGCTGCGCTGTCATTGCTGCCCGGCTATACCCCGCTGCTCGATGAAACGAAGGAAGGCACGGCGCAGATGCAGCCTTTCTATTCAGCGCTGATTGCCGGCTTTTTCCTGCTCTTTGTCAGCACCGGCCTCGCCTTTGGCATCGGTGCGGGCAGCGTCAAATCGAGCAACGATGCGCTGCGCATGATGCAGGACGGCATCAGGTCGATGGCACCCTATATCGTCTTTGTATTCTTCGCCGCGCATTTCGTGGCCATGTTCAACTGGTCACGCCTCGGGCCAATTCTGGCCATTGACGGGGCGATTTTCTTGAAAGACTTCGGCCTTAGCGCGCCGTTCCTGCTGGTCAGCGTGTTGCTGCTCTCCTCGGTATTGGACCTCTTCATCGGCTCCGCCAGCGCGAAATGGAGCGCGCTCGCGCCGGTTGTGGTGCCGATGTTCATGCTGCTGGGTATCAGCCCCGAAATGACCACCGCTGCCTATCGCATGGGTGACAGCTACACCAATATCATGACGCCGCTGATGAGCTATTTCCCGCTCATCCTCGCCTTTGCCCGGCGCTGGGATGGCGATGTGGGCGTTGGGACGTTGCTCTCATTGATGCTGCCTTATGCGCTGTGTTTCATGGCGGCGGGCATTGCGATGACGGTGGGCTGGGTCGCGCTTGATCTGCCGCTCGGCCCGGGTGCGCAGGTGCATTACGTGCCGCCCGGTGGCGTGCTCCAATAGCCGCGTAATAAAATTACGTTTCGCTTGGCCGCTAACCGTTTATAGACAGGGGCATGACTGCACCTGTCTTATCGACCAGCTATAGTGCCGACGATCCGGTAACCCAGGCCCGCGCCGCGCATAACCGCGCTTTGGCGGAGGAATTGCGCTCCAAGGTGGCGCAAGCTGCGCTGGGTGGGCCGGAGCAGCATCGCGAGCGCCATGTGGCGCGTGGAAAGCTGTTGCCGCGTGATCGTGTCGAACGGCTGCTCGATCCCGGCGCGCCCTTCCTTGAGATTGGCCAGCTCGCCGCCAATGGCATGTACGAAGGCGATGTGCATGGCGCGAGCCTGATCACCGGCATCGGTCGCGTCTCAGGCCGCGAATGCATGATCGTGTGCAACGATGCGACGGTGAAGGGCGGGACTTATTATCCGTTGACGGTGAAGAAGCATCTGCGCGCGCAGGAAATCGCGATGGAAAACCGGCTGCCGTGCATCTACCTCGTCGACAGCGGCGGGGCGAACCTGCCGCACCAGGCAGAGGTCTTTCCTGACCGCGAACATTTCGGTCGCATCTTCTTCAATCAGGCGAATATGTCGGCGAAAGCTATTCCGCAGATCGCCTGTGTGATGGGCAGCTGCACCGCGGGCGGAGCCTATGTTCCCGCCATGTCGGACGAGACGGTGATTGTGAAGAAACAGGGCACCATCTTCCTCGCTGGCCCGCCGCTGGTGAAGGCCGCAACGGGCGAGGAGATCAGCGCAGAGGATCTGGGCGGGGGGGACCTGCACGCGAAGAAATCGGGTGTGGTCGATCATCTGGCCGAGAATGACGAACATGCGCTGACCATCGTGAGGGATATTGTTTCGCACCTCGGCGTCGCCCCTGCGCAGGCAGGGGCCGCTTTCGGCTCAGCGCAAACCTCCAGCGGCCCCGGCCTTCGCCGGGGTGACGTTCGCCCTCCCAAATATGATCCGCAAGAACTTTACGGCATCATCCCCGAAGATGTCCGCGCGCCTTATGATGTGCATGAGGTGATCGCGCGGCTCGTCGACGGCAGCGAATTTCACGAGTTCAAGGCGCTCTATGGCAGCACGCTGGTGTGCGGTTTTGCGCATATCTGGGGCATGCCGGTGGCGATCCTCGCCAATAATGGCGTGCTGTTCAGCGAGAGTGCTCAAAAGGGTGCGCATTTCATCGAACTGGCGCAGCAGCGCAAAATCCCATTGCTGTTCCTGCAAAATATCAGCGGCTTCATGGTCGGCGGCAAATATGAGGCGGAGGGGATCGCCAAGCATGGCGCAAAGCTCGTCACCGCCGTCGCCACCGCGACCGTGCCCAAGATCACCGTGCTGATCGGCGGCAGCTTTGGCGCGGGCAATTATGGCATGTGCGGCCGCGCCTATTCGCCCCGCTTCCTCTTCAGCTGGCCCAATGCGCGGATCAGCGTGATGGGTGGCGAACAGGCAGCTTCGGTGCTGGCAACGGTCCACCGCGATGCTGCGAACTGGAGCCCCGAACAGGCCGAAGCCTTCAAAACCCCGATCCGCCAGAAATATGAGGATGAGGGGAATCCATACTACGCGACCGCCCGGCTGTGGGACGACGGGATTATCGACCCCGCGCAGACACGCGATGTGCTGGGGCTGGCACTGGCGGCGACCTTGAATGCGCCGGTTGAGGAGGGCACCTCGTTCGGGGTGTTCAGGATGTGATCCTTCAATATGTCGAAGTCGTATTCAAAGGGCTGGGTATGCTGGTCGTGGCCATAATCGGTCTCGTGCTGATATTTGTGCTGTTAATGCAATTGAAGATTAACTCCGATGTGCGCGACAAGATAAACACTGTAATGAGCGATCAATATCCAACATTTGAAATCTCGATTGAGGACAAAGATAAGGGACCGATGCGGCAGCGCTGTTATGAAATAAGCCTCATACCAAAATCGACGGGTAAAACTCTTAAAAAGTTCGTTTCGATAAATGGCGACGATGATGGTGGGGTTTGGTTCTTTGGCGAAGAGCATCGAACAATGCAGTCGTGCATCGATAAGTATTTTCGGGGTTAACTTTAGATATGATCCAATCCCTCCTAATCGCCACCCAATTCCTCCCCCAACGGGGGAGGGGGACCAGCGTAGCTGGTGGAGGGGCACGGGATGCTGGGCGCTTGGGTGCGTTGCTGGTGCCGCGGTTGGCTGAGGGTTTGGTTTGGGCGGTGGGTGCAGATAGGGTGGGGGAACTTGATCGTGCCCCTCCACCATCCTTCGGATGGTCCCCCTCCCCTTGCAGGGGAGGAATATGATTACAGGGCCTACCGATACCGTCAAACGTGCGCGGAAGTTGCGGAGTGAGATGACTTTGCCGGAAGTCGTGCTGTGGCGCGCGCTTCGAACACGACCTGGTGGACTGAAATTCCGGCGGCAGCATCCGGCTGGAATCTATGTGCTGGATTTCTATTGCGCTGCAGCGAGGCTAGCAATTGAAGTGGATGGAATGGTGCATGACAGCATCCGGGCGGCGCAAGCCGATGCGGCAAGAGCGCATTTTCTCAGGTCGCAGCATGTGGCGACTTTGCGGGTTCCGGCAAAGCGAGTGTTAGACGATTTGGACGCGGTGGTGACGCGGATTGTTGATGTGTGTTTGGAGAGGGTTGGGAGGTTGCAGCAGCGTCGGGAGAACTCGCCTGTGCCCCTCCACCATCCTGCGGATGGTCCCCCTCCCCTTGCAGGGGAGGAATTGTGATTTCCTCACTCCTCATCGCCAATCGTGGCGAAATAGCCTGCCGGATCATCCACACGGCGCGTGCTATGGGTATCCGCACGATCGCGGTCTATTCGAATGCCGATGTCGACGCGCTGCATGTGCGCATGGCCGATGATGCCGTGCATATCGGGCCCTCTCCCGCGCGCGAAAGCTATCTGGTGGGTGAAAAGATCATCGATGCTGCGCGCGCGACTGGCGCGGAGGCGATCCACCCGGGTTATGGTTTCCTCTCTGAAAATGCGGAGTTTGCGCAGCGCGTGATCAGCGCGGGGCTGGTCTGGGTTGGTCCCAATCCGGCGAGCATAACCGCCATGGGCCTGAAAGATGCCGCCAAACAGTTGATGGAAGCGGCAGGCGTACCGGTGACGCCCGGCTATATGGGCAGCAACCAGGATGCCGGTTTCCTGTCGATCCAGGCTGATGGCATCGGCTATCCGGTGTTGATCAAGGCCGTTGCGGGCGGCGGCGGCAAGGGGATGCGGTTGGTCGAACGGCCGAAGGATTTCGCCGATGCGCTTGCCAGTTGCCGGCGTGAGGCCGCGGCGAGCTTTGGCAACGACCATGTGTTGATCGAGAAATATATCCAGCGCCCGCGCCATATCGAGGTGCAGGTTTTTGGCGACAGCCACGGCCAGATTGTTCACCTGTTTGAGCGCGATTGCTCGCTCCAGCGCCGCCACCAGAAAGTGATCGAGGAAGCGCCTGCGCCGGGAATGGATGCCGAAACGCGCGAAGCCCTGTGCGCCGCCGCTGTTCGCGCCGCCAAGGCAGTCGATTATGTTGGCGCGGGCACGATTGAGTTCATCGCCGATGCGTCTGAAGGCCTGCGTGCCGACCGCATCTGGTTCATGGAAATGAACACGCGCCTGCAGGTCGAACATCCGGTGACCGAGGCGATCACCGGTGTCGATCTTGTCGAATGGCAGCTGCGCATCGCCAGCGGCGAACGCCTTCCATTGACGCAGGATCAGCTAGCCATCAACGGCTGGGCGATGGAAGCGCGGCTCTATGCCGAGGACCCCGAAAAGGGCTTCCTCCCTTCCATCGGCAAGCTCGAGCATCTGGTGCTCCCCGAAAGCCTGCGGGTCGATACAGGGGTGGAGCAGGGCGGTGAAGTCTCGCCCTTTTACGACCCGATGATTGCCAAGCTGATCGCGCATGGCGCGACGCGCGACGAGGCCATCGCGCGGCTCGAGGCGGGCATTGACGATACCGAAGTCTGGCCGGTCAAAACCAACGCTGGTTTCCTCGGAAATTTGCTACGCCATCACGACTTCCTGTCCGGCGATGTCGACACCGGCCTGATTGGGCGCGATGGCGACGAACTGGTGCACCCGATCGAGGCCGAGGTTGACGAATTGACCGAAGTCGCGGCGCTGCTCGCGGCAAGCCCGGGCGAAGGGCCGTGGAGCGGTGCGCTTGGCTTCCGCTTGAATACCGCACCGCATGCCGTGGCGCGCCTGCGCGACGATGTGGGCACGGTCTATGAAGTGCCGCTGGCCGAAGTGAACGTCGCTGAACCTGCACGCGATGTACTCGCCTTCACCGGCGGCTTTGCCCGCCGCTACACGCTCGACCGTCACGAAGGCGCGCATGGCGGGGTTGCGGGCGATGGCACGATTCTGTCACCGATGCCGGGCCGCATCATCGCGGTCGATGTGACGGCGGGGCAGGCGGTGACCAAGGGTCAGAAACTGCTCACCCTTGAGGCAATGAAGATGGAGCACACACTCACCGCGCCATTTGATGGGGTGGTGGCAGAGCTTAACGCCGTCGCCGGTGCGCAGGTGCAGGTCGAAGCGTTGCTGGTGCGGATTGAGGATACCGCAAGCTAAAGCTTGCAGGGATCCCCAGCGCTCCAGCCACCGCCATCGATTGGCAAGCCACCGATGGGCTTGCCGCGCAGAGCTGCATTCACAAACTCGATGCGCGTATTTTCGGGGCTTGAAGAGGGTGTAGTCACGGGCTTGCTGTTGCCAAAGCCGACAACGACCAGCCTTTTGCAATCGACACCCTTCGCCACCAAAGCCTTGGCAACGGCCAATGCTCGGTCCTGACTAAGCTGCTGCGGCTGTGCGCCCATTGCGACATGCCCTTCGATCCGCAAGGTCGTTATATATTTCTTGTCCCCCATATATTTGGCTACAGCTTCGATTGAGGCGTCGGCGCTAGGATTGGGCACAGCCTTGCCAGCGGGAAAATAGACTTTTCCGGGTAACACCAAACGGTTGCCGTCAAGCGCGACCTGTGCGGCCAGCGCGGCGGGGAGCAGCAACGCTGCCCCCGCCAATATTGCTTTCATTCGCATCAGGCAGCCAATTTCCGCAAAACATAGTGCAGGATGCCGCCGTTGAGGAAATATTCCAGCTCGTTGGCGGTATCGATGCGGCACAGCGCGTCGAACGTGAAGGTCGTGCCATCCTTGCGGGTAACCTTGACTGTCACCGTCTGGCGCGGCTTCAAATTGGCGACGCCGGTGATGGTGAAGCTGCAATCGCCATCGAGGCCAAGGCTCTGGCGGTTTTCACCTTCCTTGAACTGCAGCGGCAACACGCCCATGCCGACAAGGTTCGAACGGTGGATACGCTCGAAGCTCTCGACAATAACGGCCTTTACACCAAGAAGATTGGTTCCCTTCGCGGCCCAGTCACGCGAAGAACCGGTGCCATATTCCTTGCCCCCAATAACAACAAGTGCAGTACCATCTGCCTTGTGCTTCATGGCTACATCGTAAATTGGAAGTACTTCGTCACTGTAGCGGCTCATACCACCTTCGATTCCGGGAACCATTTCGTTCTTGATTCTTATATTCGCGAACGTGCCACGCATCATGACTTCATGGTGGCCGCGACGGGCGCCGTAGCTGTTGAAGTCGGACTTGCTAACCTGATGTTCCATAAGCCATTTTCCGGCGGGGCTGTCTGCCTTGATGCTGCCGGCGGGGCTGATGTGGTCGGTGGTGATTGAATCGCCAAGGATCGCCAGCGGCTTGGCTTCGATGATGTCCGAAACCGGGGCCGGGGTCATCTCCAGACCTTCGAAATAGGGCGGGTTTGCGACATAGGTGCTGCCCGCGCGCCACTGATAGGTTTCGCTGCCTTCGACCTGTATCGCCTGCCAATGTTCGTCACCCTGATAGACCTTTGCATAACGGCTGAGGAACATGTCGCGGCTGACATTGGCGGTCATCAGGTCGCTAATCTCCTGATTTGAAGGCCAAATATCCTTGAGGTAGACGTCCGCACCATCGGAACCTTTGCCGATCGGGGTGGTGGTAAAATCCTCGGTCACCGTGCCCTTGAGCGCATAAGCAACCACCAGCGGCGGGCTGGCGAGGAAATTGGCGCGCACGTCGGGCGACACGCGGCCTTCAAAGTTGCGGTTGCCCGAAATCACCGAAGCGGCGACAATATCATTGCCGTTGATCGCCTTCGAAATCGGTTCGGCCAGCGGCCCGGAGTTGCCGATGCAGGTGGTGCAGCCATAGCCAACCAGATTGAAGCCCACCGCGTCGAGATGCTCCTGCAAGCCGGCCTTCACAAGATAGTCGGTCACAACCTGCGATCCCGGCGCAAGCGAAGTCTTCACCCACGGCTTGGGCTTCAACCCGCGCTCATTCGCCTTCTTCGCGACCAGACCGGCGGCCACCAGCACGCCCGGATTGCTCGTATTGGTGCACGAGGTAATCGCCGCAATCACAACGTCGCCGTCGCCAATGTCGTGCGATTTGCCTTCCACCGGCACGCGCTTGAAACCGTCATGCTTGTACACTTCGGCGAGGTCCTTGTTGAACACATCGTCAACCTGCTGCAGCACAACCTTGTCCTGCGGCCGCTTCGGACCCGCCAGCGACGGCTGCACCGTCGACATGTCGAGTTCGAGGGTTGAGGAGAAAACCGGTTCAACCGAAGGATCGATCCAGAAACCCTGCTCCTTGGCATAGGCTTCGGCCAGCGCCACGGCTTCGTCGCTGCGGCCGGTCAGGCGCATATAATCGAGCGTCTTGTCGTCGATGCCGAAGAAGCCGCAGGTCGCGCCATATTCGGGCGCCATATTGGCCAGCGTCGCGCGGTCGGCAAGGGTCAGCGAGGCGAGGCCCGGGCCATAATATTCGACGAAGCGGCCCACCACGCCATGCGCGCGCAGCATCTGCGTGCACGTCAGCACCAGATCGGTCGCAGTGATGCCTTCGCCCAAGGAGCCGGTCAGCTTGAAACCGACAACTTCGGGGATCAGCATCGATACCGGCTGGCCCAGCATCGCGGCCTCCGCCTCAATCCCGCCCACGCCCCAGCCGAGCACGCCCAGCCCGTTGATCATCGTCGTGTGGCTGTCGGTGCCGACGCAGGTGTCGGGGTAAGCGACGGTCGCGCCATCCTGATCGGTCGAGGTCCACACCGCCTGCGCGATATGCTCCAAATTCACCTGGTGGCAAATGCCGGTGCCCGGGGGAACCGCCTTGAAATTGTCGAGCGACTTGCTGCCCCATTTCAGGAAGTCATAGCGTTCGCCATTGCGGTAATATTCGATCTCGACATTCTGTTCGAACGCCTTGGGGTGGCCGAATTCGTCGACCATCACCGAGTGGTCGATGACGAGGTGGACGGGGACCAGCGGGTTGATCTTGCTGGTATCGCCGCCCAGCTTTGCAATCGCATCGCGCATCGCGGCGAGATCGACGACGCAAGGAACGCCGGTGAAATCCTGCAACAGCACGCGCGCGGGGCGATACTGGATTTCGTTCTGGCTTTCGGTGGGGTTCTTCTGCCAATCGACCAGCGCCTGCGCATCGGCGGTTGAAACGGTGAAGCCGCCATCTTCAAAACGCAGCAGATTTTCGAGCAGCACCTTCATGCTAAAGGGCAGGCGCGACACATCGCCCAGCTTTTCCGCCGCTTTTTTCAAGGAGTAATAAGCATAGGATTTGCCCCCGACGTTCAGCGTCGAGCGGGTGCCAAGCGAGTCTTGTCCAACGGCGGTCATAATGGGTCCCCTTATTTGGTGTGTGTCCCAGCGGCTTGTCCGCCGAAGCCTTGGCGAAGGCGGGAGAAGCGGGAGATTCGACTATCGCGCGCGCCTTAGCGCGATGGGGGGGGGGGGGCAAGAGGGGGAGGGGGAGACTTTGGTGGGGGGAAACACAGAAACTTCTTGGCGCTGGTTCGAAATCTGGCAATGTGAGACGGGGGTTGGAATCACTCACCATTTACGGTAAGAACGAAGTTAGAACAAATCGATTATCTCGATTGAATGTCCGACAGAAAGTTGAGTGAGGTAAATTTGGCGCGACCTATCGGAATAGACCTGTTCGCCGGAGCTGGTGGTATGAGTCTCGGCTTCGAGCAAGCTGGCTTCGACGTCATTGCTGCCGTTGAGATCGATCCTGTGCATTGTGCAGTTCACAAGTATAATTTTCCGAATTGTGCAATTTTGCCTCGGTCGGTCGTGGGTTTGTCCGGCAATGAAATTAGAGTCGCTGCTGGCATAGGTAAACGGAAAGTCGATGTCGTGTTCGGCGGTGCGCCCTGCCAGGGCTTTTCAATGATTGGGCAGAGAGCGTTTGATGATCCTCGTAACAGTCTGGTTAGGGACTTCCTTCGGATAGTTTGGGAACTAGACGCAAGCTACTTCGTATTTGAAAACGTAAAGGGTCTAACTCTTGGGAACCACAGGAAGTTTCTCGATGAGATTGTCGCTACTGCCGACGAATTGGGCTATGATGTACTTGTCCCTTGGCAGGTGTTGGATGCAGCGAATTTCGGTGTTCCTCAGCACCGAGAGCGGTTGATCCTCTTTGGAGCGCAGCGCCCTCGAAAGCTTCCTTGCTATCCGGCTTTCTGGAGCAAACCAGCGGATCGAAAGGGTAAAGTTGTTGCGCACTGCAAAAGTGGGCCAACCGTGTCTGATGCTCTGGATGATTTGCCAGATGCCGATCTGTTCGAAATGCTACGCGAAACAGACGAAGTGCGTCCTGAAATATGGGGCAGCCCAAGTTCTTATGCGAAAGAATTACGTTGTTTAGCAAACGACTCGTGGCACTATGGATATGTTCGCAATTGGGACTCTTCGCTGCTCACATCCAGCTTTCGGACTGATCATACGGCTATATCGCGTCGCCGGTTTTCGGAAACCAAAGGCGGCACAACCGAACCGATTTCACGTTTCTATAAACTTGCGCCTGATGGACTGAGCAACACATTACGGGCGGGGACCGATGGTGCGCGTGGTGCATTTACTAGTCCGCGTCCGATCCATCACAAGCATGATCGCTGTGTGACAGTTAGAGAAATGGCGCGGCTGCATGGCTATCCAGATTGGTTCCGCTTCAATGAAACCAAATGGCATGGCGCCCGGCAAATTGGGAATTCAGTGCCTCCACCGCTGGCAAGAGCAGTTGCTGAGCGTGTGATGCGTGCTCTGGAAGTGAAGCCGGAACGGCCATTCGAAACGGTGGATTTGGGTGTGACTGACCTGTTACGAATGACAGTGTCGCAAGCCGCCCGCCACTTTCAGGTAGAAGCGCCACCGTCAAAGCGAGATCGGAAGAGCGGAGCCAAGAAGCGCAAGCAGTTGGAGATAGAAGAAGCTCGGATGTTGGCTTATGGCTAAAGTTCCTGCCGCCAACAGGTATCAAGCGCTTATCGAGAGCATATTTTTTGAACATTATGCAACTGGTAAGATCGAGTTCGAATTTGCTCGTCCCGAAATCAAGGCGCATGCGGCGAAGTTGGGCATAGAACTTCCTGAGAATTTGGGCGACGTTATTTACGCAATGCGTTTCCGGACGCCGCTGCCGTCGCGTGTTCTTGCGACCCAAACGGATGGACGTGAGTGGGTAATAGAATTAGCAGGCCGGGCACAATATCGGTTCAAGCTGGTTAAAGCGACTAGGATAGTCCCGCGTGACGATCTAGCAAAAGTCGGCATACCGGATGCAACACCTGAAATCATCCGAGCTTATGCATTGGACGATGAACAAGCGCTCCTAGCAATCGTTCGATACAATCGTTTGATCGACACATTTTTAGGTCTGACGACTTACAGTCTGCAAAATCATCTTCGCACAACAGTCAGTGGGATCGGACAGATTGAGATAGACGAACTGTACGTTGGTTTGGACCGGTACGGCTGTCATTATGTAATCCCGGTGCAGGCGAAAGGCGGTAAGGATCAAATTGGCGTTGTGCAAACAACGCAAGACATAAGGTTTGCAGAAAATAAGTTTCCCGGCATGCGATGCAGAGCAATTTCCGCTCAGTTTATGCCCGATGGATCAGTGGCTTTGTTCGAACTGACGGTTCAGGACGATGAAGTAAAAGTCGTGCAGGAGCGCCATTATCGGTTGGTGCCCGCAGACCAACTGGATCGGAACGCTGTAGTCCGTTATATGGACTAGACTGTTTGCCCATCGAATTTTCAGAGACTTGATGCTCAGCAGAGTGTCGAAACCTCACCCCTCACTCAAAACTTGCGTCACTTCCTCCAGCGTCCCGCGCACGCGCAGCAGCTGGTCTTTGCCGAATACCACCAGGCATTCATCGGGCGCGTTGTCGGCGGCCTTCACAAATTGCACAATCTCCGCATTGACCGAGATTTTCTGGCCGCGGGTGTTTGGGGTCAGGACCTGCCTGTTACGCCATCGAGGCGTCAAAATGGCAAAAATATCGGAAGGAAGCGGACGCATCGGATAGTGGTTCTAACTGAAAGGCCGCTTCGTTTCGAGATTGAAGCCATTTTGGCGTCCAAGGGATTTGGTCCATTTTGTCCATTGCTGCGTTGGCAAAGCTGGACTTAGATCCACTAAGCCTGCGCCTTGCCGCCTTGCACTGAACAAAATGGCCTCAAACCTCGATGGCGTAACAGGCAGGCCCTGACCCCCCGGGTGACGATGGGGATCATGGGGTTTCCTTTTGTGGGTTGCGGCGCTCTCGCACGACTTGGGGGCTTTGCAAAGCCGCGATAGCTTTAATCCTCCCCATCGACTTGCGATGGGGAGGTGGCAGTTGCGCAGCAACTGACGGAGGGGAATTGCAACGGTTTCGAGCGAGTTGCGCTCGTTTCCCCTCCACCACCCGCCTTCGTTTCACTACGGCGCGCGGTCCCCCTCCCCATCGCAAGTCGATGGGGAGGATTGGAAAATCTGCTGTCCTACATATAACCATATAGGTTATCCGCGATTCGTTTCTCTAACCCGGAAAGGAAATCGCGGATATGCCCGCCCCCAAACTCCCCCCGCGCAAGGTGCCGCCGCTTGCGCCCAAAACGCCATCGCTCCCTCTCTCGCCCAAATTGGCGGGGTTGCAGGCGATGATCAACGAATTGGCGAAGACCGAGCGGACGACGCAGTTGGTCGATTATCTCCACGATCTGCGCAAGGAATTTGACTGGGCCGCCGCCGAGCTGAAGACGCTCGGCTTTTGCGCGCCCTGCTATTTTTCCATTCTCGACGATGGCGATGCGCATGATTGCCCCGAGGAGGAGTGGTAATGGCGCGCAAACGCAAGCCGGAAGATGATCTGGCAGCTGCCTCCGCCAACCCGCCGCAGCATATCCCCTCCGGCCCCAAGGTCGACTTTGCCAAGCTGATGCCCGGCTATCCCAAGCGGCATGACGGGTGGAACCAGCAACGGGTGCAGCGCTTTTTCGATACGCTGGCGCATACCGGCTGTGTCAAGGATGCGGCGCGGGTGGCAGGGATGTCTGCGGTGGCGGCGCGGCGGGCGCAGCGGCGCTTTCCGCTGTTCGCCGCCGCGTGGGAGGAGGCGCTTGCCCGGTCGCGGCAGGGGCTGATCGCGATTGCCTATCAGCGCGCGGTCGAGGGGCGCGAGACCGTCATCATCCGCAAGGGCGAGGAATATCAGCGCAAGATCGAGCCGTCGGATGCGATGCTCGGCCTGCTGATCAAGCGCGGCGATATGTCGGGTGGCAGACTGGGCGAGAAAGCGGAGGATGTGCTGAGTTTTGAGGAATGGAAGGCGGGCTGGACCTTCAAGAAACATGGCGGCAAGTGGAAACCGCCCAGCTATGAGGAATCCAAGGCGCGGCTGGAGGCGAAGTTTGATCTGATGCGCAAGCGGATGTTCGCCGATGCCGACCGGCAGGGCGTGTGTATCCGCTGCGAAGCGCCTTTACGCCCCGGGGTCACCAACCAGATGCTGCACGACGGGAAGGGGTAGGGGCGCTCCCCCCTTGCAATCCGCGGCATTTCGGTGAATCGTCTTGCGCGACGAGGAGAGAGACGATGACCGATCTGCTGGAGAAGACTGCGCAGTTCCACACGATGAGCGATGGCACCCAGGAAGACTGGGACATCATCATGACGCACATGAAGCCTTTTTCCGCCAATGGCGGGGCGCGGGTGCTTGACCATCTGCGCTTGCTGGAGGGCGATTGCGGCGGCTTTGCGGTCGACCGGCTGACCCACTGCCTGCAAACCGCGACGCGCGCCTATCGCGACGGGCGCGACGAGGATTATGTGGTGATGGCGCTGCTCCACGATATTGGCGATACGCTCGGCGCCTATAACCACCCCGATATCGCCGCCGCGATCCTGAAGCCTTTCGTGTCCGAAGAGCTGCTGTGGATCGTGCAGCATCATGGCATTTTCCAGGGCTATAATTTCTTCCACTATCTCGGCCTCGATCGCAACATGCGCGACCAGTTTGCCGACCATCCCTATTATGCCGCGACCGCAGAGTTTATCGAGAAATATGACTGCCCGGCATTCGACCCCGATTATGACACCTTGCCGCTCGAATTTTTCGAGCCGATGGTGATGAAGCTGTTCGAAAAGCCCAAGACCAGCGTGTACAAGCGCGCGATGGAATAGGCCGGAATATAAGGAGAGAAATATGTCCGTAATGATGAACACGGCCACCGCCGCCAATGACGACCATATCCGGAGCACTGTTAGCGAAGAGGAGTGGGCCGTCCGCGTCGATCTAGCCGCCGCCTATCGCCTTGTCGCGCATTATGGCTGGGATGACCTGATCTTCACCCATTTGTCGGCGCGCGTGCCGGGGCCCGAGCATCATTTCCTGATCAACCCCTATGACATGATGTTCGAGGAGATTACCGCCTCCTCGCTCGTCAAGATCGATGTCGAGGGACAGCCGGTGGTGCCGACCGCGCATCCGGTGAACCCCGCCGGTTTCACCATCCACTCGGCAATCCACATGGCGCGCGAGGATGCACATGCGGTGATGCACCTGCACACGCCCGCAGGTCAGGCCGTAAGCGCGATGGCCGAAGGGCTGTTGCCGCACACGCAGACCGCGATGATCGCCAAGCATAATGTCGCCTATCATGAATATGAAGGCATCGCGACCGACCTCGATGAACGCGAACGGCTGGTCGAGGATCTGGGTGAAAAGCATGCGATGATCCTGCGCAACCATGGCACGCTGGCGGTGGGGCAGAGCGTCGCGGATTGCTTTATGCGGCTCTATTTCCTCGAGCGTGCCTGCGATGCGCAGGTCAAGATGCTCTCGGCAGGCCGCGAAAATCTGCACACCCCGCCACAGGGCGTCGAGGGCAAGGTTGAGGGGCAGTCGCCTCCTGGTGGAATGGCGATGGTCGCCCAAAGCCTCGCCTGGCCGGCGCTGCTGCGCAAGCTCGACCGGATCGACCCCAGCTACAGGAACTGAATTCAAACGAACCCGCCAATTGCAGGAGTAAAGGTTATGCGAAAGCCGATATCGGCGCTTGCATCCGTGACGTTGCTGGCAGGATGCGCGACCTATGGTGACGAAACCGTCGCGCCGCCCACGGAAGCGGTAGAAGCCAGCTTTATGTGCGGTGTCGGAAAGCGTCTGGATGTGACCTTTACCGGCGAAAAGGCCGCAGTGAAGGTGGGGGCCAATATCTATAATCTGGTGCAACAGCCGACCGGATCAGGCTATTCTTACAGCGGAGATAGCCACAGCCTGCGCGGCAAGGGCAAGGATGCGACATGGACGGAACCCAATGGTGAAGAACTCAGTTGCTTTGAATTTGATCCGGCCAATCCGCCGCAGGTGCAACCGCCGGTGAGCCCGCCCATCACCCGCGGCCTGCCGGGTACGAGCTGGCGGCTGGTGCAGTTCCAGTCGTCCGACGACAGCATCGGCACCAAAATCCCGCCCAATCCCGAAAAATATGTGCTGACCTTTGCGAGCGACGGCTCGCTCTCGGCGCAGCTCGATTGCAACCGTCTGGCAGGAAAGTGGGAAGCACAGCCGAGCTCTCCGACCGGCGGCGGCCTGACAATCAGCGGTGGCGCAATGACTCGCGCGCTGTGCCAGCCGGGCGCGATGGATAGCACGATCGCTCGCGATATGGGCTACATCCGCAGCTACACCATCCGCGGCACGCAATTGCATCTGGCGCTGCAGGCCGACGCTGGGATTTACAGCTGGGAGGCTGTCCCGCCCAATTGACGCCCAGTCGACCAAATTGGCTCGGCTTATAGTATCTTATTGTAAATTTTTGAGCAGATTTGGTCGATCTGCATGCTGTTTACGCTTCTGAAACGCGAGAAGGATAGACGCGACTGGTAATCCGACAGGAAACCAGAACAAAATGGCCGCAAGAAAATTTTCATGGGGAACTAACAGCGAGAAATCGGCTGAGCCGCCTGCGCGCGGTTTGCTGGGTAAGCTGGGTCAGCGCCAACCAACGGCGTCGCCCGCTGCGACGTCGAAAGACGCGTTGTTATTACTGCAGAATTTTGAAGAAAGCGGGCGTGGCTGGTTCTGGTCGACCGACGCGGAAGGCCGCATAACCTATTTGAGCCAGTCGGTGTGCCAGCGACTGGGAAAATCTTGCGACGAACTGGCCGGCAAGGACTTTGTCGAGCTATTCCTGAAACCCGACAGCAGCGAAGACCGGCAGCGTACTTTGCCTTGGGTGCTGATGCGCCAGTCAAAATTTGACGATCTTGCATTGCAAGCCTCCGAAACAGAAGAGGAAATCTGGTGGGCGGTTTCGGGTCGGCCCTATCATAATGCCAATGGCGAATTTGCCGGTTATCGCGGCAGCGGCACCGACATCACCGAACAGCGCCGTGCGTCAAAGGACAATGATCGGCTGGCGACCTATGACGCATTGACCGGGCTGCTGAACAGACACCGCATGGCCAAGTTGCTCGAAAGCACCTTATCGGCCTTCCAGCTCCAAAAACGCGCCTGCGCGATCATGCTGATCGACCTCGACCGGTTCAAGCAGGTGAATGATACGCTCGGCCATCCGGCGGGCGATGCCCTGCTGAAACAGGTTGCCGACCGGCTGATCAAGGTGGTGGGAGACAAGGAAAAGGTCAGCCGTCTGGGCGGCGACGAATTCCAGATCATCCTGCAGGACGAGGAAGACCGGGGCAATCTGGGCGACATGGCGGACAAGATCATCCGCAGCCTGTCGCACCCCTATTCGATCGACGGCAGCCGCTGCATCATCGGTGCATCGGTCGGCATCGCCGTCAGCCCCTTTGACGGGCAGTCGAGCGAGGAACTGGTTCGCAATGCCGACCTTGCGCTTTATGCGGCAAAGGGGAGCGGTCGCGGGCGTTTCCGTTTCTATTCGAGCGATCTGCTGCAGGCAGCCGAGGATCGCCGCGTTTTGGAAGAAGATTTGCGCGATGCATTGGCGCGCGACGAAATTTGGCTCGCCTACCAGCCTGTGGTCAATGCTCAGACCAACATCGTGACCGGGTTCGAAGCGCTGATGCGCTGGAACCACCCGGAGCGAGGCAACATCTCTCCAGCCTTGTTCATCCCGATCGCAGAGGATGCCAATATGATTGGCGAGCTGGGCGAATGGGCGTTGCGCAAAGCGTGCGAACAGGCGGCAACCTGGCCTGGCAAGATGAAGGTGGCAGTGAATGTGTCGCCGATCCAGTTTGCCAAAGACACGCTGCCCAAGGTGATAAAGGATGCGCTGGCGGTTTCTGGCTTGCCACCGGAACGACTGGAACTGGAAATCACGGAAAGCGTGTTCCTGCAGGATTCGGATGATACCGATTCGAAGTTTCAGCTGTTGAAAGACATTGGCGTCCGGCTGGCGCTGGATGATTTCGGGACCGGTTATTCTTCGCTTGGCTATCTGAAGACGGCGCCTTTCGACAAAATCAAGATCGACCAGAGCTTTGTGCGCGGGGCGACCGAACCCGGCTCGCGCAACGGAGCGATAATTTCGGCGATCGTTGCCCTTGCCGATGCCTTGGGTATGGAGACAACGGCGGAGGGCATTGAATCGCTCGACCAGCTCGATCTGATCCGCGATTTGCAAGTCAGCCATGTCCAGGGCTATGTGTACAGCCAGCCGGTCAGCAACGAGCAGTTGCTCGCGAAATGTGAAGCGGGCGACTGGGAGATTACCCCGGCCGGCCCTGCCGTCCAGCGCGGTGATCGCATGACGATGTATCGCAAGATCGGGGCGATCCACGAAAACCATTATTACAATATTGTGCTGCGCAATCTCTCGGTCACAGGTGCGTTGATTGAAGGCATTGTCGATGTCCCGCTCGGTACAAAGTTCGTGCTCGATTTTGGCGATGGCCAGCTTGCGATATCAACCGTTGTGCGGTCGATGGGCTCGCAGCAGGGGCTCGAATTCGAAGAGCGGCTGGTCAATGACGGCAATGGTGGCTTGTGCACCAGCCGACGCGTTTCCCCCTATATGATGGCGGCGGCAGGAATGCCCATATCCAATCTGCCACCTGGATATTATGATGATGTCGAAAAGCCGGTGGGCAGTAAAGCGCTCCCGGCTTTCAGCACGGCAGCCGACTGGAAAGCTGCCTGACCGCTACCCAGCTGATCGGGTTTTCGGTATATGTATGGGAGCGGGAAGATTGCGGGGTGGCGTGGGTCTTCCCGCTCCTGCGCACCACTGCTTTTGGCAAAGTGCGATCTCTAAGATGTCAGCTTGATGCGGACACAAATTGGCCATGCAGACCGAGTGGCATGGCGACATCGAGCCAAGCACGGGCAAGGAAGCCTCGCTCCGGATGCGCCGCGTCAAATATGGTGAATGCGCTTTTCTGCTTCTTCCAATTGAGCGCTGTCCCCACCAGCCAGCCGTCATCTTCCTCGACGCCGCCGGGGCGGGGAACGAACAGATGTTCCTCGATCATCCATTCCGGGCCATAGCGGAATATCTGATCCTTGCCGTTTTCCATGTCGATCTTGACCACCGCATCAAACCAGTCGGTGCGTCCGGGCGTCGCCGTTGTACTCATATAGACAAAGCGGTTGCGCCGGGTTTCGACGCGCGGGTTGACCTTCGGAAATTCAACCCGCTGATGCAGAGGTTCGACCAGTGGGGCGCCCTTGACGGGCAGGGTGACCCGGTAGGCGCGCGCGTTCCAATCCGGAAAGATGCCGCGCATCGGCTTGAAAAATTCGAGCATCAGGTCGGCATTGCCATCATGCGCCATGTCAAAACGGATCGTGCCGTCTTCTTCTTCCCAGCCATTGCCGAAATGGAAAACGAAGCCCTCGGGCAGTTCCGTCTGGCGTATCAGATCAAAAGTTTCACGGTCAAAAATATGTACTTTCATGGGCTTGCCGGGAACAGCTCGCATACTTCCAAAGCTGCCATTTTCGATCGAACGGGTGGCGTCAGATTGGGTCGAACATTGAATTACGACCAGCGAACGACTGGTCAGAAGGAAGTCGTGATAATAGCCAGGCTGACCGAGTGGCTGGATGCGCGCCAGTTCCAGCTTGCCTGCTTTGCTCAGCCGGTAGAGTAGGACGCGCGACCCGAGCGAACCGACATTCCAGATGCGGCCGTCTTCTCCGACACGCGGATGTGCGCTGAATGGGGCCCCCTTGCTGCCTTCGCCCAGATCGACATAGCCTTCGGTCGCAAGTGTTTCGGCGTCCATGCGGACCGCGCTGCCACCCTCCCACAAGGCCCACATCGCGCCGTCGACCGGCAGGATGCTGGTGTTGGACGGATTGGTGCTGTCGGATCCGGTTAGCGGTGCCTTGATGGCAATGCCGCCGCCCGAGGTGGCGACGACGAACTTGCCGGCTTTTTCCTCCAACGAACGCTTGTGTGTTGCGACAAAACGACCGCGATAGCCGATGCCCGACGGTCCGACCGCCCAACGCTGCACCAGACCATCGCCGTCGAACCAGTGCCGGTAGCGGACACCGTCGCGCTCGAACAGCGCCGGACCGTTGCGGTAGAAGGCTCCGCGCAGTCCTTTGGGTATTTTGCCCTCCACGCGAACATGCGCAAAATCGAACTCGCCCGGCGCATTGGCAAAGGCGATGAGGCGGGGATCGGATGCTCGGGCCTTGGTGAAAGCAGGGGCGATCTCATTGATGGGATGATAGGGGTCTTGCGCAAAGGCCGGCAGGCCGCGCGCGGTTGCCAAGGCTGCAAGACCGCCCGCAGAGCCCATCAGGAAGCGGCGCCGGCTGGCCTCCATATTTTGCGGGCCAGTCATGGCGCATAGGCCAGTACAGCGGTGGTGGTGCTGTCGGCGGACAGGGAGACTTTCATCTTGTCAAATTCCGGAATGCCGCCTGTCACCATCGGGGTATTGGAAAAGCCGAAGCCTTCGAGCGGAATGCCGACCATGTTCATGTCGACTTTGCCATTGGCATTTTCGTCATGGTAAAGCTGGACGGCATAGTCGCCGGGGGCGAGGCCCGGAAATTCGATCAGCACGCTTCCGGTCTGCGCATCCTTGACGCCATAAGTCACCGTCTTGGCTTTGGCTTCGCCGGCTTGCTTGCCGAGAAGTTCTGCCCGTATCTGACCCTTGGACGACCGGACGCCGTCAACTTTGAGTGTCAGAACCAGACCGTCCTTTTCAGCGCAGTCTTTGCTTTCGGCGGGCGTGATTGGGGACGCTGCGTAAAAGAGTATCGGCAACAGCCAGATTGAATTTCGCATATCGGGTTCCTGTATAATGTTGGGAGCGGCTGGCGCTTGGGGGTGTTGCCGAACCGGTGCGTCCAGAAATGGGCAAGCCAGGGCCGGGGCGGCAAGCAGGATTGCGCGAATACCGGTTCGCGCTTCGTGAACGGTGGAAATGTCTGCACGAAATGCTAGAGAAGCGCCCCGATGCCTGAAACCAGCCACCCAGCTTCTGCGACAGCGCACAGCAAGATTCTGGGTCTTGCTGTTGCAACGGGACTTTTGCTCGCGCTGCTTGCGCCTTTTCACACCGCCGAAATCTTCAATATGTGGGAGCTTGCGGCCTTCTGGGCACTGTCGAGCATCTTTGGCTGCTATTTGCTTTACGCCCTGCAGATGGTGGCGCAGGGCTTTGCCCGGACCAGGGATATTGCGCCGCGCATCTGGCTGCCGCTCTCGGCAATCATTGCCGCCATACCCACGACCTTGATCGTCCATGCGTTGGGCCCGGCTCTCAACGGCGATATCCGGCTGTCGGCCTTCTGGCAGCTATTTCCGTCGGTGGCCATTTTGTGCCTGCCGCTGCAATATATCATCCACCTGATCCTCCGATATGATGCGGTCCACATTGCGGCATCGCAGCCCCTTTTCGCCGAAACAGCATCCAGCCTGTCAGCGGGCGCAGAGCAGATTCTGTTCGACAAGCTGCCGCGCCATCTGGGCAGGAATATCCTCTGCATGAAGACCGAGGATCATTATCTGCGGGTCTATACCGATGCAGGAAATACGCTGGTGCTGTTGCGAATGGGCGATGCCGAAAATGCGGTGGGCGGGATCGAAGGCCTGCGCGTCCATCGCAGCTGGTGGGTCGCGCGCCATTCGGTTGCTGAGGTGGTGGCAGCCGGAAATGGGCTGCAGTTGCGCCTGACGAACGGGCTGGACGTGCCGGTATCGCGCGAACGCCGCCTGTTGCTGAAATCGAACGGCTGGATTTAACCCGTTACACTTGCTTGATACGGACGCGTTTTTCGCGGCTAGTCGCCCCGCTGACCAGTTCAATGTCGCGCGCGGCTATCCCGAGCAGCCCGGCCAGTTGCGCCAGCACCGATTTTGTCGCCTTGCCATCTTCGGGGGCGGTGCGCGTCCATAATTTGAGGTTCCCATTTTCGATGGCCGCGCGCTCGACCTTGGCCCCGGGTACAACGCGAAGCGCCAGTTCGCCATTGGAATCGGCCAGCGCGCGGATTTCGTCTGCAGTCGGGTTTGCCATGCGGCTGCCTTAGGCTGACGACCGTATGGGATGCAAGCCGAGGCTGTTTAGCGCGATCCGTCAGCGGCGATTGCCTTTTCGTCGGCTTCCTTGATTTCCTTCGCGATCATCCCGCGTTGCTGACCGGCCTTCAAAGCGTTGTTGCGGAATTTATAGGTGCCTGTCAGCATCGATTTATCCATCACCGACATCCGCTTTGGCAGGGCGGCGGCATCAGAGGTCGCGCCGAACAGGGTCAGGATCGAGTCCGGAGACGCAACGCTTTCGGCCTCCTGGCTGAGATCGAGCAACAGGTGCATCGTTGCCATATCGGCGAGCTGGCGCAGCGATTTGCCTTCGGTCTTGGCAATATCCATCACCGCAAAAGAGAGCAGAATATCCTGTCGCGTATTCTCGCTCGTCCGCGTTGCCTGGGCGTTTCGCACCACATAGGCGTTCGATGCTTCGCCGTTGAAGCTGTCGGTCTTTTTCAGCTCGACCCCGCGGCTGGAGCGGATATCGGTGACGCGCCAGCTATAGACCGGGCGATAGGACGCGGAGAGGGCGGTGCGCTGTTCCTCGGTCATATGGCCGAAAAATTCGGGCAGGGCCTTGCCCATTTCGGAAACCAGCCGCTGCGGCTCATCGATGAAGATGATCATCGCATTGGGTTCACAACCTTCCTTTTGCAATTTCAGGCCAGCGGTGGTCGCATTTTTGCGCACCATATCTTCCAGCATCTTGCTCCAGTCGGCGGGGAAGCCGACGACCTTGGGGCACAGCCTTTGTTCGAAGCGACCGATCTGCTTCGACGAAGCGGATTCGTTGAGCATGTCCTTGAGCATGTAGCGCAGCTCTTCGGTCCGCCCTTTGACGACGATATCGGCATTCTTGTCCGGCTCGGCTTGCGCCATTGCGGGGGAGGTGGCGATGGCGGCGGTGCAGGCAAGCATCAGGGCGGCAAAGCGGGCAGGGCGGAAACGCATTTTCAACTCCTCTTCAGCGGGTTGCCACCCATTTAGGCGGATTGGCTGGCAAGGGAACCGTCCTTCTATCAAGCGAGGTAAATGCTCGACCAAATTGGCCGACGCGTCGACGAACGATATTCATTTTGCCTGCAAACAGCATTTGCGATAGGAACGGGTCATCCCCGGGGAGCCTGCTGTGGCTGAGAGGGATGGGTAAGCTCCATCCGACCCGTTGAACCTGAACCTGTTAGCACAGGCGGAGGGAGGGAGCGGCTTCATTCGAAACTCCGCCCTTTCTCCGTTGATATGGAGAAGAGACATGGGCGACGCCCCCGCACGCACAGAACAACCCGCCGTCACCACCGGACCTATCCGTGGTTCGAAAAAGATCCATGTCGGCCCGCTAAAGGTCGCGATGCGCGAGATTTATCTGGAGCCCTCAAGCGGCGAACCGCCGGTGCGCGTTTATGACACCAGCGGCCCTTATACCGATCCCAATGCGACCATAGACATCGCCAAGGGCCTGCCCGAATTGCGCCGCGACTGGATATTGGCGCGCGGTGATGTCGAGCAAAAGGAACAGCGGCAGGTGCGCCCTGAAGATAATGGCCAACTCGGCCCTGACCGCAGCGGTGGCGTCGCGCCTTTCCCCAATGTGAAGCAGCAGGTGCTTCGCGCAAAACCCGGCATGAATGTCAGCCAGATGCACTATGCCCGCCGCGGCATCATCACGCCCGAGATGGAATATGTGGCGGAGCGCGAAAATCTGGGCCGCGCGCGGCTCAAGGAATATATCCGCGACGGCGAAAGCTTTGGCGCTGCGATCCCCGATTATGTGACGCCCGAATTTGTGCGCGATGAAGTGGCGCGGGGCAGGGCGATCATCCCGTCAAACATCAACCACCCCGAAAGCGAGCCGATGGCGATCGGGCGCAACTTCCTGGTCAAGATCAACGCCAATATCGGCAACAGCGCGGTCGCCTCTGATGTCGCATCCGAAGTCGACAAGATGGTCTGGTCGATCCGCTGGGGCGCGGACACCGTGATGGACCT
>NZ_DAOLHN010000030.1:0-41970 GCF_035329025.1 Sphingorhabdus sp. | reverse complement strand
TTCACCAGATTGTTCCCGCTTAGGAGTAGCTGCATGTCCAGGAAAAGGGCTTGGTTGACCCTGTCAAAATGCGGCACTTTCTTGAACCACGGCTCCGCTACCGCATAGCTGTCAATCTGTGACAGTTGATCGCGCGCGTTCGCAGAGTAGATTTCGAGTTTCGAACGCCCATCCATGAGCGAAATGCTGTCGAAGTAGGATCTGAAAAACCTGTCATCAGGCATATCAACCAATCCCGGCCGCTCGAAGAAGTCCCGATACTTGTCGTAGCCCGCGAAAAGCTCGTCCCCGCCGTCGCCGGTCAGCACAACTTTGACATGGCGCACAGCGAGTTGCGAAACCCGATGCGTCGGCAAGAATGAAACATCGCCATGGGGCTGGTCGCAAAAGTAAGTGGCATCCCGCCAAAAGCCCAACATGTCCGGATCGACGAATTCCACGACGTGATCGGTCCCGAACCGGTCTGCGGCCATCTGTGCAAACGGCGACTCATCAAATCGTGGATCGTCAAAGCCTATACAAAAGGTTTTTGTTGGAGATGCTTGGTGACGCGACATCAAACCAACGATAGTACTCGAGTCTACGCCGCCTGAAAGAAATGCACCAAACGGTACATCCGATCGCATGCGGATCCTTACTGCATCGTCGAGAATAGCATTAAACTCTTCGATCCAATCGTCCTCTTTCCTGTTCAGGACAGGAGCAGATGACGCGAGATCCCACCATTGCACCATCGTGGTTCTATCAGGTGATATTTCTAGTCTGTGTCCCGGCATGAGATGGCGTACGTGTTGATACATCGTAAATGGCGCTGGGACATAATTGAACGTCAAGAAATGATGTATTGCTTCCGCATCGACATCAGGTTTGCGCGGCAACGCTTCGAGGATTGACTTGATTTCCGAGGCAAAGATCAGTCGATTACCGTCATCATGAATATAGAGAGGTTTGACTCCAATACGATCACGCACCAAATGCATTGTCCGTTTGCGCTTGTCATAAATGGCAATCGCAAACATTCCATTTAACTTATGGACAAACTCTATGCCTTCCAGCTCATAAAGGCGAAGGATAACCTCTGTATCCGAATTAGTTCGGCATGGATTCCCTGCACTTTTGGCGTAAGCTGCCAGTTCGACATAGTTAAAAATTTCACCGTTCTGGACAACGACGATTTCACCGCCGTCGGAAAAAAATGGTTGGTGTCCGCCATGGATGTCGATGATGGAAAGTCTTTGATTGCCGAGTGCTACGCCGTCTCCAGCATAGATGCCGTGATCATCTGGACCTCTATGGCGCAGCACATGTGCCATACGCAACGGCACATCGTCAGCCGCACTCCCCCCGTCTCGGGAAAAATATCCAAAAATCCCACACACTTTATTTGAAACCTCTATCCTAAAATGATCCAACTGCGCATGTGGCCATTTAGCTTTTCCCACCATTAGTGGCGTGATGCGCCAAATCAAGCAGTCAAAGGCTAGGCCTTAACCTTGCCCTGCCTCCGCCGCCATCAATCGACGTACTGCGATTGCCATCACCACAAGGAAACACGAACCAGCTACCGCAAAACCGAAGAATATGTTCACAGACGCCAAGCTAGAAGCCAGAAACGCAAATGGCAGACATAACGCGACAGCTCCCAGCAGCAACACAGAATACCGCCGATTAAAAATGGCCCCATCCGTGAAAATTCTAATGTCAGTCGCCTTTGCGAGAAACCATGCAAGACAAATTTGCGATGCAGTGATGGATAGCATAAGCAATTGAGAGTTACTATAGACAATTCCCGGTATTGTGAAAAATATACACAATATTAAAGAAATTATATTTGAATACAAAACTGCATTGACGCGCTTCATAGAGTAAAGCATGGACGACAACATGCTGGTTATTGATATAAACGGAAGAACTAAGATAGATATTCTAGTAAGCTCTGATATTTTTAAAAGCTCTCTCTCTTGCATTTTCCCATAATCAAACAATAAGTCTACTATATATTCCATCAATGGATACGCAAAACACAAAATACAACAAGATATCAAAAGAGAAATTCTTATACCAGATATAACTGTTTTTTTAGCTAATTCATGCAATCCATCATTATAATATCCGCTCAATTTTGACAATGCGACCAAGCTTATCGCCGTAAGCAAAACACCTGTTGGCAATTCGACG
Organism: Sphingorhabdus sp.; assembly: GCF_035329025.1. Classification (GTDB taxonomy): domain Bacteria; phylum Pseudomonadota; class Alphaproteobacteria; order Sphingomonadales; family Sphingomonadaceae; genus Sphingorhabdus_B. Next base: position 39,792 of record NZ_DAOLHN010000030.1, on the reverse strand, counting down.
ATCTTCTGAGCATAGTTGAATGCAGCAATATTTCCCGATTCCAATAAGGAGGCTGCCGCGCGGACAAGCACTGGAGGTACAAGAATCAAACTTGTTGCGATGGTGCCGATAAGAAAGGGCCGAACAAAAACGTCATCATTGGCAACCCGTTCATGCCTTATGCTCCACGCTTCGCGTGGGACGCACGGCAGCTGGGAAATCCATCGCACAGCAGCGGCAACCAAAATAGCTAAGCTGAGTATCAACATCCCATCATCGTCGTTGGCGAACATTAGTCCCGTTATAACGATAACATTGAAAACGAGAGTCCCAAGTCCAGCGATCAGGAATCGATCATTTGCATTCAAGTAAGCGCTTGTGACGCCGGAAAATGCTGTGATTGGGATCGAGAAGGCAACAAATGCTATTGCAATGTGAGGAAACGGAAAATCTGAGGCGAAGCCGGGAGCAAGCGCATAAAGGATGAAATCAGGAACTAAATAGAATATAAGCGCAACGAAGCCAAATGCGCCGAACGACACCGTTAGCGCCCTGCGGTGTAATTGTGCCGCAGCCTCTGGCGCAAGCGACCTGAATGTAGGCACCAACACCGCACTCAGGCCGCCTGCCACCAATAAATTCACAAGCAGATCAGGAATGCTTATTAAAATAATAGCCGCGTCAGCTTTATCTGATAGGCCATATGTTGATGCTATTTTTATTTCTCTAAATAATCCAGAAATTCTACCAAGGATCAATACAAAAGAAAGCATTCCACTTGCGGCAAAAACATTCTTTATAATAGATGAATTACTATATTTATCTACATTTTCCATTCTACATTATTGCCAATCATCAATTGCAACTATTACATAGTTTAAAATTCCATGTCTTTCGCCAAGACATTTTTTGGTCGATCTTTCCTGTCATTGAAACAGTCTCTACAAGCAAACATCATGCTCCGCAAACTCGAGATAGCGCGCCACGGTCAAATCGCGTTATTATGGGTTGTCCAAAAAGCGTCTCATCTGCGCCAGTGGCTGCATAAAGTGCCAGGTAGGGCACCAACACTAGATGGACCAAAACGGATGCCCCAACAATTTCAACACAATTATGTTTTCTAAGTCGGTCAAAAACTTCAGCTAAATTCGCTGGTTGATGATCCGATGCAACTCGCCAAATTGGCGGCCGTGGATTGCGGCACGCCCAAACCGGTCAAACCGAGAACCAGCATTTCCGGAAGGCATTGGCTCGTTGCAGATCCGCTCTGCCCGTTTGCCGAAAGTTCAGTCATCACCGCCTGGCACAGCCCTAGCCAGTACAGCACGCCGCTTTCTTTGGCCTCCCGCCGGATCAACCCTTGCTGGTATGCCGCTTCAATATCGTCGCGCAGGCCTTGATTCAAAGGATGTGAGCGCGATGTCGGTGAGCCCTGACTGCGCAGTAGCACCAGGGTCCGCTTTGGTTGCGTCAGGGCAAATTCCGCGACAACCCGCATCCCGCCAGCGATACGCTCGACAGGGTTTGTGATGGAGGCATTCGCCCGGGTCACCAGTTCTTCGACCTCGAGCCGCACCTCTGTGGCAATGGCGTTGGCGAAAGCCTGTTTGTCCGCAAAATGGTTGAAAAAACTGCCTTTGGCGACCCCCGCCTTTGCCACGACATCGTCAATCGGGATGGCGTCGATCGGGCGCTCTACAAGTAGTTCAAAACCCGCAGCGATCAAAGCGGCACGGGTGCGGGCCGAGCGGGAAGATAAACGGCGAGATGCTGGAGCGGAAGTCATCGCTGATTCATACTTGACTATATGGTCAATTGCAATCTATTTGACCAAATAGTCAATAACGAATCGGGGAGGACGCGCGATGGCGATCATCAAGATCGAGGATATTGCACATGTGCGCTTTGCCGCGCCGGACCTTTCCGCCATGCGGGCATTTCTTGACGATTTCGGAATGCAGACCTTCGAGGCTGACGGTCGGCTCTACGGCAAAGGCAGCGACGGTCGACCCTTTGTTCACGTAACCGAGCCGGGCGAAGCAAAGTTCCTCGCCGTCGGCTTTCGTGCGGAAACGGTGGCCGATCTGGAAAAACTTGCAGCAGCCGAGGGTGTCGCCGTTGAAGACATCAACGAACCTGGCGGCGGCAAGATTGCCCGCCTGACCGACCCCGATGGCTATGGCGTTGAAGTCGTTGCCGGCCAGTCTAAAAGTGACGCTTCGCTTTCATTCCCCGATCCGCCGCGCAACACCGCAGCCGCTAAGCCGCGTTTCCGTTCGACAGTGCGCCTCGATTCTGCACCCGCGCATGTCCGCCGCATCGGTCACGCCGTGCTCAAGGTGCGGGATTTCCGGGTTTCGGAAAAATGGTACAAGGACCGCTTCGGCTTCCTGACATCTGATGAAGTGGAAGCGGCAAAGGATGTGCCCTTAGGTGCGTTCATGCGTTGTGACCGTGGGGACAAGCCTGCAGATCACCACACACTCTTCCTTGCACAACTGCCAGGGCCGCTCGGATTACTGCACGCCGCATTCGAAGTCGCCAATCTCGATGACCTGATGCTGGGCCATCAGCACCTCAAATCAAAGAAGCGCGAAGCTGCTTGGGGCGTCGGCCGCCACATCATGGGCAGCCAGGTTTTCGATTATTGGAAGGATCCGTTCGGAAACGAGCTGGAGCATTGGACCGATGGCGACTTGTTTACCGCTGCCGATCAGCCGCAGAAGCAGCCGATGAGCGCCCTGCTCGCCGTGCAATGGGGCGCGCCCCATCCGATGTTTGCAGGCAAGATGCCGCCCCCGCCGGGCCTTATTGCCTTTTTCACCGCCCTCAATATCCGCATCAAACGGCTGTTCAGCCGCCAGCCCAAAGGAAATCCCGCATGAAACTCGCAACCTACACAGCCAATGGTCAAACCCGCACCGGTATCGTCGTTGTTGACCAGATCATCGATAGCGGCGTCGAAGGCACAATGATAGACCTCATCCGCGATTGGGATGCTCTCAAATCCGGCCTTGAGGCCAAGGCGGCGGCTGGTGGCGGGGTTCCGTTGGCATCGGTGAAGTTGGAGGCGCCGGTGCAGCGCCCGGGCAAGATCTTTGCGATCGGCCTCAACTACGCCGACCATATCGAAGAATCGAAGATGGAAACCCCGCAGCGGCAGGTCTGGTTCACCAAGGCGCAGACCAGCGTCAATGCGCCTTTTGACGATATCGAAATCGCGACCGGCACTATGACCAATGATTATGAGGTCGAACTGGTGGCGGTGATTGGCAAGGGCGGCAAGCATCTGGGCGTCGAGGATGCCCCTTCAGCCATCTTTGGCTATTGCGTCGGCAATGATGTGACCGAGCGGATGTGGCAGCATGCCGGACCGCAATGGTCGCTCGGCAAAAGCTTTGACACCCACGCGCCGATGGGCCCTTGGATCGTGACCGCCGATGAGGTTTGTGATCCTCACAATCTGGGTTTGCGCTGCTTCGTCAATGGTGAGAAGCGGCAAGATTCGAACAGCAAACATCTCGTCTTCAACATCTGGCAACAGGTCGAACATCTTTCGGTTGGCATGACGCTGGAGCCCGGCGATTGCCTGTTCACCGGAACGCCGGGCGGTGTCGGCGCGGCAATGGACCCCCGCCAGTTTCTGAAGGCCGGTGATGTCGTACGCTGCGAGATTGATGGTCTTGGCCATATCGAGGCCAAGATGGCCGCAGAAAGCTGAGACCGATGCTTCGCAAACTGGCTTACGCGACGATTGCGTTGCTTGCCGCCGCAACGGTGCTGGCATGGGTCAATCGTGATGTGCTGGTTGACCGGGCCATCCAGGCCAGGTTGCAGCAGCAGCCGGATCGCAGCTTCCTTACGGATAAGGAGCATGTGCGCGTTCTGATCTGCGGCACGGGTTCGCCAGAGATCAGCTCTGCCAAGGCGCAGGCCTGCACTTTGGTGTCGGCAGGCGGCAAGATGTTCCTGTTTGATGTGGGGGACGGTGCGGTTCGCTCGCTCGCGCATTCGAAAATTCCGGTGAACCAATTGGAACGGGTTTATATTACCCATTTCCATTCGGATCATTTCAACGACCTTGCGACGCTTATCAATGCAGGCTGGATCTGGGGCCGCAAGTCGCCGCTTGAAGTGCAGGGGCCGGTTGGTACCAAACAGGTGCTCGATGGCTTCGCGCAGGCCTATGCGCTCGACGAAGGTTATCGCAGCACCAATATGCCGCACCTTGCGAAGAACCGTGCTGTCGCCTTTGGCGTACCGCTCGAAATCACCTTTGCCGAAGGGCAGCACGCTGTGCGGGTATATGACAAGGATGGGGTGACAATCGACGCCACGCTGGTTGCGCATGATCCGGTAAAACCGGCACTGGGCTATGTCCTCAAATATAAGGGCAAAAAAGTCTTCATCAGCGGCGATACCGAAGTCAGCCCGGTGAATATGGATGCGATGCGCGATGCCAATCTGGCGATCCACGAATCCTATGCTGCGCATATGGTGCGGCGCGCCATCCCGCAGATGAAGAAACTGGGGATGGACTTTGAAGCCACCGTTGCCGAACGAACCATCCCCTATCATGCCGACAATATGGCGCTTGCCAAACAGGCGCAGGAGGCCGGGGTGAAGCACCTGCTTCTCACGCACCTCATTCCCTATCCGGACAGCTTCGTCGTCCGGCAGATGTACACCGAAAATATGGCCGAACATTACAAGGGCAAGATCACGGTTGCGCAGGACGGGATGACACTGGTGCTTTGAATGCGCCCGAAAGGAGTAAATGCGATGACGGACTTCGACTGCGATGTGCTGATCGCTGGCGGCGGGCCGACGGGGGTAACGCTGGCGGTGCTGCTGGCCCGGCGCGGGGTGAAGGTGATCGTCGCGGAGAAGGAAGCGGATATCTATCCGCTGCCGCGGGCGGCGCATATCGACCATGAATGCATGCGCATCCTGCAAGAGGCGGGCGTGGCCGACGAAGTGATGGCCGGCAGTCGACGGGTGTCACGCTATGATTTCCTCAACGCCAAGGGCGATGTGCTGTTGCGCTTCGAAGGTTCGGATCAGTTTGGCCCGGGCGGCTGGCCAGTGGCGAACATGATCCACCAGCCTTCGGTCGAGGCCGCACTTCGCCAATCGCTCTCGACCTACGCCAATGCGGAATTGCACAGCAGGTGGGAACTGGAATCCTTTGTGGATGAGGGCAAGGGCGTGACCGCGCAAATCGCAACGCCTGACGGCGAAAGGACGATCCGGGCGCAGTATCTCGTCGGCGCAGATGGCGCGCGCTCGCCGGTGCGCAAGGCTGCCGGGATTGCGTTTGAAGACCTCAATTTCGAAGAGCCCTGGCTGGTGGTCGATGTATTGGTCGATGATTATTCACGTCTGCCCGATGCGAACCTGCAAATCTGCAATCCTGAAAGGCCGACCACTTGTGTGCTGATGGGCGAAGGGCGGCACCGTTGGGAATTCATGATAAAGCCGGGCGAGACGGCGGAGCAGGTGAGCGATGATGCCTTCATCGAAAAGCTGCTCGAACCCTGGAATGTCAAAGGCGCCGTCCGGATGGAACGCAAGGCCGTCTATACCTTCCGCGCGCGGATTGCCGAGCAATGGCGCAAAGGTCGGGTGCTGCTCGCGGGTGACGCCGCGCACCAGACCCCGCCCTTTGCCGGACAGGGGATGTGCTCCGGATTAAGGGACGCGGCCAACCTCGCATGGAAACTGGCTGCGGTGATCAAGGGCGAGGCTAAAGATGCACTGCTCGACAGCTACCAACCCGAACGTGCCCCCAATTTGCGCGCAACGATCGACATGGCGATCATGATGGGTCGTACCGTCTGCATCACCAGCAAATGGGGCGCATTTTTGCGCGACATGAAGTTCAAACTTGCCCGGATGCTTGGCAAATTGCCTGATGGTCCGCCAGCCTATCCGCCTGTTTCAACCGGTGCGATCCTTGCGGGAAGTGCAGCCGCAGGAAGCTATTTTCCGCAATTTGCATCGCATGACGGCCGTCGGACCGATGATCTTCTGGGCCATCAGCATTGGTTGATCTCAAAAGCGGATTTGGACAGCGCACCATTTGCGCCATTTTCGGAACAGCTCCGTAGCTGGCTCCAGCGGACGGGGGTTGAGGCAGCATTGGTTCGTCCGGACAAATATGTTTATGGTTCCGGAGATCCCGAACATTTGCGCGAAGCCTGGGAATTGACCCTCGGCGGTTGAGGGTCGACCGCGATCCGAACCCCGTTTGCTGGAGCTATGCTTCCAGTCGGGTGGCCATCAGGCGCACGGCCTCGGGCTCAGAAATCACCTCGGCATATTTGGCCTGCAGGTCGAAGAGATTGGACTCATGCGGTGCCGGATGGCGGTCTCCGCAGGCATCGCGAACTACAAAAGGTGCAAAGCCGTATTGGAGAGCGTCAAGGGCAGTCGCCCGGACGCATCCCGATGTTGACATTCCGGTGATCAGCAATGTGTCGACATGTTTGTCGCGAAGCGCGGCGGCAAGATTTGTTCCGAAAAAGGCAGAAGCATATTGTTTCGAAATGACCAATTCGCCTGCTTCGGGCCTAAGCGTCGGTGGAAAATCGCCCAGCGGCGAGCCTTTATCGAACGCGCTAAGTGCTGGGATTTTCTTGTAGAATAATCCACCATCCGCACCACCAGGCTGATAGACAACATTGGTGAAAATCACCGGAACCCCCGCCGCGCGAGCCGCCGACAACAATCGTTCATTGCTGGCAAGCGCATCTTCTGCGCCCGCATAGAGCGGCGAATCCTTGTCGAGATAGGCCATTACAAAATCGACAATCAGCAAGGCCGGTTTTTGGCCAAACGGCAAGTGGCCGTTGAAGGTGCCTGAATAGTTGGCCGATAGGTCGTCGGCTTCAGGCATCAGATGGCACCCGCCGCTGTCAGTTCCTCAATCTCCTGCCCGGACATGCCGAGCAGGCCACCATAAACCTCTTCATTATGCTGCCCGACCAGCGACGGCGCAGGGGAGCGCACACCGCTGGGAGTAGCGGACAGTTTCGGGAAAGCGCCCTGCATCTTGAGTTTGCCGAACCGTTCGGTTTCCACCTCGATGATCGCTTCGCGCGCCTTGAAATGTGGGTCAGCCAGCATCTCCGGTGCCCGATACACACGGCCTGCGGGAATCGAATAGGCAATCATCAGTGCATCGACTTCATCGACCGTCAGCGTCTTGGTCCAGGCGTTGATCAGTTCGTCGAGTTCCAGCTGGTTCTGGCCGCGCGCCAGATGTGTGGCGTAGCGTTCGTCAGTCCCCAGTTCCGGCCGCCCCATCGCTTCGGCGAGCCTTTGCCAGAGCGAATCCTTGTTGGCCCCGATCATATATTCGCCGTCTTTGCAGATGTAGACATTTGAAGGCGCGATGCCGGGAAGGATCGAACCTGACCGTTCGCGGATAACCCCTTCATGGGCATATTCGGGCACGAGTCCTTCCATCACCTGCAGCACGCTTTCATAGAGCGCCGCATCGACAATCTGGCCCTTGCCGGTCTGGTTGCGATGGTGGAGCGCCGCAAGCACGCCCATGCACCCATAAGTGGCCGTCAACGTATCGCCGATCGAAACGCCCATGCGGCTGGGTGGTCTGTCAGGTTCGCCGACAATATAGCGCCAGCCGCCCATCGCTTCACCAATGCCGCCAAAGCCTGCACGATCCGAATAGGGCCCGGTCTGACCATAGCCGGACATGCGCGCGATGATCAGGCCCGGCTGTTCGGCCAAGAGCTGTTCGGGCGCGAGACCCCATTTTTCCATCGTGCCGGGTTTGAAATTCTCGATGAGAATATCGGCAGTCGCAATCAGCTTACGGACCAGTTCCTGACCCTCGGCAATGCGCAGATTGGCGGAGACGCACTTCTTGTTGCGGGCAATGACTTCCCACTGAACCTTGTCTTTGCCCTGCCCCCAGACACGCATCGGGTCGCCCGCACCGGGCGGTTCAACCTTGATGACGTCCGCACCCATATCGCCGAGCAATTGGCCGCAAAAGGGGCCCGCCAAAAGCTGACCCATCTCGACAACACGCAATCCTTTTAACGCGCTCACTCTGCTGCCTCCAGCATCGGCCAGACAGGCTGGACAGGTGCCTTAAGGCCGGTTTCCGCCTCGCAATTGGCGCGCAGAACTTCGATGCCCGGGCCATAGTTGAACAGCGGCAATGTGCCGCGCTCGCTGCGCAATTGGGCGCGCAGGGCTTCGGTAGCGGAGCTGTCTACCACGCCATGTTCGCTGGCCACCACACCATAGGCTTTTGCGCCTTCCGCGGTAACGAGGCCTTGTACGATTTCCTTGGCGACCAGAGCCGGATCGCGCTCGAGCGGATCACCCCAGCCGCCGCCACCCCAGGTGATGAAGTGCAACTGGTCTCCTTCCTCGACCTGCACTTCCTCCACCTTGTTGCCAATGATCTGCGAAGTGCCATCGGCCTTTTCGAGGATCTTGCGCGCGCGCTTGCCCGGCTCACCGCCATTGACGCCCCAAGGCGGCACAAACCAGCGATCGTCGTGGATGGAGATCGTACCGGGGCTGAGGAAGCGATAGGTCATGTGGATGCCGTTGCCACCGCGATGCAGACCCGCACCCCCGCTATCCGGTTCGGTTTCGTAGCGCTCGATCAACAACGGGAAATAGCGCTCCAGAAATTCGTTGGGCACATTGGTAAAGCCCGGCCATAGCGAATGGCCATCCGGTCCGTCACCCATCGGTCGGCCCGGGACACCACCGAAACCGATCTGGAAGAGCTGGAACCAATCACCCTTCTTGTCATGGCCCGAATAGAAAAGATGGGGGCTGGAGGAAAATCCGGCCGCATTCAGGAATTCCGGCGTTTTTTGGCCCAATAGTCCGCCTAGAATGTCGAAAATGCGGCCAAGCGCATGGGTGCGACCCGAAAGCGCTGCGGGGAATTTGGGTTTGAGGAGCGAGCCTTCTGGGATGCGCACATCGATCAAATCGTAAAAGCCGTCGTTGAACAGGATCTGCGGATCGAAGACCATGATCATGTAGATGCCGAAGAACATCTTGAACATGTTTTCGTTGAGATAGAAGTTGATCGAGGCTTGGCTCTGCGGATCGGTTCCCGCGAAATCGAGCACGACCTTTTCGCCTTCGCGCCACATCGTGCATTTGATCTTGTACGGGCCTGCACCCATACCATCGTCGCAGATATAGTCTTCGAAGGCCACCGGCTCTTCACCAATCGCCATGGCAATCAGCGATTTCATCGCGCGGTGGTTGCGCGCCAGCAGTTCCTGCGTCGCCGATACATAAACGTCATCACCAAAGCGTGCCGCCATTTCAATCACCCGTCGCGCCGCGACCCGGCAGGAGGCGATGAGCGCGTTCAAATCCGCCTGGCACCAATCGGGCTTGCGCGTCTGGTGCATGACGAGCTTCATCAGGTCGTCATTATACTCGCCCTTTTTCCAGATCTTGACCGGCGGGATGCGCACCCCTTCTTCAAAGATCGAATGCGCATTGATCGGCATCGAACCGACCACCTTGCCGCCGATATCAGACTGGTGGCCGAACATCGAAGTGTAGGCGATCAGCCGTCCATCCTTGAACACCGGAAGAAGCACCAGCCAGTCGTTCGAGTGGCTGACCGCACCAGCGCAGGAATAGGGATCGGACAGGAAGATCATGTCGCCGTCTTCGAGCGTGCCATCGAAGTTATCGAGGAAGCCGCCGATAAAGCTGCCGAACTGGCCGACGATCATCTTGCCGGTATGATCGGCAATCAGCGGAAAAGCATCGCCCTGTTCGCGGATGCCGGGCGACATTGCCGTACGCACCAACGTTGCATCCATTTCGATACGCGCATTGCGCAGCGCGTTTTCGATGATGTCGAGTGTGACCGGGTCGATCGCGACCTTGTTGAACGGTGTGGGGTTGGTTTCAATGATTGTGGCGGGCATGATGTCGCCTCCTCAAGCCAGATTGATCAGGATGTTGCCGACCTTGTCGACGGTCGCAACGCATCCGGTTTCGATGAGCGTGGTGGAATCCATTTCGACGACAATGGCCGGGCCCGGGATGATGTCGCCCTGCCGCAGCTTCGACCGGTCGTAGATCACTGCCGCCTGTTCCTTGCCATCCATCCACAAACTGTGATCGCGCATCTTGGCAGCAATGGGATTGCCATCGCCCTTGGGCAGTTCGGCGGCCGGCAGGTCGAGCGCCTGCCCCAATGCCACGGCGCGCAGGTTCACGATTTCATGGGGCGTATCCATGTTGAAAGTGAAGAGCCGCAAATGCTCCTCGTCGAAGCGCTGCAATATGCCGTCAATGCCATCGCGTTCGAGCACTTCGGGTGTGATCGTCAACGGCACTTCGAACGCCTGCCCCGCATAGCGGACATCGATTTCAAACTCGCTGCTGATATCCGCATCGGCGATGCCATCTGAACGCAGCTCGGCACGCGTCTGGTCGGCCATTTCCTTGAGGATGCCGATCAGTTCCTGCGCGTCGGTGGTCGTCGCCAGCCGCGAGAAGGAACGGGCGGTTTCGGTGCGCATCCGCGTGGTCGCATCTCCCAGGGCGCAGAGCACGCCAGGGGACACAGGCGAGATCGCCGGCCAGCTTCCCATCAACCGCGCAACGGCGTTGACGTGCAACGGCCCGGCACCGCCAAAGCCCATCAGCGCAAAGTGGCGGGGGTCATAGCCTTGCTGCACCGAAATCATCCGCAACGCGCCGAACATATTCTCATTCACGATGTCGATGATCCCGCGCGCCGCCGACATCAGGTCGATACCCAGCGCGTCAGCGATAGTCTGCACCGCCTTTTTCGCGCCTTCGCGATCGAGCTGGAAGCTGCCGCCCAGCAGGTTTTCCGGCAGATAGCCGAGCACGACATTGGCGTCGGTCACCGTCGGCAATTCGCCGCCTTTGCCATAAGCGACCGGCCCGGGCACCGCGCCGGCCGATTGCGGACCGACGCGTAAGGCGCCGGTCAGCTCGGGCACATAGGCGATCGATCCGCCGCCTGCACCGACGGTCTTTACGTCGAGCGATGAAGCGCGCACCGCCAGATGTCCGACTTCGGTAGTACGGACGCGACGCGGCTCCAGATTTTCGATCAGCGCCACGTCGGTTGAGGTGCCACCCACATCGAGTGTGAGGATATTCTTGATCCCCGCATTCTTGCCGACCCACAACGCGCCCGTAACCCCGCCCGCCGGACCGGACATCAGGATGTTGACCGGATGCTCTTCGGCCTTTTGCGCCGACATCAACCCGCCATCCGAACGTAGCAGCGAGAGTTTTCCGGTAAAGCCTGAATCCGCCAGCTTGTTGCGCAAATTGGAGACATATTTGCTCACCACCGGTCGCACCGCCGCATTGGCGACGGTCGTCAGGGTGCGCTCATATTCCTGCATCTCCGGCAGCACTTCATGGCTGAGCGAAACGGGCACATCCTGCATGATTTCGCGCGCCAGTTCGCCGACACGCTTTTCGTGCGTGCCATTGGTATAGGCGTTCATGAAGCTGACCGTGATGGCTTCGACGCCCTGGTCCTTGAGCTGCGTCAACGCCTCACGTGCCGAACTTTCGTTGAGCGGTCGGACTTCCTGCCCCTGCGCATTCATCCTGCCCGCGACGGTGACGGTATCTTCCAGTGCCGCCAGCGGCGTCGGTTTTGGCCAGATGATCCAGGCCGCGAGACCACCCGGAACATAAGACCGCGCGATCTGCATGATGTCACGATAGCCTTCGGTCACGATCAGTCCGACGCGTGCGCCCTTGCCTTCCAAAACGGCATTTGTGGCGACGGTGGTACCGTGGAGGAAATATTCGATCTCTGCCGGTTTCACACCCGCATTGGCGCAAATCGCCGTCACGCCATTCAATATGCCCTCGCTGCTGTCATGCGGCGTAGAGGGTGTTTTGTGGCGCCAGAATGCCCCGGTGTCAGCATTGAACAGCAACAGGTCGGTGAATGTCCCGCCGACATCAACGCCCAAACGATACCCCATTATTATCTCCTCACGCTGCTTTTGGGAAATGCGGTGCTTGCGCGACCATTCCCGGCAGTTTTCGTTCCATCACACCCGAGAGCCAGTTGCTGGCCTCAATCAACTTGTCCAAGGCCATGCCCGTGCGGACGCCGGCCCGTTCGAGCATGTAAACCACATCTTCACTCGGTACATTGCCTGCCGCTCCCGGAGCGAAGGGGCAGCCGCCCAACCCGCCGAGCGACGCATCGACGATGGTCGCACCTGCCACTACTGCCGCCCAGACATTGGCGAGGCCGGTGTTGCGGGTGTTGTGAAAGTGGACACGGACTGGAAGCGGCTGGACCGCCTGGCGCACACGCTCGACCAGTCGCGCCACATGCGCCGGGTTGGCGACGCCGATTGTGTCTGCAAGCGCGATCTCCACCGGCCCGGCCTCGGCAATTGCGAGCGCCATTTCGATCACACGGTCTTCCGATACTTCACCTTCAAAGGGGCAACCGAACGAAGCAGCGACAGTGCATTGGCCGGTGCGCCCCTCCGCACGGGCGAGTTCGATGATGGCTTTTGCGGCCTCAACCGATTCACCGCTGGTCTGTCCCTGATTAGCCATCGCGAAGGTATCGGTTGAAACCGCCACGGCACCCAATTGATCGATACGCCCGGTGGCAATCGCCCGTTCCGCCCCGCGCTGGTTCATGACCAGTCCAATGAAGGTGACGTCGTCACGCAATGGCAAGCCAGCGCAAACCTCCTCCGCATCGGCCATTTGCGGCACACGCTTGAGGTTCACAAAACTCGTCACTTCAATCCGGCGCGCACCGGCATCGATCACTCGGTCAATCAACGCCAATTTGTTGGCCGTCGAGACCAGATTCTTCTCGTTCTGGAGCCCGTCGCGCGGCCCGACCTCAAGAAATTCGATGTTGCCTGGGATATCCATGATGGGAGCCTGATGCCATATTTGTATACAATTTCAAACAGGTTTATGCAGCCTCGCCCACCTGACCTTTTTCGGTTCCGCGCGCATGCGCCTCTGCATAGGCATGGAATGCTCGACGGATATGCGCCGTCATGACTGCCGCCGCCCATTCCCCGTCGCGGCAATCGAAAGCCATAACTAGTTCCTCATGCTCATGGTGCGAGCGTCGCAGATTTTCGAGGTCATATTGCTGCGCAGTTCGCAAAACGACCGGCTGTTCGGTTACCTGCGCAAGCATGCCTGAAAGCCGCTGAGAACCCGACGCCTCCATGATGATGGCGTGAAAATGGCGGTTATGATCGAGAAACTTGGGAATATCGGGCTTGCTCGCCCCTATCGCCTGCCGGATCGCGTCATTGTGACTGCGCAGCCGCGCGAGCTGATCCCACGAAATCCGCTTTGCTGCGCGTCTAGCGGCATAAGCCTCCAGCATGGCACGCAACTGAAAGGCCTCCTCCAGATCGTCGAGCGACCAGTCCGCGACAAAGCTGCGTTGCGATTCATTGCGGCGGATGAAAAGCTCCGCCTCCAATCGACGAAGCGCGTCGCGTACAGGCGTGCGAGAGACCCCGCAAAGTTCGGCCAGCGCCTCTTCGCGTATCTGTGATCCAGGCTGCAATTCGCCGGATAAAATCATGCTGCGGATATGGCTGTAAGCGCGATCCGATGCCCGGGACATAGGTAAAATGCTCCTCTTGACGAACGCTATTTGTATACAATAAGCTGCCTGCAAAGCAATAATAGCTATCACAGGGAGTTTTGGTACCATGCGTTTCACGAAACATGCGCTCCTCGCATCGATTGCAGCCAGCACGTTGATCCCCAGCCTCGCTCATGCCCAGGAAGCGGACGACGGAGCCGAAGCAGAAGAAATCATTGTCACCGCACGTCGTCAGAACGAACGGCTGGTCGAAGTTCCTGCCTCTGTTTCGGTTATTGATGCAGACTCACTGTCAAAAACTGGTGCTGACAATGCCCAGGGCTTTGCTCAACTCACACCCGGGGTGACCATCGTCACCGGCACTGCCGAAGCGGGCGATACGCAGATCAACATCCGAGGTATCAACGGTGCGCGCGATGCGGAAAGCTCGGTCGCCCTTGTCGTCGACGGCATTTTGAAAACCAACACTGCGCAGCTCAACCAGACGCAGGGCACGCTGCGCCAGATCGAAATCCTTAAAGGTCCGCAGGGCGCTATTTATGGACGCAATGCCGCCGCAGGTGCAATTGTCATTTCGACGGTCAAGCCGGGTGACGCGCTCGAAGGTGCGGTGAAGCTCAGCTACGCCAATGAGAAAACAATTGACGGGTCGGCTTACATCGCCGGGCCGCTCGGCGACGGCGTCGGCTTCGTTCTTTCCGGCAACTATCGCACCACCGACGGCTTCTATCGCAACCTGTTCCTCGACCGTAAGGTGGTTGACGATCAGGAAGTCTATTCGATCGATGGCCGCGTCATCGCGCAATTGGGCGATGCGACCAATCTCGATCTCAAAGCACGCTATTCCAAACTCTCGGGCGCATCGATCAATTTCAACTCGGTGTTCCACATCGAAGCCTTTGGCGGCGCCTTCTTCGAAGATGTCGATGATCACCCGTTGCGTTATTATAGCAATATCCGGCCGACAAACGACCAGCGCTCGATCGATTTCTCGGCAAAGCTGGAACATGATTTCGGTTCAACCAAACTGACCGCCTGGGCACTTTATTCTGATGTCGATCAGAGCCTGACAGCCGACGGCACATCTGCAGACTTTGCGCGCTATATCTCGCCCGCGCTGGGCGCTCCCGCCAATGCGACGAACCTTGCCGTTCAGAACCAGTGCTTTGCAACGACCGCCGCGTTGACCGGGTTCCCGGTAAACCCTCCAGGTTTCATCGGTCAGGTGCCGGTCCCCTTCATTTTTGCGCCTGCCACCGGCTCGACCTTCGGTGCCTATAGCCCCACCACCTGCGACGGCACCCAGCTGCAGATCCGCAACCAGAAGGATATCAGCGGCGAAATCCGGCTGGCATCAAACGGCGATGGCCCACTGAACTGGCAATTGGGCGTCTATGGCCTGCATATCGACCGCTCGGTCGGCGTCAGCCTTGGCGCAGACCTGGGTCAAGGCGTAAGCCGTGAGCTTTACAACGCTCCGGGCAGCAGCAACCCGACGTCACAATTGTTCTACGACAAGTTCAAGACCGACGTTTATGCGGCTTTCGGATCGGTCGATTATGAAATGTCGGACCGGTTCAAGGCGGGTGTTGCGCTGCGTTATGATGTCGAAGATCGTAGTACGACCAACCTGGTTCCCAACGTTTTCGACCCCATCACCGGCGCGAAGATCAATCCTGGCCTTCCCGCAACCGGTAGCATCGCTGACAAGTCAGCCAAATTTAAACAACTGCAGCCCAAGGTGACGCTCAGCTTCACACCCAACAGTTCGACCAACATCTATGCCAACTGGGGCGTCGGATTCAAATCAGGCGGGTTCAACAATACCGGCTCATCGGCACTGGTGAATGCCAATTTCAACATCCCCGAAATCGGCGCCGGGGTGACAATCAACGACCTGTTTCGCAAGGAAAAGTCGAGCGCATTTGAAGCCGGCATCAAGGGATCGCTGTTTGACAACCGCGTGACTTTCGATCTGGCGGGCTACTACACCCGCATCACCGACATGCAGTTCTTCGAATTCTTCGTCGGCTCGTTCGGACTACTGCGCGTCGTGTCCAATATCGACAAGGTCGATGTGAAGGGTGTCGAACTCAACACCGCGGCAAAAATCGTCGATGGCTGGAAGGTATTCGGCTCGGTCAACATCACCGACAGCGAGATCAAGGCCAACGCTTCGCGCCCCTATACGGTGGGCAACAAGTCACCTTACACTGCTGACTATACCATCAACCTTGGCACGCAGATTGATGCGCCGCTGAGCAATACGATGGATCTGGTGCTACGCGCCGACTACCGCATCACGGGCCCGACCTGGTTCCACACCGTGCAGAACCAGACACGTGCGACGATCTTCAGCCAGCTGCTGCCGATCTCCGCGCTCGCGCTTCCCGGATTTGTCGGCAATGCGAATTACAGCGTTGCAAAGCGCAACGCCTTTGGCGTGCTCAACCTGCGCTTTGGGCTGGAAGGCGAAAACTGGAACCTTACCGCTTTCGCTGACAACATGCTCGACCGCAAATATATCAACGAAGCGATCCCCGCGATCGAATTTGGCGGCTCGTTCATCTCGCCCGGCGCACGACGCCTGATCGGGGTAGAAGCCGGTTACAAATTCTAGGCGCACGCCTGACTAAGCCCCCCCGGTGTTTTGGTTTCTTCCTTGTGCCCTCGCAACTGGGAAGAGACCAAAACGCCCATTGCATCACAACCTCAAATCTATGCCATTGGTGCTGATGGAGAGAAGAATGAATGTTGATGGGTGGCACCGCGTCTTCACGCGATAATGTCGGGCTCCTCAGTCCACGATTGCGCGATGTGATGTCCGATGGCACGCAATTGTCTGATAGATAGCTCGGGCAAGGTTTTCGAATGATCGGGTGAAAAGCACATAACCCGACACTTGCCGGACACCTGTTCCTGCTGCAGCAGGCTGTCTCCGCTCGCCAAATGCTCGCTTGATTGGGGTAGCAAAGCGGCAAAGTCATTGTCGAAAATCCAGAGGTCGGCATAGTCGGGATGGCGCGTGGTCTGGGATTGCGGCCTGGATAAAATACGGCTTCCAAACTTTTTCCATCGCTCCACGCACGAGCGACCAATGTTTCCGGATAGTCCAATGCCTCAATCATGGAACAGGCAAGCGCCTGTTGTGGCGCACCTTCAGCAAAGGTTCGGGCAAAATCACCGGCTTGCATGAGTAACCCCAAACTCGCGGTTGTGTTAGCGAAGATCTAGGCCTTGCGATAGCGGATCACGCCGTCTTCCTGGGTGCGCATATAGTCGCGTTCCAACCTCGCCGGCGCTGCTCCATTGGCCGGGCAATCGTTCGCTCGTCGCGTTTGAACATGCATATGAAACGCAAAGGCAAGATGTGGCTTGGCCAAAACGAGAGGCTGCTATTCGGTCGGGGTAACGACAACTGCCTCGCAGCAGGTGTCTAGTTGGTCGATAAAACGACGTCGAACAACATTAATTGCGAAATCATAATTCAACTGTCGAACTGAACTTGACGCAAATCAATGCCTCGCAATCGGCTACCATTATTGTCTCTTAAAAATGGAGACGCTCTATGACCGGTCGTTTGATGTTCGCGTTGTTTTTTGTGATCGCCACAACGATGATGGGGAGTGCCATTGTCGCCGTTCTGACGATGCAGCTTGATACCGGCAAACCGATCATGATCGCGGCCGCCGCGGGATTTGTCGCTGCCTTGCCCGTGACGTGGCTTGTTTCGCGACAGATCACCAAATTGCGGCAGTAAAAGCCAATCAGAGTTCGCCAATGCCGCGGTAGATCATATAGGCGGCAACCACAAAGATCAGCAGAGCGAACAACGTGTTAAGCGCGCCTTTCTTGCTCGACAGGCGCGTTGAGGCAATGGTGCCGAGCCATCCGCCAATGATACCGCCGCCAATAAAGGCCCCTGCCAACCACCAGTCGACCAACCCAGAAAGGGCATAGTTGAACGAGGTCGACAGGCCAAAGGCAGCAACGGCAACCAGGGAAGACCCGACCGCATTGACCATTGGCATATGGGTGGCCGCGATCAGGCCGGGAACGATGAGGAACCCTCCGCCAATCCCGAAAAATCCAGAGAATAGTCCCGTCACGCCGCCATAAGCCATCACCTTGGGGGCGTTCTCGCGATGGCAGCTCGCGTCTGGATCACCGCTGTCGTTGCGGTTTTTGAGCATGACGGCACCGACCACAAGCATAAGAAGCGCGAACAGCAGCAGCAGTTTCTGCCCGTCGACTGCCTTGCCAATGGTCGAACCGGCAAAGGCCCCGATCGCTCCGGCAAAGGCATACATGCCCCCGCAGCGCCAGATAACATTGCCTTTGCGCGCATGCGGGACCAGATTGGCCAGTGCATTGGCTGCTACAGCCAGCGCGCTGGTGCCGATGGCGACATGGGGATTGGTGACACCGACCAGATATACCATCAGTGGTACGGCGAGGATCGAACCTCCACCGCCGACCAATCCGAGAACGAAACCAACCAAAGCCCCGGCCCCGCCGCCGAGCCAATATTGGAAGGGCTCGAGCATCATCGGCTTACAACGCGTCGACCGGCAGTTTCAGGTAACGGCTGCCATTGGCCTCGGGTTCGGGGAAGTGCCCGCCGCGAATGTTGACCTGTATTGATGGCAGGATCAGCTTGGGCATGCCTAGCGTCGCATCGCGGGCTTCGCGCATTGCGACAAATTCATCCTCGCTTACGCCGTCATGCACATGGACGTTGCCGCTACGTTGGGCTGCGACAGTGGTTTCCCAGGCAAAGACATCGCGGCCCGGTGCCTTATAATCGTGGCACAAAAAGAGCCGCGTTTCGCCGGGAAGCGTCAACAGACGCTTGATCGAGCGGAACAAGGTCCGCGCATCGCCGCCGGGGAAATCCGCTCTGGCGGTGCCATAGTCGGGCATGAACAAGGTGTCGCCGATGAAGGCCGCGTCGCCGATGACGAAGGCCATGTCGGCTGGCGTGTGGCCGGGGACATGCAATGCCAGTGCATCAACGGAACCCAGTTTGAATGTCGCACCATCGCCGAACAACCGTTCGAACTGCGAACCATCGCGCTTGAACCGATCATCGAGGTTGAACACCTTGCCAAACACGCCCTGTACATGGGTAATCTCTGCCCCGATGGCGAGCGTTCCACCCAGCCGTTCCTGCAAGTAGGGCGCGGCAGAGATATGGTCGGCATGGGCATGCGTTTCCAAGATCCATTCGATGTCGAGATTGGCGTTCTTCACATATTCGACAACTAGATCGGCTGACTTGGTCGACGTCCGGCCCGACGGTGCGTCAAAATCGAGCACCGAGTCGATGATGGCAGCCTTGGACGTTGCCGGGTCGCTGACGACATGCGTAGCGGTAAACGTGTCCTCGTCGAAGAAGGTTTTGACGACAACGGGTGCAGATTTGCCGCGCTCAATTATCGCCGCCGCCTGATCGATGATTGCGTCAGCCATTGGCTGCCTCCTTGAACTGGTCATAAGCCTCAACTGCCTGCGCGGCATACATCAGACTGGGACCAGCGCCCATATACAGCGCCATGCCCATCACTTCCATGATCTCTTCGCGCGTCGCACCATGTTTGACCGCTGCTTGCGCATGGAAAGCAACACAGCCATCGCACCGGATCGCAACCGATATGGCAAGCGCAATCAGCTCCTTGGTCTTGGTGTCGACAGCACCGCCCGCAGTCGCCGCCTGCGCCATCGCCGAAAAAGCTTTGGTGACTTCTGGGCTGCCGAGGCGGACCTGCTTGATCGCGCCCGACAATTCGCTGGCCATGGCGGCCCAATCCTTGTGCATGGGGAGGGTTCCTTTCTGATTTATTTGCGGTAGCCCGCTTTTATTGCCCGCGACCTTGTCCGTTCATTCCGCGCCCAGGGCCGCGACCCATCGCACCACCCCGGGCGACGCAACGCTCAAAGGCTGGAAGATGGCGATCGCGTGAAGCGGCTTGCAGTTTGGTGAGGGTTGCGCGAACTTGTGCATCCTGAATGGAAGGAAGCAATTTATCGTAGAGCGCGATGTTTTCCTGCTCAGCGATTATACCTTGCTCGCACGCTTTTAGCAGTGAGGCAGGAGCTTGCTCCTTATCCAGCCAGGGATTGGCTTTTTCATAGCTGATCCCAAGACGATCCATTTCGGCTTTGACCATGGCGGCATGCCGCCGTTCGGCTTCAATGATGTTGATGAAGGGACGCGCTTCGCCAAATTTCCCTATCACAGCCGCATAAATCGCTTCGGCACGATACTCGTCGTCAAGCGCAGCAACCAGCGCCTCCTGATCTGCTTTGGCAACCGCGAGTGAAGGGGAAGCGCATCCGCATATTGCCAATGCTCCAATTACTGACAGGGTCCCGTTTTGGAGATTTTTGCTAATTGCCATGATAGAAGCCTTTCCGGTTCTGTTTCATTGCGCGCCGACAAGGGCAAGCAGGCGGTAAGCCGAGACGATTCGGTCTGTACGTGCGGATTCCAGCGCAGCAGAGGCAGCGATCGCCTCGCGTTCGGCGTCCAGCAAAGCGAGCTGCGGTTTCATGCCGACGCGTACTTCCTCACGCACGCTGCGCAGTGCCTCGCGCGCGGCGCTTTCCTGCTCCTGTGCTGCGGTTTCAATCAGGGTAGCTGTGCGAACGCCAGAGAAGGCCGCGATGACATGTTCGCGGATCGCATCCTGGGCAGCGCGCAATTGCGCCTCGGCGACACGCAGCCGGGCATCGCTTTCGGCAATCTTGCCGGAGACGCGCCCGCCGCTAAAAATCTGCCAACGGGCCCTGACACCCACAGTTGCGCTATCGGCCTTATATCCCGGGAAAAACTGGTCGCGCACCACCGCACCTTCCGCAAAGGCGCTAACCATGGGAAGTTGATCGGCTTTTTCGCCCTTCAATCCGGCTTGTGCAGCTTTCACGCCTGCTTCGGCCTGTGCGAGTTGCGGGTTATTGGCTTCAGCCTGTGCGACAGCATCGTCGAGTGTTGCGGGAAGCAGCGGGCTGGCAGGCAGGGGTTGCAAGTCATTACCCTCAAGTCCAGTCAATGACCGGAACCGTGCACGCGCCGTCACCAATTGCCCTTCGGAGCGAGCCAAACCGGCCTTTGCCTCTGCCGTCCGCGCCTGAGCCTGCGCGACATCGGTTCTGGGGCTTTCACCGACGCTGAACCGAAGGCGCGCTTGCCGCTCAATCTCCTCCGTCTCGTCAACCAACTGCGCATAGTTGCCCACCATTGTCTCGGCAGCGATCACAGACCCATAGGCCCCGGCTACATTGGCGACCAGATTGGCCTCGGTAGCGACGACACCCGCCTCGGCCGCCGCCATGCTGGCACGCGCCTGTTCGACCCCGGCCGAAACCTTGCCGCCGGTGAACAGGGGCTGTTCAATAACCAACTGGGCAGCGGCAGGCGTGACATTGTCTGCTGTCAGCCCGAAATAACCCTTGGGGTCCAGTCGTCCTGCGCCAATGGTGCCTGACAGCGTTGCGCTTGGCCGTCCGCCCGATTTGGCTTGTTGCAGCCGTGCCTTGGCGATGTCGCTTTCGGCCTCGGCAACTTCCACTTCTGGTGCATGCTCCTTCGCTGCTGCTATCGCCTCTTCAAGAGTTGTGGCGTGCAGCGGTATAGCCCAAATGAGGGTCGCAAGGCCAAGAACGAGCGCGGCATTCCTCACTTGAAGGCAACTCCCGGGGCAACGCCCATCGCTTTGAATATCTTCGCAGCGGGGCAGAAGCCCGTAAACGCCGCCTGCAACATATTCAGCCCGGCAAAAGCGCTGAGGCCCAGCCAATAGGGATGAACGGTCAATGAGAGCGCGATGCCAATGAGCACAACGAAACCGGCAAAAGCCAGTACAGCTCGATCAAGTGTCATTTTCTAATCCTTCCATCACATTTTCAGTTTGCGAATGCCCATCACATGCATGGCAAGCTTTTCATAAAAGGGTTCGCTCTCGCCCTTGCGAACTTTGCGCAGAAAGTATTTTTCAAACCCGATTTTCGCGAGATGCACCCATTTGCCGCTCGCCGACCAGTTGAGGTTGCGCGGCGGAATTTGCGGCTGCGCGACAAAGGCAACGCCACCATCGCCAAAGTCGGCAAGGCAGACCGCATTCCAGGTTGCTTCGTGCGTGGGTTCCTTGCCATCGAGTATTTCGACAAAGTTCTCGGCAATCGCCGTAACCATCGATTCGATCATGAAGCCGGTCTTCGGCACCCCGACCGGAACGGGAGTCGGGCCCGTCGGCGGTATGGCCACACAAACGCCAAGCGCGAATATTTCAGGGAAGTTCGGATTGCGCTGATGCTTGTCAATCAGGATGAAACCGCGCGGATTGGTTAGCCCTTCAATATCCCGCACCGCCGGGACGCCGCGGAATGCAGGCAAGAGCATCGAGTAGCCGAAGGGCAGGTCATGTTTGGACTTGACCGATCCATCGTCCGCTACCTCCTCGACATGCGCCATGCCCGCTTCAAAGCTGGTAACGCGGGCGTTGGTTATCCATTTGATATGGCGATTACGCAACTCGCTTTCGAGCAGCGTCTTGGTATCGCCGACACCGTCCAGACCCAGATGACCTATATAAGGTTCAGCCGTGACGAAGGTCATTGGCACCTTGTCGCGGATCTTGCGACGCTTGAGTTCGGTATCGAGGATCAAGGCAAATTCGTAGGCCGGGCCATAGCAGGACGCGCCCTGCGCAGCACCGACAACGATTGGGCCCGGATTCTTGCAGAATTCTTCGAAGGCATCGGCGGCTTCGGAAGCATGGCTGGTATGGCATACCGAAACGGTATGACCGCCATTTGGACCAAAGCCTTCAATTTCGTCAAAGGCGAGATTGGGGCCGGTTGCAATTACAAGATAATCGTAATTGATTGACTCGCCATTGTTAAGCTCGACCCGTTTTTCTGCGGGATGAATGCGCTTGGCACCCGCAGAAGTGAAGCCGATTCCCTTTTTGGCAAAGATCGGTGGCAGGTGGACCTGAATGGCCTCTGGCTCACGCCAGCGAACCGCCACCCAAGGGTTTGACGGAACAAAAGAGTAAGTGTCCGAGTCGGAAATCATCAAGATTTCCGCACGATTACCGACCGCGCCATTGATTTCATAAGCCGCGATTGTTCCGCCGAGTCCGGCACCTATTACCACTATCCTGGGGGTCGTCATGATCGTCTCCTGCCATCATTCTGATTTTCGTATATTGACTAAATATGATAATTAAACGATATATGCAATATACAAATTGATTTGGAGGTTCCCATGTTCGGTTTCGGCGGCAATAAGCATAAGGAAATCAGCGCTGCAGAGCTCAACGCAATGCTCAAGGATGATGCTGTTTTGTTGGTGGACGTCCGGGAAGTCGACGAATTTTCCGATGGCCATATTGCAGGCGCGATCAACATGCCGCTGTCCCGCTTTCAGGCTTCGCTTATCCCTGACGCCGGTGGCAAGACCGTCGTGCTCCAATGCGCCGGCGGCAAGCGATCGGCCATGGCGCTCGACAAATGCGCGTCGGCGCAGGCCGCCATTGAAACGCATCTTGCGGGCGGCATTGGCGCGTGGAAGTCTGCTGGCCTCCCTATTGTTCGCGGTTGAGGAGTAACCCGATGCGTAGCCGTTCCTATCTGACGTTGCTGTTAGCCTTGACCCTACCGCTTGCAGCCTGCGGCAGCGAGCAGGCGACAGCGCCGAAAGCCGAAGCCGTCAAAGGTGGTGAAAGGTTGCTGCTGAAAGCCATGCCGATGGCGGATATGAAAGCGGTCGGTGCCGAAATTACGACCCGCGACATGGCCGAAGCAACGGTGCGCATCCCAGGCATTTTGCAAAGTCTTACGGTCCGCGAAGGCGACATGGTCAAAAAGGGCCAGCGGATCGGAATGGTGGTAGACTCCCGGCTCGGATATGAATCCGCAGCCTTTGGTGCGCAGATTGCGGCGGCACAGGCGGAAGCGGGCCGTGCGCAAGCCGAACTGGAACGCATCCGCTATCTCTACAACCAGAATGTTTATGCCAAAGCGCGTCTCGAACAGGCCGAAGCCGCTGCGCGCGCCGCCAATGCACAGGTGGCCGCTGCGCGTGCCCAGCAAGGAGCCGTGTCAAGTGTCGCCGGGCAAGGCGCGATTATTGCGCCTGCATCTGGCCGGGTTCTGCGTGCCGATGTGCCGCAGGGCTCCGCTGTTGCGCCCGGCGTATCGGTTGCCACCATTACTGCAGGCGATCCGATTGTTCGGCTCGACCTTCCCGAATCATTGGTAGACAAAATCCGCATTGGGGCACGGATTTCTCTTGCCGATCCTGATATGCCCTCCGGGTCGCTCGTTGGGCAGGTGGTGCAGGTCTATCCTGCCATCGCCGGGGGCCGGGTGCGTGTGGATGCCACCGTATCCGGCCTCGCTACCACCTCGGTCGGGCGCCGCGTCAGCGCGACGGTTGAAGTTGGGCAACGCAATGCCATTGTCGTTCCGCGCAAATTTGTCTCAACCCGTTATGGCATGGATTATGTCGATGTCGTCGCCAAGGATGGCGCCCTGTCGAGCGTTCCGGTGCAGCTTGCGCCCGCCGCCGACGCTGGAATGGTCGAGATATTGAGCGGCGTCGGTGAAGGCGACACGCTCTACACCACGGGTGGCGGGAAATGAATCTGGGCGTATCGGGGCGGCTGACCCGCGCGACGATAACATCTCCGCTGACGCCGCTGTTCCTGCTGGCGTCGATTGCGGTCGGTCTGCTCGCCTTGATGGCGATTCCGCGCGAAGAAGAACCCCAAATCAGTGTCCCGATGGTCGATATCCAGGTGATGGCCCCCGGCCTTGCTGCACCTGATGCTGTCGAGTTGGTCGGCATTCCCCTGGAAACCATCGTCAAGAGCGTCGATGGTGTCGAGCATGTCTATACGCAGGCTGAAGATGATGGCGTGATGGTGACCGCACGCTTCCTCGTCGGATCCGACCCCGAAGACGCGGCCATCCGCATCAACGAGAAACTGCAGGCCAATTGGGACCGCATCCCGGTTGGCATCCCTGATCCCAAGGTGACAGTGCGCGGTATCAACGATGTACCGATTGTCGTCCTGACTCTGACACCCAAACCGGGCGCTGTCGGGCAGTGGTCTGATCAGGCGTTGTACGAGCTGGCAGGAAAGCTGCGCACCGAAATCGCCAAAGTCGACAATGTCGGTTTGACCTTCATTACAGGTGGTCGTCCCGACGAAGTGCGTATCCAGCCTGATCCGGCAAAGCTCAGCCAATATGGCGTGCCCCTAGGCAGCGTTATCGAAGCGGCTGGACAGGCGAACCGATCCTTTCCGGTTGGAACGATACGGGAGGGTGGCAAGGCCATCTCGGTTTCTGCGGGACGCACGCTGACCTCGGCACAGGAAGTCGGGCTTTTGACAGTGCGCTCTGCAACCGGCGCACCAGTCTATCTGCGCGACGTTGCCAATGTCGATCAAGGCCCGCGTGAGGATCAGGCGCGCGCGTGGCGCTGGGCCAAGAGTGATGGCAAATGGCATAGTGCCCCTGCGGTCAGTCTGGCCGTTGCAAAGCGCAGCGGCGCCAACGCCGTCGTCCTGTCTGAATCCATTCTCGAACGGCTTGAGCTGATGAAAGGCAGCCTGATACCCGATGGTGTCGAGGTATCGGTGACCCGCAATTATGGCGAGACCGCGAATGAGAAAGCCAATGAGCTGCTGTTTCACCTCGCGCTGGCGACAATCTCGATCGTTGCGTTGATCGGCTTTGCCATTGGCTGGCGTGAGGCGGGTGTAACGGCAGTTGTCATCCCGACCACGATCTTGCTCACCATGTTCGCATCAAACCTGATGGGTTTCACCATTAACCGCGTCAGCCTGTTTGCACTGATTTTCTCGATCGGCATATTGGTCGATGACGCCATTGTCATGATCGAGAATATCGCCCGGCATTGGGCAATGGACGATGACCGCAGCCGCATCGATGCAGCGGTCGAAGCCGTCGCGGAAGTGGGCAACCCGACAATTGTCGCGACGCTGACCGTTGTCGTCGCGCTTTTACCGATGCTGTTCGTTTCGGGTCTCATGGGCCCCTATATGGCGCCGATTCCGGTCAACGCGTCGGCAGCGATGGTCTTTTCCTTCTTCGTAGCAGTTGTAATCGCGCCGTGGCTGATGATCCGCTTTGCACGCAAAACGCTTGAAGGCGGGCATGGTCATGCAGAGGATGGCGGCAAGCTGGGTGTCGCCTATGCAAGGGTCGCACATCGCATTATCGACACCCAAAAGTCCGCCAAGACCTTCCTGATATGGGTTGGGGTGGCGACGCTGCTGGCTTGCTCGATGTTCTACTTCAAAGCCGTGACGGTGAAGCTCCTCCCCTTTGACAACAAGTCGGAGGTTCAGGTGGTGGTCGACATGCCAGAAGGAACCGCGCTGGAGAACACGGCACGGGTGCTGGAAGATGTTGCCACTATCACTCGTTCGCTGCCTGAAACGGTCTCGATCGAGGCTTATGCAGGCACCTCTGCCCCTTTCAATTTCAACGGCCTGGTGCGCCATTATTTCCTGAGGGCACGCCCTGAAATGGGCGATGTCATGGTGACGCTCGCTCCCAAGGATGATCGCGATCGCTCAAGCCATGATGTCGCCTTGGACCTTCGCGGAAAATTGAAGACATTGAAGCTGCCCGCAGGCGCTTCGGTCAAGGTCGTCGAAACGCCGCCGGGGCCTCCGGTGATGGCAACCCTGCTCGCCGAAATTTATGGCCCCGACGCCGAAACCCGTCGCAAAACTGCGCTGGAGGTTGAAAAGATCTTCAATTCGGTTCCTTATATTGTCGATGTGGACAACAGCTTTGGCACACAACGGCCCAGATTGCGGCTGATTCCGGAGCGCGACCGGATCGACTATTACGGCCTATCCGAACGCCAGATCAACGATAGCATCGGCGCACTGCTGGGCAGCCAGACGGTCGGCTATGTGCCGCGCGGTGATGGGCGCTCGCCTCTGCCGATCACGGTCGCGCTGCCGCAATCTGCGCGATCCTGGACGTCAACCTTGGCTTCTACGCCGGTGGCCCAGGCCCCAAATGGTGGGTTGATTGAGCTTGGAGCGGTGGTCAGGGCTCAAAATGATCAAGGCAGCCACACCATTTTCCGCCGCGATGGACGCGCCGCCGATATGGTGTTGGCCGAACTGGCCGGCGATTATGAGGCACCGATTTACGGTATGCTCGCAGTCAACAGGGCGATTGACGAGGTTGATTGGGCCGCCAAAGGTTTGGTGAAGCCGGTAATCAGTCTGAACGGCCAGCCCAAGGATGAGGCCACGCCGGCATTGTTATGGGATGGCGAATGGGAAATCACCTGGGTCACCTTCCGGGATATGGGTGCTGCCTTCATGGTCGCACTGCTTGGAATCTATGTTTTGGTGGTTGCGCAATTCCGCAGTTTCAAACTGCCGCTGGTCATCCTGACGCCCGTGCCGCTGACGTTGGTGGGTATCGTGCTCGGTCATATGCTGTTTCAGGCGCCCTTTACCGCCACGTCCATGATAGGTTTCATCGCGCTCGCCGGGATTATAGTCCGCAATTCGATTTTGCTGGTCGATTTCATCCGCCATGCTCAGGCACCTGACAAACCCTTGCGCCAGGTGCTGATCGAAGCTGGTTCCATCCGTTTCAAACCGATCGTGCTAACGGCTGCGGCAGCCATGATTGGCGCGGCGACGATCCTTAGCGACCCGATTTTCCAGGGGCTCGCCATCTCTCTGCTGTTTGGGCTGGCCTCGTCAACCTTGCTGACGGTGCTCGTGATTCCGGCAATTTATATTGTGTTACGCGACGACGGAAAGGATATGGCGACGCCATGAACCTTGCAGATCTCCAGATGGCCACGCTGTCGCAAAACGCGTCACAGGCGGCCGGGCTACTTAAAGTGCTGGCAAATGAACAACGACTGTTGCTGTTGTGCCGATTGAAGCATGGCGAATGTGCCGTAAACGAGCTGGTCGAGCTATCCGGCTTGTCTCAATCAAGCGTCTCACAGCATCTGGCTCGCATCAGGGGTAGCGGTGTCGTCGGTACAAGGCGCGAAGGCACAACGATTTTTTACAGTCTTGCCAATGATGATATCAAGGCGATCATCGATATGTTGTGCGACCGCTTTGGCCCAAAAGAAAGTACCGCAAAGGCAGTATAAGTTTAGCTTTCTGATTTCGCACTACGCCACGCAGAGGTTCGCAAACGTAAATAGAGCCAGACCAAACCGAAAATTGGCAGCGTGGCAAATCCAGTAGCCAGAGTCGGATCGAATATCGGCACAGCGTGGGCCACCGCTTTGATCAGATAGCCAAACAGCCCGATGGCATAATAACTGACTGCGACTACCGATAGCCCTTCAACCATATGCTGTAGATGGAGCTGTTGGCTGGCGCTGCGCTCCATCGAAGCCAACATTGCACTATTCTGCTGCTGGATGGCCAAATCAACACGCGTGCGCAGTTGTGCGGTGGCACGTTCGGTTCGCAATGAGAGGCGTTCAAGTCGCCGCTCGAAAGTCTGGCAGGTTCTTGCACCAGGAAGCAGTCTTCGTTCGATGAAGTCGCCAAGTGACTGGTAGCCGGCAATGGAACGAGCCTCCAATGCTTCCAGTCGTTGCATCGCGATTTCGGTATAGGCAGCAGTCGCGCTCAACCGAAAACCTGTCTTTGCTGACAATGCGGCGACCGATGTTGCAATCGAGACGAGGTGATCCAGCATTGCCTCAGCGTCGCTTTCGTCGTTCTGCATTGCGTTGGTAACTTCCAGCAAGTCCGTCTCAAGGTTGGACAAAGCGCCATTTTCCTGCTGCGCGACGCGTAGTCCCATCAAAGCAAGATTGCGGTAATTGCCCAACTCCTGAAGCCGCTGCAACATGCGGCCCAGATCGCGCGTATCCGCACCATTCGCAGCAACCAGCAAATGTCCGAAACCATTTTCATGGACCTTGAAATCAGACCAAATTCGAGCAGTCCGATCGATATGTGTGCTCAGCAACTCGTCGGGATCAAAGGCTGCCTTGTCGAGGAGCGCGATCGCCGCTGCATCATTCTCGACGACGACGATATGTGTCGCGCGCATGACTGCGCCGGGCACGTGGTGAAGCCAGTCGAGCAGATTTGGATCGAATATATCCATTACAAAATGGAGCGATCGAGAAGCTGGTACGATCAGCGTTGTGGTTGAAGCCTCGCTGTGGCGTTCCCACAGAATGATAGTTCCGTCTTCGGCATGTGCTTCTCAATGTCTGGCGCTACATCGCGTTATCACGGGTTCAAAGGGAAGTGTCTGAATATAAGCCTTTTCGGCCTCGCGATTTTCGCTCTCCACGATATGAAGTGTTTGAAGAACGAGTGCCGGAACAGGTATAGGAGGCATGCGTCGAAGGTGCAGCTCCTCAATCACATAGGTGCGATCTGGATGCTCGACAAACGACCGTGTCATTGCGCTAATTGCTAATTATCCGGGCAAAGCCTGCCGCTCCGGCGGTGGGAGTTGGTAGGCTTGCAGGACGCTCCATAAGAACTTGGTCAGATGCCAGCGCAGAGAGAAATCCTCTCAGCAGCAATATTTTATCCGGATTGATCCGGTAATAAACCTGCTTTGCTTCGCGGCGGGTCAACACAAGTTCTGCCTTGCGCAAGACCGCCAGTTGCTGGGACAATGCCGGTTGGCCCACGCCGGAAAAGGCTTCAAGCTGGCCAACGCTGGACTCGCCCCGATCATGGAGATTGCCCACCAGACCAAGCCGGGTTTCATGCCCCAGAACACGGAACAGCTCGGCGAGCTCGACAATGTCATGCACATTGCCGGTCATTTGTTGCCGCCTTCGAACTTATAAAACCATAGCGGATCGTCAGCCCGTTCAACAAAAGATCGCATATCTAACGGGGGCGGTATCAGCGCAGGATCGCCTGGATGCCAACCCTCCGGCGTCACCGCGCCCCCTTGATCCACGCGCTGTAAGGCTGCGACTATACGAAGCATTTCTTCAACCGAACGACCAATTGTCGCCGGATAGGTGGTGATCGCCCGGATTACACCCTCCGGATCAATATAATAGCTGCTCCGCATTGCTGAAGCATCCTGCGAGCGGTCCGAGATCATTCCATAAGCGCGACCGATGACCAACGACGGGTCTTCGACAATCGGGAAGTTGAGCGACACGCCCAGCCCCTCGCGGATGGCGCTGATCCAGCCAAAATGCGAATAGAGACTGTCGACCGATACGGCGATGAGCGCGCAGCCTATGGCATCAAAGCGATCTTTGGCTTTGGCCAGTGCCACAAATTCGCTGGTGCATACCGGTGTGAAATCGGCTGGGTGCGAGAAGAGGACCAGCCATTTGCCTCGAAAATCAGCCAGGCTGATATTCCCCTGCGTGCTGCGCGCCTGAAAATTCGGCGCAGCATCGCCAATTTGCAGGCTGTGCGCCATCATATCCGTAACTGTCACTCCATCACCCCCGAACTACTATTTCGCCCATCATACACATTATTGCAAAAAATGTAACTGTGCAGTCGAGGCTGAGTGATAAGGAAGATCAGCGCCTCGTTTCCAACCGGTATCCACCATGACAGGCCACGCATTTGGCCATGGCCGAAGACAGATGGCTGTCCATCGCTTTGCGATCCCCTTTTGCTGCGGCATCTGCAACCAGCGCGAAATCTTGGCGCATTTCTTGGCTCATCAGCCGGAAAGCATCAGGCATGGCCTCACGCAGCCCAGCGGGGGGCTTTCCTCTTCGCCCCGGAGACTGTTGTCCTGCCGCCGTGGCGATCGCAGCCAGATCGTCGGTGGTGCGGGCGCTCTGGATCTCGCTCAATGCGGTCATCAATCCGCGCATTTCTCCGAGCACATGCGCGACATGTTCAGGTGGCAAAGAAACTGCCGTCCTGTCATCCCCCGCACCCTTTGCAATTTGTGGACCCGTGGCGCTGGAATTTGGTTCGACGCTGCTCTCGTCGAAATAGATGAAGGCGAGCAGCGCAAGGATGATGGCCAGCAAAACCGGAACCAGTATTTTGGGCAAGTTGCCGCTGGTGGGCGAGATTGACCCGCTCATTTCAATTGTCCGCCGTCATGCTGATCAAAATTGCACCACGCAGATCGCCCGCAGAAAAACCGGTAGCTTTGTCCTCAGGGTAAAGTGCATCGAGCTTTTCCTTTACCGGCGCAGAAATCGATGTGCCATGGCAGGCGGCACAAGGCTCCTCTTTCATCGGTATGGCACGCATCCAATGGCTTTTGTTGCCATCACCCCATTGGCGTATGGCGGGTTTACCCGATGCATTCAGTGGGGCCTGAGACATTGCTTGCAATTCCTGTTCAACACGGCCTTGAACCGCTGCTGCAGGATTGCGGGGTTTCAGAGCGATCCGCCGCACTTCTACGCCATATTCGTCGGAAAGTGACGCGGCTATCGCTGGTGCAGCCTGTTGGCAAACGCCAATAGCCGCTGTTGGACCACCCGCTTTCAAGGCAGCTTGCAGCTCGGCCTGCAGTTCCTTCTGGAAGCGGTCGGCAATGACTTGCGGTTGGACTTTTTGCTGTACGGGCGGTTTTTCCGTTGCACCCGAACATCCAGCCAATATGGCTAGCGCGGCCAACCCAAACAGGCGGATCACAGATTGGGATCCTCATCTTCAGGCAGGCTGAACTCGTGCCACATCCCGTTGATAATGCCGAAGGCGACTGCCAACCCCAAGCCCAATATCCATGCGAAATACCACATTGGTGCAGTTTCCTTGTTCAATAAAAGTCGGGGTTGGTGCGAACGTCCGCGAGCGTGACACGCCCGAAAAGGACTTTCATCACCCAGGCTGTATAGGCCAGCACAAGCGGCAGGAATATCAGCGTCACGACCAGCATGATGAAAAGCGTGAGATGGCTCGACGAGGCGTTCCAAACAGTGAGGCTCGACTGCGCGTCAATCGAACTCGGCAGGATGAAGGGGAACATGGACAGGCCAACGGTTGAAATGATGCCAACGGTAGCGAGTGAAGAGCCCGCAATCAGCAACTGATGGCTGCGTTTCGCCATCGCCAGCAGTGCAAGTGCAGGGCCAGCAAAACCGAGCGCAGGTGCAATCATCATCCAGGGATAGCGGCTATAGTTATCCAGCCATGCGCCAGAGGCGGCGACCGTTTTGACGAACAGCGGATTGGAAGGACCATTGGGATCGACCACACCTTCGATACGGAAGCCCATGCCATACCAGGCAACCATCGCTCCGCCCGCAGCGAACAACAGTATTGCAACGATCGCTGCCACCGATCCGATCCGGCGGGCGCGATCCATCACCGGGCCGCGTTCGATCTTCACCGACAGCCAACCCGCACCGTGCAGTACGACCATTGCCACCGAGAGCAAGCCGGCAAGCAAGGAGAAGGGATGGAACAATCCGATCAGGCTGCCTTCAAAGAAACTGCGCAGGTCGCTGTCGAGGCGGAAAGGTGCGCCTGTCAGTACATTACCCACGGCAACCCCGAAGACCAGCGCAGGCACCGCCCCACCTATGAACAGCGCCCAGTCCCAACGGTTGCGCCACGCTGCATCCGGCCGCTTCGAACGATATTTGAATGCCACAGGGCGTAATATCAACGCGGCCAGAACCAGAAACATGGCGAGATAGAAACCCGAGAAGCTAACCGCATAGACAAAGGGCCATGCGGCAAAAATTGCGCCACCACCGAGGATGAACCATACTTGATGGCCCTCCCATGTCGGGGCAATACTGTTGATGACCATACGCCGTTCGTCGTCGGTTTTGCCGATAAACGGCATCAAGGTTGCGACGCCCAGATCATAACCATCTGTCAGAGCAAAGCCGATCAGCAGCACGCCCAGTAAAAGCCACCAGATCAGGCGCAGCGTTTCGTAATCAAGGGGAAGTCCCATCATCTTTCTCCCTTATTCTGCAGGTACAGGCGCGTAGCCGACACCGGGCAGGCTGGCGGCCCCGTTGTTTTCATGATGCGGTGCTTCGACGGGCCCCTTGCGGATCGTCGCGAGCATCAGGCGAATTTCGATAACCGCGAGCGTCCCGTAGAGCAGAGTGAAGCCGATTATTGTGGTCCAGATCTGCGCAATGGAGAGCGAGGAGGCCGCGAGGAAAGTCGGCAAGACCCCTTCTACCGCCCAGGGCTGGCGCCCGATTTCGGCCAGCACCCAACCAAATTCGATCGCAAACCATGGCAATGGAATGATGGCTACGGCGAGACGGAGGAACCACTTCCGGTTGAAGCCGCAAGCCGATGCGCAATAGAAAGCTGCCGCAAAGAAGGCGATGAAGAAGAAACCAAGCCCGGCCATGAAACGGAACAGCCAGAACATCACTGGGACATTGGGTATCGTATCGCGTGCGGCCTGCAAAATCTGGGCATCACTCGCCTGACGCGGATCACTGATGTAGCGTTTGAGCAGCATTGCATAACCCAGATCAGCCTTATGCCGTTCAAAGGTCTCGCGTGCTGCCATGTCCTCGCGATCAACTTTCAGTTTTTCAACAGCATCATAAGCCAATATGCCTGTGCGAATACGCTCGTCCGCGCGCAGCACCAGTTCGTTGATGCCCTCGACTTCACCAGAAAGGCTGCGGGTGGATATCAGGCCGAGTACATAGGGAATCTTGACTTCATAATGCGTTTCCTGCGCAGCCATGTCGGGAATACCGAAAATGGCCAATCCGGCGGGAGCCGGTTCGGTTTCCCACATCGCCTCGATCGCGGCGAGCTTCATTTTCTGGTTGTCAGTCAGCGCATAACCAGATTCGTCCCCGAGAACGACCACCGAGAGCGAAGAGGCCAAGCCGAAAGCGGATGCGACCATCATCGAACGGCGCGCGATACCAACCCATTTGCCTTTGAGCATATACCAGGCGGACACGCCAAGTACGAAAACCGAAGCGGCGACATAGCCCGCGCTAACGGTATGGACGAATTTTGCTTGGGCAACGGGGTTGAACAGAACCGAATAGAAGTCAGTGACTTCCATTCGCATGGTTTCGGGATTGAATTTCGAACCGACCGGATTCTGCATCCAGCCATTGGCAATCAGAATCCAGAGCGCCGAGAGGTTGGAGCCGAGGGCGACCATGAAGGTCACCATCAGATGCTTGACCCGCGACAATTTGTCCCACCCGAAGAACATCAACCCGACGAAGGTCGCCTCAAGGAAAAAGGCCATCAGCCCTTCAATCGCGAGAGGTGCGCCGAAAATATCGCCGACATAATGCGAATAATAGGACCAGTTGGTCCCAAATTCGAATTCCATCGTTATACCGGTTGCGACCCCGAGTACGAAGTTGATGCCGAATAATTTGCCCCAGAAACGGGTGATCGTCCGCCATATTTCGCGGCCCGTCATCACATAGATGCTCTCCATGATAACAAGGATGAAAGACAGACCGAGCGTGAGCGGAACAAAAAGGAAGTGATACATCGCCGTCAGCGCAAATTGCAACCGCGACAATTCTACAACTGCCATATCCATCGAATTGCTCCATATACTAGGCACCGCGAGCGATATGCAGGGGAGGCCTTCGACTCAAAAAATGAACTTCATTTATACAAATAATGTATCTATATAATTGAACTGATGTCAAGCTTCAAAATGCCATCCGATGCTCACCGCGGACAGACCACATTGCCCAGCCGTCCGCATATGGCACCTGTGGGCTGGTGGCTTGCCGATGTGTTTGGTGCTGCAATGCTTGCCGCAGGGCTTGCCAATTGCATAAGCACCGTCGCCGGATCTGCGGGCTGGTTCGGCATCGGAACAGCGGTTTTGCTAATCGTCGGTGGCGGCGTCGTGAGATCCCTGGCGCAATTTGCCGCACGCTATTCCGCACAGAAGGCCGCAACCTCCCACAAGGGGCAGCTGCGTACGCGACTCCATCAAATGCTTTTGGTTTCGGGCACCCGGCGCAACCGCCTCATTGGTGAAGATGTTCGCCTTGCGATTGATAATCCGGAGGCCATTGAGGGTCATGCGGCCCGCTACCTGCCTATCAGAGCCGCTGCCACGCTGTCACCTTTGCTGGTTGCGGCGCTCGTGGCACCGGCGAGCTGGGTGGCCGCGGCTATCATGCTGGCGACGCTGTTGCCCTTTGCACTTGGAATGGCGCTGGCCGGTTTTGCCGCGCGCAAGGAATCCGATGCACAACTTGCTGCGCTTACCCGCATGTCGGGACTATTTGTCGACCGGGTGCAAAATCTGCCTTCGATCCTCGCTTTTGGCGTTGAAGGGCGGATTGGTCGTCATCTGGCGACAGCTACGAAAGAGGTCGCTGACCGGACAGTCCATGTGCTGCGGATCGCCTTTGCCTCCAGCGCGATCATGGAGTTTTTTGCTGCATTGTCGGTCGCGCTGATCGCTGTTTACGCCGGTTTCTCGCTGCTCGGCTTGTTACCCTTTCGGGCACCCGAACAACTTGGACTGACCGAGGCCTTCTTTGCGCTGGTGATGGCGCCGGAATTCTATCTGCCCATTCGCCGCCTGGCGACCGCCTATCACGAAAAACAGCAGGGCGAATCGGCTGCATTGCGGATCGACGAGGAAGTGAGGCAAATTGATCAGGCGGACATTTCGGTACGGTTGGAAACCATGCCGAAGCAATTGGGATTGCGGAACTTTGCGCTTCGCTACCCCGATGGGCAATGTATCGGCCCCTTCAACGGCCTGTGGCAATCACCCGGTCTGCACATTCTGCACGGTCCGACGGGATCGGGAAAATCGAGCCTGTTGAAAGCTATTGCGGGGTTAATACCAATAGATCGGGGTGAGCTTGTCGCCGATGGAACAGCGATTGATCCGAATATGTTGGCTGGCAAACTTGCATGGGCCGGGCAAACAGTTGCACTGTTTCGCGGTGATTTGCGCAACAACATTGCCCCATGTGGAACCGAATATAGCGACGATGCTCTATTGGCACTTGCCGCTCGTCTCGGTCTCGAAAGCATGTTTGGGGAGCGAAACGGACTCGACGCCATCATTGATCATAGAGGCTCGGGCCTTTCGGGCGGCGAGCGACGGCGCATCGGGTTAATGCGCGCCATCGCATCAGGCCGCCCATTGCTGCTGCTCGACGAGCCTACCGCAGATCTCGATGATGTCGCTGCCCGTGCGGTCATTGACCTGCTGTCTGAAGCAGCGCAGACCTGTTTGATCATAGCAGCCACGCACGACGACCGGTTGGTCGCAGCAGGCCATTCTGTGCTGGAATTGCGATGATAGAATCGCTTCTCAAAGACTGTGAGAAAGGCCAGGGGGCCGCCAATCGCACGGCGATTTCGCTATCCATTGCCGGCGCGCTTTCCGGAATTGCCCTTTTGGCGCTTTCAGGCTGGTTTCTGACCGGCGCTGCATTAGCAGGTGCAGGCGGGCTCATCGCGGTGCGAGGCTTCAATTACCTGCTGCCAAGCGCAGCAATCCGGATGCTGGCGATAACGCGCACCCTCTCCCGCTATGGCGAGCGACTGATCGGCCATAAGGCAGCGCTACAGACATTGGCGCAATTGCGGCCTGCATTGTTTCTCCATCTGGCGCAGCGCGAACCGCAAGCCCTGTTTGCT
The DNA here is from genome assembly GCF_035329025.1 of Sphingorhabdus sp. Lineage (GTDB taxonomy): Bacteria > Pseudomonadota > Alphaproteobacteria > Sphingomonadales > Sphingomonadaceae > Sphingorhabdus_B. The sequence goes on along the minus strand of NZ_DAOLHN010000030.1, from coordinate 3,585 downwards.
GAGCGCAGCGGTGTTATCGCCGCTCGCCTGGGTAGCGATGTCGATCGGATCGAAAATGATCTGATTCACCGATTGGGCAAACCGGCACATTGGCTGTCTGCACTGGCGGGAACAGGCGGCGTAGTGGCTATGGGCGGGTTGGCATGGCTGCCTTGGCTGGCTGCACTGATTGTAATGCGTTGGATGCCTCTTCAGTTTGCCCGAAAAAGAATGCTGGCGCTATCTGCCCAGCTGGCGGATAGCTTGGCCGCGCTGCGGGCCGACTATGCCGATTATGCCCGCGCGGGTGCCGACATTTCTATTTATGGGCTTGGGCAGCGCGTTGCACAATCGCTCGGCGAGACGGCACGTGAACATGATGCCGCCCGCCTTCAATTCACACGGATCGAAGCAATAGTACAGGCCTGTCAAACCGCACTGACGGGGGTCATGATCGCAGCGATGTTCTTGCTGGCCGATGCGCCTGCACCATTACTCGCTCTGGGCGCTCTCGCTGCCTTGGGAGCCGCCGAGGTCTGGGGGCAATTGGTGATGGGTGACCTTCGGGAAACCGAACGCGCGGACGCTATAGTCAGGCTTGAAGCGTTGCTGGCTTTACCCATTCGAACCGTGGAGGACGAAACGTCCATTTCAGCCACCCCGACGCTGGAATTTGTCAGTGGAAATAGTCGCTTAATCGTCGGGCCGGGTGAACGGCTGTTACTCGACGGGCCGTCCGGAGCTGGTAAAACACGGCTTGCAGCAATGCTGGGTGGGCTTCGTGTCGATGCGCCCGAAACATTGCTAATCGACGGCATCGATGCGCGCGCACTGCCGCTAGACGTTTTACGGCAAATATCAGCGCCAGCAATGCAAGAGCCCGGCCTGATAGCCGGCTCGGTTGCCGACAATCTGCGCATGGCGCGGCCAGGCATAACGGAATCCGATATGTGGCAGGCGCTCGATACGGCCTGTGCTTCAGACTTTGTGCAGGGACTTCCTGACGGGCTCTACCAATGGCTTGGCGAAAGTGGTGCGCGGCTTTCCGGAGGGCAGCAAAGGCGGATCGCTCTGGCACGCGCTCTGCTGGCGAAACGACCCTGGCTGGTGCTTGATGAGCCGAGCGAAGGTCTTGACGCCGAGACAGAGGCCCGCCTGATTGATCGGCTGGACCGGTGGCTGGCCGATAGCAAAACCGGACTGATTCTGATCAGCCACCGGCCAATGATGGCCACGCTGGCGGTGCAGCGGTTGCAAATCGGCAATCGCTGACATCCATTCAAACATTCACTTTCATTAATCGATATATTGTATTTGCAATTATGTGCCGTGGGTGGCATTTTCAATCCATCGAAATTCTAGAAAAGGAATTGCAAATGTCTCTCCATATTGGCGATATCGCCCCCGATTTCACCGTCGACACCCAGGTGGGTAAAATCAGCCTGCACGATTGGGCTGGCGACAGCTGGGTCTTTTTCTTCAGCCATCCCGCCGACTTTACCCCGGTCTGCACGACCGAGATGGGGCGCACGGCGCAATTGGCTGATGAGTTTGCAAAGCGAAATGTGAAGCCGCTCGGCCTTTCGACCGACTCGGTTGAAGAACATCATGAGTGGATTGCCGACGTCAACGACACCCAGCACACCAACCTTACCTTCCCGATTGTCGCGGATACCGATCTGGCCATTGCCAAGACCTATGAAATGATCCACCCCGATCAGAGCGAAACGGCGGCTGTGCGTTCGGTGTTCATCATCGACCCGAAAAAGAAGATCCGCCTGACCATGACATACCCGATGAGCGTTGGACGGAATTTTGACGAAATCCTTCGCGTTATCGATGCATTGCAGCTCAGTGATGCCAAGCGCATTGCAACCCCTGCGGATTGGACCCCGGGCAAGGATGTCATCATCCCGCCGTCAATCGCCAATGAAGAAGCCGCCACCCTGTTCCCGCAGGGTTGGGTCGAACATCGCCCCTATCTGCGCACCGTAAACGTCAAATAATCTTCGACTGGTTTTGCCAGTTCGATGACAGCAGGGTCCGGACGCCACCTCCTCCTGTCCGGGCCCTGCATTTGCAATCCGCTATCAACCGTTAATCGGTTAACTGAATGACCGTCAGCCGAAATATCGGTTTTCTCAATCTATCCTCAGGCGCTAACAGGCAGTGACGAGACATTTGATCTCGTGGGGAGGGATCGGGACAATGTTGAGGAAATTTGAGTCATTGGTGGAGCCGGGTGAGCAGGTGAAAGCCCTTGCAGACCCGATATTCCGGTTCTTGACGAGCTTGATCTTCATCATCGGCGGGCTGGGACATTTCGGCAGATCGAACGAAATGCTTGCGCGCATGGAGGAATCCCCATGGCGCGACACAATCAACGCATTAGGCGATCCAATCTGGTTGCTTTGGCTGTCTGGAGGCGTGTTCGTTGCGGCAGGGATAGCACTCGCGCTGGGCTGGATGACCCGTCTGTCTGCCATCGCATTGTTTACAACGTTGGTCCCGATTACCGTCACAATCCATTTCGCGCCGGGTCACGTTGGGCCACTATTCAAAAACGTTGCGATCCTTGGCGCGCTGCTGTTGATTTTCGCTCGTGGGTCAGGTCATTATGCACTAGATAACCGGCCTCGGAAATGAGATCTTGCGTCCCAACTTGCGGAAAAATGTCATGCTATCCATAGTCAGAACCGGGATCGGAATTGTTTCCCTCGGCTTGATGTCGTCGCAATTGAGCGCCGAGCCGACACAAATTGCCGTGCGGGTGATTAGCGCGGATGCCAAGTTCATTGGCGACAGCATGGGTGGGGCAGCGGTGACATTACGCGATGCCCGTACCGGCAAACTTCTCGTTCAGGGCAAGACCAAGGGCGGCACCGGCGACACTAAAAAGATCATGGAAACAACTGGGCGAAGCCCGCTGCGCTCGACGCCCGATGCCGCTGCTTTTCTCGCGACGATCGACATTGATCGACCGACGCTCGTTGAAGCGGTCATAACAGGGCCGAACGCAAAACCGCAATCAATGGTGACAGTGCGCGCGCAACGCTGGGTCTTACCCGGCAAAGACCTGACGATTGGCGATGGCTGGACTATCGAATTGCCAGGGCTCGCGATAACTCCGCAGATAGCCCGAAAGGATGAGGGACTCTGGGTTGACGCCAAGGTGGAATTGATGTGCGGCTGTCCGATTACACCGGGAGGTCTCTGGGATGCAGCCGAATATGAAGTGGAAGCGACCGTCTGGAAAGGCAGGAGGCCGCTCGGCTCTGCACCGCTAGCTTTCATCGAAGCGCCCGGCCGTTTCGCTGGCACAATCGCGACGCCAGCCAAAGGCCGATACCGGATCGTCTTGTTCGCGCGAAACCGTAAAACAGGGAATAGCGGGGTTACGGAACTTGACTGGAAGTTTATCAGTCAAGGCCGATAAGGCATTTTGACGAGTACGATAGGCACGACCGTGTTGCAGTGATTTCCCGGAACCAAGCTATGGGAAATTAAATATAAAAACCGAGATATGTGTGGAGGCCCGAGCCGGAATCGAACCGGCGTGCAAGGATTTGCAGTCCTCTGCGTCACCACTCCGCCATCGGGCCTCGC
>NZ_DAOLHN010000029.1:0-44239 GCF_035329025.1 Sphingorhabdus sp. | reverse complement strand
GCTGTCAGGCGGCGAGGCGCAGCGCGTGAAACTCGCCAAGGAACTCAGCCGCCGCAGCACCGGCCAAACGCTCTACATATTGGACGAGCCCACGACGGGGCTGCATTTCGAGGATGTGCGCAAACTGCTCGAGGTGCTCCACCGGCTGGTCGAACAGGGCAACAGCGTGGTGGTGATCGAGCATAATCTGGATGTCATCAAGACCGCGGACTGGATTATCGACCTTGGGCCCGAAGGGGGCGTTAAGGGTGGGGAGATTGTTGCGGAGGGGACGCCGGAGGATGTGGTTAAGGTGGCTGCCAGCTATACGGGGCATTATTTGAAGCCGTTGCTGGAAAAGGCGAAATAGCACCTCTCCCTTTAGAGGATGCCGCCAACCCAGCCTTGCATCAAAGCGCTATTGAGCTAAACCAACTTTGTGTGCGGAATATACAGCAAAGCTGTTATTTGGATGTTTCTAAGCCAGTTGCTCTAAATTGCATTGTGTTACAAGGCCCGCATTGGCGCGAATTTATTGAAATCATTTATTGTTAGTTTTCGGCTCTCTACTTAATACGAAGGCGTAAATAGACGAGCTTTTAGGTGAAGAGGTCACTTCTCTACCAAGCTGAGATGCTATTTTCCGATGCGAATATGCAACCTTTTGAAGTTCAACGTAGCGCTTTTTGGAATCCATCTTGCCTCATCCCTTTTTTGCTACGATACGTGCCTGCAAGAATAATTCAACTAGCTTGAGTGGTAAAATATGCCTGATGATTTGGCGTTGATCCGTTTTCCTGAACTGGTGGTCGGCATCGCCGGTCCAATTGGCGTGGATATTGAAACAATCTGTGCAACCACTCAAGAGGCACTTCGAGCTGTCGATTATGGATCGACCATCATCAAAATAACGGATGAAATTGATGAGCTTCCTTCATCATTCAAAAAACCACGCGGAAAAAACTTTCATGGTCTGATGAAATTTAAGATGGATCATGCCAGCGATCTTTGCCGAACACGCGATGATCCTGCGTTTCTGATGAGAGTGGCCATTGCCGCTATACGCCGTGAGCGTGACAGTTTGGCCGAAAATGGCAAATCGCTTAGTGAAGTATTCAAGAACGAAGTGGCTGGAGATGAATCCTTCGGTCCTCCTAATCCCTTCGCTTTTGACTTGATTGGCGCAACGGATCGTGTTGCCCAATCTGAAGCTTATATCATCAGACAATTAAAACGACCCGAAGAGGTAACGCTTCTTCGCAGAGTTTATGGTCGTCAGTTTATTCTTATTTCAGCATATGGCTCTGAAACTGATAGACGAGAAGTATTGGAAGAAAAAATACGTAGAACCACCCCCTTGAATACGTCCGAGAACACAATAACATATAAAGCCCAGGAGCTTATTGATAAAGATGCAGATGAAGGGGGAGATGTATGCGGACAACATCTTAGAGATACGTTTCACCTTGCTGATGTATTCATTGATGGTATCAATAAAAACGAAATGTCCATAACTTTAACTCGTTTTTTTAATGCACTATTCGGATTAAACTCAATAACTCCTAGTAAAAAGGAGTACGGAATGTATTGTGCTAAATCAGCTTCTTTAAGATCATCGGATTTATCAAGGCAAGTTGGTGCAGCTATTTTCAGCAAAGACGGGGAAATTATTGTTCAAGGTTGCAATGAAGTTCCAAAAGCAAATGGAGGAACTTACTGGGATTGCGAGCAGCCTGACTTTAGAGATATTTCTCTTGGAAGCGACCCGAATGAGGACGAAAAGAGAGAAGTCGTACGAGACGTTTTAGAACGCCTCGAAAGAGCAGAAATTTTAAAACTTCCAGCACAAGCAAAGAGAGATCTAGATTCCTTAATAGACCACTTAACATCGAACAAAAAAGATCAAAATGATAAAAGTATGGGAGCATTAAAAGGTTCTAAAATACTTGATCTTACTGAATATGGAAGAGTAGTTCATGCAGAAATGTGTGCAATTTGTGATGCAGCTCGCTTAGGAAAATCATTAAAAGGTGGAATACTCTATTGCACAACATTTCCTTGTCATAATTGCGCAAAGCATATACTTGCATCTGGAATAAAGTCTGTGGTTTTTATGGAACCTTATCCGAAAAGTAAGGCAAAGATTTTACATAAAAATGAAATAGAAGTTGACGGTTATAGCAGTGATAGAATTTCTTTTGTCCCATTTCTCGGAATATCTCCTTACAGATATAGAGATATATTTGAAAAAAGAGAAAAAAGGAAATCAGGAAGTCTCGCAAAAAAATGGTACTATGACGTGCCATGCCCGATGATAGATGTACTGGCACCGAGTTATACTGAGCTCGAGCGACATGTTGTGCGGCCTATTGCATCTGATGCTGTTCAGGGAATTCTTCCTCTCGAGACTGACCCTGAAGAATAGTTCAAAGTATTTTTCATTTTTTATTCGATCGTTGTCCAGAGTAAAATCCACTCTGAGCTGTTATCAAATCTGCGAGCCCCCCCTACAATTCCACCGCCTCCCGCACATAGCCCCACTCGCCAACGCCATCCCATGCCCGGCCATCGGGAAAATGCAGCTTCACCCCGGACAGCGCGGCGCGGTCGAACAGGCGCATGTTCAAGAAATTCCGGAGAGACGATGCCAATCATACAATTCCCCATACTCCCTCACCCCTCCCCAAAAGAACCAACCCCCTTCACAACCCCCCGTCCATCCGCCACAACATTGCCATGTCCACCGAGCCGGAAGAATATGAACATGGCGGCGAGTATCGGCCCGATGCCTTTGGCGCGCTCAACAGCATCGAAGACCTGAAAGGCGAGGGACATGCGGTCGGGTGTTTGCTGCTCTATCTGTTCGTCATTATCGTCTTCGTCGCGGAGCTGCTGCGCTATGTAACAGGCAGCGCCAAATGGTGGCCGTTGCTGATTGCCATTCCCTTCTTCTTTCCCCGCGTCTGGGCAGCATTCCGGTTGGGGCAAAATCCCGACATGGCGGATGTTCCTGCGTTCAGCGGCATGAGCCTGCGCGACAAACGGCTGTGGATCGCCGGGGCGGTGGTACTGATGATCGCTGAATTCGAATTGCAGCTATTCTGGCCAACGATCAGCGCGTGGTTTGACGGGCTTTGGTAGCCGGATTTAGCCGCCGAGCGTGATTGCCTCTCGCAAATAGCCCCACTCGCCCACGCCATCCCATGCCCGGCCATCGGGAAAATGCAGCATCACCCCTGACAGCGCAGCGCGGTTGAACAGGCGCATGTTCACGCCCATGCGGTCATTCGCGGCGCCGCTCTTTTCCAGCCAGGCCGCGCTCAAGGCAAAATGCGTGGTGCAGCCGCAGCGGGGGCAGAAATGCACCTCCACGGCGGGCTCCCGAATCGTTTGTGGTCGCATTTCCTGCCCATGAAACCGGTTCCCACTTTCGCTTGAAATACTCCCGAAATCTGCGCGGCTATAACCCCGCGTCTCCCCCGTCACCTCCACCTCATTCGGCGCATAATATCCCCACCAGACGCCGTGAGACTCACACAGGCTGCAATTGCATTCGAAGATGAAGTCGGGCGCATGCGCGACCTGCACATGCACGGCGCCGCAATGGCAGGTGGCGGATAGGGGATTGGTCATCGCGCGATGGTAGCAAGCTGGGGCGGAATTGCACCCTCTCTCTCCCTCTCTCCTTTAGGGGAGAGGAGCGAGACTTGGCAGCTGGTCTGCCTAGTCGCAGCGGAGAGGGGCTGAAACGGTGAGGTCGTGCCTAGTCTCCCCCTCTCCACTACGCCTAGGCGCTTGCAGCGCCAAGGCTTCGTACCTCTCCCCTAAAGGAGAGAGGTTTGGTTCCCCCTTCAAATCCTCCCACCCCACCCCATATCTGACGCAACCAATCAGAGGAGTTGCCCCAGATGCGCCTTTCCGCCCTTTCGCTTGCCCCGATTGCCCTGTTGTCGCTCGCCGCCTGTGGCGAAGGCGGGGCGCTGGACGAGAATGTGAAAGCCACCGTGCGCCAGTCGATCGTCGCCAGCTGCGCCGCGACCGCGGAGGGGCAGGTGCCCGAGGGCGTCAATGTCGACCTCGACAAAGTCTGCGATTGCGCCGCCGACAAGCTGATGGCGGGCAAGAGCGTGCAAGACCTGATCGCCAACCCGCCCACCAGCGTGGAGGACCTTGCGCCAATCAAGGAGTGCCTGAAGGAAATCGGCCCGGTAACGGTCGCGCCCCCGCCCGAGGGGTGAGCCCGCCTCTCTCCTTCAGGGGAGAGGAGTGAGGAATCGACCGGAGGGAGATGGCCGAAGGCCACCTGCGAACTTGTTCGCTAGTCGCAACGGAGAGGGGCTCCAACGGTAAAGGCTCGCCCAGCCTCCCCCTCTCCTCTTCGTCTAATCGCTTGCAGCGATAAGACTTCGTACCTCTCCCCTGAAGGAGAGAGGGTGGTTTTCCATCGCCTTCGGCCCTGCGTGAAACCCGAAAACCTCAAGGCCACAAAGCCGAGATCGGATAGAGCGCGATCAGCCAGGCCATGCAGCCAATCACCACGCGCCGGTCGTTGCTGGCAATCGCCAGCAAGCAAACCGGGAAGAAAGACCATGTCGTCACCAGCGTCTTTAGGCTGATCAATGGGGAAAGGCCGACAAGCGAGACGGTGAAACCGAGCAAGGCAATATTGGAGAACAGCAATCCGCCGAGCACCTTGCGCCGGTGCTTTTCAAAATGCCCGTCGAGATCGGCCCATTCCTCCGGCTCGTTCGGGAAGATCAGCGAGGCGGCGACGAAGAGCACCGCTGTCACCACGAATCCGCCGAACATCAACGGCCAGGTGACCGTCACCATCTCGCGCACTGCCCAGCCATACATCCAGAAGGTCACGACATCGCAGGTGACAAACAGCCCGAGCAAAGCGGTGGGCCAGCCGATCTGTACCTTGTGGCTCGCGTTGAGCGCGCGGGCGAGCCCGCCCAGCCCCTCTGCCAGCGCGAGCCCGAGCATCAGCCCGAACAGCGAAAAGATGAATTCAAACGCGCTCATGCAGCTCCCCCGGCTTTGCGGCTGTGTGCCAAAGTGCGCGGAGTGGGGCAAGCGAAGAGGAGGTTATCCGATAAAACTCCGCGCCTTGGCGATCGTCTCCGCGAGTCCGGCGCGCATTTCCTCCCACACTGCGCGCTCGTCATCCGCGTCTTCGGGCAGCGTGTCTTCGATCAGGTCAATCCCCGCCCACAGCATGCCTTCATACCAGCCGGGTTCAACCTTCAGCGTCTCCTGATGGTGCGGGATGGAATCATAGAGGATGATGCGGATCTCCTCCGGTCGTTCGAACCAGGTCATCAGGCAATAGAGCACATTGCCGACCATCTCCGCCTCCAGCAGCGCACGCTTGCCGAGGCCGTGATGTTCAAAGCTGGCCTCTGCCGCCGGATGCGCGGCGTAGAAGCGCGCCATCAGCGGGGCAGTGATATCGCCCACTGTTTCGGCTGCGCGTTCCAGACTGCGCTCGATCAGTTCAAGTTTCGCTGCCCTGTCTTGCATGCGCATCCTCCCTTTGGGCGATAGTGGCACAGGTGGCCGGGCGCGGGAAGTGATATCGGTCAAGCGCGATGCACTTTCGAGCTACTGTCCTACATGCGCGTTTTCTGCTTGGGTGGTGCGATGGACGAAGGTGCTTGCCCGCGCTGCCCGTTTCACCTCGCGCTATCGGCCGCGCTAAAGTGACAAAGGTGACAATCGGCCCCATGCCTTCCGGTGAAGTTTGTAACCTTAAGGCCGTTTTACGCCATTCGCTTTGCCGCATTCACGCCCCTATCCACCGTTATAGACCAAATGGGCGATTCACAGGTTGTCACATATATGTAACAAGCCGTCTCAAGGCGGGACACCGCACCAAAAATCCCAGCCTTTCGGGTCGCACCGAACATAATTCCGGGGGGAAGGGTATGGCGACAACAGCCAATGGAACCGGCGCAACAGGCCAGGATGCCGAGCGTCGTTTTTACGGGCGCATGGCGCTAGCGATCATCATCGCCATTTTCATCGGATTTGCGCCCAGCTTCTATCTGTTCCAGATGGTCAGCTATCCAAGGCCCAATCCGCCGTTGACCGCACTGACCGTGGCGCACGGAATTGCAGCGACCGCTTGGCTGGCGATATTCTATACGCAAATCCGGCTGGTCGCGGCCAAGAGGCGCGATATCCACCGCCAGCTTGGCGTTTGGGGCATGGTGTTGGGCGCGGCGATCCTGCCGATCATCTACTTCACCTCGCTGCACGCTATTCCGCGCGGGCTGCATCCGCCGATTATAGACGCCGAAAGCTGGTCGGCCGTGCCTTTGCTCGCCATTCCCGCCATGGCCTATCTGCTCTGGATGGGCTGGCGCAACCGGATGGACCCGCAGGCACACAAGCGCTTCATGCTGGTCTATACCCTCTGCATGGTTGAACCGGGGCTGGGCCGCTGGCCGTTATTCCCGCCGAATATGGCCGGGCATGTCATCAGCAACGTCCTCGCCTTTGCCTTCATCATCCCGCTCGTGATGTGGGACAGGAAGACGATCGGCAGCATGCACTGGGCTACCAAGGCCGCTGCGGTTGCACTCGCCTTCAGCTGCTTCGCGCGCTACATTTTCTGGGGCTTGGGTATTTGGCCCGATATCGTGCGGGTGCTGCCCTATTAGGAACCCAGCCGCTCGGCCATCAGCTTGCGGATATCCGCTTCGGGCCGCGCGCCATAATGGCTGATGACCTCGGCGGCGCACACGGCACCCATGGTCAGGCAGTCTTTGAGGTCGCGGCCCTCCGTCAGCCCGGCAAAAACGCCCGCCGCAAAAAGATCGCCCGCGCCGGTCGTGTCGACCACGCGTCCGACTTTTTCGGCGCCTACGCGCGCATGTTCGTCGCCACGATGCGCCTCTGCGCCCGCCGCGCCATGCGTGCAGACGAGCATCGGAACGCGCGCCGCAAGCGCTGCAACAGCCGCCTCGGTATCCTCGGTCTGCATCATCGCGCGGACCTCGGTGTCATTGGCAAATAGCAGATCGAGCGAACCGTCATCCATCAGCGCGAAGAATTCATCGCGATGGCCATCGACGACAAAGGCGTCGGACAGCGTCAGCGCAACCTTGCGCCCGGCCTGTTTGGCAATGGCAATCGCCCCCGTCATCGCCGCACGCGATTCCGGCGCGTTCCACAAATAGCCTTCGAGATAGAGCCAGGCGGAAGCTTCGATCTTCGCCTTGTCGATCGCCGTTTCGGGCAGGAACTGCGCTGCGCCAAGGAAGGTGTTCATCGTCCGCTGCGCATCGGGCGTCACCAATATCAGGCAGCGCGCTGTCGACGGCTGGCCGGGGCGAGCAGGCACATCAAAGTCGATCCCCGTCGCGCGGATGTCATGCGCAAAAACGTCACCGAGCTGGTCCTGCGCGACCTGACCGATAAAGGCCGTCTTGTGGCCAAGCCGCGAAAGCCCCGCCAGCGTATTCGCCGCACTGCCGCCGCTGATTTCCCGGCCGGGTCCCATTGCGTCATACAGCGACTGCGCGCGCTCGGCATCAATCAGCGTCATCCCGCCCTTGTTGAGATTCTGCGCCTCGATAAAGGCATCATCGGCATCAGAAATCACGTCGACTATGGCATTGCCAATCGCCAGCACGTCGTAGCGGGTTTGCGTCATTTACACTTCCTGCAAAGAGTTTGGCGCGCCCTAATGCGGCTGGCACAAAAGGGCAAGTGGCTTGCATGTGTAATACACCCGCACTATCTTGCGGGAATGTTCAGGGCCATCTCGCTCGGCTTCGCCAGTCTTTCGCACAAGGGCATCATGCGGATCCTCGCGCGGGTGATGCTGCTCACCCTGCTGTCCTTCATCCTCTTGGGTGTCGGTCTGTGGTTTTCGATAGACTGGCTGTTCCATGCCCTCGGCTATGCCAATGATGGCGGGTTGAGCGCCGTCGCGGCCATCGCCGTGCTGCTGATCGGCGGGTTGGTGCTGTTCCGAATGATCGCGATTGCCATCACCTGGGTCTTTTCCGACGACATCATCGATATCATCGAGGCAAAGCATTATCCTTTCGAGGCCGCACGCGGCAAGCGGCCGAGCAATTGGCAGTCGGCGCGGATGGGTATGCGTTCGGCCATGCGCGCACTCGGATATAATTTGTTGGCGCTGCCCTTCTATCTGGTTCTGCTGATTACCGGCATCGGGGCGCCGCTGGTGTTTCTTGGAGTCAATGCCCTGCTGCTTGGTCGCGATCTGGAGGATATGCTGGTCGCGCGGCACGGGCATCATTTGGCCGCCTTTGGCAAGGGAGAAAGGCTGATGTTAGGCCTTGCTGGCGCAGCAGGTATGATGGTTCCACTGTTGCAGTTTGTTGTCCCGGTTGTCGCCACCGCGTCTGCCGTGCATATGGCGCATGGAAAATTCAGGGTGACAACCAAGTGAAAAGATTTGCCTCGGTCGTAATTGCGACAATGATGCTGACGGCTTGCGGCGCTGCCAGCGCCGAACCCAAACGTCCGCAAAGCGCACCCGTGCCGTTGGACAAACCCGCCGCGACTTCACCGACAGCGCGAGCAGCATCATCCTCGAAGGGGCTCGACGCCGTTATGGGCAAGGACATGGGAACGCTGGTCCGCATGTTCGGTCCACCACGCCTTGATATTATCGAGGTGCAGGGGCGCAAGCTGCAGTTCAGCGGTCGCGCCTGCATCCTCGATACCTATCTCTATCCCCACGGCAAGAATGGCGCAGAGATTGTGACTCATGTCGATGCGCGGCGCAGCGACGGCGCCGAGGTGGACCGCGCGCAATGCGTCAACGCGCTGATGGCGCGGTAGAGCAAAGCAAATCATATAAGGATTTCGTCATTCCCGCGAAGGCGGGAATCCATCTCCCGTGGTATCAATTTAATCCGTCGGTGATGGACCTCCGCCTTCGCGGGGGTGACGAAAGTAGGTTTAAGCTACGTCTGGCGCCCATTCGGACCGCACAGTTTCATCCGACTCAAATTTGAGTCGCGTACGCTTTTCAGCCGAAAATTGAACTTCATCCAATTGTGCGATAGCCCAGATGGCTGCGCCGCGTACCAGCGGACTGGCGTCATCTAACAGTAAGACCAGCGGCTGGACCAGAGCGGTATCGCCACTGTTGCCAGCCGCAATTGCGGCATTCCGGACAAAGCGATCGCGCCCGGTCCGCTTGATTGGGGTCCCTGCAAACAGTTGCCGGAATTGACTGTCATCGAGCGCGAGCAACCGAGCCAATGGCATATCCGACAATTCCATCCGCTGCGCCAACGCTTTGTGCACGGAAGCGGTTCGAGCAAACTTGTTCCAGGGGCAAGCCGCCAGACAATCATCGCAGCCATAGATATGGTTCCCGATTGCGCGGCGGAACTCGTGTGGGATCGGCCCTTTGTGCTCGATCGTCAGATAGGAAATGCAGCGGCGCGCATCGACACGATAAGGCGCAGGAAAAGCATCGGTCGGACAAGCCAATTGGCATGCATCGCACGACCCACAGCGGTCGCGCCCGGCAGCATCAGACTCCAGCTCTGCAGTTGTGTAAATCGCGCCCAACAACAACCAGCTGCCATGTTCGCGGCTGACGAGGTTACTGTGCTTTCCCTGCCAACCCAGCCCGGCCGCCTCGGCGAGGGTCTTTTCCAGGACCGGCGCCGTATCGACAAACACCTTCACCTCGCTGCCCGTTTGATGGACGAACCATTGCGCCAACCGCTTGAGCGCGCCTTTGACCACATCATGATAATCCTTGCGCTGCGCATAGACCGAAATGCGGCCGAGCTCTGGCTGCGTCTCAAGCGCCATAGGGTCGGTTTCGGGCGCATAGCTCATGCCGAGCATGATGACTGACTGCACTTCGGGCCATAGGCCGTCAGGGCTCGATCTCTGGTCGACGCGATCGGCCATCCAGAGCATGTCGCCATGCCGACCTTCATTAAGCCACTGCCGCAAGCGGTCGCCCGCTTCAGGTGCCAGCCGCCCGGCTGCCACGCGGCAATCGGCAAAACCCTCCACCCTCGCCTTTTCCTTCAGGGCGTTAACCAAATTTGTCTTGTGTCTTTTCACGCGCTGTCCCTATTCGGGTGTCGGTTAACTTTGGGGCGATCTACCAATATGCATGCAATCGAGGCACGCGGGCTTGTCAAGCAGTTCGATGGTTTCCGCGCGGTCGACGGTATCGACCTGAATGTGCCGGAAGGTAGCATTTATGGCATATTGGGGCCGAACGGCGCCGGCAAGACGACCACGATCCGAATGCTGCTGGGCATTATCGATCCCGATGAAGGCACACGCACGTTGCTCGGCTCTGACCGCCCGCTGAGCCAATCCAAACTGGTGGGCTATCTTCCCGAAGAACGCGGACTTTACCAGTCGATGCGGGCAGCCGACACCATCGCCTTCATGGGTGCCCTGCGCGGAATGCCTCTGAAAGCGGCCGAGCAGCGCGGGCGCGAACTGATGGAAGAAGCCGGCCTTGGATACGCCGCCGATCGCCAGATACGGCAATTGTCCAAAGGCATGGCGCAAACCGTGCAACTGCTCGGCACTATCGTCCACGATCCAAAGCTGATTGTACTCGACGAGCCCTTTTCCGGCCTTGATGCGCTCAATCAGGCGAAGCTCGAACGCATGATCCGGGCACAGGCCGAGCGGGGCGTGACGATCATCTTTTCGACCCATGTCATCGCGCATGCCGAGCGGCTGTGTGAGCGCATTGCTATCATCGCCAAGGGCAAGGTCAGTTTCGACGGACTGGTATCGACCGCGCGGGACAGGTTGCGCCCTCAGGTCCATCTTGAAACCGAAAACTTGGACGGCCCTTGGCGCAAAGCATTGCCCGCCGATGCACGGCAGGAAGGCAATTGGTGGCACTTCACTCTGCCCGACAGTGGAGCAGAGCCGCTATTGACCGCGCTTGTCGAAGGCAAGGCTGGCGTCAAATCCTTATCTATCGAGCGCCCCGGTCTGCATGATGCCTTTGTCGCCATAGCCGGTGAGGATACTGCCGCCGAAATGGATGCGCCGACAGCGGAGGACTTGCTATGATGGAAACCATTCGCGCTGCTTTCGTCATCGGTCGCCGCGATTTCACGGCGATCATTTTTTCCAAAGCCTTCTTCTTCTTCCTTTTGGGACCGATGTTCCCTTTGCTCGTCGGCGGAGCCGCTGGCTTGTTGGGTGGGCAGGTCGCACGCGATATTGACCGCCCGGTGGTCGGGGTCGCGATGTCTGCTGAAGATAGCCGCCAGTTGCTCGCCGCACGCTCAACACTCGCCGCACAAGTTGGCGAGAGACGATTGCCCGAATTGAAGCAATTGGCGCAATCCGCGCGCGATGTTCCGCCAGAAAAATTGCTCGACGACAAAGCCAACGGTCTTGCGGCGGTTTTGGGAGGTACGCTGCAAAAGCCTGTACTCACGGGAACACGCGGCCCAGTCGAGAGCTATCAGGGAGAGGTTGCAATGCTCTCTGCATTCGCAAAGAATGCCGATGCAATGGTGCTGCCAACTGTCGAAACCCGACTGGTCGAGCGCAGCGCAGGTAACGAAAAGCAGAAGCGGTTGGTGACTGCGCAGGCGACCCAGGTACTCTTGTTCATGCTGACCATGTTGCTGGCAGGTATGGTGCTGTCCAATCTGGTCGAGGAAAAGGCAAACAAGATCATCGAAATCCTCGCTGCTGCTGTTCCCATGGATGCAGTATTCCTCGGCAAATTGTTTGCGATGTTGGCGATGGCGTTTGTCGGTATTACCGTCTGGGCAACGGTCGGCTTCGGGCTCGCAAACCTATCCGGCCCGGCTCTACCGAGCCTGCCTACGCCAGCTGTTGGCTGGCCGATATTCGTGTTGCTGGGCGTGGTCTATTTCACAATGGCCTACCTCATCCTTGGATCGCTATTCCTCGGGATTGGCGCAATGGCGGCGACGGTGCGCGAAGTTCAGACATTATCGATGCCGGTGACGATGGCGCAATTGATCAACTTCTTCCTTGCCATGTACACAGTCACCAAAATGGGTGAACCCATAGAACTGTTCGCCTGCCTTTTCCCGTTCACATCGCCTTTTGCCATGATCGCCCGCGCGGCGCAGGATGCAACATTGTGGCCGCATCTGCTCGCGGTGGCCTGGCAGGCATTGTTCGTGCTGATCATCCTGCGCGTCGGTGTCTATTTGTTCAGGCGCAATGTGATGAAATCGGGCAGCGCTGGCCGTATCAAGGATACGGGCGGCAAGAAACTGTTCGGCCTCGTCAAACTTCCCGGATGATTTGCTAACAGCAAATTAAGTTGCTTATCGAAACGGGATTGACATTATTGTCAGCAATGGCACTCTTCAGAACAAAGAAGAGGAGTCTAAAATGGCAACTGCCCCTGTGCTCGATACATCGGCAACCGAATCTGGCGAGAAGCTGCCCTGGAAGGTAGTTCAGTGCCCGCATGAATGGGACGTCACCCGTCCCGAAATCTATGTTGAGGATCGCTGGCATCCGATTTTCAAGGAAATGCGCGAGGAGGCCCCGATTAACAAAGTCGAGGGCAGCAGTTTTGGCAGCTATTGGAATGTCACCACGCTGAAGGCTATCCAGCATGTCGAGGCCTTGCCCGACATTTACTCCTCCTCGTTCGAGCATGGCGGTATCACGCTTGTCGACGACGAAGCGCTTGATGAGCCTATTCCGGAAGAAGAACGCATAGTCATGCCGATGTTCATCGCGATGGACCGGCCCAAGCACACCGAAGAACGCCGCGTCATCGCGCCTGCTTTCACTCCAGGCGAGATGGAGCGCATGGCATCCGACATTCGTCGGCGCACCGGTGAGTTGCTCGATTCGCTTCCCGTTGGCACCGCTTTTGACTGGGTCGACAAGGTTTCCATTGAACTCACCACCCAGATGCTGGCGCTACTGTTCGACTTTCCCTGGGAAGACCGCCGCCTGCTAACCGAATGGTCTGACTGGGCGGGCGATGTGGAACTTTTCCGCACCGAGGAAACGCGCAAGGCGCGTCTCGCCAAGATGTTCGAAATGGGTGCGTATTTCCAGCGTCTGTGGGACGAGCGCAAGGACCGTGGCGAAGCGCCCGACCTGATCAGCCGCATGATCCATTCACCGATGAAGGATATGAACCAGTTCGAATATATGGGGAACCTCATCCTGCTGATCGTCGGCGGCAATGATACCACCCGCAATTCGATGTCGGGCTATGCCTACGGCCTGCACAGTTTCCAGGACGAGCGCGAGAAGCTGGAGAAGAACCCCGAACTGATCCCGAATGCGGTCAGCGAAGTGATCCGCTGGCAGACCCCGTTGGCGCATATGCGCCGCACTGCGCTCAAGGACCACGACCTGTTCGGTGCGCCGATCAAGGCGGGTGACAAGATCGGCATGTGGTATCTTTCGGCCAACCGTGACGAGACTGTTTTCGACAATCCCGACAAACTGATTGTCGATCGCGAAAATGCCCGCCGTCACCTGTCGTTCGGCTATGGCATCCACCGCTGCGTGGGCGCCCGCCTCGCTGAACTGCAAATTCGCGTATTGCTCGAAGAGATGGCCAAGCGCCGCCTCCGCCCGAATGTCGTGGCAGAGCCAGTCCGCGTCGCCGGCTGCTTCGTCCATGGCTATCGCTCAATGGACGTTGAACTCAGCAAATATTGAGCGCGGGATGAAACCTTTTGCCTGCTTCGAACGTACTTACATTCGAGCAGGCGAAAGGGTTTCGGCATGAATGAATACACAAAGCGCACCTTCCTGAAAGCCGCCGTTGGTGGCGTAGTCAGTCTGGCTACCGCTGCGTTTTCGACATCATCTGCTGTCGCAAGCAAGGCTTTTGCGGTCGTCAAATCCGATGCCGAGTGGCACAAGATCCTCTCGCCCTTGGCCTATCGCGTGCTGCGCAAGGAATATACCGAACCACCCTTTTCCAGCCCTCTTAACGATGAAAAGCGGAAAGGAAATTTCGTCTGCGCCGGGTGCGGCCAAAAATTGTTCAATGCGCTGACGAAATATGAAAGTGGTACAGGCTGGCCCAGTTTCTGGCGTCCCATCCGAGGCGCAATCGGGACAAAGGCGGATTACGGCCTGCATTTGCCCCGCACCGAAGTTCACTGCTCGCGTTGTGGAGGGCATCTGGGCCATGTCTTTGACGACGGCCCAAAGCCCACGGGCAAGCGCTATTGCATGAATGGTGCTGCGATGAAATTTGAACCAGTCTGAAAGACCTATTTGGGCTCACCAATTCCCGAGAAATCGAGTTCACCGCTCTTCTTGGGTTCTTCCGCCTGGCCACCGCGTTCGATGATACCCAATATGGCGCTGTTTCGTCCATCTTGCGCCGCATATTCGCGCGCACTCAATCCGGCTACCGCATCGCGCTTGTCGGGATTTGCGCCTGCCTTGAGCAGCAGGCGAACCATCTCCGGCTGCCGCAATTGAACCGCACGAATCAGAGGAGTTTCCCCACTGCGATTGGTGCCATCAACCACGGCCTTGCTTTTGATCAAGCGTGCGGCACCTTCGACGAAGCCAAGCTGCGTTGCCAGCATCAGCGGGGTTACACCCTTTTTATCTGCCAGATTGGGATTGGCGCCTTTTTGCAACAAATAGCTCAGCCAAGTCTCGTCGCGGCGGTTGACTACAATATGCAGTGCCGTTTCTCCCGTACCATCACGCCTTGTGTTGATAATAACCGAGCCCGGCTCGCTGATAAATTTTTCTGCCTCTTTACCGTCGCGATCTTCAACGGCCTTGAGGAAATTATAACTGTCGGAAAACTGCGCCAATGCGGGCTGCGCCGCCAGCGCCGTAGCCAGTATCCCGAGAAGAAATATGCGCGATTTGGTCCGAATGAAAAGCATGGCCCCTACCCTGAATTGATGGATGCAAACTTGAATTCGCGCCCTTAACAGACCATGGCTGGCGCTGCCATGAACAAAAATGTCACATTTCTTATCGCCGCATTTGCGCTTGCCGCTTGCAATCGCTCCAGCGAGCAAGCCCCGCTATCGCAGGCGCCACTGGCTGGGGCCGCGATCGGTGGCCCATTCACACTGACGGACCAGGATGGAATGCAGCGCAAATATGACGAATTCGATGGGAAATATCGGATCGTCTATTTCGGATATACCAACTGCCCCGATATCTGCACGCCGGATATGCAGCATCTCATGGCCGGGCTGACCCAGTTCGAAAAGGCGCATCCGATGCTTGCCGGTAAGGTGCAACCGCTGTTCATCACCGTCGACCCGAAACGCGACACGCCTGCAATCCTCAAACAGTTTGTTTCAGCCTTCCATCCCCGTCTGATCGGCTTGACCGGAAACGACGCACAAATTGCTTCGGTCGCCAAGTCTTTTGCCGTCCATTACGAGCGGGTCGAAGGCTCCACTCCGGACAGCTATTTGATGAGCCATAGTCAGACGCCGTTCCTGATGGGACCGGACGGCAAACCGCTCGCACTGCTTCCCGCCGATACGCCGAATACCGAGCCGAACGAGGGCGAACCCAAGCTGGTGGCCGCAGAGCTCGCCAAGTGGGTGCGCTGAATTGAGTGAGGTGCCTTTCTGGGAGCAGCCGATCGAAGCGCTCACCCGCGATCAGTGGGAGGCCCTGTGCGATGGTTGCGGCAAATGCTGCCTGCACAAGGTCGAGGATGAGGATACAGGCCGCATCTATGCTACCAATGTCGCGTGCAAGCTTCTCGATCTGAGTAGCTGCCGCTGTGCTGACTATCGCCACCGACGGATGCATGTGCCCGATTGCATCCGTCTGACCCGGCGGAGCATCGACAATTATCCCTGGCTGCCTTCGACCTGCGCCTATGTGTTGCGGGCCAACGGCCAGCCACTGCCGGATTGGCATTATCTTGTCTGCGGCGACCAAGAGGCCGTGCATCGCGCTGGCATATCGGTCAAAGGTCGGGCAATATCCGAACTCCATGCTGGACCGCTTGAAAACCATATTGTCGAACAGCCTCTCTGATCCGAAAGCCGGGGATCCGGTCGTCGATATTGAGGGGCAGCAGATACCCGTCCGCATCAAGCGAACGCGCCAGGCGCGGCGCATTTCGATGCGCGCCGATGCGATCCGGCGCGAAATCCGGATCACGATGCCTGTGTACGCGCCCACTACCGCGGCATTGGATTTTGTTGCCCAAAAGCGGCAATGGATTGCCACACGCTTCGAAACCGCACCGGTCGTCGCGCAACTCGTTCATGGTTCACATATAGCCTTCATCGGCGAGCGGCACCGGATCGTCTGGAACAACAGCCACAGCCGCCGCGTCCGTCGCCTAACCGGCGACCAAGGGTTTGAACTCCATCTAGGCGGCCCCGAAGAAATGGTCGGTCAACGTATCCTCCGCTGGATGCGGGAGGAGGCGCGCCCCATATTCGCAGGTGACATTTCCGAATATTGCTGCAAGGCCGGCGAAACGCCTCCACAATTGGCGATCGGCGACCCCCGAAGCCGTTGGGGCAGTTGCTCGTCGCGTGGCACGATTTCGCTTAGCTGGCGGCTGATAATGGCACCCGCTTTTGTTCGCCGTTCGGTGATTGCCCATGAGGTCGCGCATATGCGCCATATGGACCATAGTCCGGCTTTCTATGCCTGGTTTGACGAATTGTTCGAAGGTGACCGGAGGGCCGCCGACCATTGGCTCAAAGCTCATGGAACAAGCCTGCAACTGGTGGGGAGGTAAATATTCGTCCAGTAAAGGACTTACCCGCCCAGTGCCGTTAGACCGAACTTGGCCAAGTCAGCAATTGACATTCCGGACCGATAGATAGAGCAATCGAGATATCGGAACGCTGGGGCGTACTTTTTTTGCGATGAGTGGCATGCAATTCAGTCTGGCATATATCGCTTTTATAGCGTCTTCAGCGGCATCGGCACAGCCAGGGGCGATGCCTGTAGAACCCATTATTTCCGATAACGAATTTGAAAAAGCTATACCCAAGCTGGAGGACAGCGACGGTGAAGAGCCCCCCTCCTTGGCTGCATCAGACGAGGACGACGACGGTACAGTTGAAACCGCAACCCCTCCAATTGACGAACCTTTACCATCCCTCGAAGCTTTCAGCATGGAGCCTTTGTCTGGCGAAGCGGCGACAGGACCGGATGAATCTGGAAGCCTTGTAAACTATGCTGTCCAGATAGATGGTTTGGAAACAGAAGGCGAAAATGGGGCCATTTTTGACAGGATAAAGCGGCGTTTTCGCGAGCTCTCCTCTTTGAGCCTCAGTGGAGGCAATGCAGAAAACAGGTTATCCATTAATGCCCGTGCTCGGGCCGACCAGCAGTTGCTGCTCGACATATTGTTGAGTGAGGGTTTCTACGACGGAAGGGTCAATCTATCGTCGAAACTTTCAGAAGCTGCTGGCGGCCCGATCCAGGTGGAGTTCCGTGTCCGGCCCGAAAAACGATACAGTCTGGGTTCAATCACATTTGAGGCCCCGGCCGACGTCACTGAAAGCCTGATACGGACCAATTTCCCGCCGAAGAGCGGCGACCCCATCGTCGCAGATAATATCGTGGCTGCGGAAGCCCAGATTTCGCTCGCTTTGCCACAAAATGGATACCCGTTCGCGCAGGTCGGGCAGCGCGATATTCTGCTCGACGAAACTGTGGGCACAGGCGACTATACCTTGCCCGTCGCAACAGGGCCGAAAAGTTACTTCGGGCAAATATTGACCGAGGGCAATCCGGTATTTGATGCCGAACATGTTGGTATTTTACGCCGATTCAGGACAGGTGATCTTTATGACGCGCGAAAGGTTGACGACCTTCGCGAAGCGCTGGTCGCCACCGGGCTTTTGTCGACTGTTTCGATCGAGCCTGTGGCCAGTTCAGAACTGGCCTCCGATGGCACAGCCTATGCCGACTTGATCGTCCGGCAAGAGGCGGGGCCTGCACGAACCCTTGCTGCGTCGGCCGGATATGAAACGGGTCGTGGATTTCGTGCCGAAGGAGGCTGGATACACCGCAACCTGTTCCCGCCAGAGGGATCGCTCGGCGTCAGCGGAATCGTCGGAACGCAGGAACAAGCCCTAGCTGTGGTTTTCAACCGTTCGAATGCGGGGCGCCGCGACCGCACGATCGAACTGTCGGTGTCGGCGCTCCACAAAAATTATGACGCCTTCGATGCTTATACAGGCCGTATAGCTGGAACGCTTTCTTACCAATCGACACCCATATGGCAGAAAAAGCTGACCTATTCCGTTGGTTTCGAGCTGCTCGCCACTTATGAGAGCCTTTTCGAAGCCAGTCGTGTGGCGCGCGCGCGCAACCTCTATTATGTCGCCGCATTGCCGACCGAAGTCGGCTTTGACCGTTCAAACGACCTGTTGAACCCCAGCCGTGGCTTTCGCTTCAACCTTCGCATGTCGCCCGAAACAGCGCTGGGCCAAGGATCCCGCTTTTACCTGCGCGCGATGCTTGATGGCAGCTATTATCAACCTATCGGTGATTCGCTTGTAATCGCAGCACGCGGCCGGGTGGGAACGATTGTCGGCACGTCCCGCGACAGCCTGCCGCCGTCGCGGCGCTATTATGGCGGAGGTGGAGGATCGGTGCGCGGGTTCGGGTTCCAGCAGCTCGGTCCGACCGATATAGAGGGTAATCCCATTGGTGGTCGAAGCCTCAACGAGGCGGCAGCAGAAGTCCGCTACCGCTTTGGGGATTTTGGCGCAGTAGCCTTTGTCGATGCCGGGCAGGTCTATCCGGAAAGCACGCCGCGATTTGATAACTGGCGATTTGGCGTGGGCGTGGGTGGTCGCTTTTACACGAATTTCGGACCGGTACGCGTCGATGTGGCGACACCCATTAATCGTCGCCCCGGGGAATCGCGCTTCTCCTTTTATGTCTCATTGGGGCAAGCATTTTGAAGGCGCTGTGGAAATGGATTGCAGGCATAGCCGCCATCATGTTGCTGTTGATAGCGGCCCTTTTTGGTTTCCACTATTGGCTCGACACGCCCTCCGGCCACAGGTTTGTCGCCCGACAGATAGCCGCCTATGAATTCGAAAACGGCCTGAATATCCGCATTGGCCGCATTGAAGGATCGATCTATGGCGAAGCGCATTTGTCCGATATCCGCCTACAGGACGACAAGGGAAGTTTTGCCAGCATCCCCCATGCGAAACTCGATTGGCATCCGTTAGATTATTTCTACGGCAAGCTGTCCATCGACGCCTTAATCGCAAAACAGGCCTATATAAACCGCCTCCCCGAATTACGCGTAATCCCGGATCGCGGCGAACCATTTTTCCCCGACCTCGATATCAGGATTGACCGTTTACAGTTCGACCGCATCGTTTTCGATAAGTCGATTGCGGGGCGTGAACATATCCTCAACCTGCAGGCGAAAGCCCACATTGTCGATGCAAGGGCGCGCGTCGATGCGACCGCGCAAACGATCGAAGGCGACCGGTTGGTTGCACATCTGGATGCCATTCCCGACAAAGACCGTCTCGGAATGGCTTTGCGCCTCGATGGTCCGGCCGGCGGTCTCACATCGGGATTGCTCGGCCTCAATGCGCCGGTGAAACTCCGCCTTGATGGCCAAGGTAGCTGGACCAAATGGGATGGTTTGCTGAACGCTGAGGCAGGGAGTGACCGTCAGGCCAAATTAACCGTAGCGGCGCGGGATGGAAAATTTTCCATCGCAGGCGATGTTACGACTGGCAAAATCGCCAACGACAATCTCCTTGGCAATCTGCTCACGCCCGGTTTCAAAGTCGACCTGGTGGCTGACTATGAAAACCGCGTAGCGCAGATTTCGGGCAAACTGATTGCGTACAAGGTAAAGCTGGATGCCTCAGGCACTTTGGATTTGGCGGAAAGCCTATTCCAGAAACTCACCATCAACATCGACATGCCACGCAAGGTGGCGCTTTCGAGCGGGATCGAAAGCCAGGGCGCAAGTGGCAAGCTCCTCATCGATGGCCCGATGGCTGGGCCCCAAATCGACTATTCCGTGAAGGCTGAGCAATTGCGCTGGGGCGAATTTTCCTTCTTCGGCCTGACCGCCAATGGTGTTGCGCGTTCTGAAAAGGATTTTGTCCGCATACCGGTTTCAGCCCGGGCGCGGCGCATGACCGGTTTTGAAGTCACTGACCAACGGATATTGGCAAACATCAAACTCGATGGCGACTTGGCGTACTCCAACGGACGCCTTTTGAGCGAAAGGCTCAACCTGAAGTCCGATCGGGTATCGGCAGTGCTGCAGGGCGCAGCCAATTTCTCGAAGGGTCAGTTGGCAGCCAGCATTAAAGGCAATATTGACCGCTATCGGATCGAATCTGTTGGCTTGTTCGATATCGATGCCGACCTCGGTCTCAAAAGCCGTATGCGCAATGATTATGCGCTGTCGGGAACGGTGCGGGCGCGGTCGACGCAGTTGTTCAGTGATGGCGTTCGCGATTTCCTCGGCGGTCAAATGCTGGTGCGGGCAGGTATCGGACTGTCCGAAAACGGCATTTTGCAGATCAGTTCGGCGCAAATGATCGCGCCCAAACTCAGACTGAATCGGGGAAGCGGAACCTATGTGCTGGATTCAGGAGCCCTGCGCTTCAATGGCAGCGGTTATTCGAACGAATATGGACCCGTCGGTATCGCAGTAAGCGGAACGCTGACCGAGCCGATCGCCAGAGTGACTGCAAGCCGCCCCGGAATGGGTATTGGCCTGGCCGATGTCAGCGCGCTGGTCAAACGCACGTCGCAGGGTTTTTCGGTGCTGTTCAACGCTTCTACAGACTATGGACCGCTTGATGGCGATGTGGATGTGCTGTCAGGTGGCCGGAACCTTGTACTCGATGTCAAACGCGCCGACTTTTCAGGTATTCGTTTTGGCGGCAGGTTGGAACAATTGCCTGCGGGGCCATTTGCAGGGCGGCTTGTCGGCAATGGGTCGGGCTTCGATGGCGTTGCCGAACTGTCGGCACAAGGCCGGTATCAACGCGCCATCGTAAAAGCGACCGCGATGAATGCAGCACTGCAGGGGCAAAAGACGCTGCGCATCGGACGGGGGATTATCAACGCCGATATAGTTCTGCTCGAACAGCCCCAGATAAAAGCGGATGTGCAATTGGGCGACACTACGGTCGACGAGCTATTTATTGCGGCCGCTCGCGGCAAAATCGATTACCGGAACGGGCAAGGCAACGCACAATTCCTAGTCGAAGGACGGAGCAGTTTCCCCTTCCGCATCGCTGCCAACAGCCAGTTGGCACCAAATCTGTGGACGGTTGCAGTGCGCGGCCGAGCGAATGGTATCCCCTTCACCTCTGCCAAACCTTTACGAATTGTCCCGGAAAAGCGGGGCTATGCATTGCTTCCTTCAGCCGTAAAAGTTGGCAATGGGACGATCCGGCTTGAAGGCCGTTATGCCGATGGTCTGCAAATCCGTTCCAATATCGACAACGTCAATCTGGCAGTGCTTAACCCGACGCTGCCGGGTTTCGAGATGGGCGGTCGGGCAAGCGGTGTAGTCGACTGGAACCAGTCTTCGCTGGATGCAGTGCCGCAAGCGCAAGTACAGTTGGAGATCAAACGCTTCCGGCGCAACAGCGTTGGTGTGCCATCCCAGCCGGTGAACGTCAGCCTGAAGGGCAATTTGGACGTCAATGGTGGCGGCCTGTCCGCGCTTATCCAGCGGCAGGGAACGAATGTGGGAAGACTTCAGGTAAAGCTCGGTGCACTGCCGACCGGGCCTGGTGACTGGATCGACAAAATGTTCGATGCGCCGTTGTCAGGGGGAATCCGCTACAATGGTCCCTCCGACCTGCTATTCTCGCTCGCCACATTGGCGAATCAAAGTCTCGCTGGTCCGGTCGCCGTCGCGGCCGATTTTTCCGGCAATCTGCGTGAACCGGAGCTCAGCGGATCGGTGCGTTCGGACAATCTGGTCTATGAAAATGAAACCTATGGAACGCGGTTGACCAATGTCCGCGTACGGGGCTTCTTTAAAAATGATGTTCTCGACCTGACCGAGATTTCCGCCAAGGCCGGAGACGGCACCGTCAGTGGACAAGGCGTCATCAACCTCAGTTTCGAAAAGGGTTTCCCGGCTAGGATTGACCTTGATCTCGACCGCGCAAGGCTGGCCCGAAGCGAACTTGTCACAACTGCTGCAACCGGCAAAATCGAAGTTACCAACACCCCCGGGACGGGTGCTTTGGTCAGCGGCACCCTGGCACTGCCCGAAACGCGCTTCCGTATCGTCCGGCAGAATGCCTCAAGCGTAACAACGCTAACCGGAGTGCGACGGAAATCCGCAGCCGGGCCAACACGCATCACCGGTGATGCCAACCCGGTCAGTTCACTTCCGTCCAACTGGAAACTGAACATCAAGCTGGTGGCGTCAGACGAGCTCTATATCTCCGGCATGGGGCTGGAATCGGAATGGAAGGCGGATTTGCGGGTGACGGGTACGTCCGACGCCCCATTCATCACAGGTGATCTGCAACTGGTTCGCGGGACGTTGGGCTTTGCCGGCCGTTCCTTCGGCATAGAGACCGGGCGCCTGACCTTCAACGGCGGCGACTATAGCAATCCTTCGCTTCGCGTTATTGCAGCCGCGGAGGTTGAAGGCACAACAGTTCGTGTTGACGTGCGCGGAACCGGAAACAAGCCGGAAATCCTCTTCACCTCGACCCCTGCCTTGCCCCAGGACGAAATCATGGCGCGAATCCTGTTCGGCAATTCAATTGCCGAGCTGTCCGCGGTTCAGGCAGTACAACTCGCTGCTTCCCTGAACAGCCTTCGCGCAGCCCCGGGAGGCCTCAACCCATTGGGTGTGCTTCAATCCGCGACCGGTCTGGATCGATTGCGGATCTTGAACCCGGACGAACAGACAGGCCGCGGCACCGCCATCTCGCTCGGTCATTATATTACCAACGATGTCTATGTGGAAATCATCACCGATGCGCGGGGCTACACGGCCAGCCAAATCGAAATCAGCCTGACTCCGGCGCTGTCGGTGCTCAGCCAGTTGAGCAGTTATGGCACGTCGAACGTCAGTGTACGATACCGGAAGGATTATTGATGCGGCCCGCTTTACTGATGATGCTGTTTTTGCTGGCTGGTTGCCAGAAAGACTTTGAGCAGCGCTATTCGGATATCGAAACCGAAGTGAAAAAGGATGCAGCGCGGATCGATGCGGACATGCGCAAGGATGCCGAGGACAGCAAAAAGTGACGCAACCCAGCGACTTTGCCAATCGATAGGACAGGATCTGACAGAGCTCGTTCAATTGAGGAGCCGGTTATGAAATTGAGTTGGACGGGTATTCGGAACGCCATCGCCCCTCGCTCCCCAATCGGTATCGCCTTGGGTGGGCTGGCGTTTCTGGCAAGCCTGACGCCGAGCCTGATTCCCAGGACCCCGGCAATGCAAGGCATCATCGCCGCTTTCGCCTTCATGCTGGCTTATGCTATCGGCGCCGGACTTGCCCGATTGTATCGCTGGCTTGGTTTCACAAGCCCTGAAGGCAAAACCAGAAGCACGGCAGACGCCATATTAACCGGCATTGCACTGGTTGCGGTAGCGATCGGTCTGGTATTTGCGGAAAGTTGGCAAAACGCTACTCAA
Source organism: Sphingorhabdus sp. (assembly GCF_035329025.1). Taxonomy (GTDB): domain Bacteria; phylum Pseudomonadota; class Alphaproteobacteria; order Sphingomonadales; family Sphingomonadaceae; genus Sphingorhabdus_B. Next base: position 20,662 of record NZ_DAOLHN010000029.1, on the reverse strand, counting down.
CAAGCGCTCGGTATCAATGCCGAGAGCTCTTGGCGCTCCCTGATTGTCATTCTTGTTGCACTCCCGCTGATACTCATAATTTTGCTCATCGCCAGATTTTTCGGACGCATTGCCCGCTTGATAGGCACATGGCTCGACCGCTTCATACCCGAACGTGCGGCGAAGCTGGCGGGTTTCACGTTCGCTATTTTCTCGCATGGTCGATCGGCAACGGCCTGCTGGTGCGCAACGTGGTGCGGGTCCTCGACAGTTCCTACAGCGAGTTGGACGAGTTCATTCCGCCGGACATGCCTCCCCCCGAAGAATATCAGAAAACGGGCAGTGCAGAATCGCTCATCGCTTGGGATGGGATCGGCGCGGCCGGGCGTAGGCACATATTGTCGTCACCAAACCAAGCGGATATCGAGGAATTAACGGCCAAACCGGCGATGGAACCGCTTCGCGTCTATGTTGGTCTGAATTCAGCCGAAACGCCCGAGGAGCGGGCGAATCTTGCTTTGGAAGAATTGCTCAGGATCGGGGCTTTCGACCGCTCATTGCTGGTAATCGCAACGCCAACGGGAACAGGCTGGATTGATCCCGCCGCCATGGCCCCTGTTGAGATGCTCCAACGCGGGGACATTGCTTCGGTTTCAGTGCAATATTCCTATCTGCCCAGTTGGCTGAGCCTGTTCACCCAGCCCGAATATGGGCATAATACGGCACGCGCTGTGTTCGATGTGGTTTATGGTCATTGGCGCAGTTTGCCGCCAGACAAGCGGCCCAAACTCTTTCTCTTCGGCCTCAGCCTCGGCACGTTGAACTCCGAACAGTCGTTCGATTTTCATGATATTGTCGGGGAGCCGTTTGACGGTGCGCTGTGGGTTGGTCCGCCTTTCGCGAGCCCGGTATGGCAGGACATAACGCGAAACCGGAACCAAGACAGCCCGGCATGGCTACCCGTTTTCCGCGACAGTTCACTGTTCCGCTTCCGGAACCAGAATGGGCCATTCAAGCCGGAAAACGACGCGTGGGGCCCAATGCGCTTTGCCTATTTGCAATATGGATCCGACCCGATTGTGTTTCTCGATACCAAAAGTGCTTGGCGAAGCCCTGCATGGCTCAATAAGCCGCGCGCGCCCGATGTGGCACCCGAATTGCGATGGATACCAGTAATCACATTCCTGAAAACCGCTTATGATGCAATGACGGCGACAACAACACCGGCTGGAACCGGCCATGTTTACGATGCGGAGCACTATCTGGCGGCATGGCAGTCATTACTTGAAACGCAGGACTGGTCTGAAGAAGACATGCAGAAACTGCGCGCCTGGCTAAAGGATCGCGAGGAGGAATAAAACTTTGGGGAATGGTGGAGCCTAGGGTTTAATAACCCAAACCAGATATAGTCATGGTATTTCAATAGTATATATCACTAGTACATTAGTATTGTATCCCATGCATGTATACCAGTTATTTGTGCTGCACAGCCTATTGTTCGAGGATTAACCAACCTCCGAAAATTGGCTCACCTAGAAAACGAGCGAATTAGATTTTTGCTGCCGCTTCTTTGTCTGCCGTCTCCTGGCGATCTTGATAGATTTTCGTCAGCGGCAGGTGTGAATAGGTTACGCCACGCAGCTTGGCTGCAGCCGAAGCCTGTTTCGTGCGATGAGAAATCAGATCGCGTTCGTGCTCGGCAAAAGCGGCTAAAATATGCAGCGTCAGTTTGTTGGCGTACGGTGCGTCAGCGGCCACGAAATCAACGCCGCCCTCCATTAACGACGATATGAATGCCACGCTTCGGGCAAGGCGATCCAGCTTTGCTATAAGCAGAGTTGCGTTCTCTTTTTTGCAAAGTGAAATTGATTGCACAAGGACCGGCCGAACATTTTTTGTACCGCTTTCAATCTCAACGAGTTCGGCGATGGCAACGCCACCAACTGAATTCATGCAATCCTGGACCGCGCTTCTTTGCGCCTCTAGGCCGAGACCGGACACCCCCTTGCCTTGATGTGCTGACTCGCAAATATTCGACAAAGCGATTTTCCCGAGTTGCAGTTAATTGCATCCAGATGGATCGTAACCTGTCCGCACCGTGTAGCAAGTGAGTACGAATCTGTTTTCCACCGACAATTCTATTTTGTTTCAATATCTTGTGGGAAATTCGGTTCTACCGTTGGTGTCAGGAGACAGCCGCATGATCTTTATCGTGTCCTAAATCGAGCCATTGCAAACATTACTGCGATTTCGACACGTACTCCAAATGTGACATTTGTTTAGGCAGCTAGCGCTAACTTTGCAGACGTTCGTTTAGACCAACCAGTTCCCTGAAAGCTGCCGTCAGTTCAACTACCCGTGTTTGAAATATCCAGGGCAGAATTTGGGCCGTATGCCAGTTGTCTGCATTCAAGACCAATTTGATAAAAGCAGGCAGTATTGGATCTCATTAGCGGCTCAAAACCAGTTCATTTGTCCGTTCGATATCCGGCGGCTTTCTTTTTAAGTCCCAGGAATTGGCAGCTTGGCCCTTGCAAAACAGTAATTTTCAGTCCGATATCCGAAAGGGGCATCGTATCTCACTAACAGAGCAATAAGCTCCAGAACTCAATCCTGAATCAAGGAATAGCCTCGCATTTGCAATGTTCCGATTGTGGTTATCGCCGATACGTCAACGCGGACATCAGGATTCAATTCTTCCCGCGTGACTCCCATAGCGACCATGGACTGGCCACATAGCCGAACGCTAACGCCTGCCACTGTCAACTGCCTTATTAACTCTGCGTTGGGGTTCGCCTCGCCATCGAACCGCGCCGCGAAGGCCTTTTCCGTGAGCGTGGTCCGGGCTGCGGGTCCATGAAGCGTCACCACGATGTCACCGGGCTGAAGCGCAACGCCATAATGGCTAAGTAGATTGACCATACGCGCCACGCGTTCCAAACCTTGATGCACTGCGCCAGGGGTACGGGCCGCTTGCGCTACGTCGAAAATAATTTTGTAACGAAGATTTGCATCCGGTTTCTCAAAAGGATCCGTGATTTCGCTATAGGTTCCAAAACCTGGCACTGGTCGGGTTTTTGTTTGCGCACTTACCGGACCGGTCAGCACAGAAATGACAGCTAGAGCGATAAGAATTTGGCGCATGATTTGCAGTTCCCGTTTTTAACTTTGCGCAATTATTGTTCGACCATATAGCAATAGACAATGCAGATTATGTCAATGTTTTTAGGGTTCGGCTTCAATGAAAAAAGTCACATCTGCTCTTATTGTCGGGCTCGCGGCGGGAGCATTCGGGATGGCTATTTTTAGCCGTACCCAAGAAGAAACTCCTGCTCCTCCTTCTGTTGTCCAGACCGCCCCTCTCGCTACTAAAGTGTTTGATCCGCCTTCGGCTGAATCGGCTCCAGCCGATGCGCTCGGTGATGCCATCCGGCTGGGCGCGCGGCTGATGACACATACGGCGCAGGAAGCCCCACAATATGTCGGCAACGGACTGGCGTGCAGCAACTGTCACCTTGACGCGGGACGCAAAGCGGGTGCAGCTCCGCTTTGGGCAGCTTTTGTCAATTTCCCAGCTTTTCGGAAGAAAAATGGTGAGATCAACAGTTTTCAAAAGCGCGTTCAGGACTGTTTTTTATATAGTATGAACGGGACGCCGCCGCCGCTGGGTAGCCGTGAACTCCTTGCAATTGAAAGCTATGCGGCGTTCATGGCGCGTGGTTTGCCGAGCGGTATTTCACCTCCTGGCCGGGGATTTCCGAAACTCGCTGCTCCCGCTAAAGCCGGTGATGATATTCGAGGTGCCCAAATCTATTCGGAAAAGTGCAGCGCCTGCCACGGTGCCGACGGAGCTGGCCAGCGCCTATCAGATGACATGGTCTATCCTGCCTTATGGGGTCCACAATCCTATAATTGGGGTGCGGGCATGGCGACAATCGATAAGGCCGCTGCGTTCATTCGTGCCAACATGCCGCAGGGACAAGAGGGCAGTTTGACCGTTCAGGAGGCATGGGACGTTGCGACCTATATCGACGGCCGTGTGCGCCCGCAGGATCCACGTTTCGCAAAGAGTCCTCAGGCGACAAGGGCTCTGCACCACGACTCGCCCTTTTCCCGCTATGGCACGCGCGTCGATGGCATTTTGCTTGGTGATCCGGCAACGACGCCAGCGGCGGGGAAACGCCAATAGGGCACATCGATCGATAAACTGGAATTTTGCCTTTTCTATTCTGAAAAATATCGAAGTTCATTGAGATTGAAATTGCAGTTTAAAAAACTGGTTTGGGCTACTCTTCTGAAATCCACAGATTGTGGCTGTCGATCCTGATTTGTGTAATCGCCCGAAGCGCTTCGGTGCGTGCGATCGCTTCGGCACGAAAGGCGTCGTGGGTCTGGCGTTCAGCGAGCAGCAGATCCGACAAATCCATTGCGGCCAAATCATAGCCGCGTCGCATTTTCAGGACGGCTTCTACCTGCGCGTTCATTCCTTCGCGGCTCCGCACCCAGCTATCCCATGCCGCACTGGCCCGGGCAAAGTTGCCGTCAGCCATTTCCTGAACGTCGAAGCGAACGGCTGCCAGTTCTGCCATGGCGGCAGCGGCTTCCGATGCACTGCGTTCTGCCACTGCCTTACGGTGGCCGCCACCAATTGGCATTGACACCACGACCGCGGCACCACGTTCAGCTCCGTCCCGCTCGCTAAAGGCGCGCAGGCCAACGCTTGGGTCAGCCCAGCGATCACGCCGCGCCCGTTCGGACAGCGTTGCCAGCCGGTCGGCTTCGGCTTGGGCCGCGCCAATTTCATGGCTGCGCTCGATCACCTGATCGCGCATCGCCGCAAAACCCAATGCTGGGATTTCAGGTAAAGGCAGTTCTTCAGGTGTTTCAGGCAAGGTCATCGACGGGAATTGCGCCTGCAATCGCGCCTTTGCCAATGCTACCCGGCCCTGCGATTGCGTCGCCATAAGCCGGGCATTACCCAACGCGGCTTCGGCTTGATCGGCCTCAAGCTGCGCTGCATCGCGCAGCTCCACCCGGCGCTTTATGCCTGCGAGCGCTTGTTCCAGATTGGCGACGCCCTGTTTGTCGACGGCTGCTTCTGCGTTCGCTCCAAGCCAGCCCCACCACAGCTCTGACAACAGTAACGCTGCCTGATGCTTGGCATCCTCCCAGCGATTTTCAGCTGCCGAAATACCGAACTCTCCAGCCTTGCGGTCAAGTCGTGATTTTCCGGGCAGACGAAGTCCGCGAGAAAGCGTGGCGTCATATTCATTATACCGTCCCTCCCGGTCAACTGACCGACTGATATAACTGCCGCTCACCGAAAATTCATGAGGTCCGGATTTGAGCGCCCGCGCATCTGCTTCGGCAACGCCGATACGCGCTTTGGCCGCTTCGACCGAAGGATGGGCGTCGAGGGCAGTCTGAACTAACGCTTCCGGGGGCAGGCCCGGTTCGGCGAAAGCTGCGTGCGATACGCCGAGCAAAAGAGCTAGGATCAAGCGCTTCATGCTGTCTCTCCCGCCGGATGTTCAAGGTCGCCCGCTTCGCGCTCTGCCGTACTTTCGCCAAAGCGTTCATACAGCATCGGTAGCAGGAACAGTGTGAGTAGCGTGGATGTAACCAGTCCGCCAATTACGACGATAGCCAGCGGCTTCTGAATTTCGGAGCCCGGGCCGCTGGCGAAGAGCAGCGGCACCAGCCCGAACGCTGCAATGCTGGCGGTCATCAGAACGGGCCGAAGCCGGCGTTCCGCGCCTTGGCGCACGGCCAGCGCAAGCGGAATACCCTCTTGCCGCAATTGCCGGAAATAGCTGACCATGACGAGACCGTTGAGCACGGCAATACCCAGCAGCGCGATAAAGCCGACGGATGCCGGAACCGAGAGATACTCGCCCGATATCGCCAGGCTGATGATGCCACCAACGGCTGCGAAAGGAATGTTGGCGATGATCAGCAGCGACGCCCGCACCGAATTCAGCGTGGCATAGAGCACGACAAAGATCAGCAATACCGCAATCGGAAGCACGATCATCAATCGGGCTGAAGCGCGTTGCTGGTTTTCAAACTGGCCGCCCCATACAATCCGGTAGCCGGGCGGCAATTTCACATTTGTGCCGATGTCCGCCTTGGCTTCTTCGACATAGCCAACCAAATCGCGCCCCGAGACAAACGCCTGCACAAGCGCAAAACGCGAACCATTTTCATGTTCCAGCTTCACCGGCCCCGCAATTTGAGCAACTGTGGCGACATCACTGGTCCTGACTAATTGGCCGGACGGCGCGCGATATATCTGATCGGTAAAGCTTGCTGGATCGATCCCTTCGCTTCCCGCGCCCTTGATCACGATTGGCACGCGGCGATTGCCATCGGCAACGACGCCTGCGCGCACGCCTTCGACATCGGCGCGCATCATGTCTTGCAGCATATCGACTGGCATCCCTGCGCGTCCTGCAGCCAGACGGTCAATATCGATCTGGAGATAGTCGACGGTATCATTAGCGACCGTCATGGCTTCAGTGGTCCCCTTAATCTGCTGCAGGCGGGTTTGAATTTCTCCCGAAATACGCGACAGTTCCTTAAGGTCGGGCCCAAACAACTTAATCGCCAAATCTCCGCGCGCGCCGGTCAGCATTTCGGAAATACGCATTTCGATAGGCTGGGTGAAACTGGGTTCGATACCGGGTAGATCATCCAAGACTTTGCGGATTTCCTCCACCAGCCAATCCTTGTCCTGTACCCTCCATTCTTCACGCGGTTTTAGCCGCATGAAGCTGTCGGTCTCATTCGGACTCATCGGATCAAGGCCGAGTTCGTCGCTACCGACGCGAGCGATAATGTCGGTCACTTCGGGCACTTGCGACAGGATGGCACGCTGCACTTTCAAATCACCTTCGAGGCTGTGATCGATGCTGATGCTGGGATATTTGGCGAGTTGGACGAGTGTCGAGCCCTCGTCCATTGTTGGCAAGAATGTCTTGCCGGTTATTGTAAATGCACCGCCAGCCACCACGAGTGATGCTACCGCAATGCCGGACACCAGCCGCCGGTTGGCGAAGGCCTTTTCCAGCAGGCTATGATAACGCGGACCGATTTGCCGCATCAGCCACGGTTCATGATGACCTTCGGCTCGCTTCAATCCGAAATAAGCGAGCACCGGAATTAAGGTGAGCGATAGCAATAGTGCCGACATCAGTGATAATATGATGGTCAGCGCAACCGGCCCGAACAGCTTGCCTTCCAGTCCTTCCAGCGTCAGCAGCGGCAGGAATACAAGCGCAATAATCAGCATGCCTGAGGCGACCGGAGTCGCCACCTCGGCAGCAGAAACAAATACGGCTTGAAGCTTGCTTTGATGACGATGTTTGGGATCCGAAAGCCGTTCAACGACATTTTCGACGACAACCACCGCGCCGTCGACCAATATCCCGACTGCGATAGCGAGCCCGCCGAGGCTCATCAGATTCGCGGTAAGGCCAATCGAGCCCATGACGATAAAGGTCAGCAACGCCGCCATCGGCAGAGCGACCGCAACGATGATGGCAGCGCGCACATCACCCAAAAACAGCAGCAAGAGAATAACCACAAGCACAGTGGCTTCAAGCAATGCTGACTCAACTGTGCCTACCGCGCGCCCGATCAGGTCTGACCGGTCGTAGAAGTCGTCGATGGCCATGCCCTTGGGGAGGCTGGTTTTGATTTCATCCAGGCGCGCTCGCACTCCTGACACAACCTTGCTGGCATCGGCGCCACGCAGGCCGATGACGAGGCCCTGAACTGCCTCGCCTTTGCCGTTTTTCGTCACCGCACCATAACGTGTCAAAGCGCCGGTGCGGACGTTCGCAACATCACTGACGCGGAGAACCGAGCCTCCCGCTGCGCGGACCACGACCGAGGAAAGATCTTCCAAAGAACGGACAGCACCGACGGCGCGGACGATCAGCGATTCTTCGCCGACTTTCAGCCGCCCTGCGCCATCGTTGCGGTTGCTGCTTTCGATTGCGCTTCGCAGGTCTTCGACGCTAAGACCGGCGGCGGAAAGCGCCGCATTGTCAGGGCGCACCTCGAATGTCTCGACAAATCCGCCAAGCGCGTTGACGTCGGCCACGCCGGGAACCGTGCGTAGAGCCGGACGGATGATCCAGTCGAGCACCCGGCGCTTTTCGGCGAGTGTTTGCGGGCCTTCGACGGTAAACATATACATGTCGGACAGCGGCGTCGAAATCGGCGCCATACCCCCCTCGACAGTTACCGGCAGGTCCCCCGACACGTTGGACAGGCGCTCGGCAATCTGGCTGCGCGCCCAGTAAATGTCGGTGCCGTCCTTGAAGTCGATGGTGATATCGGCAATCGCATATTTGGCAACCGAGCGCAGGTTGGCTTGGTCCGGAATGCCGAGCATTTCCATTTCGATTGGGGTAATAACGCGGCTCTCGACCTCTTCGGGGGTCATCCCTGGGGCCTTCAGAATGATCTTCACCTGAGTCGAACTAATGTCCGGGAAGGCGTCGATTGGCAGATTGGCAAAGGACCACCCGCCCCAGCCAGCCAGTGCCAAAGCGATCCCGATGACGGCTAGGCGAAATGCCAGCGCCTGCTCGACCAAACGGCGTAACATCGCTTATTCCCCGCCCAATATGACTTTGAGTTCCGAAATACCCGAAGTTGCTACCTTTTCACCCGGCTTGAGGCCAGCCGATAACACGGCTTGGTCGGACGTCCGGCTTGCCACAGTCACAGCGCGCTGTTCAAAGCCCTTCGAAGTCCGCACGAACACGATGTCTTTGTCGCCCATCCGAGTCACTGCCGCCGCCGGTATGCTGGTGCCCGGTGTTGGACTTGTTCCCTTGAGCAACGCCGTGACCGCCTTGCCGCTTACCAGTGCAGGCGATGTGTCCAGACGTGCCTTTGCCAGCAGGGAACGCGTAACTGGATCGATTGTGCCGCTAACCGATATGATGCTGCCCCGAACCGGCTCGCCGCCCGCGACCGCTACTTCCACAACCATTCCGGGAAAGACGCTGTTGGCCATTCGCTCGGGCAGTTGCAGGTCGAGCATCTGGGCCGAGGTATTCTCGACGACAAATGGGGCAGTCATACCATCAACAGGCCCGCCGGTCTGGACGTTGACCATCGCCAGCCGTCCGGTGATGGGCGCGCGGAGCGTCATCTCACCGCTCGCATTTGCACCCGATTGATTGAGAACTCGGGCATTCTCTGCGACATCAACCTGCGCTTGGCGGACCGCCGATTGAGCTTCGTCACCGCGTGCGCCGGCAATGATGCCTTCGCGCACCAATTGTCCGGTCCGGGCCGCTGTCGCCTGTGCCAGATCGAGCCGTGCGCGTGCTCTTGCAAGCTCTGCTCCATATTGGACGGGTTCGCGGCTGCGCACGATTGCAAGGGCTTGCCCTTGGCGTACCGCCTGACCTGGCACCACAAAAAGTCGGATGACCGAACCCGTGAACGGCGCAGTTACAGCGACCCGCGCTTCGGGCGGAAGCGTGACCGTGGCTGGTACCGTTCCAAGGGCAATATTGGATGCGACGGCTGCTGTTGCAGTTACAATACCCAGCTTCTCGATTTGTGCTGCTGTTATCACGCCAGATTCGGCGGCTGGGGGTGGAGCGGTTGTCCTGTCAGGAGTGTCTGGACTGGCCCACCACAATATACCAGCGATAAGCATGACCGCTGCCAAACCGAGTATGAAAATCGAGCGTCTGTTTATCATTTTTGACGTTTCGCTTACGAATCTGACAAAAAGCTGACAAAATGTCAGGGTGCCGTCAGATTTGGTGGCCAGACGAAAAATATAAAAAAGCGAGTCAATGATGCGCGTATTGCTTGTGGAGGATGATCCCGAACTTCGCCGACGGTTATCCGAACGGCTGCAACGTGCAGGTATCGCCGTAGATTGTGCATGCAACGCTGAAGAGGCACGACTGTGGCCCGACATCGAAGCTATGGCTGCAATTATTCTCGACCTCGGGCTACCCGATAGCGATGGCCTCGACCTGTTACGCTATTGGCGTGCCGGGGCAGCGTCATTACCGATATTAATTCTCACCGCACGGGGTGGATGGCGTGACAAGGTTGAAGGGTTGAATGCCGGAGCTGATGATTTTTTGGTAAAACCCGTTCGGTTCGAAGAGTTGCTGGCCCGCATCCATGCCATGTGTCGCAGGCACGATGGTCGGGCTGCATCAGCATTAACCGCGGGCGATCTATCGCTCGATCCGGTCGGTAAAATGGTTACGCTTGGCGATACAGCGCTGCTATTGAGCCGAAAGGAATTCAATCTCTTACATCATTTTCTTCGTCGCCCCCACCAGATCCATTCGCAAGCCGTTCTCGTTGAACTACTTTATGCACTCGACACCGAGCGTGATCATAACGCCGTCGAAGCGCATGTCAGCCGGTTGCGGCGAAAGATCGGGAAAGCACGGATTCAGACGGTGCGTGGCATGGGTTACAAATTCATTCCATGAATATTCGAATCAACAGCCTTCGTGACCGGTTTCTGATCGCAATTCTATTGTGGGTGGCGCTTGGCATAGGGGCAATCTGGGTCTCGTCCGTCCGTCTGTTCAGCCTGCATGTCGAAGCGCAATATCATGAAGAACTGGAGGTTCATGTGAAGGAACTTGCGGGACTGACAGTGCTCGATGAAAAGGGTAGCCCACAACTGACGCGACCACTTTCCGACCCGCGTTATGCGGTCCCGTTGTCGGGCTTTTACTGGCAAGTGACGCGACCGGGTTTCGGGACGCTCAAGTCGCCATCAATGACTCGCGGGGCTCTTGATTATGACATCGCACATTCGCCCAATGTCCTGCATTATGTGGCGAACGGTCCAACCGGGCAGACAATAGTATATGGACTGGTCCGTCCGACAACGACAGGTGCGCCGACCCACTTCGTGATTGCAACCGACGAACGGCATTTGAAACGCATCATCTCGGCGTTCACGCGAGAATTAACGGTCTGGTTAGCGCTGCTCGCACTGGCGTTGATCGCGAGCGGATTTGCCATCATCACATTCGGATTGCGGCCGTTTGGTCGGCTAGCCAGCGGTATTCGTGCCTTGCGGGCGGGCAAAGCGAGTATGATTGACGGGTCTTATCCCGACGAGATTCAGGAAGTCGTCACCGATCTCAATGCTTACGCGAGCCGAAATACAGCTATTGTGGAACGCGGACGCGTGCAGGCAGGCAATTTGGCGCATTCGTTACGAACGCCTCTGGCTGTTGTTACCGACGAGGCCGAACGAATGGTAGAGACCGGCACTGCTGGCGATCAGGCACAGATATTTCTTGACCAGACGCAAGCGATGCAGAGACAGATTGATTATCATTTGGCCAGAACCCGGTCGGGAGGGTCACGTCAGGCGATAGGTGCGCATACGTCGTTATCTGACATACTCCCGCCGCTACTCAGCGCTATGACACGAATTTATCCAGCCAAATCTTTCCGGGCCACAGAGGCGATAGCTACTGCAAAGAACATTGCGTGTGACCCGGAAGATTTGAGTGAAATTTTGTCCAATCTTCTCGATAATGCCGGCAAGTGGGCAGCCAAGAAAATTACCATTCGCTTTTATGAAACGAGTAAGGCATCGATAATTGAGATTGAGGATGATGGCGACGGCGTCGGCCCCGATGTCCTCGACCAGATATTCGAAATCGGCGTGAGCCAGTGTGACAGAGCTGGCGATTCCGGCCTCGGCCTCCCAATATCCCGCGACATTGCCCGCGATTATGGTGGGGATATCACAGTTGCGAATGCACCAAATGGCGGCTTAATAGCTAAAATCGTTCTGCCCCTGTTACGATGACGGGCCAAACCTAATCAGCTTGTTTCTAAGCAATGGCGCTAGCCAGCCATGCCTTACCTTGCATCATGACTCCTCGGCCCGCTTCATAATGGTTCTGAAACAACTCAATCAAATCCGCCTCAGCTGCCGAGCGAACATCTGCGCCTTGTTCATCTAGCGCGCGTCCAACGGCCATTGACGACAATATGAATGAGACGGCGTCTTGCGGTGTGACATTTACACCGCCAATCGGCTGAAGTCCTTGATAGGCCGACACGTTCACATTTGAAAAACCACCGCTTGCGAGGATCTCATTTAGATAGTCGAGGTCTTCGAATGCAAATGGGCCAGGTGTGCGGGGGACAGCCGGCGGTATGTCTACATAACGGCGGACGATGCTCATCATCTCCATCATCCACAGATTGTCACGCGGCGGTCCCCAAACAGCGAGATCAATGCGCGCGCTGGGGCGCAGCAAGCTGTGCAAATTGGCGAAAGCCTTATGCGGTTCGGGAAAAAACATGCTGCCAAAGCGCGAGAAGAGCCGGTCGAATGGTTTGTCGTCGAATTGAACTGTCGACGCGTCAGCGCAGATGAAGCGGATATTGCTGACACCGGCATCGTTGGCGCGCTGTGTAGCCGCCGTCGTCAAATCGGGTGAAATGTCGATACCAAGGACCTCGCCCGAAGGTGCAACCGCCTGCGCAATGGCAATTGTTGTCCCGCCACCACCGCAGCCGATATCGAGCACGCGCTCGCTGTGTTTGTAATCTGCCTGTTTGAGCAGAGCCTCACCAATCGGAGCGATCATGCCTTCGAACCGCTCGAGATTAGCGAGCCATTTGGCACCCATCTCGCCCGCCCAATCTTCGCCCTTCAATGCTTCTGGGCTGCTGTCGATCTCGGTCATTCTAACTCTCTCCATCAAGCCTTTGCATTAAAGATAGTGACTAATTACTATCTTTAATGCAAAGTACAATGCATGTATCAAACAAAACTTCCGGCCGAAATGAGGCGAGCAGTTACCGTCGAGGCGGTGATTGCGCTGGCGGCAAAAACAAATCCCGCCGATATAACGACCGCGCAAATTGCAGCGCATATGGGTGTTTCCCAAGGTGCCCTTTTCCGCCATTTCGCAGATAAGCAAGCGGTCTGGACAGCGGTTATGGATTGGACAGCCGATACGCTATTGGCCCGCTTCGACGCGGTTACGGGCGCAACACCCGTCGACCGGTTGCGCGCTATTTTTACGACGCACATCGCATTTGTTGTCGAACATGTGGGTGTACCCCGGATCCTGTTTGGCGAGTTGCAGCGTGATAGCGACGCCCCCGGCAAGGCGCGGGTACGCGCGTTGATGACCGGATATCGAGACAGGGTGATAAACCTGCTTGAACAAGCCAAGGCTCAGGGGCTGATAAAAGAAACAACCGACTGCTCTGCGGCCGCATCGATGTTTTTGGGCATGGTGCAGGGCCTTGCGATGCAGGCGATGGCTGCCGACGATTTCGATAATATGCCCGCCGTTTCCTTGCGGATGTTCGATCTATTTCTCGATGCTTTGGGCGCAGCGACATGAAATTGGCATTTACGATAAGCCGAAGGGGCTGGCTGCTTTTGGCCGTTCTGATGCCGCTTCTTTTGCTATTTGCATGGGTGGCCTTGCGCTCCGGTCCATTGGCGCCCGTGAATGTCACAGTCGTGCAGGTCGAAGAACGCGCCATTTCGCCAGCCTTATTTGGCATCGGCACCGTTGAAGCCCGTTACACGCAGAAAGTTGGTCCAACTGCTGCGGGCAGGGTCAGCATGGTCGCAGTCGATGTAGGTGACATTGTAAAAGAAGGACAGTTGCTCGCGCAAATTGATCCTGTCGACCTTGACCAACGGATTGATGCCGCTGCCGGAGGTTCCGCGCGTTCAGCAGCACTGGAGCAAGCGGCGGTTGCGCAGATTGCTGATGCAACCGCCCGCGTTGCGCTCGCGCAAAACCAGGCTGCCCGAACAGAAAAATTGAAGGAAGGTGGCTGGGTCACCGATGCCATGGTCGATCAGCGTCGACAGGAGTTGGCAGCAGCCCGCGCAAGCCTTGCAGCCGCCAAGGCCAATCGCAACGCCGCTGGGCAAGATCGCGCAAGGCTCGGTGCCGAAAGGGCTGCTCTGGTCCAGCAAAAGGTCAATCTGCGCCTCGTAGCGCCGCACGCGGGACTTGTGGTGCGGCGGGCAGTTGAACCCGGGACAACCGTAGTTGCAGGGCAAGCAGTGATTGAAATCATCGATCCGAGCCAATTGTGGATCAATGTAAGGTTCGACCAGACACAATCGGCCGGGCTTGCGGCAGGGTTGCCGGTGCGCATCGTCCTGCGTTCTCGTCCCGAACGCCAGGTGCCAGGCATCATTGAACGCGTAGAGCCTATGGCCGATGCGCTGACGGAGGAAGTGCTCGCGAAAGCAAAATTTTCTCTTGTCGAAGGGATTCCGTCGATTGGTGAGCTTGCAGAAGTAACCGTGGCTTTACCAGCCCGTGCCCGGACATCGGCCATCCCGAATGCGGCCGTGCACCGCGTCGATGGTCAGGTCGGGGTTTGGGTGATCCGCGGTGGCGATCTGGAGTTTGTAAAGGTTAAGATCGGCGCGCAGAATCTGGATGGATGGGTTCAGATTCTGGATGGTCTCGAAATCGGCGAACAGACTGTCCTTCACAGCGCAAAGGCGCTTTCAGCAAACAGCCGGTTTAGCATCGTCAGATCATTGCCATGATCAGTCTGGCCGGCCGCGATATCCTGCATGGTTGGGGTAAATTCGTGCTCACCGGTGTTGGTTTGGGCCTGTTGATTGGCGTAACATTATCGATGGCCGGGGTCTACCGGGGGATGGTTGATGATGCCCAGGCACTGCTCGATAACAGCCATGCCGACCTATGGGTGGTGCAAAAGGATACGCTTGGCCCTTATGCGGAACCATCGAGCCTGCCCGAAGACAGCGAGCGACCGATTCAGGCCATGCGCGGCGTCGCGCAAGCGGCCGGCGTCACCTACCTCACGATGCAGATTGCCCAAGGCGACAAGGACGTACGGGTGATGGTTGTTGGAACCGAAATGGGCGAGCCTGGGATGCCAGGCCAACCCACGCATTTGATTGCCGGACGCCAGATTGTGCGGGGCCATTATGAGGCAGTGGCCGATATTAAGAGTGGTTTTGCAATAGGTGACCGCGTAAAAGTTCGGCGCAATTTCTATACCGTCGTCGGATTGACGAGCCGAATGGTATCATCGGGTGGTGACCCGATGCTGTTTTTGTCACTGAAAGATGCGCAGGCCGCCCAGTTCCAGAAAGACAGCGATGCGATTGTCAGGCAGCGTGCGCGCACTGAAGCCAATCCGCAGCTGAACCCGCCAGGCAATCCGGCGGTTGCTGCAGCAGTAAACGCGGTTCAGTCGGGCAGCACCAATGTTAACGCCGTCCTGGTCACCATAACGCCCGATACCGATCCCGATCTGGTCGCCGATGCGATCCGTCGTTGGCAGCGTCTAACCGTCTATACCCGTGCGGAAATGGAAGAGATACTCGTCCAGAAACTGATTGCCAATTCGGCGCGGCAAATTGCCATGTTCCTTGTCATCCTGTCCATCGTCAGTGCGGCCATCGTGGCCTTCATCATCTACACTATGACAATCGGCAAAATCCGCGAAATTGCCGTGCTGAAACTGATTGGAACACGCAACCGCACGATTTCGTGGATGATCCTGCAGCAGGCACTGGGGCTTGGGCTGATCGGCTTTGTCGTGGGTAAAATCGCTGCCAGCCTTTGGGCACCATTTTTCCCGAAATTTGTCTTGTTATTACCGGCGGATTCGATCCGGGGCTTTTTTGCGGTCATGCTGATTTGCGCTTTGGCGAGTGTGCTCGCCATTCAGGCAGCTCTCAAGGTGGATCCGGCGGAGGCTATCGGTGGCTGACGGCATTACACTTGAGAATGTCGTGAAAACCTATGGAAACGGTGACACCGCCGTTCATGCGCTGCGCGGTGTCAATATGTCAGTGGCCAAAGGCGAAGTTGTGGGGCTCATTGGACCATCGGGCTCGGGCAAGAGCACTTTGCTCAAATGCCTTGGTGCAGTAATCGAGCCTACCTCGGGTAAAATGACGATTGGTGACCAGTGCATTTACGATAATGGCTGGAAAGTGCGCGATTTGCGGGCGCTGCGCCGTGATCTTATCGGCTTTATTTTCCAGGCACCATATCTGATTCCGTTCCTGGATGTGACCGATAACGTCGCGTTGCTGCCCATGTTAGCTGGTAAGCCCAATGCGATGGCTAGGAAAATGGCCCGTGACCTGCTCGATGCGCTGGATGTCGGTCACCGCGCCGCCGCCATGCCCTCACAGCTTTCCGGCGGGGAGCAGCAGCGCGTTGCGATTGCCCGCGCGCTGATCAATCGCCCGCCTGTCATCCTCGCTGATGAACCTACAGCGCCGCTTGACGGCCAACGCGCGCTGGCAGTTGTGGCGCTGCTCAACGACATGGCACAACAATTTGACACGGCGATTATCATTGTCACCCACGACGAGAAAATCATCCCGACCTTCAAGCGGCTTTACAACATCCGCGAAGGAGTGACGGTCGAGGAGATACCTCAAGGCATTGCACCACCTGCATCCGCCGATGCGTTGTTCGAAAGTGACGCAGCGCGAGACAAGATGTAGGGGCCGCGCAAGATGACAGCAATGCGCGCCATTACTTTGCAGCGGCGGTCAAGCGTGTTATCCCACGACACAGTGGCAGTTGAACCCGGCAAACGATCAGACTTAGAAATTCCGCCTTTAAGGAGGCTTTCGATAGGCTGGACGTCTTGAGCGAAACCTTTATCAGTTTGCGCCCGTACGCAGCGACCGCATTATTGGGCACCCGACGGAAAAAGGACCACGTTTTTCCGCGAAGAATTAATCGATGGGTCTGAGCCATAGCCGCCATGCCCTTGTATACCACTAATGTATACCATCGCCATAAGCTAACTATCTGGTAGAGATAATGTTTTTTAGGGACAACGCTTTAAGAAAGCGTTGGTGGAGCCTAGGGGAGTCGAACCCCTGACCTCTACACTGCCAGTGTAGCGCTCTACCAGCTGAGCTAAGGCCCCGAACGCCGCGATATAGGGCGGCTGTATAATTCAGAGGCGCGCCTTTAGCCGCACTGCCCCTGCATTTGCAAGCGGGAAAATGGCAATGCCACCTTCCCGCCTGTTCAATCCTTATTGCTCGTCGCCATCGTCGTCGGTGCCGGCAACGCCAAGGTCGTCATCGCCGCCCAGGTCGACGTCATTGTCAGGCGAGACGTCGCCGTCGACAGCATCGACATCGATGTCGAGATCATCGTCGCCCAGATCAGCATCGTCCTGTTTCTTTTCGACTTCCTCGAACGGCAGCGGCTGCTTTGATTTCAGCACCGGCTCAGGCGTCCACTGGTTGCCGCACTCGATGCATTCAACCGGTTCGTCCTTGGTCAGATCGTAGAATCGCGTGCCGCATTTCGGGCAGGTGCGCTTGGTTCCCCATTCAGCCTTCACCATGGTGGGCCTATAATCCTTTCAAAATTGCGTGAAATGCGGTCTCGCGGAGGAGACTCGCTGCAAACAGGCGCCGCCCTTGCCACAGCGGAGCGCGCCTGTCAAAAATTAGTGTAATCGTTGACTTGAAGGCAGTGTGAAAGCAAAGCACCTCGCCTATGTACAGCACCCATCCCCGTCCCGCCTCTTTCGCCGCTCGCGGTCCGCTTTGCGGCACGGTAAAGGTGCCCGGTGACAAGTCGATCAGCCACCGGTCGTTGATGCTGTCAGCACTTGCCATAGGCGAGAGCCGGGTGACCGGATTACTCGAGGGCGAGGATGTACTTGCCACTGCGGCAGCAATGCGTGCGATGGGCGCGACCATCGAACGCACCGGCGAAGGCGAATGGCGCATTAACGGCGTCGGCGTCGGCGGATTGCTGCAACCGCAGAACGCGCTGGACATGGGCAATAGCGGCACCTCGACGCGATTGCTGATGGGTTTGGTCGCAAGCCATGCAATCACCGCCACCTTTATTGGCGACGCCAGCCTGTCGAAACGGCCGATGGGCCGGGTGATCGACCCGCTTTCGCTGACAGGCGCCGAGTTCAACGCCAGCCCGGGAGGTCGCCTGCCATTGATGGTGCGGGGGATGTGTCCGGCGGTGCCAATTGGCTACCGTCTGCCCGTCGCCTCGGCTCAGGTAAAGTCTGCTGTTCTACTGGCAGGGCTCAATACGCCCGGCATTACCGAAGTGATCGAACCAGTGCCGACACGCGACCATAGCGAGCGGATGCTGGCAGGTTTTGGCGCTGACCTGATGGTCGAAACCGATGCAGATGGTGTCCGGCATATCCGCCTCGTCGGCGAGGCTGAATTGAAACCGCAGACCTTAGAAGTTCCGGGTGACCCATCTTCCGCGGCGTTTCCGATCGTCGCCGCACTCATTACCCCGGGCAGCGAAGTCACCGTAACCCATGTTGGCATGAACCCGACCCGCACCGGCATATACAAAATGCTGGAGACGATGGGCGCGGATCTCACATATTCGAACGAGCGTGTTGTGGGGGGCGAACCGGTTGCGGATATTACAGCGCGACATTCGGCGTTGAAGGGAATCGAAGTGCCGCCCGAGGTCGCTCCAAGCATGATCGATGAATTTCCCGTGTTCTTCGTCGCTGCCAGCATGGCTGAAGGGCGGACAGTGACCAGCGGTCTCGACGAACTGCGCGTCAAGGAAAGCGACCGCCTGGCACTGATGGCCACCGGCTTGAAAGCCATTGGCGCGACAGTCGAGGAACGTGAGGACGGCCTTGTCATCGACGGCACCGGCGGAGAACCGCTTGAAGGCGGCGCCACAATTGCCAGCGCGCTCGACCATCGCATTGCCATGAGCTTCGCAGTCGCCGGGCAACATTGCTACCACGCAGTTACAGTCGACGACGTGTCGCCAATTGCCACCAGCTTCCCGACCTTTGAGGCGATGCTGGCGGGGCTTGCTGGCGCATGATCATAGCGGTCGACGGTCCCACCGCCTCTGGCAAAGGCACCATATCGAAGGCTCTGGCGGCGCATTATGGTCTGCCTTGGCTCGACACCGGACTGCTCTATCGCGCGGTGGGACGGCAGGTAGCGTTGAATGGTGGCAATGCCGACAATTCCGCAGACGCGGTCGCTGCATGCGACTTTCCCGACGAATTGCTCGATGATCCTGTGCTACGCGACGAGGCGACCGGCGGGCTGGCCAGCCGCGTATCGGTCCATCCGGAGGTACGCGCTGCGCTGAACAAGCGTCAGGTCGACTTTGCCAACCAGCCCGAAGGCGCGGTGCTCGACGGACGCGATATCGGAACGGTGATCGCCCCACATGCCGAAGTAAAACTCTTCGTCACTGCCTCCGCCGAAATCCGGGCCGAGCGCCGCTTCAAGGAAATGCAGGGGCGTGGACAGGATGTCGATTATGAAACTATCCTCGCAGATATCCGCGCCCGCGACAAACGCGACAGCGAACGCGCCGATGCCCCGCTGAAAGCTGCGGAAGACGCACACTTGCTTGATACCGGCAATTTGACTATAGGCGCGGCCGTTCAAAGGGCGATTGCACTGGTGGACGCGAAGATAGAGAATCGGCCCGCATAGAGGCCGGCCAAGCTAACATAGAATGTTCGGGCATGCGGCAAGACGCCAATGGCGTAACTTGCACCGCATTGTCCTGTTCGCGTTGGTATCTATCAAATCGCTGAAATCAAAGCAAAAGTCTGGAGAATGCCTTTGCAGCATGGGGCTGTATTGGCAGTCTGGTCAAAGACCATCGGAACCAACCGATTGGCCGGATAAAGCGTAAGTAAGGAACTCTAACCATGGCAACTTCGCCTAACCCTACCCGCAACGATTTTGAAGCGTTGCTCAACGAATCACTCGGTGGTGCAGAAGGTGGCTTTGAGGGCCGCGTCGTCAAAGGCACCGTAACCGCAATCGAAAACGACTTCGCGATGATCGATGTCGGCCTCAAGAGCGAAGGCCGTGTGGCCCTGCGCGAATTCTCGATGCCCGGCCAGAAAGCTGACCTCAATGTCGGTGACGAAGTCGAAGTTTATGTCGACCGCGTCGAAAACATGAACGGCGAAGCCGTGCTGTCGCGCGACCGCGCGCGCCGCGAAGCCGCTTGGGACAAGCTGGAAGGCGAATTCGCCGCTGGCAACCGCGTCGATGGCGTTATCTTTGGCCGCGTGAAGGGCGGCTTCACTGTCGACCTCGGCGGCGCCGTTGCGTTCCTTCCCGGCTCGCAGGTGGATGTTCGCCCCGTGCGCGACGTTGGCCCCTTGATGGACATTGCACAGCCCTTCCAGATCCTGAAGATGGACCGTCGCCGCGGCAATATTGTTGTTTCGCGTCGCGCCATCCTTGAAGAGACTCGTGCTGAACAGCGTTCGGGCCTGATCCAGAACCTGACCGAAGGCCAGATTATCGAAGGCGTCGTCAAGAACATCACCGATTATGGTGCGTTCGTTGATCTGGGCGGCATCGATGGCCTGCTGCACGTCACCGACATCAGCTACAAGCGCATCAACCACCCGTCGGAAATGATCAACATCGGCGATACCGTGAAGGTGCAGATCGTCCGCATCAACCGCGATACACAGCGCATCAGCCTTGGCATGAAGCAGCTGGAATCGGATCCGTGGGAAGGTGCCGTTGCGAAATATCCGGTCGGTGCACGTTTGCATGGCGCCGTTACCAACATTACCGAATATGGTGCCTTTATCGAACTCGAAGCCGGCATCGAAGGCCTGGTCCACGTTTCGGAAATGTCCTGGACCAAGAAGA
>NZ_DAOLHN010000028.1:0-45927 GCF_035329025.1 Sphingorhabdus sp. | reverse complement strand
CGGGGCGGATGCCGCGATATTGCTCGCGGATCAGCGCTTCGTTGGTCAGCTGCTCTTCGGGGGCGTATCCCCATAGTTCCTTGCGGACATGTTCGTGCATCCGCTCGGCAAAGGCTTCGGCCAGACGGTCGGCGAGCGCCTTCAGCATGATGTCCGAATAATCGTCGATATGGGCCTTGAACTCGGCGAGCTTGGTGCCGATGCCATGGCCGGTGGTGACAGCAAAACCGCCGATCCAGTCGCCATCGGGGCTGATGAAATCGGCGAGGCACATATTGGCGCGGCCTTCGCGCTTGGCCACTTGCTGGCGCAGGAAGGGCAGGCGGACATGCTCTTCGTTGTCGAGATAGATGACAACATCGTCGCCTTCACGTGCACAAGGCCATAGCCCCGCGACGCCCTTTGCGCGCAACCATTTTTCCGAAACGATCTTGTCGAGCATCGCCTGTGCGTCGGCGAACAATTGCCGTGCGCTTTCGCCGACCACTTCGTCTTCGAGGATTGCGGGGTAATTGCCGTGCAATTCCCAGGCGCGGAAGAAGGGCGTCCAGTCGATATAGTCGCGCAGATCGGAGAGCGGCCAGTCGTCATAAACATGCACCCCGGGTTGCAGCGGTGCACCGGGTTTCAGGCTTTCGTCGATTTCAAAGGCATTGGCGCGCGCCTCTTCGAGCGTTGCCAGCGGCTTGGCGGTCTTGCCCGAGCGCGCGTCGCGGATATGGCCATATTCGGAGCGGGTATCCGCCACAAATTTCTCGGCAAGTGTATCGCTGACCAAGGTGGAGGCCACACCCACCGCGCGGCTGGCGTCGAGCACATGTACCGTCGGCCCCGAATAGACCGGCTCGATGCGCAGCGCTGTGTGCGTTTTTGACGTCGTGGCCCCGCCGATCAGCAGCGGCATCGTCATGCCAGCCCGCTGCATTTCTTCAGCCACCGTAACCATTTCATCAAGGCTGGGGGTGATCAGGCCGGACAGGCCAATCATATCGGCGTCATTTTCGACCGCGCTTTTGAGGATTTCCTGCCATGGCACCATGACGCCAAGGTCGATGACTTCAAAGCCGTTGCACTGCAGCACCACGCCGACGATATTTTTGCCGATATCGTGGACGTCGCCCTTGACCGTGGCCATGATGATCCGGCCCTTGCCCTTGGAGTTTTCGTCTTTCTCGGCCTCGATATAGGGGAAGAGGTGGGCAACGGCCTTTTTCATCACGCGCGCGGATTTGACCACCTGCGGCAGGAACATCTTGCCGCTGCCGAACAGGTCGCCGACGACATTCATGCCGTCCATCAGCGGGCCTTCGATCACTTCGATCGGGCGACCGCCGCGTTCCTTGATCGCGAGGCGCGCTTCCTCGGTATCCTCGACGACATGCGCGTCGATTCCCTTGACCAGCGCATGTTCGATGCGGCGTTCAACCGACCAGCCGCGCCATTCGGCGGCGGCCTTTTCCTGTGCGGCATCGGTGCCCTTATAGCGTTCGGCGAGGGCGATCAGCCGCTCGGTCGCGTCAGGGTCCTTGTTCAGGATTACATCTTCGCAGGCGGTGCGCAGTTCGGGATCGATCGTGTCATAAACATCGAGCTGCCCGGCATTGACGATCGCCATGTCGAGTCCGGCGGGGATCGCATGGTAGAGGAAGATGCTGTGCATCGCGCGGCGGACGGGTTCGTTGCCACGGAAACTGAAAGACAGGTTCGAAAGACCGCCCGAATAATGCGCATGCGGACACAGTACGCGCAGTTCCTTGACCGCCTCGATAAAGTCGACGCCGTAATTATTATGCTCTTCGATCCCCGTCGCGATCGCGAAGATATTGGGATCGAAGATGATGTCCTCGGGCGGGAAGCCGATGCCGACCAGCAGGTCATAAGCGCGCTTGCAGATCGAAACCTTGCGCTCCTTGGTGTCCGCCTGCCCGGTTTCGTCGAAGGCCATTACGACCACGGCCGCGCCATAGGCCATGCACAGGCGTGCGTGGTGCAGGAAGGCCTCTTCGCCCTCTTTCATCGAGATAGAATTGACCACCGGTTTGCCCGAAACGCATTTCAGCCCCGCCTCGATGACGCTCCATTTGGAACTGTCGATCATCACCGGCACGCGCGCGATATCGGGCTCGGCGGCTATGCGTTTGAGGAAGGTGGTCATCGCCAGCTCGGCGTCGAGCAGGCCTTCGTCCATGTTGACGTCGATGATCTGCGCGCCATTTTCGACCTGATCACGCGCGACCTCAACCGCGGCTTCATAATCCCCGGCGAGGATCAGCTTCTTGAACTTGGCCGATCCGGTGACGTTGGTGCGTTCGCCGATGTTGACGAAGGAGGAGCCGGTGGGGCGGGCGGTATTGGCGGTCTGGTTCATTTTGTTCTTACTCGTCGCCCCGGCGAAGGCCGGGGCCGTTGGAGGTTTTCTCAATGGGTGCAGGCTAAACCTGTCGCGGCCCCGGCCTTCGCCGGGGCGACGCTTCGCTAAGCCGCCATCACAAAGGGCTCCAGCCCGGCGAGCCGCGTTACCACTGGCGCGGTTGGCACCTGTCTTGGAGCACGGTCGGCGACGGCTTTGGCAATCGCGGCGATATGTGCGGGCGTGGTGCCGCAGCATCCGCCGACGACATTCACCAGCCCCTCGTCGAGCCATTGCTCGATCAGCTTTGCGGTCTGCTCGGGCAGTTCGTCATATTGGCCAAGCTCATTGGGCAGCCCCGCATTGGGATAGGCCATCACCAGCGCGTCGGAATTTTTGGCAAGTTCCGAGAGATAAGGCCGCAACAGATCCGCGCCGAACGAGCAGTTGAGGCCGATAGTAAGCGGCTTCACATGGCGGATGGTGTTCCAGAAACCCTGTACCGTGTGGCCGGACAGGTTGCGGCCCGCCATGTCGGTGATCGTCATGCTGATCATCAGCGGCACATCGCGGCCCGAGGCCGCCGCCGCCTCCTGCGCTGCCATCGCCGCGCATTTGGCGTTGAGCGTGTCGAAGATCGTTTCGATCAGCAGAAAGTCGACCCCGCCTTCAATCAGCGCATCGCATTGCTCGCGATAGTCGGCCTTCAGCGTGTCGAAATCGACCTCGCGATAGCCGGGATCGTTGACATCGGGCGAGAGGGAAAGCGTCTTGTTGGTCGGGCCGATGGAGCCTGCGACGAAACGCTTTAGCCCATCCTTCGCCTCGGCCCTGTCGGCACAGGCGCGGGCGAGCTTGGCGCTTTCGACATTGATCTGCCGAACCAGATGCTCACAGCCATAATCGGCCATCGCCACGCGGGTGGAGCTGAAAGTGTTGGTTTCGATCATGTCCGCGCCCGCGTCCAGATAGGCATCGTGGATCGCGCCGATGATGTCGGGCCGGGTGATAGAGAGCAGATCGTTATTGCCCTTCTGGTCCTTCGCGAGATCAAGATCGCCGCGATAATCGGCTTCCTCCAGTCTGTAGCGCTGGATTGAAGTGCCGTATCCGCCGTCGAACACAAGGATGCGTTCTTTGCAGCGGGCAGTGAAGTCTTCGCGGGCGCTCATATTGCGGCTTCCTTCGCGGTTTCGACCGGGCGCTTGCCGAGCAGGTGGCAAATGGCATAGCTGAGCTCTGCACGGTTCAAGGTATAGAAATGGAACTGGCGGACACCGCCTGCATATAGCCTGCGGCACATTTCGGCGGAGATTGTGGCAGCAACCAGTTGCCGCGCAGACGGATGATCGTCGAGCCCTTCAAACAGATGCGCCATCCATTCGGGGATTGCAGTTCCCGTCATTTTGGACATGCGCTGGATCGCGGCGAAGTTGGAAACAGGCATGATACCGGGCACGATCTCGGCTTCGATACCCGCTGAGGCCACGGCATCGCGAAAGCGGAAGAAGGTTTCGGGTTCGAAAAAGAATTGCGTGATCGCGCGGCTGGCACCTGCATCCAATTTGCGTTTGAGGAAATCGATATCCGATTGCGCGGTCGCCGCTTCGGGGTGGGTTTCGGGATAAGCGCTCACCGAAATCTCGAACGGGCGCAGCTTGCGCAGGCCTTCGACCAGTTCGGCTGCGCTCGCATAGCCTTGCGGGTGCGGCTCAAACTGCCCGCCCGCATTGGGCGGATCGCCGCGTAGCGCGACGATATGGCGCACGCCTGCTTCCCAATAGGCGTTGGCGACCTCTGCAATCTCCTCACGCGTGGCATCGACGCAGGTGAGGTGCGCCGCAGCGGGGATGCTGGTTTCCTTGGCAATGCGTGCGACCGTATTGTGCGTCCGTTCGCGCGTCGATCCGCCCGCACCATAGGTCACCGAAACGAAGCGAGGGGCCAGCGGAGCGAGCGTCACGATCGAATCCCACAATTGCTCTTCCATCTTCTCGGTCTTGGGCGGGAAGAATTCGAAGCTGATCTCTGCATCGCCAGGCAGCCCCGCGAATAGCGAGCTGGCAAGCGCACGGCGCGATTCGGCCATCTGGTCGAGTGATAAGATCATGCAACATTCCTAAGAATTGGGGGCCTGAGTTTGGGAGATTCGCTTGCGGTCTGACCGCGTTGGCCCAGCCATATCTTTACCGCAAGCTTGCCGCCCGCAAGCGTTTCGGTGCGTGCGGGCACCAGCCCGGCGCTGGCAAATGCGCGTGCCATGCTCTCGTCGGTGAAGCCGAGGCGGGCATGGGCGTGGACGCTGCGCAGTTCTTCGAGATCATGGGCGGCGAAATCGACGACCAGTAATCGTCCTTCCGGGGCCAATACGCGTGCGGCCTCTGCAATAGCCCGTTCGGGATGCTGGGCATAATGCAGCACCTGGTGGAACAGGATGGTGTCAAAGCTGCCATCGGCGAAGGGCAGGGTGTTGAAATCGCCGAGCACGATTTCCGTGTGCGCCTGCACCGCTGCGGCATCTTCCATCCCGCCCAGCTTGGCGCGGGCAAGCCGCAACATCTCCACACTGTTATCAAGGGCGACGAAGCGTTGGGCATCGCGCGCGAACAATTCGATCATGCGCCCGGTGCCGGTACCGATGTCGAGCACGCGGCCAACCGGAGCTTCACCCAGCAGTGCGCGCATGGCCGCCTCCACTTCGGCCTCGGCGATGTGCAGCGAGCGGATCTGATCCCATTGTTCGGCATGGGCATTAAAATAGGTGGCCGCCATTTCGGTGCGCGCCGAGCGAACCTCCTCCAGGCGCGCCAGATCACGCAATACCGGGCGTGAATCCTCTGTGCCCGGCAAGCTGAACAAGGGTTCGATTGCATGGTGCGACAACATTGGACCGGGGCGCAGGAAGACCCATGCCCCTTCACGGCGGCGCTCCGCGATACCTGCTTCGTCCAAAATCTTGATGTGGCGCGATACGCGCGGCTGGCTTTGCCCCAAAATCTGTACGACCTCGCTGACGGAAAGCTCCAATTGCCGTATCAACAGCGTGATTCGCATCCGCGTCGGATCGGCAAGCGCGCGCATTATGTTGAGCAAGGGTGTCATTGGCATGGCATATAAAGAATTCTTTATATCGTGTCAATTGGCGCAATTGTGACATATTTTTGAACCGCTGGTCGCCAAATGGGAGCGAACAGACGCACTCTACGCATTTTGTAGAAAAAAGCCGATTGCGTTGAATGTTTGAAGCCGCTAGTGGAGGCGCCGCAAGCCAAGCTATGCACATCGCATGCTGCTTGTCTGGTTTTTTGAAGTTCTTTGTTAGGGGGATTTCCCACATGAAAAAGATTGCTGTTTCTCTCGTTCTCGCTTCTGCAATGGCTCTGGCTGCTTGCTCGGGCGCTGAAGAAGCCACCACCGAAGCCGCTGAAGGCGCTGAAGCTGCTGCTGATGCAGCTGCTGAAGGTGCAGAAGCTGCTACCGACGCTGCCGCCGCCGCTGGCGACGCTGCTGAAGCTGCAACCGGCGAAGCCGCTGCTGCTGCTACCGACGCTGCTGCAGCTGGTAAAGAAGCTGCTGCCGCTGCTGGCGACGCAGCTGCTGCTGCTGGCGATGCCGCTAAGGCTGCTGGCGACGCTGCAAAAGAAGCAACCAAGTAATAGCTTCTTAGCTTCTAGCTAAATTCGAAAGGGGCTGTCCTGCATTGCAGGGCAGCCTTTTTCTTTGCCTCCGCCAACGGCCAAATGTAACAGCGCAGTCATGCGCACATGCCTTCCACTGATCCTATTGCTCTCGGCATGCGGCCCGGCGCCTACCGATCCGGGCCCAGGCGGCGTTTCCGTCGAAGATGCCAAAGCGCTGGACGAAGCCGCAGCACGGCTCGAGGAAGAGCAGGCTGATCCGCCCACTCTTGCCGATCAGGTCAACCAATAGCGATCAGCGATGGTTCGCGGCGACAGCCCGTGAAACCGCCTGCATCATCGCCATGCGCGACGGAATGCCCGAAGTCGTACTTGCGATCATCACCACTACAGCATAGCGGGTGCCATCTGGCGCGGTCATGATTCCGATGTCGTTATAACCGGTTGAAACCGGATCCAGTTCCTGTCCGGTGCCGGTTTTGTGACCGAAACGCCAGCCGGGCGGGACACCTGCTTTCAAACGGTTCGGTCCGCTCTTGGTGCGTTCCATCATCGCCAGCAACAAGCGTGTTGAAGCGGGTGAAAGCAATTCACCTTTGGCCAGGCGGGCCAGCGCGCTGGCAATCGCATCAGGTGCAGCGCCATCTACCGGATCAGCCAGATAGGCATCCAGCGCCGCTTTGCGCCGTTCCAGCGGAATCGCGGAGCGCGCCGTGTAGAAACGCCGGCCAATTGAATAATCCTGCTGCCAACTCATCCCCGCAATCTGGCTCTGCAAAAGCCGCTCACCGGGGCCGAAACGGATTTTGCCCAGCCGCTTGCGTTCGATGAAGTTGCGCACAGCTTCAGGCCCGCCTGCGGTGCGTAGCAGGCTGTCATTCGCGGTATTGTCGCTGGCCGTTATCGCCTGCTCCAAGAGGCTCAGAACCGTCTCCTCAATCTCTCCATTGGCGAGCACGCGATCCCGGATCGGTTGGTGGAAAACGGCGAGGTCCGATGCTGTGATGCGCACTTTCTGGTCAAGGCGAACGCGGCCGCTGTCGATCTGGTCGAGGATCGTCATTGCCACCCACATTTTGGAGACGCTTTGCTGCGGGAACAGCTCGCCCAACCGCTTTCCTGTTACCCAATCACCGTCAATCCTCTGCACCGCGATACCGGTGCGTCCGGGAAACTGCCGCCAAGCCGTATCAATTTCGGCGATCAGCTGCTCAGGTACCGTTACGCGAACCAACTTTGCCGGCTCTGCCGGGCGATGTGTCGGCTTTTGCACGGGCGGGGGTGCCGGCTGGGTTACGATGACACGCGGTTTGGACTGGGCCTGTGGTGGGACTTTCGCAGGTGCCGAAACGCAGCCGCCAAGGCCCGCAAGCAGCAACAATATCAAAGCTGTTCTAGCAAACATCCACACACCATAATCCACGAAATTTTACAAAACATGACTAGCGGGCAAAGCATCCGCGGAAAAGCGCTCCAATCAAGCTTTGCGGCCAGTTGACTCAACGCATCCGACAAAGCGTTGCCGCATAAATCCAAGGTTATAGGAGTTGATATTACTTGACCTGAACGGGTTGGCGTAGTTGTCCTTATGCAATCGAAATCATTCGCGGGAGCATGTTCAATGTCCGAAGAAGGCCTTTTTATCGGTTCGACAGCCGAAGGCGCACGTCAGGCTATCAACTGGA
Source organism: Sphingorhabdus sp. (assembly GCF_035329025.1). Classification (GTDB taxonomy): domain Bacteria; phylum Pseudomonadota; class Alphaproteobacteria; order Sphingomonadales; family Sphingomonadaceae; genus Sphingorhabdus_B. The sequence goes on along the minus strand of NZ_DAOLHN010000028.1, from coordinate 38,254 downwards.
AAAGAGCCAACCGGCACGGACTGATTGCAGGCGCAACCGGCACCGGTAAAACCATCACGCTACAGGTGATGGCAGAAGGTTTTTCGCGCAATGGCGTTCCCGTCTTTGTCTCCGACGTGAAGGGCGACCTTGCCGGCATGGCGATGGCGGGTGCCGCCACGCAGAAGAACCACGAAAATTTCGTTAACCGCGCAAAAGAGATCGGCGACAGCGAATGGGTCTATTCGGACAATCCTGTGCAATTCTGGGATCTGTTCGGCGAAAATGGCCATCCGGTGCGGACCACGGTTTCCGAAATGGGTCCGCTGATGCTTTCGCGGCTGATGGATCTGAACGAGGTTCAGGAAGGCGTGCTGACCATCGCCTTTCATGTTGCCGACAAGGAAGGTCTGCTCTTGCTCGACCTCGACGATTTGCAGGCCATGCTGGTCAACATCGCCGAGCGTGCTGAAGAAATGACCACCACTTATGGTAACGTGTCCAAGCAGAGCGTCGGCTCTATCCAGCGTTCACTTCTGCAATTGCGGTCGCAAGGGGGCGACCGGTTCTTCGGCGAGCCCGCACTCGATCTGGACGACTTTATCGCCTGCGATGACAAGGGGCGCGGGATTATCAACATCCTGTCGGCTGAAAAGCTGATGCAGAGCCCCAAGCTCTATTCAACCTTCCTGCTCTGGCTGCTTTCCGAACTTTTTGAAACGCTTCCAGAAATCGGCGATCCCGACAAGCCCAAGCTGGTTTTCTTTTTCGACGAGGCGCATCTTCTGTTCAGTGACGCACCGAAAGCGCTGGTCGAGAAGATCGAACAGGTTGTGCGCCTGATCCGCTCAAAAGGCGTCGGCGTCTATTTCATTACGCAGAACCCGATCGACATTCCCGACACCGTGGCAGGTCAGTTGAACAACCGGGTTCAGCACAAATTAAATGCCTTCACCCCACGTGATCAGGCAGCGGTTAAATCGGCGGCGGAGACCTTCCGCGCCAATCCTGGCGTCGATGTGACCACCGCGATCACCGAATTGAAGGTTGGTGAAGCCCTTGTCTCGGTGCTGCAAGCCGATGGTTCGCCGACGCCGGTCGAACGCACGCTGATCAAGCCTCCGGCATCGCGCACAGGCCCGCTCGACGCCAAGGAGCGGGGCGTCATGATCGCGACCGACGCGATTGGCGACAAATATGACGATCTGATCGACCGCGAATCCGCCGAGGAGATTCTGCTGGCCAAGGGTGCGCAAGCTGCCGCTGCCGCAGAGGCGGCAGAAGCCGCCGAAGAACAGGCCAAGCTCGACGCAATCGCCGCCAAGGAAAAAGCCAAGGCAGAAGCAGCAGCTGCCAAAGAGGCTGCCCGCGAAGCCGCGCGTCAGGCGCGTGAGGCGGCGAAGCCCAGCATGGCGGAAAAGATGGTGCAATCGGCCGCACGGTCAGCGGCGACCTCGGTCGGGCGCCAGCTGGCAGGCAGTTTCGGCAAATCCTTGGTGCGCGGAATTTTGGGCAGCCTGTTCAAATAGGCAGGCCCGGAACGAAAAAGTGCGGCCGTGTTTTTAGGCACGACCGCACGGGTGTCCGTCGAATGCAGATGGGTCGCTATTGCAGGTCTTCGACGGACACCCACCCCCGGGTTCCAAAATTATCGGTCATTTCCACAAACAGGCCTTCGCGGTTGCCTGTGGGATTGAGGCTGGTTCCGGCCCGCAGTGCGCGCAGGACAGCGCTTTCCTTGTTTGCGGCTGCGTACATGCTTGTGTCGACGGCTGCGGTCGCACCTGCCCCGGCTTTTGGTGACGGTGCGGCTTGCGACAGGATTGATGCCTGCCTGCTGACGGCGTTAAAGGCTTTCATAAAGGCTTCGGCGAGCATTTTACCGTCCTTGCTCGAGCCATAGCCCGCGGCATTTACGCCGCTTTCCCAAGCGGAAGCCCCGGCAAAGGTAAGAGCGGATTTCTTGACTTCACCACTGCCGCTGACCAAGGTCAGGCCGTTGGCCGGGCTGACGACACGAATGCCGGCTGCAACGGTCTTTTTCTTGCCACCCAAGCCGCCAAACATTCCCAGCAACGGTCCTGCGAGCGGCACGCCGCCAACCAGACCCCCGACTGCCCCCGAACGAACCAGCCCCTCGGTAACCGCCGCCTTCGCAAGGTCGATGCTCTTGTCGACCTCTTCCTTGTCGCCCGCGATCACATTCATCAAATAATTGGCGGGTTCGCCGCTTGCCGGATTGTGCGGCGTAAAGCAGCCCGACTCGAGTGCAAACGCATTGACCAGCTCGCGTGGGCTCCCCAAGCCAAATTTGGTCCAGCCCTGTGTATCGCCATCGACAACTGCGATGGTGCCATAGTTGGTTTCGCATTTTGACAAACTCAGCGCAGGCTCTTCGTCCTTCGCACTTGCCCCCGCAGACAGCGCGATAAGCGCAGCAAAGCCAATCAACTTTCGCATATTTTCCTAGCCCCCTCGGATCATGCTTAGTGCAGCCTAGATATACCGGAGGTCGGGCGAATAATTGTAAGAACGCAACAAGCGCTATTGGTTGCATCACATGAAAAAATCGCTGAACAGGCATTGCAATCCTCGGTTTAATCGCGCAATTAAACCGCGAGAGAGGAATCACTTATGAGCATGCCCGCCGCCCAAGAACTCGCCGATTTCGAGGCGCAATGCGACGCGTGGTTCCGCGAGCATACCGTCGCCGATCCGGGCTTCATGCTGCCATTGACCTTCATGGAGGTTTCGACCGACCAGCAGTTTGATTTCCTGCAGAAATGGCAGAATCAGGTCTATGAGGCTGGCTATATCGGGATGAGCTGGCCCGCCGAATATGGTGGTCGGGGCATGCATCCGGAGTTTCAGCGGATCGCCACCCGGATCATGAAGAAATATGATTCGCCGATCATGCTCAACGCGATCGGCAATGGCTGGGCCGGGCCGCTGATCCTCGACATTGGCAGCGAGGAACAGAAGAAGCGCTATATCAAACCGATGCTGGCGGCTGAGGAAATCTGGTGCCAGGGCTTTTCGGAACCAGAGAATGGCTCCGACCTCGGCAATGCGCAAACGCGCGCTGTGCGCGATGGCGACGACTATGTTGTCAACGGCTCCAAAATCTGGACCTCGCTTGGCGACCGCGCGCATATGATGATACTGCTCGCGCGCACCAATCCGGATGCGCCGAACAAATATGCCGGGCTCAGTTTCTTTCTTTCACCGATGCGCATTCCGGGCATTGAAACCCGGCGGATCAAGAAGCTCACCGGCGAATATGGCTTCGTGCAGACCTTTTTCGACAATGCCCGCATTCCCGCCAGTGACATGATGGGCGAGGAAGGCCAGGGTTGGCTGGTCGCGATGAAGACGCTTGAATATGAGCGGGGCGCGAAGGTCAATCTGGCGGGCGGTTCCTTTGCCAAGGAAATGGACGTCATGGAAATCCTCGATCTGGCGCGCAATGCACAGCGTGGAGGCAAGCCATTGCTCGATGACCCCGTGATGCGTGACAGACTGGTCGAATTCCTGATCGATGCGCAGGCGCTCAACCTCAACAATGCCCGCAGACGGATGGCACCGCTCAATCAGGATCGCCCGATGGGGCTTTCGCTGATGAATAAGCTGGCGCGGACCGAGCTGGTGCGCGAGCTGACGCAATTTGCCCTGCAGTTTCAGGGAACCAAAGCGGGCTATTATGTGGGGGATGAAAATGCCGTCGATGGCGGCTTCTGGCACCGCAGTTATCTCAACAGCTTCTCCGCCACGATCGGCGGCGGCACCAGCGAAATTCAACGCAATATCATCGGCGAGCATGTGCTCGGCCTTCCGAAAACCAAGTAAAGAGAGGATAATCCATGAGCGACGCATTGGTCGAAGCCCGCGACGGCATACTGATCATCACGATCAACCGCCCCGACGCGAAGAACGCGATGAACAAGGAGGCGTCGGAACTGATAGCCGCAGCCCTCGACCGGCTCGATGCCGAAAACGACCTGCGCGTCGGCATTGTGACCGGTGCAGGCGGAACCTTTTGTTCGGGCATGGACCTCAAGGGCTTCCTGCGCGGCGAAACGCCCTTCGTTGCGGGGCGCGGCTTTGGCGGCATCACGCAGAAATCACCAGCCAAGCCGCTGATCGCGGCGGTCGATGGCTATGCGCTGGCAGGTGGCCTTGAAGTAGCCATTGCCTGCGACATGATTGTCGCCAACGAAAATGCCAAATTCGGTATCCCCGAAGTGAAGCGCGGATTGGCCGCTGCTGCAGGCGGCCTGATGCGCCTACCGAAGAAAATCCCGCCGCACATTGCGATGGAACTGGCGCTGACGGGTGATTTTGTTGATGCCAAGCGCGCTTATGAACTGGGCCTCGTCAATCGCCTGACTTCCGGCCCGGCACTTGATGCAGCCATTGAACTGGCCCGCAGCATTGCCGACAACGGCCCGCTTGCCGTGAAAAAGTCGAAACAGGTGATCGTCGAATCGGGCGAATGGAGCGAAGCCGAAATGTGGCAAAAGCAGACCGAAACGCTCGGCAACCTCTTCGCTACCAACGATGCCCGCGAGGGTGCAGCGGCCTTTGCCGAAAAGCGCAAGCCCAATTGGACGGGAACGTGATTCTTGCAATTGGCTCGATCTTTATCGTTCGTCATTCCCGCGAAGGCGGGAATTCATCTCCGGCGCGCTAAATTTAAGCCACAGGTGATGGACCCCCGCCTTCGCGGGGGTGACGAATTTTGACTTTGTAAGATCGCGCTGCAGAAAACAGACAAAACGCTGTGACGGAGAGAGAGTGATGCACCCCAAGATTCATGCCACGGTTAACCCCGATAAACCCGCCGTCATCATGGCCGGGTCCGGACAGGTTGTGACCTATGCCCAGCTTGAAGCCAATTCGAACCGGGTGGCCCAACTGCTGCGTTCGCTCGGGCTTGGCCATGGCGATACGATTGCCATGTGCATGGAAAACCGGGCCGAGTTTTTCGATCTCGCATGGGGTGCGCAGCGCGCCGGTCTGGTCTTTGTGGCGATCAGCAACCGGCTGACTGCTTCGGAGATCGATTACATCCTGCAGGATAGCGGTTCGCAGGCGTTGTTTACCTCCAACTATCTGGGCGACACGCTTGACCAGATCGAAACGCCGGTGAAGCGCTATATCGTCGGTGGCGAACGTGCGGGATGGACGCCGCTCGCATCCGAACTGGCCAAAATGCCGACAGACCCGGTCGCGGATGAACGTGCAGGCACCGACATGCTTTACAGTTCCGGCACCACGGGTAGGCCCAAGGGCGTGCGCCTGCCGCTTCCTGAAGACTCCGACATCGCAGCGGTCAACCCGCTGGCGATGATTGCTGCCGGTGCCTTCGGCTTCACCGGCGACAGCATCTATCTGTCACCCGCCCCGCTTTATCACGCCGCCCCGCTGCGCTGGTGCATGGCGGTGCATCGCCTTGGCGGTACCGTGGTGGTGATGGAAAAATATGATCCCGAAGAGGCACTGGCCGCGATCGAGAAATACAAGATTACCGACAGCCAGTGGGTGCCAACACATTTCGTGCGAATGCTGAAGCTGCCTGAAGAGGTGCGCGCGAAATACGATGTCTCGTCGCTGAAATGCGCCGTCCATGCCGCAGCCCCCTGCCCGGTTCCGGTGAAGGAGGCGATGATCGCTTGGTGGGGTCCGGTGCTGCGCGAATATTATGCGGGTACCGAAGGCAATGGCTTTACCTTCATCAACAGCGAAGACTGGCTGGCGCACAAGGGCTCGGTCGGTAAGGCACTCAACGCCATCATCCACATTTGTGGCGAGGATGGCGAGGAAGTGCCGGTGGGCGAGGAAGGCGTCGTTTATTTCGAGAGCGAATCGCAGTTCAGCTATCATAATGATCCGGTGAAAACCGCCGAAAGCCGCCACCCGAAACATGCCAATTGGTCGATGCTCGGCGATGTCGGCAAGGTTGATGAAGAGGGCTTCCTCTATCTGACCGATCGCAAGAGCTTCATGATCATTTCGGGCGGTGTGAATATCTATCCGCAAGAGATCGAAAATCTGCTCGTGCACCATCCCAAGGTTGCCGACGCCGCCGTTATTGGTGCGCCCGACGACGATATGGGCGAACGTGTGGTCGCCATCGTCCAGCCGCTCGACTGGGCCAATGCGGGCGACGAACTGGCCGACGAACTCAAGGCCTATCTGCGCCCCAGCCTGTCGGGCGTGAAAATGCCGCGGCAGATAGACTTCCGCGAAGAGCTGCCCCGTCATGCGACCGGTAAGCTCTACAAGAGGCTGCTGCGCGACGAATATTGGGGAAACAAAGACAGCCGGATCGTTTGAGGAGTTTGAGGACATGAACGCACCCGTCGCAAAGCCCGAAACCGCCATCGCGGTGATCGATCCCAAATCCTATGCGGCTTGGGATCCGCTGCTCGACCTGTTCGACGAGATCCGGGCGGAAACCCCGGTGCTGCGCATCGAAAGCCCAACCGACGAGCATGAACCCTTTTGGCTGATTACGCGCCACGAAGATGTGATGCGGATCAGCAAGGACAATGCGACTTTCCTCAATTCACCCCGCCCGACGGTTTTGACCAACAAGGTCGGCGAAGCATTAGCGCGCGAAATCACAGGCGGATCACCCAATCTGGTCCAGTCGCTGGTTGCGCTCGATGCCCCCAAGCATCCGAAGCTGCGGCGGCTGACTCAGGAATGGTTCATGCCCAAGAACCTGAAGCTGATCGAAGCTGATATCCGGGACCTAGCCAAGCGCACGGTTGACCGGCTGATCGCCGCCGGTCCTGAGGCGGATTTCGTGCCGCTGGTTTCTGCACCCTATCCGCTGCATGTGGTGATGCAGATATTGGGTGTGCCCGAAGAAGACGAGCCGCGCATGTTGTTCCTGACGCAGCAGATGTTCGGTGGGCAGGATGAGGATCTGAACAAGACCGGCATGGCCAATCTGTCGCCCGAACAGATCACGCAGATCGTGCTGGGTGCAGTGCAGGACTTTACAGCCTATTTCGAGAAACTGGCCGAGGAACGTCGCCAAAACCCTGGCAAGGATGTGGCGACGATATTGGCCAATGGAACGATAGACGGACAGCCGCTCGATCCGCTTGATCTGGCGGGCTATTATATCATCGTCGCCGCAGCCGGGCATGATACGACTTCGGCAAGCACTGCCGGGGCCATGCTGGCGCTAGCCAAAGATCCTGACCAATTCGCCAAGGTGAAAGCGGACCGCAGTCTGGTTGCTGGTATCGTCGAGGAAGCGATCCGCTGGACCACGCCGGTGCAGCATTTCATGCGGATGGCGAATGAGGATGTCGAAATATCTGGCGTGAAAATCGCCAAGGGCGACTGGCTGATGATCAACTATGTTGCTGCCAACCACGACCCCGCCCAGTTTGACGAACCGCGTAAATTCGATGCCACCCGGGACCAGAACCGGCACATCGCTTTTGGCGCAGGCGCGCACCAGTGCCTCGGGCTGCATCTCGCCCGGCTGGAAATGCGGATATTGTTTGAGGAATTGCTCGACCGGCTGGACTCAGTCGAGCTGGCGGGCGCACCCAAGCGTGCGAACTCGACCTTTGTCGGCGGGCTCAAGACCTTGCCGTTGCGTTTCAAGGCTTCGTAGAGAATCGGCGTTCGGATAAGCCTTTGCTTCGTCATTCCCGCGGAAGTGGGAATCCATCACCTGCCGTCGAATTTCAAATACCGGAGATGGATCCCCGCCTTCGCGGGGATGACGAAAGTTGAGTTAAGAATAAACGCCTACCTACAGCGATAGCGGTCACGATCAATTTGCCGGCCAAGGATCGCGCCCCCGGCGGCACCCAGGATCGTGCCAAGCGCGCGGTCGCCGCGGGTGTCGATGGCACGACCGATCAACGCACCGCCTGCGGCACCGATGATCATGCCCGTGGTGCCATCGCTTCGGCGGCAATAATAGCGATCATCGTCGCCACGCCACACGCGGGTGTCGCGATAGATCGGCTCGGCATTACGTTGCTTTTTCTTGTAATATCCATGTGCCGGGGCATGGCGCGGTGGATCTGCAAGCGCTACGCCTGGCAGCGCGAGGGCAAATGCGGCTGTGGTTGCGATCAGCTTCTTCACGATCTTCTCCTTATTGGTTGCAGCCAATGCGCCGATTTTAGATGAACGAAATCTAGACGGAAGCGAATTTGTTGGTCGAACGGTTTCGTGCGAGCGTCGAAGCGTGGCGCTGACTATGCTTGCCAAGCGAGCATACGATGCCTAGTCTTCGACATATGGCAAACATCATAGCATTCATCCTCGGCCTGATCGCACTGGTATTGGCTATTCCCGCATTCTTCCCGTTGCTGGGCTGGCTCAACTGGCTGATCATCGTCATTGCGGGCGCAGGGGTCGCCTTTGGTTTTGCGTCCGAAAAGAATGCAGGCCGCAACTTCTGCCTCGTCGTCGTCGCTATTTGCGCCATTCGGCTGTGGCTGGGCGGCGGGATTATTTGATCCGAACCAAACAGACATGACCACCGCCAACCAGCAGACGCCGCAAGGCGGTGGGCTTCCCTACGCCTTTTCAGCCTATCTGATCTGGGGATTCCTGCCGGTCTATTTCAAGCTGCTGGCGAGGGTACCGGCGCTCGACATATTGGCGTTCCGCATCGTCTGGTCGGTGCCCGTCGTTTTCATCATTCTCTATTTCCGCAGCCAATGGGGCGAATTTACCGCTGCCATTGCCAATCCCAAGGCTCGCCGTGCGATGATGCTGTCGGCGGTGCTGATTGCGATCAACTGGCTGGTCTATGTCTGGGCGATTACCACCGACCGCGTGCTGGCGACGAGCATCGGCTATTATCTCAACCCACTGGTCAACGTGCTGCTGGGGCGGTTGTTTCTTGGCGAACGCCTGACCAAGCGGCAGGGCTGGGCGGTCGCCGTGGCTGGAATGGGCGTGGCAATTTTGCTCGCCGGTTCGCTCGAAACCGTTTGGATCAGCCTGACTTTGGCTTTCAGCTTTGGCACTTACGGCCTCGTCCGCAAGACCGCGCCGACGGGTTCGGTTCCGGGCCTCGCGGTCGAGATGTGCCTGCTCGGTCCGATTGCGCTGGCCGTTTGCATCTGGAGTGTTTCGCAAGCTGGAGGTTTTCGTGACATCGGAACCGAGGCTTTGCTCGCGGCTGGCGGGGCGATCACCGTTATCCCGCTGCTGCTCTTTGCGACAGCCGCGCGGCGGATGAGATATACCGCGCTGGGGTTCGTGCAATATCTGGCCCCGACGATCGTCTTCTTCCTCGGCGCCTTTGCCTATGATGAACCGCTCGATGCGACCAAGCTGGCCTGCTTCGCGCTGATCTGGACCGCGATTGCCTTGTTCAGCATCGACGCTTTTCGCCGGATGCGATCAGGCGGATAACAGTTTCCAGCCGATGGTTTCGCCCGCGTGGAAGGGTGAAACCGGCGTACCATTGGCATCGACCGACAGTGGTACTTCTACCGGGGCCTGTTCCAGCGTGACCATCTCGTCATTGAGCGGCAGGCCGTAAAAACGGGGGCCGAATTCGGAAGCAAAGCCTTCCAGCTTTTCCAACGCCCCTTCCTCTTCAAACACCGTCGCATAGCTTTCAATCGCATAAGGCGCGTTGAAAATGCCTGCACAACCGCAGGCTGATTCCTTGGCCGATACTGCATGCGGGGCGCTATCGGTGCCGAGGAAGAATTTGGGGTTGCCCCAAACTGCCGCCTTGCGCAGCGCCAGCCGGTGCTTCTCGCGCTTGGCGACGGGCAGGCAATAAGCGTGCGGGCGGATACCACCGACGAACATGGCATTGCGGTTGATATGCAGATGTTGTGGTGTGATGGTTGCACCGATATTCGGGCCAGAAGCGGTCACGAAATCGACCGCTTCAGCCGTGGTGATATGTTCGAAGACGATCCGCAAATCCGGAAAGTCACGGACGATATGGTTCAGCGTGCGCTCGATAAATACCGCCTCGCGGTCAAAGATATCGACCTCATGGTCGGTGACCTCGCCATGGATCAAAAGCGGCATGCCGATCGCCTGCATGCGTTCGAGCACCGGATAGATGTTGGCGACATCGGTTACACCGTGCGCGCTGCCGGTTGTTGCGTGCGCGGGATAGAGTTTGGCGGCGGTGAACACCCCCTCTGCATGGCCGCGGGCGACCTCCTCAGGCGACAGCGTATCGGTGAGGTAACAGGTCATCAGCGGTTCGAACGCCATCCCTTCGGGTAAGGCCGCAAGGATGCGATCGCGATAGGCACGTCCGGCCTCGGTCGTCGTAACCGGTGGCGACAGGTTCGGCATCACGATGGCGCGGGCGAATTGGCGCGCGGTATAGGGCAGCACGCCTTTCAGCATCTCCCCATCGCGCAGATGTACATGCCAGTCGTCGGGGCGGCGGATCGTCAGAGTCGTCACGGTCATGGCTTCCCTTTAGTCGCGTGCCTCCCTATCTGTCACCCATGTCTGCACCCCGATTGTTCGATCGCGCCATTATTCGCCTGTCTCCTCAGGAAGAGGGGGAGGATGTTCGTGCGTTCCTTCAAGGCCTGGTGACCAACGATACGCAAGCGGAACTGCCGCTGTGGGCCGGTCTGCTGACGCCGCAAGGCAAAGCTTTGTTTGATTTCTTTTTATGGGCCGATCCTTCGACAAGCTCAGGACAGTCGGATGTGCTGATCGATTGCGAAACGGCGCAAGCGGAGGCACTCGCTCGCCGCTTGTCGATCTACCGCTTGCGAAGGAAAATCGCGATATCCGTTGATCTGGCGCTGGGTGTATATTGGGCCGCAGCGGCACCCGACCGCCCCTCCGATCCGCGCCTGCCCGAACTGGGGGTACGCTGGATCGCGCCGGTTGCCGATGATGATGTCGATATCAGCGCCTTCTACCGCGCACACCGCCTGTCGCTTGGCGTTCCGGAAGGGCTTGCCGAACTGGGCAGCGATGCGACGCTGTGGCTGGAAACCAATGCCGCCGAACTGAACGGCGTGTCGTTCACCAAGGGTTGTTATGTCGGGCAGGAAAATACCGCGCGGATGAACTGGCGGCAAAAGGTCAACCGGCGGCTGGTGGTCGTACCGATAGCCGATGCTGATCCGGCGAAGGCGCGTGCCCGCTATCCCGAACTGGGCCTTGCGGTCGAACTGCGCAGGGTTGAGAATATGGCCGATATGAAGCTTCCCGCATGGCAGGCGGCCGCCATCGCTGCCGATTGACAAGCCGTCTGCAATCTCGCACCGACCAGATCGCAATAAACTGAAAGGAATATCGATGGCAGCAACGCTGCTCCTGATCGCTGCGCTTGCTGCTGCCGAACCGGCACCTGCTGAACAGCCCGCCGACGTGGCAACCGACCAGAAGGCGAACGATGCTGCACTGTTTGATGCCGCCACCGGTTGCGCAGCATATCATGTCTATACAGCGTCATTGGCTACACCGGGCAGTGAAGAGGCGAAATTCGGTGAACAAAAGGCCATCCTGTTCCTGCTCGCATCCTATGCAAAATTTCCCGAAGACAATCCGGATGCTGCCGAAGCCAAGATCGAGGAAACGGTCGAGGGACTGTATGAGGATTCAGTCTCCGTTGAGCCAGAGCAGCACAAGCGCGAAATGGAAGAATTGAAGCAGGTCTGCATCCAGTTTGAACCAGCCGCGGCGGCCATCGTCGACGAAGCCGGTCTAGCACCCGAGCCCCAATGAACCTGTTTGTTCAGCGAACGGTCATGACTTTGGGTTAAGTAGGACCGATGCTCATCTTGCCTTTCCTCCTGCTTGCGCAGCCCGCCGATGCGGAAACTTACGACGCGTTGCTTCGTTGCGCGGCGTTCCACACAATTGAAGGCGAACGTCTGGACAGGGACGAGGGCGAAGCCGCAGGTGATTCCCAAAAGGCGGTAGCCGCCGATTTTGCCGCAACGGCACGAGCCATGCTGTCAGACGACAATGATGCCAATGCAGTCGAAACAGATCTCGGCCAGCGTAAAGCCGAATATCTGGAAACGCTGGCGGCTGGAGAGCTGCGCGATACGGCCAAACAATGGACGGCACTCGAACTGGCTTGCAAGGAATTATATCCGATGCTTGCCAGGCTGGACAGCAGCCGTTCAGGCGAAATCACCGGGCGGTAGTCGGTAGAATATCGTCCAGCAAAAATTCTGCTTCAGGGACCAACGCAGTCGTTCCGTCAATCTGCCATTGGATACGGTTCAATCCCGCCGCTTCACCATTCTCGCTCTCGAACTGTTTGTCGCCTTCGATCACGAACGTGCCTGCTATCCAATAGCGTGGGTCGGATGCCTTACTTTCGGGATCATCCGATTGCGCTATAATATCGCTGTTTCGCACAAAGATCGGTAATCCTGAACCTGCCAGCCCCGTTGCTTTGATTTCGACTTCATTGTCGGTTCGACGGCGTAGCGAGACAAAAGGATAGTTGATCTGAACGCCTGGAATGGTCGGGAAAATGAAATCACGGTCCGTCTTTCCGGTGATGGCATATTCGACATCAAATATACCTCGCCCGCGATATCGGACCTGTTTCCAGCCATCATAACGCATCAGTTTCTCGGCGATTGCATGATTGTCCGCATCGTTGAACGGATTGAAGCCGAGCAGATTGACGACCATCGCCTCCTCTTCGCGTTGCTCCTGATGTTTGCGCTCCCATTCCAATTTGCGCTCGGCAACTTTCTCGGGCGTGCAGGAAGGATCGATCTGGCCTGCTTTGTCTCGAACTGTCTGAAGATTGCCCTTTTCGTCATAACAATAGGCCATCATGTCGGACCAGGTTGCGTTGTCCGCAGCGTTCCTTTTGCCCACACCTGCGGGTGCAAATCTTATCTGGCCGCTATATTGGAATTCAAACTGTCCGTTGCGCGATATCCGCAGCAGGCTCTCATATTGGCCCGGAAGATAGAGGCATGACGAAAGCGCCATCGCAGCGATGACCAGCGCCATTAGCCGGACTATCTGAGATTTAAGGACAACGACAACCACTCTGCCAACCTAAGGCAGCCAGTTTCAATCTCCAGCCTTACTATGCACCAGTGCGAATGCGCCTTATACGTCCAGATTGGCGACGTTGAGCGCATTATCCTGAATGAATTCGCGGCGCGGTTCGACCACATCGCCCATCAGCTTCTCGAAAATCTCGCCCTCTTCCTGGCTGTCTTCGATCGTCACCTGCAGCAGCGAACGGGCCGTCGGGTCGAGTGTGGTTTCCCAAAGCTGTTCGGCATTCATCTCGCCCAGCCCTTTATAGCGCGCAATCGACAGGCCCTTTCGGCCAGCCGCCAGCACCGCTTCGAGCAATTCGGATGGGCGGGTGATCGCCTTGTCGGCCGATGCCTTGCGTGCGGCGGGGCTTTGCACCTCTTCGCTGTCCGCGGCTTCAACTTCGGCTTCAGGCTCGGCTGCGGCCGCCCCCGATTTGACCAGTCGGGCGGGCGTCAGATAGCTTTCGGCCTCTTCCATCGCCAGCCGGTGCAGCTTGCGGGCCTCGGCACTGATCAGGAAGCTGCGCTCGATGATGTGGTGGTCGGATACACCGCGCCAGCGACGCTCGAAATGATAGCCGCCTTCTTCGGCGACACGCCCGGTCCAGACGCTTTCAACGTCCTGCGCATCCATCCAGGCAGCTGCCTTGGCGACCGCGGCTTCGCGTTCTGCACCTTCCAGCTCGGGGGCCAAGGCGCCGTTGAGCGCCAGTCCTTCGATGATGGTTGGGTCATAGCGCCGCGGTACATAGGCCATCAGGCTGCGCATCCGCCGCGCATGTTCGACCAAAGCAGCCAGATCATTGCCGCTGCGCTGTCCCTGCGCGCTTTCGAGCAGCACGCCGCCCAACCCCGCATCAACCAGATAATTGTCGAGCGCTGCATCGTCCTTCAGGTAAAGTTCGCTGCGTCCTTTGGCGACTTTGTAGAGCGGCGGCTGGGCGATGTAGAGATGCCCTGCCTCGATGATCGGTTTCATCTGCCGGTAGAAGAAGGTGAGCAAAAGCGTGCGGATATGGCTGCCATCGACATCAGCGTCGGTCATGATCACAATCTTGTGATAGCGCAGCTTTTCAAGGTTGAAATCATCGCGGATGCCGGTGCCCATCGCCTGAATCAGCGTGCCGACTTCCTTGGATGAAATCACCCGGTCAAAGCGTGCGCGCTCGACGTTCAGGATCTTGCCCTTTAGCGGCAAAATCGCCTGATAGTGGCGGTCGCGGCCCTGTTTGGCAGATCCGCCTGCCGAGTCACCTTCGACCAGAAACAGTTCGGATTTGGCTGGATCGCGCTCCTGACAGTCGGCTAGTTTGCCCGGCAGCGAGGCGATATCCATCGCACCCTTTCGCCGGGTCAGTTCGCGGGCTTTGCGGGCGGCTTCGCGGGCGGCGGCGGCGTCGACGATCTTGCTAATCAGCGTTTTGGCATGCGCCGGATTTTCCTCAAGCCATTCCGCCATCTTGTCGGCCATCAGGCTTTCGAGCGGCTGGCGCACTTCGGAGGAAACCAGCTTGTCCTTGGTCTGCGAGCTGAATTTTGGGTCGGGCAATTTGACCGACACGATCGCGGTCAGGCCTTCGCGCATATCCTCACCGGTCAGCGAGACTTTCTCTTTTTTCAGGATACCCGATTTCTCGCCATAATTGTTGATCGTGCGGGTCAGCGCGGCGCGGAAGGCGGCCAAGTGCGTGCCACCGTCGCGCTGCGGGATGTTGTTGGTGAAGCAGAGGACATTTTCATAATAGCTGTCGTTCCATTCGAGCGACACATCGATGCCAATGCCATCGCGTTCGGAAGAGATCGCAATCGGATCGGGCATGATTGGCTGTTTGTTGCGGTCGAGATATTTGACGAACGCCGCGATGCCGCCTTCATAATAGAGGTCATGCTCAAGCACATCGGCATGGCGCTTGTCACGCAACAGGATGCGCACACCTGAATTGAGGAAGGCAAGCTCGCGATAGCGATGCTCGAGCTTGTCGAAATCGAACTCGGTGACATTTTTGAAGGTGTCGGTCGACGCCATGAAGGTCACGCGGGTGCCCTTTTTGGGCTTTCCATCGACCACCGGCGCATCGCCCGTAACTTTGAGCGGGGCAACCGCATCACCATGCTCGAAGCGCATCCAATGCTCTTTGCCCTCACGCCAGATGGTGAGCTCGAGGAATTCGGACAGTGCATTGACCACCGAAACACCCACGCCATGCAGGCCACCCGACACCTTATAGGCATTGTCGTCCGAAGTATTCTCGAACTTACCGCCCGCATGCAGCTGGGTCATGATCACTTCGGCGGCGGAAACGCCCTCTTCCTTGTGCATGCCTGTCGGTATGCCGCGGCCATTGTCCTCGACCGAGACCGAACCATCGGGATTGAGCTCGATCAGCACCAGATCGCAATGCCCGGCCAGCGCTTCGTCGATCGCATTGTCCGAAACTTCGAACACCATATGGTGCAAGCCAGAGCCATCGTCGGTGTCGCCGATATACATGCCGGGCCGCTTGCGCACGGCATCAAGGCCCTTCAGCACCTTGATGCTGTCTGCGCCATATTCATTCTTGTTCGGATTGGCAGCGCTGTCGCCGCTGGGGGTGTTTTCACTCATCGCCGGACTATAGGGGAACGGGTGCGGAATCCCAAGGAAAAGCCGTTCTTTTCCACAAGGATTTGGGCTTTCCTTTTATCGATTCGTCAGCTTAAGCAATCCGGGAAACAAGGAGAGAGATGAGATGACATTCGACCCGGCGGCCGAACTGGAAAAACCCTTTGGAGATTATAGCGGCCTGATCGCCGCTTATGGGCAACAGCGACCGGACCGCGTTGCGCTTGATGATGGAATCGAGAGCCTGACCTGGAGCGAAGTCGCCGCGCTGGTCGAGCGGATTGCAGCACAATTGCAACGCGATGGACTGCAAAAGGGGCAGGCAGTTGCAATTCTGGGCACCAGCACGGTGCGCTATGCGCTGGCCTATCTCGGGGCCATTCGCGCCGGTGGCTGCGCAGCGCCGCTCACTACTTCGGCAACGCCGCAGCAACTGGAGGCGATGCTCAAGGATTCGGGTGCGATTCACCTGTTCATTGATGCACCCAAGCTGGCTGATCTTGCGGGGCGGGATTTGCCGCCGGTCAAGACCATCATGTTGGATGCTCCTTTGGGCGACAATCCGGACATTTTCGGCTGGATGGCCGAGGAAGGTACGGAGGCCGCACCGCATGGCTGCGGTCCGAAAGATCCGTTCAACATCATCTATTCGAGCGGGACAACGGGAACGCCCAAGGGCATCATCCATTCGCGCCAGATGCGCTGGCTGCACGCCTGCGTCGGTGCCAACACCGGCTATGGCGCCCCCGAAGCTGCCTCGCTCGCTTCGACCCCGCTATATTCGAACACCACGTTGGCACTGGTCATTCCGACGCTGGCCTATGGCGGCACGCTGCACATGATGCCCAAATTCGACACAGTCGGCTATCTGGAGCGTGCGCAAAAGCACCGTATCACCCACACGATGCTGGTACCGGTCCAGTATAAGCGCTTGATGGAATATGAGAAGTTCGATGAGTATGACCTGTCGAGCTATTGGCTGAAATATTGCACCAGCGCCCCCTTTGCCCCGGCACTCAAGGCCGATGTGCTGAAACGCTGGCCGGGCGGTCTGGTCGAAATCTATTCGATGACCGAAGGTGGCGTCGTTTGCCTGCTGCAGGCGCATGAGCATCCCGACAAGCTGCACACCGTTGGTATACCCTGGAAGGGTAGCGAAGTTTTCACAATCGATGAAGCGGGCAACCGTTTGCCGTCAGGCGAGATTGGCGAGCTGGTGGGGCGCTCGGCAACAATGATGTCGGGCTACCAGAACCAGCCCGAAAAAACCCGCGAAGGTTACTGGCTTGATCCGGAAGACGGCAGTGTCTGGCAGCGTATGGGCGATATCGGGCGCGTCGATGCCGATGGCTTTGTTGAACTGCTGGGCCGTTCAAAAGACATGATCATTTCGGGCGGTTTCAACATCTATCCGGTCGATCTGGAAGGTATATTGCTCGGTCTGCTGGGTGTTGAGGAAGCCGCCGTCATCGGCGTACCCAGCGAGCGCTGGGGTGAAACCCCGGTCGGCTTTGTGACTGGTGGCAAAGGCGTCGAGCTGGATACCGATGCCTTGCTGTCTGCCGCCAACGAGCAATTGGGCAAGACCCAGCGCCTCTCCGCGCTCTTCCAGATCGACGAAATGCCGCGCAGTCATATCGGAAAACTGCTGAAAACCGAACTGCGCGACATGGTCGCCGGGAAAGAAATTGCGTGAACCCGCTGTTGCACGTTCAGTGGGGCGTCGAGCTGGAATCGGTGATCCGCGTGGTACAAACCGCGCTGACACCGGCTTTCCTGCTCGTTGCGGTAGGCAGCCTGTTGAACGTGCTAACCGGGCGCTTGTCGCGTATCGTTGACCGTTCGCGTCGCCTTGAAGAGAAGCACGCGCAGGTCAGCGGCAAAGACCTTGTCAATCTTGTCCTCGAGCTGCGCCTGCTGGAAAAGCGCATGTGGGTTGTCGGTAAATCGATCCTGCTTGCGGTGTTGGCGGCCGTGTGTGTTTGCGTGATGATCGGCCTGCTGTTTTTGATGGGACTGTCGGATTTTTCCGCAGCCGAACTGATCGTTGCGGTCTTCATTCTGGCTCTTATGTTGCTCTCTGCAGCACTGGCCGCATTTGTGCGCGAAGTCTGGCTTGCGACCAATGCCATCAAAATCCGTAAGGAATATCTCGAATTGCCCGAGCCAGCAGAGGCTGATTAGGCATCAGTCGCGCTATTCGGATCTCGATTCGGCTATGTGCGCCACAACAGCCACTCCGATGCCGGCCGCTACCACCAAGCCTATCCCGATCCATGCCACTGTTGACATGTTATACCGCCCGTCAACTTTGGGCACTTCTCGGCCATTGAGCATCAGATGCGGGTCTTTGGACAGACTTAACCCGATTCGCGCTTTTTGATTGTTCAGGGCTTTCAAATCGGTTCCGACAACTGCAACGGATTGTTGGCTGGCACGATGATCGAAACCGAGTTCAAGCCGGGGCTTGCGCTCCTGCGCCTTGCCACCATGGCCGACAGGTATGGTCAGGCCTAAGCTTATCCTTTTGTCGGCAGTTTGGCCGAGGTCGGAACTATTATAGGACTGGGCGATAGCACTTGCCGGAACGGCAAATATGATAGCCGCCGCCATGATCGAACGTAGCATGTGCATTTCCCTTCGCTGCTTTTGCGGGACTGATAGGCTGCCTGCGTGCGACGGGTAAGTTCCGGAATGTACTGGTTCTTCAAAGTTGGGAAAAATGCGGATCAAACGCTCTTGCGTTTAATCTCATCCACTCTGCTAACGACTTCATCACGGATGGTGGGCGTTACGAATTTGGAAATGTCACCGCCATAGATTGCAATTTCTTTCACCAGGCGGCTCGCAATAGGCTGCAAAGCAACATCGGCCATCAGGAAGATGGTTTCCACCCGGTCGTTCAGCTGGCGGTTCATACCGGTGAGTTGATATTCATATTCAAAGTCGGTCACGCCCCGAATGCCGCGAATCACAACTGCGGCGCCTTGCGCATCGGCAAAGTCCATCAGCAACGAGTTGAAGCCGACGACGCGGGTGTTGCTGATTCCCTGTCTCGCCACTTCGCGCTCCACCATCGCCATCCGCTCGTCGTCGTTGAACATCGGCGATTTCGCGATATTTGTGGTCACGCCGATGACCAGTTCGTCGACCAGCTTTGCACCGCGCGCGATGATGTCCATATGGCCAAGGGTGATCGGGTCGAAAGTTCCCGGATAGACGCCGATACGCTTCATGTTTTTCTCCCCCCCTCAGCGATCCCGTTTGAGCACATAGCGGGCGATGGCGCGAAGCAAATCTGCTTCCCGGCCATAGTTGGTCAGATGGTTGACTGATTGTTCGACCAACATTTCGGCCTGCTGCTTGGCGCGTTCAAGGCCCATCAGCGAGACGAACGTGGCCTTTCCGGCATCGGCATCCTTGTGCAGCGCCTTGCCCGCCAGCGCCTCGTCGCCCTCGACATCCATGATGTCATCGACAATCTGGAAGGCGAGGCCGATGTCTCTTGCATAACCTCGCAGATGGACGCGGCCTTCGGGCGGTACGTGGCCGAGGATGGCTCCCATTTCAACGCTTGCGGCAATCAAAGCTCCTGTCTTCAGCGCCTGCAATCGGGTGACGGTTGGCAGATCGAAGCTCGATTTTTCGGCTTCTAGGTCCATCATCTGACCGCCCGCCATTCCATCGGGGCCGCTGGCCTTGGCCAGTGTGGCAATCAGGTCGCCGCGCACAAATGGATCTGGATGGGTTTCGGGATCGGAGAGGATTTCAAAGGCCAATGCGTGTAGCGAATCCCCCGCCAGCACGGCGGTCGATTCGTCAAAAGCCTTGTGCACCGTCGGTTTGCCACGCCGCATATCGTCATCATCCATGCACGGCAGATCATCGTGCACGAGAGAATAGACATGAATTGCTTCGACAGCCGTCCCGGTCCGGACCGCTTGGATACGCGCCACGTTGAAAATGCCTGCCGTCGCGATCACCAGCAGCGGACGCAGCCGCTTTCCGCCACCCATTGCCGCATGCCGCATCGCCTCAAACAACCGGGCGCGAGCATCGGTCGGGACGACCAATAACGCTCCGAACATCGCATCAACGTCAGCCGCGACCTCGGCAATTGCCTGATTGATCGACGCGGTTGGGCTTCCCATCAGGGCTCAATCCGCATCAAAGGGGCGTGTCGCAGCGGGTGCACCGTCAGCGCCAAGCACAATCTGCTCGATTTTTGCCTGGGCGGCATCGAGGCGGGCTTGGCACTGCGCGCGCAATTTGTGGCCCTGTTCGTAGAGCGCGATCGATTCGTCGAGCGCCGCTTCTCCACTTTCGAGTTTGCGTACAATCTCTTCAAGCGCCTTGAGCGCCTCTTCAAAACTGGGTTCTGTGCTTTCGCTGGTCATGCCGCAGCTTTGGCGCGGGGCAGCTTGCCGGTCAAGCGTTTCGCTTCGTCGATCTTCAGTACCGATTTTACTTTCAGCTGCAACAAAGCTGGGGCAAGGTCCCGAGTCTATGAAGAAATCCATTCTCCTCATCGCCCCGTTGTCCATGCTGGCGTTAGCGGCATGCAACAAGTCCGAAACCCCTGCTGCCGAAGGCGAAGCTACCGCTGCTACCGAAGCAGCTGCTGCACCCGCTGCAGAAATGCCACCGGCAATCACTTCGCAGGCGACCTATCGCTGCGCCGATAACACCATCGTGCACGTCGACTTCCTCGGCCAGAATGAAGCTGCCGACATTCGCGTCGGTGACAAAACTGCTGCCGCTGTTCGCGTGAGCGGTGAAAAGCCTGCCGCACCTGCTGAAGGTGCAACTGCACCGGCAGCTGAAGCGCCCGCTGGCCCGCTCAAATCCGAAGATGGAAAGACCATGCTTTCGGGCAACGGCAAGCAGATCAACCTCAAGCTCGCCGACAAGGGCGCACAGACCTGCAAAAGCAACTGATACGGCATATAATCGAAGCAGGAGAAGGGGTCGCTTGTCGGCCCCTTTTTCTTGCGCATTGCACTTGTCTCGCTAGTCTCCCCGGGCGGGGGAGGGACCACTTATGTTTATCGGACATTTTGCACCGGCGATGATTGCCGCGCGTCACAAGGATGCACCCAGCCTGCCGGTTTTGTTCGTCGGAGCGCAACTGGTCGACTGGATCTTTTTCGGACTGTTGCTGACCGGCATTGAAAAGATGCGGGTGACGCCGGGGATTTCGGTGATGAACCCGATGGACCTTTACCATATGCCCTACACGCATAGCTTATTGGGTTCGACCCTTTTTGCGGCGTTATTTGGTGCCTTGGTGCTGCTGATTTCTAAAAGCCGCATGGCCGGGATTGTCGCCGGGCTAGTGGTTTTGTCACACTGGTTCCTCGACCTGCTGGTGCATGTGCCTGACCTTACGCTCGCGGGCAGCCCGCCCAAGCTGGGACTGGGTCTCTGGAACCACCCCTCAATCGAAATGCCGCTCGAACTGGCGCTGACTTTCGGGTCGCTCTGGCTTTACGCAAAAATAGCGAGACCCAAGACACTGCCCTTTGCCCTGCTGGGCGGCGTGATGCTGCTGTTTCAGGCGGTCAACTGGTTCGGTCCCGTCGAACCTGAAGTCACCACCGGCACCAGCCTGCTCGCTTTCTTCGCCTTTGGCCTGATCACGCTCGCCGCATGGTGGGTTTATCGCAGCGAAGGCCGCAAACAGGCTGGCTAAAGGCGGCATGCAACGCTAAAGCGCCGCGCATGACCCAAGCTGCCTCCCAGATCACCCCGCAAGTCGTCGCCGACCATGGCCTTTCCGAGGAAGAATATCAGCGCATCCTGAATGCGATGGGGCGCGAGCCCAATCTGGTCGAGCTTGGCATTTTCTCGGTGATGTGGTCGGAGCATTGCAGCTATAAAAGCTCGCGCATCCATTTGAAAAAACTGCCGACCGAGGCCCCTTGGGTGATTTGCGGCCCGGGAGAAAATGCTGGCGTGATCGACATTGGTGACGGGCAGGCGGCGATCTTCAAGATGGAGTCGCACAACCACCCCAGCTATATCGAACCCTATCAGGGCGCGGCGACTGGCGTAGGCGGCATCTTGCGTGACGTATTCACCATGGGCGCGCGGCCGGTGGCGAACATGAACGCGCTGCGCTTTGGCCGCCCCGATCACCCCAAGATGAAGCATCTGGTGCAAGGCGTGGTTGCAGGCATTGGCGGCTATGGGAATTGTGTAGGTGTGCCGACCGTCGGCGGCGAAACCAATTTTCACCCCGCCTATGATGGCAATATATTGGTCAATGCGATGACCGTCGGCGTTGCCGATCAGGACAAGATTTTTTACTCAGCTGCCACCGGCGTGGGCAATCCTATTGTCTATGTCGGATCGAAAACCGGGCGCGACGGCATTCACGGTGCGACCATGGCGTCGGCCGATTTTGGCGAGGATGCCGAGGAAAAACGCCCGACTGTCCAGGTTGGCGACCCCTTCACTGAAAAGCTGCTGATCGAGGCCTGCCTTGAACTGATGGCGACCGATGCGATTGTCGCGATCCAGGATATGGGTGCGGCTGGCCTGACCAGCTCCAGCGTCGAAATGGCGTCCAAGGGCGGATGCGGCATCCGGCTCGACATGAATAAGGTTCCGCAACGCGAAACCGGCATGACGCCTTATGAAATGATGCTGTCCGAATCGCAGGAACGCATGCTGATGGTGCTGAAACCCGGCAAGGAGCCTATGGCGCAGGCGATTTTCGAGAAATGGGAACTCGACTTCGCGGTGATCGGCGAAGTGACCGATACCGGTCATATGGTGCTCGAATGGAATGGCGAAGTGGTCTGCGATATCCCGCTCGGTCCGCTCGCCGATGATGCCCCGCAATATGACCGCCCGGCGCTGAGCCGTGAGGACTATAAGGCCTGGGCAAAAGTGAAGCCGCTGGGCGATATCCCCCAATCGGCGGATCTGGGTGCAGATTTGCTCAAGCTGATGGCTTCGCCCGATCTCGCTAGCCGCGCGTGGATCTGGCAGCAATATGACAGTCAGGTTGGCGCCGATACTGCTCAGAAGTCGGGTGGTGATGCCGCTGTGGTACGCGTGCACGGCCACAAAAAGGCGCTCGCCATGTCGACCGACTGCACCCCGCGCTATGTCTATGCCGACCCCTATGAAGGCGGCAAACAGGCGGTTGCTGAAACCTATCGTAACATCAGCGCCGTGGGAGCCACGCCGCTGGCGATCACCAATTGCCTCAACTTTGCCAACCCGCAGCGGCCCGAAATCATGGCGCAATTTGTGGGCGCGCTTGAGGGGATGGGCGATGCCTGCCGTGCGCTCGATTACCCGATCGTCTCGGGCAACGTCTCGCTCTACAATGAAAGCAAGGCGACTGGCGGCGGTAGTGCAATCTTGCCAACCCCTGCAATTGGCGGCGTCGGCCTGCTCGACGATGTGTCGAAAATGGCAACCATTGGCTTCAAGGCCGAGGGTGAAATCCTTGCCGTTATCGGCTCCAACTATCCGGAACTCGGCCAGTCGTTATGGCTGCGCGAAATTCATGGCCGCGAAGAGGGCGACCCGCCTTTTGTCGACCTAGCCGACGAGAAATTGAACGGCAGCATTGTGCGCCAACTGATCGCCGATGGTGCGGTTACGGCGGTGCATGATATTTCGGATGGCGGCCTGCTGGTCGCCGTGGCGGAAATGGCGCTGGCAGGCGGCATTGGCGCTGAACTATCGCCTATGGATACGGCCTTTGCCTTCAACGAAACCCAGTCGCGTTATCTGGTGACCTATCCGGCAGACAAGCCGCTTGACCGGAACAAGGTGCCGTTTGAACCCATCGGTACCGTCAGTGGCGATGCCATCCGCGTTAATGGTTCGACGGTTTCGCTGAACGACCTGCGCGCCGCGCATGAGAGCTTCTTCAAGGACTGGATGGAAGCCTGATTCAGTAGCTATGCGGCGCTGAAAGTCAGGCAACAGCCTTTTGCTGGCCCAGCAGGTCGTAAGGATCGATGCCCTCGCCGCGCATGATAGCATGCGCTCGCTGATAGGTGACCGGCTCGGCAATGTTCAGTTTCTTGCGCGCTTCCGCCAACGGCATTGCCAGCAAGGCCTCGATATCCTCATGCGCCGGGCTCTTGGCAACGCGGCCCATGCGCTGTCCTTCACGCACTGCGGCGTAGATCGGCGCGTCGGTCGACACTGTCTTCTTCAGCTCACGTGCGCCCGCCCATGCGATGAACAACACGCCCCAGCTGGGGTTCAGGCTGTAAGAAAAGGCGAGGACGCATTGTTCGCCCAGAGCGTCGCGGCCATAGCCGGTTAGGACATGGAACAGATCATGCGTATCACGCAGGCGGTTGCCATAACGTTCAAGCATATCGTCATGGCGTGGTTTGCCCTGCTGGAACCGGTCAAATTCGTCGACCAGGCCTTGCGACGTGAGTCCCTCTTTTTCCATGAAGTCACAATAGGCGTGTGCCACGGTGCCCATCGGCAGTTTGCGCAGCCGATCATGGTCATCAAGCAAATGCGGCAGATATTCGTTCTTTTCGAGGATGGTCTTTCCGGTCGGGCTTTCGAAAAAGCGTTCTGCCGATTTGGCAAAACGATTGTCGCGCAGCGCTTCGATAATGTGGAAGACCTGGGCGGTATCTTCCTTGTCGGCGATCAGTTTGCGGAAATGGTGCAGCGCCTTCATCGGGCGGAAACCCGAATCGGTGCGGGCGGGGTCGCAAAGGGGAATTGCCTGATCCATGAACATCTTACCTATGTTGCAATCATTGCCGATATCTTACCGACATAAGTGTAAATAGCAGCTTAGCGAGTCACTATCAATAGCGACTGGACGTATCACTGCCCCAACTGTATTGATAGCTTAATACAGGGGGAGAAAATCATGTCTAGCCAAGCGCTTGCAACACGCCACGTCACATTGGACGCGCTACGCGGCTTCGCGGTGATGGGCATATTGGCGATGAATATCGTCGCTTTCGCGCTCCCTGAATGGGCTTATATCGCACCCGGAACCTATGGTGGAGATAGCGCCGCTGACAAAGCAAGCTGGCTGGTTTCGTTCATTTTCATCGATGGCAAGATGCGCGGATTGTTCTCGCTATTGTTCGGGGCGAGCATGGCGCTGATCATCGAGCGGGCTGAAGCCAAGGGTGAAAATCCGGCGAAGGTTCATTATTCGCGGATGATCTGGCTGCTGCTATTCGGTCTCGCCCATTATCTCTTCATCTGGTGGGGCGACATATTGTTCCTCTACGCCGCAATCGGCTGCATCGCCTACCGGTTCCGCAACTGGGAGGCAAAGCGGCTGATCAAATGGGCGCTGATCATCTATGGCCTCGGTTTCCTTTTGTACGCGCTGCAATTTGGTGGGCTGCAATTCCTGCAGTTCATGGCGACGCAGCCCGGTGCGGATGCGTCGGTAGTGGCGCAATATAAGGAAGTCATCGCAAGCCCCGACTTCAGCCTCGATGCCAGCGCGGAGATTGCCGCCTATAGCGGGAGCTATGCCGATATTGTCGCACGACGCTGGGATGATGCGCTCAACTTGCTGATACTGATCGCACAATCTTTCGCCGAAACCCTACCGCTGATGATGCTCGGCATGGCGATGAAGAAGAACGGGTTTCTGACTGGCGAGTGGGATCGCAGCGATTATGTACGCTGGGCCCGCAAGATGCTGATCCCCGGTCTTTTGATCTCGACCGGGCTGGGCTTGTGGGTCGCTGCGAGCGGGTTTGACCTAATCACGACTTTAGGCAATTTTCTCGCCTGGAGTTTGATTCCGCGGCTGCTGATCACAATCGGCTATGCCGCGCTGCTGATCATGGCGATCCAGTCCTTCGCCGGTTCGGCATTGATCGGACGGGTTACAGCAGCGGGACGGGCGGCTTTCACCAACTATCTGGGCACCAGCATTCTGATGTCGACAATTTTTTACGGCTATGGACTGGGGCTGTATAATCAGGTCGGTCGTGCCAGCCTGTGGTTCTTCGTGCTGGGGGCCTGGGCATTGATGCTGCTCTGGTCAAAACCCTGGCTCGAGCGTTTTCACTATGGCCCGTTTGAATGGCTGTGGCGCAGTCTGGCGCGCGGGAAGTTCCAGCCGCTCAGAAAATGACTGGGCAGGCCTAAATGCTATTGCAATCAATTCGCATTAACGCTAATGCGAATCCCATGATCGTATGCGTCTGCAATGCCATTCGGGAAAAGGACCTGCGCGCAGCCGTGCGTTGCGGCAGCGAAAAACCGGCGGATGTCTATGCCCGGCTGGGCCGCAAACCGAAATGCGGCCAATGCCTTTCCTTCGCCAAGGATCTGATCAGCATCAAGCCTGCAAGCGCGTAGCAATAGCGCCAGCTTATCCAAATGTAACAGCGCTGGTTACAGGGCTTTTCCCGCTTTCCGAACGCGCTTCATCCGCCTATCCTGAAGCCATCGAAAATCAGGAGAACGGTCATGAAGGGCGACAGCAAAGTCATCGAATTTCTCAACGAAGCGCTGAAGAATGAGCTGACCGCGATCAACCAATATTGGCTCCACTACCGCATGCTCGACAATCTCGGTGTCTCCAAACTGGCCGAATATGAACGGCACGAATCGATTGACGAGATGAAGCACGCCGACAAACTGGCCGAGCGCATCTTCTTCCTTGATGGTCTGCCCAATTTCCAGATGCTCGGTCGCTTGCGCGTGGGCGAGTCGGTCGAAGAAATTCTGAAGGCCGATCTCGATCTCGAATATGATGCCCTTCCGCTACTCAAGGACGCGATCGCGCATTGTGAAAGCGTGCGGGATTATGTCAGCCGCGATCTGTTCGCCGAGATTCTCGAAAGCGAGGAAGAACATGTCGACTTTCTCGAAACGCAATTTGATCTGATCAAGCAGATGGGCATCCAGAATTATATCCAGATGCAAACGGAAGCGGCAGAAAGCTGAAATTTAAGGGCTTAGAGCCGACCGAACTGGCTTTGGCCGAAGGTGCGGGCACCGAATTGCGCGCGGCGTTCAACGAGCGGGCTGGCTTCGGCTTCCAGCGCAGTTAGAGTTGCCTCGAACAAAGGGCGGAGCTGGACGACTTTTTCGACCAGCTCTTCTGGGCCCTGCCGGATTTCGACATAATGGCGGGCGGCGACTTCGATTTCCTCGGCAAGCGCTGCCAATCGTTCGGCACCGAATTGCCAGCTTTCACCCTTCAGCGTGTGTGAGGGCAGTACGAGTTTGGCGGAATCGCGCTCACGCATAGCTTGTTCGATCGCCGCGACAGATTTGATGCCATCCTCGCGGAAATAGCCGAGCACGCGCACAAAGGCCTCTCCGAGCACGGTACGTGTCCCGGCAAAGGTGCCCCAGTTCACAATATCTTCGGCCGTGTGGCTCATCGACTTTGTTGCTCCGCTTGGTTCAACGCTCCAAGCTCGCAGCCATAAACGCGACAGGTAAACAAGCCGTTGACGTTGCGAGGACCGCAACGGCTCGCGTCCAGCGTCAATCCTTGTCGGCGAACGGGTTTTTGGATGAGCGGAAGTTCATCCGCACCGGTACCGCCCCAAAGCCCAGATCACGCCGGATACCGTTGAGCAGATAGCGGCGATAGCTGTCGGGCAGCTGGTCGGTCCGGTTGCCGAATACAATAAAGGTCGGTGGGCGATTGCGCGCCTGCGTGACATAGCGCAGCTTGATCCGCTTGCCGCCGGGGGCTGGTGGAGGATTGGCGGCGACGGCTTCTTCGAACCAGCGGTTGAGCTGGCCGGTGGACACGCGGCGGTTCCAGCTGTCGCGCGCTTCGAACGCGGCTTTGAGCATCACGTCGAGCCCCTTGCCCGTCGCGGCGGAGACTGCGAGAACCGGAACGCCCTTCAACTGGGAAAGGCCTTCATCGAGCGCAGCCTTGATGCCGTTGAACAAGCTGGAAGCATGCTCGGCCACATCCCATTTGTTGATAGCAATGATCAGTGCGCGGCCTTCTTCGATCACATGGTCTGCAATTTTCAGATCCTGATGCTCAAGCCCCTTGGTTGCATCGAGCAGCAACACCACGACCTCGGCAAAGTCAATCGCGCGGCGCGTATCCGCGACAGACAGTTTCTCGAGCTTTTCGTGCACCCGCGCCCGTTTGCGCATTCCAGCCGTATCGATCAGGCGGATACGCCGTTCGGCCAGTTCGGGATCGGACGGATTGGGATCGTGCCACACCCAGTCGATCGCAATGCTGTCGCGGGTGATGCCGGCTTCGGGGCCGGTTACCAGCCGGTTTTCACCCAGAAGCTTGTTGATCAGCGTCGACTTGCCCGCATTGGGGCGCCCGACAATGGCAAGCTGCAGCGGTGCGTCAGGGGCTTCGCGGTCAAAATGCTCTTCTTCGGCATTGTCGACATGCGGCAAAAGCGCCTGGAACAGGTCGGCCATGCCTTCGCCATGTTCGGCACTAATTGTAATCCCTTCGCCAAGACCCAGAGCATAGGCCTCCAACACGGTATTATCCGCTTGCTTGCCCTCAGCCTTGTTGATCACGAGGATGACCGGCTTGTCACTAGCACGCAGCCAGCGGGCAATTTCTTCGTCAAGCGGTGTGATGCCCGCCCGTCCGTCAACGACGAACATCGCGACATTTGCACCCGCGAGCGCAGCCTCGGTCTGCTGGCGCATCCGCCCCGGTAGGGTTGCTGCGTCATCATCTTCATAGCCTGCAGTATCAACGATGCGGAATTTCAGGTCAAAAAGCTGCGCATCGCCCTCACGCCGGTCACGCGTCACCCCCGGTTGGTCATCGACCAGCGCGATTTTCTTGCCGACTAGGCGGTTGAACAAGGTCGACTTGCCAACATTCGGACGTCCGATAATGGCTACCGACGGCAGCATGAACTGTTCCTTCCAAACGGCCGAAGCCGCGCATTTTACCGAAACGCAGTCAGGCGTCCGCTGTCGTCGAGGATGTACAGCGTGTCATTGGCGACAACGGGTGCAACCGAAACCGGTGACTTAATATCCACCAACAGACTCGCCGAGCCCTCGCCTGACGATACCGACCAGATCTGGCCGTCGCTATTGGCGACGATCAGGCGGCCATTGGCGAGCACGGGGCCGCGCCATGTGATCACGCCTTTCTTGTCTTCTTCGTCGCGATAGCGCGGCAGCTTGGAAATCCAGCGGATCTTGCCACTCGCGCGCTGGACGCACAGCATTTTGGCGTCGCTGGTCATCACGAAGACCCATTCGCCCGAGACGACCGGGGTCGAAATCCCGGCTATGTTGATTTCCCAGATACGCTGGCCTGTGACCAGTTCATAGGCCGCCATGCGTCCGCCCTGGCCAAGCGCGAAGACGCGGCCCCGGTCAATAACCGGATCGGCATCGATGTCGGTCAGTGTTGAAACGCTGGTCGACATTGCTGTGCGCGACAGCGTGTCGCTCCACAGGCTTCGGCCATTTTCATAGCGATAGGCGGCGAGTTCGCCGGTCGAATAACCCGCAATCACCGTGCCTTGTGCGGCAGCCGGGGCAGCGACGCCGAAGATGCCCGACGCGCCGACCGGACCGGCTTCATTCCATTGCGATTCACCGTCGCTCATCCGCACGGCGTAAATCTGGTTATCCTGCGTCATTACATAGGCGTTGCCGTTAGACAAGGTGGGCGCGCCGCGCAGCGGCCCTGCAGGGCGCTTCGTCCATTTAATCGCGCCATTGCTTGCATCGAGCGCAGCGACATCACCGACGCCATTGGTGGCGAAGACGCTGGTGCCATCGGTGCTTACGCCGCCGCCGAAGCGGGAGGGCTTCCCGTCCTTGTCGACTGTGAGAGCGGTCGCCCATAGTTTTGAACCGCTAGCAGCATCGAAGGCGCTGACCACAGCATCAGTATCGATGACATAGAGTTTGCCATCATGGATCACCGGGGTCGCTGCCAGCCGCATACGGTTGCTGGCCCCCGCGATCTGCGCACTCCACGCGCGTTGCGGGGCTTCGGCCAGCATAGAGTGACCAGGCGATTTGGCGGCATTGCCGCCGGGTTGCGACCAGTTGGCATTGGTCGCGGCGGGTGGCAGGATTACAGAAATGCCTGCCAGATTGGGGTCGGCGACAGTATCCGCCTCGGTACCCAATATGTCGATGCGCTTGCCGATGGTCGGCGTGTCTTTTTTGTCGCCGCCGCCCAGCGCCGAACAGCCACCAAGCAGCGCGATTGCCGCCAGCGAAGAGATTATGGTCGCGTGTTTCTTCACAGACTTATTTGTCCTTTCCTGCATCCGCCGTCGCAGATGCACCGGTCGGCTTTGCGTCAAGCTGAACGGTATCCACCCCTAAAGCCCCCGCCATTTGCTGCGCGCGGGCGCGCAATGTCTGGGGCAAGTCTTCCTGCTTTGCAATCTGGGCGAAAATGGGGCCGGCCAGATTGTCCTTACCCAGTTTCATATAGGAGATTGCGGTCATTTCGCCCGCGCTACCGAACCAAGCGGTGCCGGGTTTGGCGAGTGGCTTCAGCCGGTCGATCACCTGCTGCGGTGGCAGCGTATCGAATTCCGCGGTGGTCTGGCGGATAAGCGCCAGATCGCGGAAGGGTTGCGGCAGGCTTTCGTCGCCTGCCACCTTGGCATAATCAGCGACTGCCTTTTTGGTGTTGCCTTCTGCGGCCGTGATATTGGCGAGCAGGATCTGCGCCATCGCCCGATATCCGGATTGCTCGGCCTTGGCGAGTTTGCCAAGATCGGTCTTGGCTGCTGCAACATTGCCGCCCTGCAGTTTTTCAACGGCAAGGATAAATTCTTCGCCCTGCTTTTCGGCAGCTGCGGCCTGCTGGTTCTGCCAATAGATCCAGCCACCAAATGCCGCGAGACCTATGACCAGAGCAATGGCGAGCCAGCGGCCATAGCGTTTCCAGAAATTTTCAAGGTCGCCCGCGCGGACGGCATCGTCGACTTCGCGCAGGAAAGCCTCGTCTGTAGCAGCGCGCTTGTCGGTCGGGGGTAATGCCAAAATGGCCTCCTGTAACTTATACTTGTCGCGTCCTTAGCCATGGATGGCCGGACTTTCCAGTCTGAAGGGCGAAAGGTCTATTCGGGACGATATAATTGGTCGGCGCTCGGGAAAGCGCGGGAGCGGACATCTTCGGCATATTTCTTGACCGCGTCTTCGACATGTTCCTGCATCGCGCCAAAACGTTTGACGAATTTGGGAACGCGATCGAACAGGCCAAGCATGTCTTCGGCGACCAGAACCTGCCCGTCGCACTGGGCCGATGCGCCGATGCCGATTGTCGGGCAGGGCACTTTTTGGGTGATTTCGATGGCGATGGGCTCCATGACCCCTTCGATCACTAGAGCGAAGGCGCCCGCCTTGGCTACTGCCTCGGCATCCTCGACAATCGAGCGGGCCTCAGCAGCACTTTTGCCGCGCACGCCATATCCGCCCAATATGTTGACCGCCTGTGGGGTCAGGCCGACATGGCCCATGACGGGGATTCCGCGTTGCGTCAGGAATTCGATGGTCGGCGCAATCACCTTGCCGCCTTCGACCTTGACGCCTGCGGCACCGGTTTCCTTCAACAGCCGCGAGGCGTTGGTAAAGGCTTGTTCGGGCGAGGCTTCATAGCTGCCAAAAGGCATGTCGACGATGACCGCCGCATGATAGCTGCCGCGCACCACAGCCGCGCCATGCAGCGCCATCATCTCCATCGTTACCGCGACCGTATGCGGCAGGCCATAGATCACCTGTGCCAGCGAATCGCCGACCAGCAACATGTCGCAATGCGGGTCCATTAACTGCGCCATGCGCACGGTATAGGCCGTCAGCATCACCAGCGGCTCACCGCCCTTGCGCTGCCGGATGCGCGGAACCGTGAGGCGCTTCATCGGTTGCGGCGTAGGGTTCGCGCGGCTGGTGGATACAGGAAGGGTGAGCGTTTTGGGCGTCGTAGACATGGCCCGGCGCTTAGCGACTAATGCAGGGGGGCAAAAGCGCGAAAGGCCAATAAGTGAATAATATTTGACTCAATGTTAAATAAAACTAACATAAAGTGCGAATCACATAACATGGAGTTTGCAATGTCGTTCCGCGAAAAAATTCACTGGGTGGCCTTCATCAGTCTGTCACTTTCCTTCGGCTGGTTCTTTCTGAGCTATCCCTGGTCAATTGTGAACACACCGGCCGGCGTGTTGGCGACAGCCGGAATGCTGGTTCCGGTTACGATTGCGATCATCGGATCGATGTCGGTTGCCGCCGCTGCATTGGCTATTAAAAGCCCGAAAGAGGCGCATCTTAAAGAGGACGAACGTGAGAAGACCATCCATTTGAAGGGTACACATGCGGCCTATTACCCACTTGTGCTGGGCGTTTGGGCCAATCTGTTTGCCATTTTCTATCACATCAGCGCTGCGGGCAGACTCAACCTGCTGATTGCGACGGTTGTGATTGCCGAATTGGTCCGGGTAGGTGCCCAGCTTTACTATTATCGCAGGGGGTATTGAACGATGCCGCGCCTACCCTTTGACAACGACATAAAGACGCTTCGCTTCATGGCAGGTGAGATGACGCAAGGTGATCTGGGCGACAAGGTTGGCGTTACCCGCCAGACCATCGCCGCCATCGAGCAAGGCAAATATTCCCCCAGCCTTGAGGTCGCCTTCCGCATTGCACGGGTCTTCGGGAAACCCCTCGAAGAGGTCTTCCGCTGGGCAGAGGATTAAACAAGTTCAGTTTGTGCGTGCACGGCACAGGGGCCCGGGTCTCGAATCTCCCCGGCTCTCCCGGCTCGGGCCCCAATATTTGAGGTTGCGTTTAAGCTGCCAGCTCAGCCTTCACAAAATCTGCGGCACGTTCGCCGATCATGATCGACGGCGCATTGGTGTTTCCTGAAACCAGCCTTGGCATGATGCTGGCGTCCGCGATCCACAATCCGTCGACACCGCGTGCCTTCAACCTGGGATCAACGACGCTGTCCGCATCGCCGCCCATGCGGCAGGTACCGACCGGGTGGTAAATGGTGTCAGATACCTCACGGATGCGGGTTTCCAGCGCGGCATCATCATTATAATCGATTGGCGAACGATCACGCGCGCCCATATCCGATAAAGGCGGGGTTTCGGCGATACGATACATCAGCCGCGCGGCGTCGCGCAGCAGATGGAGGTCGCGTTCGTCGCTGAGGAAATTGGGGTTGATAGCTGGTGCCACCGCCGGATCGGAGGATTTCAGCTTCACCCATCCCCGGCTTTCCGGGCGCAGTACACAGGCATGCAGCGAGAAGCCGTGCACCTTCAGCTTGTCACGGCCATGGTTCTGGATGATCGCGCGGATGAAGTGATATTGGATGTCAGGCGCAGGAGCGTCCGGCCGGATTTTAACGAAACCGCCGCTTTCGGCGAAATTCGTCGTCAGCATGCCCGTGCGGCGAAGCCTGTGTTCGAAAAACGCCTTGGCGACGGCAAAGGTGCCGCGCAAGGTTCCGCCGAATAGCGACACATCGTCCAGTTCATAGCCGACCAGATAATCGCAATGGTCCTGCAAGTCTGCGCCGACCGCTGGCTTGTCGACCAACGTCTCGATTCCCTTCTCCTGCAGATGCGCACCTGGGCCGATGCCCGACAGCATCAGGATTTGCGGGCTGCCAAAGGCCCCTGCTGACAGGATGACCCCTGCTTTGGCGCGCAGCACTTCGCGCTTGTTGCCAAAGCGAACGGCGACACCGGTTGCCCGCCCATCCTCGATGATGATCTTCTCGACCAGCGCGCCCGTGCGCACGCTCAAATTCGGTTTGCCCGCCAGCGGATCGATAAAGGCACGTGCTGCTGACCAGCGTTCGCCATTATGCTGCGTCACCTGATAAAGGCCAAAACCTTCCTGCTTTGCACCGTTGAAATCGTCATTGCGTGGAAGCTGCAACCGGGTTGCCGCCTCTACAAAGGCCTCGCCCACCGGACTGGGGGCGATCTGATCACTGACATGCAGCGGCCCGCCCTTGCCGTGGAAATCATCGGAACCGCGCGCATTGTCTTCCTGCCTGCGGAACACCGGCAAGACATCGTCCCAGCTCCAGCCGGTGCAGCCCAAGGCTGCCCAATTGTCATAGTCCCAGGCATTGCCACGAATATAGACCATGCCGTTGATCGCGCTCGACCCGCCCATGCCACGACCGCGCGGTTGATAGCCGATACGACCACCCAGACCCGGCATCGGTTCGGTATCATAGGCCCAGTTGCTCCGCTTCGGCATCAGCGCGAGCAGGCCGGGGGTGCGGACGAACACATCGTCATTCTTGCCGCCGGCTTCGACAAGGCAGACCTTGTATTTGCCGCTTTCAGCCAGCCGCCCGGCAGCGGCGCTGCCTGCCGATCCGCCGCCCACCACAATGATATCAAACTCGTCCATACTGACTCCTTTGAAAGTAAGGTTTAACCGGACGATTAATTTTGGCAATCGCTATTCGGCGGGCGCCACCTGATTTTGCTGCCGCTCCTGCCAGCGTGCCTTGATGCTGTCGCTGGTATCGCGGCTGCCATCATGGCTCCAGCCGGGCGGGCGCCAGATATAGCCCAGCTTGTGCCGCCAGGGTGCGGACCAGACATCTTTGGCGATCCCGATCCATTCGTGAAACACGCTGTACAGCAGGTTGAAAGTGCCGAGCTGTTTGACGATGCCGTAACGGATCTTTTCGTCGTCGGTTTCAGGGGTGAAGCTGCCGAACATCTTGTCCCAGATGATGAAGACACCCGCATAATTGGCATCGAGATAGCGGGGATTGGTGGCGTGATGGACGCGGTGGTGCGACGGCGTATTCATCACCGCCTCGAACCAGCGCGGCATGCGGCCGACTGCTTCGGTGTGGATCCAGAATTGGTAGATCAGGTTGATACCACCACAAAAGGCAATCATCGCCGGATGGAAGCCGACAAGCGCCAGCGGCATGCGGAAGACGAAATTGAATGCGATGAAGCCTGTCCAGGTCTGCCGCAGCGCGGTCGACAGATTGTAATGCTGGCTCGAATGGTGGTTCACATGGCTCGCCCAAAGCCAGCGGACGCGGTGCGCGCTGCGATGAAAGATATAATAGGCCAGATCATCAAGCACGAAGCAGGCAATCCACGCCCACCAGGCCCAGCCGATATCGAACAGCCGGTGCTCGTACAGCCACAGCATCATCGCCAAAACCAGCCCGCCGGTTAACGCGCTGGCCACTGTGCTTCCGGTGCCAAAGGCGAGCGAGGTGAGCGTGTCCTTGGGCTCATATTTTTCCGGCGCTTTTTTACGCGCCCACAGCATCTCTATGATGATCAGCAGGATGAAGGCAGGGACGGCATAATCGACCGGATTGAAGGTGGGTGCCATCTTATCCCTTATTCCTTAAACTTAATTCGTCATTCCCGCGAAGGCGGGAATCCATCTCCCACCGGTTAAACTTCATCCACCGGTGATGGACCCCCGCCTTCGCGGGGGTGACGAGTTTTAGTACAAATCTCGTTCTTCCAACCATGTCAAACCACCATGTGCCGCAGGCCGGCGGCCCAATATTGCGCATCCTTGCCAAGGTTCAGCGTAACCTTGCCGAAAGTCTTCTCGCCCGTGCCGATGGTTAGGAAATTGTGGTCGAGTCGTGATTCGCTATGC
The DNA here is from genome assembly GCF_035329025.1 of Sphingorhabdus sp. Classification (GTDB taxonomy): domain Bacteria; phylum Pseudomonadota; class Alphaproteobacteria; order Sphingomonadales; family Sphingomonadaceae; genus Sphingorhabdus_B. The sequence continues at coordinate 3,079 of NZ_DAOLHN010000028.1, read as the reverse complement.
CTATCGAGCAAACGGGCGACAAAGGCGGCGCCGTGGCGACGGATCAGCATGTGGCGACCGGATGCGTCTTTCATCAATGCACCCATGCCGGCCTTGTCGAGGACAATATCGGTCGGCTCAAATCCGCAAATCGCTTCATCCGCCAGCGCGCGGGCGTGCGCTTCGTCGCGGATACGCAGATCGCCGCCGAGGTTCAGGCGGCGCGCCAGCCAGAACAGGAAAAGGATCGCAGCAATCGATCCGCCCAATTTGGCCAGTTCGATCCAGACCGGCGCCATGCGTCAGGCTCGCGCCTTCAGCATGTCCATCAGCGGTCGCACCGGGCTGACATCATAGCCTGCTTTCGCGGCCATGTTGGTGAGTGCATCGGGATCGCCGCCCTGGCTGGCCTCGGACAAGGCCCACAACAGGGTAGAGCGCGTGCCCGAGCGGCAATAGGCGAGCACAGGTCCATCGGCTCCGTCGAGTGCCTTGGCCATCGCCACCACCTGCGGTTCGCTGAAACCTGCATGGGTGACAGGAATGGCGACATAATCGATGTCCGCCGCGCGTGCCGCTGCCTCGATTTCTGCGCCGGGCACTTGATCGTCGCTTTCGCCTTCGGGGCGGTTGTTGATGATCATTTTGACGCCCATGGCCGCGGCTTCCGCTACGTCTTGTAGGGTGATTTGCGGCGATGCGTAAATATTGTCGGTGAGCTTGCGAAACATGGGCTTATCCTTCCGCTGCCTCCCTTATTACAGACAGGAAGGCTTCGCCATAGGCTTCAAGCTTGCGTGCACCAACGCCGCTGATCAGGGCGAAATCGGATGTGTTTTGCGGGCGACGCTCGGCCAGTTCACGCAAGGTTGCATCGTGAAAGATCACATAGGGCGGTACACCCGCCGTTTCGGCCAGTTCGCGCCTTTTGTTGCGCAGGGCTTCGAATAGCGGATCATTGACCGGATTGGCTTCGCTCCGCCGTTCCTTGCGCGTCTTTGGCGGGACGACGATTTCTAGCTTCATCTCGCCCTTCAGGATCGCGCGTGAAGCCCCCGCTAACATCAGACCACCATGTTCGTTTGCGGTTAAATGCCCTTGCGCCTGCAACGCGCGCGCAACCGGTTTTATCAGACGTGTATCTTCGCCGGTAACGATACCAAACACGCTTAGCTGGTCATGCCCGCGCGCCTCGATGCGCTCATCGGTGCGGCCCATCAGCACCTTTTCCAGATGGCCGACGCCGAAACTCTGGCCCGTGCGATAGACCGCAGAGAGCAGTTTTTGGGCGACTTCGGTCGCATCGACCACACCGGGGGCATCAAGGCAGTTGTCGCAATTGCCGCATGATGGCGCAGGATCTTCACCGAAATGGCGGAGCAGCACCGCGCGGCGGCAGCCGGGGGTTTCGACCAGTGCTGACAAGGCGTCGATCCGCGCTTTCTCGGCAAGTTGCCGCGCCTCAGGTTGCTCCTTCAACCGCTCGCGGGCAAGGCTGAAATCGCCGGGCGACCAGAAAAGATGCGCAACGGCGGGGTCGCCATCGCGGCCAGCGCGTCCGCTTTCCTGATAATAGGCCTCAATCGATTTGGGGATTCCTGCATGCGCGACGAAGCGGACATCGGGCTTGTCGATGCCCATACCGAATGCGACCGTTGCCACCATCACCATGTCTTCGCTCGCCACGAACTCGGCCTGTGCCGCAGCGCGGGCGGAGGGTTCCATGCCGGCGTGATAATAGCGGGTGCGCCGCCCGGTGCGCGCAATCAAAGCCGCCAGCTTCTCCGCCCGGTCGCGGGTGGTGGCATAGACTATGCCTGCTCCAGGCCAACCACGGATTGCCGACGCGATGGCCGACCCTTTGCTTGCCGTATTGGTGACGGCGTATCGGATATTGGGCCGATCAAAGCCCGAGACGATCGTACCGCTAGCCGGGATGCCGAGTTGCTGGGCGATATCTTCACGCGTATGCGCGTCAGCGGTCGCGGTCAGCGCGAGCCTTGGCACATGCGGATATTCGTCCATCAGCGGACGGAGCAGACGGTAATCGGGGCGGAAATCATGCCCCCATTCGGAGACGCAATGCGCCTCGTCGATGGCGAACAGCGCAACTTTGGTTTCTGCCAGAAGTCTCTGAAAATCCGCAGTCGAGGCGCGTTCGGGGGCTACATAGAGCAGGTCCAGCGCGCCGCTCTGCAGCCGCTCGATGGTCTCGGCGCGGTTGCTGTCGGCAGAGGTCAGCGTCGCCGCGCGGATACCCACAGCATTGGCGGCGCGCAGCTGATCGTGCATCAGTGCGATCAACGGCGAAATGACGATGCAGGTGCCGTCGAGCAGCAAAGCCGACAACTGGTAGCAAAGCGATTTTCCCGCCCCCGTGGGCATCACCGCGAGCGTACTCTGCTTGTCGAGCGTCCGCCGCACGACTTGTTCCTGCACGCCGCGAAACTCGGCAAAACCGAAAACGCGGTGCAGCACATCGGCAGGGTCGAGTGTATCGGGCGCGAGCATCTTCCTGCCCGCTAGGCCGGATAGTTCCTCAAGAATAGAGCACTCTTCTGGCATCGGCGACTTTCGCTGTGGATAGTCGAGTCGCAAAGGAACATATAAAGAACAAATATTGAAGTAAAGAACGGCTGTGCTTAAAGTTTACCGTGAGTGCTGAGCCTGTCGAAGCACGTGTACCAGTACTGCACAGCGCCCTTCGACAAGCTCAGGGCTACGGTTTCATTTGAAGCTCATTCCGCCGCAACAGCCTCTTCTTCTTTCTCGGCCTGCTGGCGTGCCCACATTTCGGCGTAGTGGCCGTCCTTTGCCAGCAGTTCGGCCTCGGTGCGGCTGTCGAGTGCGCTGGTCGCTTCGTCGAGGATCAGGATCGGCGGGTTTTTGAGCAGCGTCCGCGCGATCGCGACCCGCTGTTTTTCGCCGCCCGACAGCTTTAGCCCGCGTTCGCCGACCTGCGTTTCATATTGCTTAGGCTGGGCGGCGATGAAATTGTGGATCTGTGCCGCGCGCGCGGCATCTTCGATCTCGGCTTGCGAGGCGCCTTCGCGGCCATAGCCGATATTGTAACCGATGCTGTCGTTGAACAGCACCGTAT
>NZ_DAOLHN010000027.1:0-48012 GCF_035329025.1 Sphingorhabdus sp. | reverse complement strand
AAGATCGTTGAGCGCAGCGCGCATCGCTTCAACGGCGGCGGCATCGGCGGCCTTTTCGTCACCGCGCCCGATCATGCTGGCCGCTGCCATCGCCGCGGCCTCTGTAACGCGCACCATTTCGAGGACCAGAACGCGGTCCATTGCGCCGCTAGATTGCGTCGTCATTCTATTCTCCCAAAATATGCATGACCATCGGTTCACCCTGCAGGCTATCAGAGCCTTTAAGGGCGGCGAGGGTATCGGTTACGGCCTGTTCACGCGCCTCGTGCGTGACCATGGCAATCAAAGCGGAGCCATCGGCTACTTCGCGCTGGATCAGGCTTTCGATCGACAGCCCGGCATCGCGCATCGCGGCTGCGATTTCGGCGAGTACACCCGGCCGGTCGGCAACAAGCATGCGCAAATAGGTTTTGTTGATGCGGTGCGCAGCGGTGGCGCGCGGCAATTCGTCGAGTTCGGTTGTCGGCACAGAGAATGCCGGGCCGGTTTCCTTGCGTGCAATGTCGACAAGGTCTGCCACCACCGCAGACGCCGTTGGCCGATCGCCAGCGCCAGCGCCCTGGAAAAGCAGCCGACCAGAAAAATTGCCCTCCGCAACCACCGCATTGGTTGCACCCGCGACATGGGCCAACGGATGATCGATGGGAACGAGACAGGGCTGCACCCGCTGGAACAGCGAAGCGCCGCCATTTTCACCATCGACTTCGGCAAGGCCTATCAGACGGATCCGGTATCCCAGCGCCCGTGCCTGCGCGATGTCGGCAGCGATAATCTTGCGGATACCGCGAATATCCACGCCTTCGAAATCGATCCGGCTGCCAAAGCTGAGTGAGGCGAGGATGGATAGCTTGTGCGCAGCGTCAACGCCGTCAATGTCAAAGCTCGGATCAGCTTCGGCGAATCCCTTGGCCTGGGCATCGGCCAGCACCTCACCAAAGTCGCGTCCGTCGCGCTCCATCGCCGAGAGGATGAAATTGCAGGTGCCGTTGAGGATGCCATACACTCGGTCGATCCGATTGGCCGCAGCCCCGTCGCGCAGTCCCTGGATAACCGGAATGCCGCCGGCTACTGCAGCCTCGAACTTCAGCGGCGCACCTTGGGCATCAGCCAGCGCCCCGAGTTCTGCGCCGTGATGCGCAATCATCGCCTTGTTGGCCGTAACCAGTGCGCGGCCCGCGCCCAGCGTTTCGCGCGCCAGCGTAACCGCCGGGCCATCGGATCCACCGACAAGTTCGACTACAACATCGACATCGGCTGCCGTGGCGAGTTCGCCCATATCGTCGACCCAGCGATAAGGTGTCAGGTCGACACCGCGATCCTTGGAACGGTCGCGCGCAGTCACAGCAGTAATCTGGATAGGGCGGCCTGCCCGGCGCGCAATCAATGCGCTGTTTTCTTCGATAAGCTGGATGACGCCAGTGCCGACCGTCCCCAACCCGGCCAATCCGATACGAAGCGCGTTTGCCATAAAAGCCCTGAATTCCTTTTCGCGCCCGCGCCTAGTGCAAAATCCGGTGCTTGACCAGCCTTAGCTTGCCGTAAAATGCCGCTGTCCCTATAGGCGCTGCATGACCGACCAGCCGACTATCCTCATCCTCGCGGGCAAGCGCGACGGGAAACTCGATCCACTCGCCGAACGCGCAGGTGTCAGCCATAAATGCCGGGTGCCAATCAACGGCAAGCCGCTACTCGAATGGGTGGTCGAAGCCGTCGGGCCCGCTTTCCCTGATGCCAAGGTTTTCATCTCGATCCACGATCCCGCCGTTGTCGCTGACCTACCAGCGGTCGAGGCACTTGCAAAAAGCGGGCGTCTTGTGCTGTGCGAAGCGCAGGCGGGCATCGTCGAAAGCGTCGAGCACGCAATCGCATTGGCTGGCGGGGACGCCGCCTTTCCTCTGTTGATCACCACCGCTGACAATGTGCTCGCTGAAAGCGGCTATCTGCAAGGCGTGCATCGCGATGCACTGGCGAGCGAAGGCGACGCCGTGGTCGTTCTCGCAACGCGCGAGTCCATCCGCGCGGCCCATCCGGACGGGCAACGCAAATTCTATGAATTCAAGGATGTCGCCATTTCGAACTGCAACGTCTTTTGGCTGCGCAATGCCAAAGCGTTGCGGGCGACCGAAGCCTTTCGCGAAGGTGGGCAATTTGCGAAGAACCGCGCCCGCATCGCCAAGGCGTTCGGCATCATCAACCTGATCCGTTTCCGGCTGGGCTGGTGGACGCTCGACAAGGCGTTCAAGGCCATCTCACGTCGGTTCGGCGTTCAGGTAGTGCCGCAAATCACGCCCGTTGGAGCCTTTGCCATCGATGTCGACAATGAACGGACTTATGGGGTCGCTGAGCTGCTGTTGAAAGCGCGCAAGGGTTAATCCTTGAACTCCACCCGGGCACGCCAGAGCTGCATCCATTCGGTAGAGCCACGGCATTCGTCCATGGCAAATGCTTCGACCAGGCGGAACACATCCCCGTCCCAGACATAGGTCTGGGCGGTGCCGCAATCGCCCGATCCGCGCCCTTTGTGAAAGCTGCTGAGTTGTTGTGTCGCGGCGTCCCAACTCGGGTTGGAAAGCAGCTTCACTCCGTCCATCCCTTCATCGGCCTGATCCGGATAATCGAACCGCGCCGGAGCGAAGGCCCATTTCTTGCCATCCGCTGAGCTGCCCACATAAGGGGCAACCGCCATGTTATAGGCTCCTGTGCCGCAACTGACCTGAAGCAGCACCCTGTGCCGACTATCTTTCTTGCCAAGGCTGACGGCGCTGTTTTCGGTTACGGTCGAACTATCGCTTGAACATTTCGCATTTTCCACCATGCCAATGATCGTTCCGGCATCAGGAACCGCTGACTGTTTGCCGATGCGGGTGGCGGTTATGACCGGCAGCGCAACCGATCTTGCAGCCTGTTCGCGCCGCCCGACAAGGAACAGCGCAGTACGCGTGCGTGCACGGTTTTGCATCATGTCGATATGGATCAGCGCGGCAGCAGAACCTTTGAGCGTACGCTTGCCCAAGACAGTTCCATCATCCCCGCGAATGACCATGTTTCGCCCCCGACCGATCGAACGCGCCAGTTTGAGCGAGTCAGCAACCGAACCAATGATCGACCACTCGCCTTGCGCAAGTGCGCCACGGTCAACTTCACGACCGTCGATCAAGATGCGGTAACTGTTCCCAGAGGGGGCCACGAGCGAGATTTTCACCGTGACCGCTTCATTGGGCGATTCCCGACTGATCAGGATGGCTGGGGCGGTGTCGCCACCGTCAACTTCGGGTGCAAGCGACAGCGCCTCGCACGAATAGACGTTGTCGCAGGCGGCAGCCCAGTCTTTATGGAAGAACTGCTTGCCCGGTTCGATTGGCGCGGCATGTGACGAAGCGGCCAGCACCGAAGCGACAAAGAGGAATTTTGCGAACGGCAAGCTCATGGCAAACAGTCTATCGTGAACCGTCCGGCTGCGCTAGGGGGGCGCCGAACATATTCGAAAGGGTCGTCAGCATGCGGTCAGTTGCAGTTATCGGGGCAGGTCAGATGGGTGCGGGCATCGCACAGGTCAGCGCGGCAGCGGGTTATCATGTGCTGCTTTCCGACATAGATATGGACCGTGCTAAGGCGGGCAAGGATGGCATCGCAAAAGCGATCCATCGCCTTGTTGAGCGCGAAAAGATCGGCGCCGCCGAAGCCGAGCAGATCATTGCGCGCATCGAACCTGTCGCCAGCTATGAACCGATGGCTTCAGCCGGGCTGGTGATCGAAGCCGCCACCGAGCGTGAGGACATCAAGCGCAAGATTTTCGACGAAGTGGGCAAGGTGCTCGGCCATCAGGCGGTTCTGGCGACCAATACCTCGTCCATTCCCATCACCCGCATGGCGCAATCGTCACCCGATCCGGCGCGCTTTATCGGTGTGCACTTCTTCAATCCGGTGCCGATCATGGGGCTGATCGAGGTCATCCGCGGGCTTGCCACATCGGAACAGACCGTTGAAAAAGTCAAAATGTTCGGTGACGCGCTGGGCAAATCGATGGTCTTTGCCGAGGATGTTCCAGGCTTTATCGTCAATCGCATATTGATGCCGATGCTCAATGAAGCCTGCTTTTCCTTGGGTGAGGGCGTGGCATCAATCCGCGATATCGACATGGCCTGCCAGATTGGTCTGAACCACCCGATGGGCCCGCTGACGCTCGCCGATTTCATCGGGCTCGATACCTGTTTCGAGATCATCAAGGTGCTGCACGACACCACAGGGGATTCCAAATACCGCCCTGCCCCTCTGCTGGTCAAATATGTCGAGGCCGGTTGGCTGGGTCGTAAGACCAAGCGCGGTTTTTATGATTATAGTGGTGAGGTGCCTGTTCCTACACGATGAATCGATTAGCGTAGCAAAGATTTCGCATTGGCATTCGGCGCGGCCAGACACCATATTCCTGTCATACGCTCTGAAGGAGATTTTAGATGGGAAATAACAGCACAACTGCGCTCGCAGCAGCGCTGAACCGACTGCTTGCCGACTATTTTGCGCTATATCTGAAGACCAAGAACTTCCACTGGCATGTTTCAGGGCCGCATTTTCGCGAATATCATCTGTTGTTCGACGAACATGCGACCGAACTGATCGGCACGACAGACCTGATCGCTGAGCGGGTTCGCAAATTGGGGCAACGGACTTTGACCTCAATTGGTGACATTACCGCCAAGCAGTCAATGAAGGACAATGACGAGGACGGCTTATCCGCTGACGCGATGCTCAAGGAGTTGCTGTCCGACAACAAGGCGCTGATCAATACTTTGAAATCGGTTAAAGAGCTCGCCAGTGAAGCCGGTGACAATGCAACCGACGGAATGCTCGACGACTGGACAGATCAAGCCCAACAGCGTGAATGGTTCCTGACACAAACAATCGGCTGAACCCGCAAACAAAAAGGGCCTCGAAAGAGGCCCTTTTCGTATCAGCGGTAAGCCAAGCCTTATTCAGCCAGACGCTCTACATTGGTCGCCGAATATTTGCCGCGACGATCGACTTCGATGTCGAATGCCAGACGGTCATTCTGCGTCACTTGGCCAACACCCGAACGCTCAAGCGCGGAAATGTGCACGAACACATCTTCGCCGCCATCGTCACGCTGGATGAAGCCAAATCCCTTCATGTCGTTGAAGAATTTGACAGTGCCATTTGCGCGTTCGCCAGTCGATTCGCGCATCGGTCCACGCTGGAAGCCGCCATCGCGATCGCCGCCGCGCTGGAAGCCACCACGATCGCCACCGCGATCACGATCGAAACCGCTACGCTCGGGACGCGGTGCGCGCTCTGGAACCGGAAGCGGATCGCCGTCGATCACAAGATCGGTCGCCGATACTTTGCCACCGCGATCGACAAGCGTGAATTCGAGCGGTTGCCCTTCGGCCAAGCCAGTCAGGCCGGCTTGCTCGACAGCGCTGATGTGCACGAATACGTCATCGGGGCGATCATCAACCTGGATAAAGCCGAAGCCCTTCTGATTATTGAAGAATTTGACAACGCCTTTGCCTTCGCCAACCACCTGGGCGGGCATTGAAGGGGCCCGGGGAGCGCCACCGCGGAAACCACCGCCGCCTCCGCCACCGAAGCCACCACCGCCGCCGCGGGGACCGCCAAAGCCGCCGCTGGGGCGCTCGCCACCTCTCAATTCACCAGGGAATGAGGGGGCGTCAAAACCGAAATTGTCGTCACCAAAACGATCGCGCTTGTCACGGCCACGGCCACGACGCTTGTCATTGAAACTCATGTTCGAACTAATACTTTCCCGTCGCCCGCCAATTTCCATCCATGCAGAATAGGACGAATACCCCGCATTTCCCGCGACATGCCACTGGCCCCGCAATGGCAGGCTATACCCTATGCACGAAAAGCGCGATAGCAAATAATGCACCAATCCTAAATCGGCGTAAAAGCCGTAAAACTTGCCTTGACGACGCGGCTGGGGCAGAGGGATTGGCATATTAACCGATTAGAGAAAGCTTGAGCGCGGATGAGCGTTTTCCTTCATGAAGAAGACCTGCCTGATGGCGTACTGCAAGGCAGCTCTGCCCTTGCGGTCGATACCGAAACCATGGGTCTGAACACATTGCGCGACAGGTTGTGTTTGCTGCAGATATCCGATGGTAGCGGCGATGAGCATCTGATCCGTTTTGCTCCCGGCAGCACCTATGCCGCGCCCAATCTTAAAGCGATTTTGGGCGATCCCAACCGATTGAAATTGTTTCACTTTGCTCGCTTCGATCTGGCCGCAATTGAATATTATCTGAAGGTGACGGCGACCCCGCTGTTCTGCACCAAAATTGCCTCGCGTCTCACCCGTACATTTACCGATCGCCATGGGTTGAAAGAATTGGTGAAGGAGCTTTTGTCCACCGACATTTCGAAACAACAACAATCGAGCGACTGGGGTGGGCCGGTCCTGAGCGAGGCGCAAAAGGATTATGCAGCCAGCGATGTGCGCTTCCTGCACCGCCTGCATGCCGAATTCGTTATCCGGCTCGAACGCGAAGGCCGCACCGAAATGGCGCAGGCCTGTTTCGATTTTCTGCCGCACCGGGCGCGACTCGACCTGATGGGCTGGCCCGAAGACGATATTTTCGCCCACAGCTAAAACCTTGTTCATCGACCGGAGACTGTAAAACCGCCTATGTCCGAGCAGGCAGACCGAGAACGCACATTGCGGCAGTTTTTTGCCGCTCCCGGCGGTCGACATGACCGGCTGGTGCGGATTCTTCGCGTTGCATTGCCCAGCATCATCGGCGTGTTGGTTGCAATGTTGGTGGTCAGCCCATTTTCGAATACGCAGGAAATGAGCTTCGTACTGGCAAAGGACGAGGTTAATATGGCCAAAGAGCGCTTGCGGCTGACCAACGCCATGTATCGCGGCGAAGACAGCCAAGGGCGCCCCTTCACGCTTCGCGGCGGCAGTGCAGTGCAGAAAAGCTCAGCGGAACCGATCATCCGGCTGACCGACTTGTCGGGGCAAATCCTGATGGCAGGCGGCCCCGCGCAACTGGTTGCAGGTCAGGGCTATTATAATCTCGAAACCGAAAAAGTTCGCGTTGAAGGGCCGCTGTCCTACACCAGTGGAGACGGATTCAGTGTTACCGCAAACAATGTCGAATTCGCGATGAAGACCCGGCAGATTGAGAGCTTCGGGCCAGTCAATGGCGCGATGAAGGTCGGCACTTTCAGTGCAGGCAAGTTACGGGCCGATGTTGATGCGCGTATTGTACGGCTTGAAGGCGGCGCGCATTTGCGCATCAACCAGAATGCGATTAGATAGGGCGACCATGTCAAAAACTTTCCTGCCGATCTTGCTGGCCAGCGCATTGGGAACTGCGGCCCTGTTATCGGTCGCGGCGCCCGCACAGGTCATCCGAAACCACAACAGCAACGCACCGGTCGATTTTGATGCAGGCGCGATTGAGTTGCAGGACAGGGCTGATCGCGTGATCCTGACAGGTGGCGTCACCGCCACCCAGGCTGGTCTGACGATGCGAGCCTCCCGCGTGACAGCGGCTTATACCAGCAATGGCGGGATTGATGTGAACAGGCTCGACGCCGTGGGCGGGGTAACAATCACCAAGGATGATTTGCGCGCTACCAGTGATGCCGCCATATATGATCTGGGATCCAACCTTATCACATTGATAGGCAATGTCCGCCTGACTCAAGGTGCAAACCGTTTGAGCGGCGGGCGTATTGTGATCGATTTGAATGCTGGTCGTTCGACCATCACCGGCGGCGCATCTTCCACAAGCAGCAAAGGCCGCGTCACCGGCACATTCACGGTCCCGCAACGCAAAAATTGAACCGTTCCGGATCAATCCGGCAAAGCGCCATGCACAAATCCTGCCAATTGCGGGCATTGTGCGCTTTTCTTGATGCTTTTTGCGGTATAAGCACTGTTCGAAGATAAAAGGACGAATACGGGATGAGCCTCGAACAGACCATGGGCGATGATATGCACCGGCACGAAACGCCGGCAAGCGCTTTGACCGAAGAAGGTCTTTCGACGGGTCTGGCCGTAGTGTCGATCGCCAAAAGCTATGACAAGCGCGCAGTGCTGACCGATGTTTCGCTCTCGGTGGCGAAGGGTGAAGTCGTCGGCCTGCTGGGCCCCAATGGTGCAGGAAAGACTACCTGTTTCTACTCGGTAATGGGGCTGGTGAAACCGGACTCGGGCCGCATCATGCTCAACGGTGAGGATATCACCCGCCTACCCATGTATCGCCGCGCGATTTTGGGTTTGGGCTATCTGCCACAAGAAACCTCAATCTTTCGCGGGCTTTCGGTCGAACAGAATATCATGGCGGTGCTGGAACTCGCCGAGCCCGACAAGAGCGCGCGCGAAGCGCGGCTTGAACAGCTGCTCGACGAATTCGGCCTCACGCGGCTGCGCGCGGCCTCTGCAATGGCGCTGTCGGGTGGCGAACGGCGGCGCTGCGAGATTGCCCGTGCATTGGCGGCGAACCCGTCAATAATCCTGCTCGATGAACCTTTTGCCGGGATCGACCCGATCTCGATCAATGACATTCGCGATCTGGTAAAAGACCTGAAAAAGCGCGGCATCGGCGTGTTGATAACCGACCATAATGTCCGTGAAACGCTCGACATCGTCGACCGTGCCTGCATCATCTACGGCGGGCAGGTGCTGTTCGCCGGATCGCCCGAGGATCTGGTCAAGGATGCCAATGTGCGCAGGCTTTACCTTGGCGAAGGGTTTGAGATGTGAGTTAGCACTGGTGGCGCGCGTGACTGCATCCCTTATCGGCTGACCCGGAAATGGCCTTAGCCCCCCGCCTTGATCTTCGGCAGACCCAGTCGCTGGTGATGACGCCGCAGCTGCAGCAGGCGATCAAACTGCTTGCGCTGTCATCGCTCGAAATCGAAAGCTTCATCGCTGAAGAGCTTGAGCGCAATCCGCTTCTCGAAATGGCATCGGGCGATAATGCTGGCGAAGCGGATGCGCCAGACATCGCAGAAACACCCCCTTCAACCGAAAATCTCGGCAGCGACCAGTTGATGAACGACGGTGATTTCGGCACCGGGGGTGAAGCGCTCGACACCGATTTTTCGAACGAGACATTCGAACCCGGTGAGGGTGGCGGTGCAGGGGCCGATGGGATGCTGGGAATGAACGGCATCGAGGGGCGCGGATCGGACTTTGGCGAAGGTCCGGATTTCGATGCCTTTGCGGCTCCCGACATCTCATTGCGCGAACATCTGATGCAGCAAGCGGGCTCCTCGGCCTCTGGCAGGCAATTGCTACTGCTCGAACAGTTGATCGAACATATCGAGCCTTCAGGCTGGCTAGGCGCGGACCTCATGGGCATCGCCTATCGACTGGGTGTGCCATTGGCGGAAATGGAGGAAGCGCTGGCGCTGTTGCAGACTTTCGATCCGACCGGCGTCGGGGCGCGCGACCTCGCCGAATGCATTGCACTGCAGGCAAAAGAGGCAGATCGTTACGACCCCTGCATGGCGCGGCTGATCGACAATCTCGATCTGGTCGCGCGCGGTAGTTTCGATCAGCTCAAGCGGCTGTGCCGTGTCGACGATGAGGATCTGCGCGACATGCTGATCGAACTGCGCAGCTATGATCCCAAGCCCGGCCTGCGCTTTGACAGCGACGATGCGGCGATGGCTGTAACGCCCGACATTTTCGTGACCGCGCAACGCAAAGGCTGGGCGATCGAGCTTAACAGTGCCAACCTGCCGCGGCTGCTGGTCAACCGCAGCTATTATTCCGAAATGGGCGGCGGAGGCAGCAACAAGGCGGCGAACAACTGGCTCAACGAGGCGCTGGCCGACGCCAACTGGCTGATCAAGGCGATGGACCAACGCCAGCGCACGATCATGAAGGTCGCGCAGGAAATTGTGAAGCAGCAGGAAGGGTTTTTCCGCGAAGGTGTCTCGCGGTTGAAGCCACTGACCTTGCGGCAGGTCGCGGAAGCGATCGACATGCACGAATCGACCGTCAGCCGTGTCACCAGCAACAAATATCTGCATTGCAGCAGAGGTCTGTTCGACCTCAAATATTTCTTCTCAAGCGGTGTCGGTTCGGCCGATGGCGATGGTGCATCGGCAGAGGCGGTAAAGGCCGCGATCAAGACACTGATCGATGCAGAGGCCCCCAACGATATCCTTTCCGACGACACGCTGGTCGACATGCTCAAGGGAAAAGGCTTCGACATAGCCCGCCGCACCGTCGCCAAATATCGCGAGGCGATGGGGATTGGTTCGAGCGTGCAGCGGCGTCGCGCGAAGAAGATGGGGCGTTAGGCGAGAACCCGCCCCAGCGCATCCTTCCACCCTGTTAGCCGCGCCTGCCGCGCAACGCCATCCATTGCAGGGCTGAACCGGCCAACCTTGCCGCGCATCACCGATGCCTCCGCAAGCGAACCGTAAAGCCCTGCCCCGACACCTGCCAGCATCGCCGCGCCCAATGCGGTGGTCTCAACGAAATCGGGGCGTTCGACCTCGACCGCCAAAATGTCCGCGAGATCCTGCACCATCCAGCCGTTTGAAACCATGCCACCATCGACACGCAGTTCGGCCCAGTCGGCCCCGTCGGCGGCGAAGGCGGTTTTGAGATCGTGGGTCTGGTGCGCCATAGCCTCCAGTGCGGCGCGCGCGACATGCGCTTTTTTTGCTGCAAAGGTCAGGCCGTGGATCGCGGCACGTGCATGCGGTTGCCAGTGCGGCGCGCCGAGGCCCGACAGTGCGGGGACAAGATAGACGCCGCCATTATCCTCGACACTGCGCGCCAGCGGCTCGGTATCGGGTGAGGCATCGATCAGGCCGAGATCATCACGCAGCCACTGGATCAGGCTGCCGGCGACAAAGACCGACCCTTCGAGGGCATAATGCCGCTCCCCACCAAGCTGCCATGCAATGGTCGCGAGCAACCTATTGGTCGATTTGGGCAGGCTCCGCCCCGTCTGGGTCAGCACGAAGGCACCGGTGCCAAAGGTCGCCTTGGTCTGGCCGGGCTCAAGGCAGCTTTGCCCGATCAGCGCCGCCTGCTGGTCCCCCGCCATTCCGGTGATCGCAATGGGTGCGCCGAACAGGCTGGTATCGGTCATGCCCAATTGGCCCGCGCTGTCGCAGATTTCGGGCAGGATGGAACGCGGAACACCGAACAGGCTAAGGAGGCCATCATCCCAATCGCCGCTGCCGATTGCCATCAACGCGGTGCGGCTGGCATTGCTGGCGTCCGACACATGCACCTTGCCGCCCGTCAGGCGATAGACAAGATAGCTTTCAATGGTGCCGACCGCGAGATGCTCCCCTGCCGCTTTTAGCTGCGGCCAGTTTTTGAGCGCCCAACCGATTTTCGATCCTGAGAAATAGGGGTCGAGCAACAGCCCCGTCTTCGCCTGCACATCAGCTTCATGGCCTGCGGCCTTCAGCGCCTCGCACATCTCCGCCGTGCGCCGGTCCTGCCAGACAATCGCGCGCGACAGTGGTTCCCCTGTGCGACGATCCCAAAAAACCACCGTCTCGCGCTGGTTGGTAATACCGATACCGGCAATGGCATGCGCCCCGCCCGCTTGCGCCACCATCTCGCGCGCGCATTCGAGCGTGAGGCCCCATATTTCGGCGGCGTCGTGCTCGACCAGTCCGGGGGCAGGGTAATGCTGCGTCAACGGGCGCTGCGCGCTGCCCAGACATGTGCCATCCTTGGCAAACAGCATCGCGCGCGTCGACGTGGTCCCTTCGTCGATGACGAGGATATGATCAGTCATTTTCTTCTCCCCTCCCGCCTGCGGGAGGGGCCGGGGGAGGGCCAGAATTCGGCGCTCCTTCTCAGGCCCTCCCCTAACCCCTCCCGCGCGCGGGAAGGGAATGTTGGTCTTTCGACCGGAGTGCGGCAAGCTAAGCGGATCGTCAAGCCGCCAAACCCTTGCATCCCCCATCAAACCGGATAGCCTGCCCATTGAGGAGAGAGTCGATCATGCCCACCACACACCACCGCACCTGCAGCATTTGCGAAGCCAATTGCGGGATCATCGTCACCGCCGAAGGGCGCGACATAATCTCGATCAAGGGCGATCCCGATAACGCACTGTCGCGCGGGCATATCTGCCCCAAGGCAACGGCGCTTGCAGATTTGCAGAATGACCCTGATCGCTTGCGCAACCCGCTGAAGCGCAATGGCGAAGCTTGGGAGGAAATCAGCTGGGATCGGGCCCTTGCCGAAATCGGTGAGCGTACCCGCGCAATATTGGCGCGCGATGCCAGCGGTGCGGCGATGTATATCGGCAACCCCAATGCGCACAGTTATGCCAATTCGCTGGTTTCGGGTGAGCTCAAAAAAGCGCTGGGGCTGAAGACTATCTATTCGGCAAGCACCGTTGACCAGATGCCGCATATGGTCGCGAATCTTGCCCTGTTCGGGCATTCAGGTTTGTGGGGCGTGCCTGATATCGACCGCACCGAAACGATGATCATATTGGGCGGCAATCCGATGGCATCGAACGGCAGCGTGTGGACCGTTCCCGATTTCCGCAACCGGGCGAAGGCGCTGCAGAAGCGCGGCGGGCAGTTGTTCGTCATCGATCCGCGGCGCACAGAGACCGCGAAGATTGCCGACCGGCATCTGTTCATCCGGCCGGCCACTGACGGGTTGCTGCTGGTCGCCCTGCTGCAAGCTGTGCTCGCGCATCCGGAGCGGCCCGCCCTGCCCGATTATGTCGACAATCTGGATGCGGTGGCCGATGCGCTATCGGGCTTTGATAGCGCCACTTGTGCGGCGCAGACCGGGGTGGCTCTTGGTGACATCGAGTGGTTGGCGGATCGCATGGTGAAGGGGCCAGCGGCGCTTTATGGGCGCATCGGTGCCGCGACGCAGAGCTTTGGCACATTGAACGCCTGGTTGATCGCGCTCATAAACATCGCCTCGGGCCAGTTGGACCGCGAGGGCGGGCTGCTCTTCCCGACGCCTTTGGTCGATACCGTTGCGATGGCAGGGCCGGGCTCGATCGGGCGACGCCATTCGCGCGTGTCGGGCCACCCGCTGGTGATGGGGGAATTTCCCGCCGCCGCGCTGGCAGAGGAAATCGAAACGCCGGGCGAGGGTCAGATCAAAGCGCTGTTTGCCGTTGCAGGCAACCCGGTGCTGTCGACGCCCAATGGCCGACGGCTCGATGCGGCGCTCGAGGGCCTCGAGCTGATGGTCTCGATTGATATGTACCGCAACGCCACCAGCCGCCGCGCGCATTACATCCTGCCACCGGTAGGGCCGCTCGAGCGTGAGCATTATGGACTGTTCCTTCTTCCGATCGCGATCCGGAACTTTGGCAAATTCTCCAAACCATTGTTCGAGGCCGAGGAAGGGTCGCTGCACGACTGGCAGATCATCCGCAAGCTGGCCGAAGCGATTTCGGGCGTGCCCATTGAACGGGCCACGCCGCGTGAATTGCTGGACAATCTGCTCAAGGCAGGGCCCTATGGCGTGTCGCTGGCGGAAGTGGAAGCCGAGCCGAGCGGCAAGGACTTCGGGCCGTTACAGGCCGGACGTTTCCCGGAAAGGCTGCGCACCCCGACCAAGCGCATTGATTGCGCCCCTGCCAATCTGATTGCTGATCTCGAACGCCTGCACGGGACACTGGCGCACGCCAATGATGACCGGTTGCGGCTGATCGGGCGGCGGCATGTGCGGTCTAACAACAGCTGGCTGCACAATAGCCCACGCCTTGTGAAGGGACCCGAGCGATGCACACTGATGATCCACCCCGACGATGCCCGCGCGCGCAATCTTGGCGATGGGTCGTTGGCGGAAATCTCGTCCAAAAGCGGTGCGATTAAACTGCCGGTTGAGGTTACCGACGACATGATGCCCGGCACGGTTTCGATCCCGCATGGCTGGGGGCATAATCTGCCAGGCGTTTCGATGGCGGTGGCACAAGCGCATGCCGGGGCCAGCATCAACGACCTGACCGAGGAAGATGCGCTCGATCCCTTGTCAGGCAATGCCGCCTTTTCCGGCGTGCCGGTGGAGGTCAGGCCTGCGGCTTAGTTTGTCCAACCAACCGTAGCCCTGAGCCTGTCGAAGGGCGGCTCTCAGTCAGAAACGGAATTTGAAACCTAGGGACGTGCTTCGACAGGCTCAGCGCTGCGGTGTTTTTCGTTACCGCTCCTTGGTTGCACTGAAAACCAGATCGGGATGCTTTTCCTGCTGATAACCGACATCCCATGACGAGCGGGCCATGAAGACCGGGTTGCCATCGCGATCCTTGGCCATATTGCCAGCGTTGAATTGGGCAAAGGCCTTGAGCGCGGCATCGCTGCCGTTCAACCAGCGGGCGGTGTCGTACGGCGCGGGTTCGAGGAAGGCGTCGACCTTATACTCTGCCTCCAGACGTGAAATCAGAACGTCAAGCTGGAGCTGGCCGACCACGCCGACCACCCAGTTCGAACCGATCTCCGGATAGAAAACCTGTATGACGCCTTCTTCCGAAAGATCGTCGAGCGCCTTACGCAACTGTTTGGTCTTGGTCGGGTCGCGCAGCACGACGCGGCGGAGGATTTCCGGCGCGAAATTGGGCAGGCCAGTGAAGCGCACGCCATTTTTCTCGCTCAGCGTATCACCGACGCGCAGCGTACCATGGTTGGGAATACCGATGATGTCGCCGGGCTCGGCGGTGTCGGCAATCTCGCGGTCTTGCGCAAAGAACAGGATTGGCGAATGGATTGCAACCGGTTTGCCAAGCCCCGACGGCGTCAGCTTCATGCCGCGTTTGAAAGTGCCCGAACACAGCCGCATGAAGGCGATGCGGTCGCGGTGCTGTGGGTCCATATTGGCCTGCACCTTGAAGATGAAGCCGGTGACTTCATTGTTATCCGGCGTGATCGTGCCCGCTTCGCTCGGCTGCGGGCGCGGCGGCGGCGCGAATTGGGCGATGGCGGCGATCATTTCCTCAATCCCGAATTCTTTCAGCGCCGAGCCGAAATAGACCGGGGTCAGATCGCCATGGCGATAGGCCTCCAGATCGAATGACGCATAGCCCGCCTGCGCCAGTTCGGCCTCCTCGCGGAATTTAGCAAGGCCTTGGGCCGACAATTTCTCCGCGAGCGATGGATCGTCGATGCCGCTGTGCTGGCTCGATTTGCCCTCATAGGCCTTGCTGTCGCCGCTGGGCTGGGTGAGCCTGCCGCTGGCGAAATCGAAAATGCCTTCAAACTCTCCACCCATACCGACCGGCCAGCTCATCGGGCAGACATCGAGCGCGAGTTTGTCGGCAACCTCGTCAAGGATTTCGAAGCAGGGGCGGCCCTCGCGGTCGACCTTGTTGACAAAGGTGATAATCGGCACGCTGCGCAAGCGGCAAACCTCGAACAGTTTGAGCGTCTGTGGCTCGATCCCCTTGGCGGCATCGATCACCATGATCGCGGAATCGACCGCGGTCAGTGTCCGGTAGGTATCTTCGGAGAAGTCTTCGTGCCCCGGCGTATCGAGCAGATTGAAGACGATGCCGTCTTTCTCGAACGTCATCACCGACGATGTAACAGAAATACCGCGCTGCTGTTCGATCTTCATCCAGTCCGAACGCGCACGACGGGCAGCCCCGCGCGCCTTGACCTCGCCAGCCAGGTGGATAGCGCCGCCTTGCAGCAGCAGTTTCTCGGTCAGCGTGGTCTTACCCGCGTCAGGGTGCGAGATGATCGCAAAGGTGCGGCGTTTGGCCCATGGTGCAGTCGTCATAGGCGGGGCGCATAGCGGGGTTGGCGGCAACAATCCAGAAACACCTGACCTATGTTTTGTTCCTTGTGGGCGTCCCGGGTCTCTTTTTGGGTTGACTAATTGCAAATGATTCGCAATTGCGACGTTATTGCAATTCAATCTCAATAAAGGGGAAGCCATGTCCGTGTCCACAACCGGAACGTCCGTTCGCGCCAATTCGATACCGCCAGCCAAGCCCGCGCTGCTGGAGCGTGGAGCGCTGCTGGAGCGTGGAGCGCTGCTGGGCGCGGTGCTGTCGGCGGCTATCATCCCCGCTGCGGCGCATGCAGAAATGCTGGATGAAGAGGCGGCCTCGGGCCGCGCACCGATTGTCGTGACGGGTTCGCGGATCGAGGCTGCCAACCCCAACGCCAATCCGAATGCACCCTATAAGGTCGAAAAATCGCAGAATGACAAATTCACCGAAGAGCTGCGCGACACCCCGAAAACAGTCATCGCCATCCCGAAGGAAGTGATCGAGGATCTGGGCGCCAACAGCTTTCGCGAAGTCGTGCGGTCCACCCCCGGCGTCACTTTGGGCACCGGTGAAGGCGGCAATGCCTTTGGCGACCGCATCTTCATCCGCGGGTTCGAAGCGCGCAACGACGTCTATATCGACGGCCTGCGCGACCCAGGCGTGACCAGCCGTGATATATTCGCGGTCGAGCAGATCGAGATTGTGAAGGGCCCATCGGGTAGCTTCGGCGGACGCGGTACAACCGGCGGCCTCGTCAGCCTCGAATCCAAACGCCCGCAGGTCACCGACACCTACACCCATGTCGAAGCCGGAATCGGAACCGAAAATTATTGGCGCGGAGCCGCAGATATCAACATCGCGCTCAATGATCGTATGGCTGTTCGCGTCAACGGCCTGTACCAGAATAGCGACACACCGGGCCGCGATTATGTGAACCAGGAAAAATATGGCGGCGCGATCTCCGCCTTCTGGCAGGCGACCGATACGCTGAGCCTGACCGCGGACTATTATCTCTACCGCATGCAGGGCATCCCCGATTTCGGCCATCCGTTCGATACGACAACACAACAGCCCTACAAAGTTGACCGCGACAATTTCTATGGCGTGATCGGTCGCGATTTCATCGAAAATGGGGCGGATGTCGGCACTATCCGCATCGATTTCGATCCTATTGACAATCTCAGCTTCCGTTCGGTCACCCGTATGGGCGAAACCTATAACCGTTATCTGGTCGGCACCCCCGGATCGGTTTGCCGCTTTGCCCGAACCGCAACGGGCGCATGCCCCGCGACCGGCGTCGATGTGGGAGAGGCCAATTACACGATCACCGCAGGTGGCCAGCGCCGTTTCGGCACCAACCGTTACGTCGCCAATGTCACCGATGCCACTGCACGTTTCGAAACCGGCGGTATCAAGCATATACTCGTCATTGGCGGCGAATATGCGAAGGAAAAAGTCAGCACGCTGCCACTGTTGATCGACGCCTTTGTCGAAGATTCGGCGGGCAATGTCATCTCTACGCCATCCACCTATATCCGCAATTTGCTCAACCCCGACCCGGTGCTCGGCTACACGATCCCGGTATATGCCAATGCGGCGAATGGCCCGACCAAAGTTTCGGTCGAATCGCTGTCGGCCTATGTCATCGATACGATCAAATTCACTCCGCAAATCTGGGCGACGGTTGGCGCCCGCCTCGATGGCTATTCGCTGCGCTACCAAAGCAACGGGCTGCCCACTGCAACCGTGCTGCGCAACAATGTGCAGTTTGCCAACTATCAGGGCAGTCTGACCTGGAAGCCGAGCGAATTTCTGACGCTCTATGCCTCCTTCGCTACCTCCTCAAACCCGTCGGGTGAACAGCTTGACGGTAACGGCATCTCCTATGACGGCATCGCCGCGCAGACCCAGAATCTGGCACCCGAACGCAACCGTGCATGGGAAGGCGGGGTGAAATGGGAAACCCCTGACGGCAACCTGCTGCTGACTGCTGCAGCTTTCCAGATCACCAAGGCCAATGCGCGCGAGAATATTGGCGGCAATGTCTATGAACTGGTAGGCAAGCTGCGCTCACGCGGTGTCGAGCTGGGCGTCAACGGCACACTTTTTGACGTGCTGCAACTGTTCGGCGGCTACACCTATACCGACGCCACGATCGTCGAATCGGTAAATGCAGCCAATGTCGGTCGGCCATTCGCCAACATCCCGAAGCACAGCGCCAATTTGCTGGCGACGGTGATGCTGGGAGATCATGTCGAGGTCGGCGGTCAAGTGCATTATCAAAGCAAGATTTTCGGCGGCAGCCTGGCTGCAGGCAATGCCCATGTGCCTGACTATGTCCGGTTGGATGCCATCGCCCGTTTCAAGCCGACCGAATGGCTCGAAGCGCGGGTGAACGTCAACAACCTGACCGACAAACGCTATTATGATGCGATTTATCGATCAGGCAGCCCCTTCGCCTATATCGCCCCCGGGCGATCGGCATTCCTGACGCTTGCCGTGAAGATGTAAGCTAGGAGGCTCCTCTTCGGGCACGGGTAAATATATAAAGATTTCCTAATCTCGTCATTCCCGCGAAGGCGGGAATCCATCACCGGACGTTGAAATTTCCTTCATCGGCGATGGCCCCCCGCCTTCGCGGGGGTGACAAGATACGAGACTTAATTCAACTTTGCCGCAAATTTATTAGGACAAATATCCATGCTAATTGTCATTCCGCAGCTGCTCGACCGCGAACAGGCAAGGGCGCTTGGCCGCACGATAGCCGCTGCGGAATGGGTCGACGGCAATGTGACCAGCGGGGCCGGCGCCGCGCTCGCCAAGCACAACCGCCAATTGCCCGAGGCAGGCGAAGCCGCAGCCCATGCCCGGATAGTGGTGCAGGAAGGGCTCGCCCGATCACAGCTGTTCCTGTCCGCCGCCCTGCCCAAACGGGTCTTCCCGCCATTGTTTAACCGCTATGGCGTGGGCGAAGGCTTTGGCGACCATGTCGACAACGCCATCCGGTTACTTCCCGACGGTACGCAGATGCGCACCGACCTGTCGGCAACATTGTTCCTCAACGACCCTGCAGACTATGACGGCGGCGAATTATCGATCGAAGGCGATTTCGGACGCGTCGCGTATAAGCTGGAGGCGGGCGACATGCTGCTCTACCCCTCAACCAGCCTGCACCATGTAACCGAGGTGACGCGCGGTGAGCGCATCGCCAGTTTCTTCTGGCTCGAATCGTTGGTCCGCGACGGCGGCGCACGTGAGGCGCTGTTCGATCTCGATCAGTCTGTGCAGACACTGACTGCCGAGCGCGGCGGCGATGATGCGCAAGTGCTGCGGCTGACGAAGCTGTACCACAATCTGATCCGCCGTTGGGCAGTCTAGCGCTTGGTCAAACCATCGCGCAGCATTGTGTTCACCACATCGGCAATTTCGCCGACAGCACGCTCTTCGCCCAATACGCCATAACGCAGCCCGAGGAAGACGTTCATCCCCATGATCGCCCAGGCATGGGCTTCATCGACCGGACCACCGATCTCACCGCGCGCTTCGGCAGCCTTCAGACGATCAAAAATGCGGTCGACGGTAGTGCCATAATGCGCCTGCCAGGCATCGGGGGCGACGAATTCGGCTTCGTCGATGATCCGGTAGATTTCCTTATGCTGCCGCGCGAAGGACAGGAAGGCGGAGAGCGCCCGGCCTTCCGCATCGATCTGGTCTCCTTCGCCCGCAAGCACAGGTGCAACATAATCGCGCACCTGCCCCGACATGTCCTTGACCAGCGCGCGGAACAGCGATTCTTTCGAATCGAAATAGGTGTAGAAGCTGCCGAGCGCGACCCCGGCGCGGCTCGTGATGCTGACCACCGAGCTGTCATGGAAGCCCTTTTCGCCAAATTCGGCGCGGGCAGCATCCAGCAAGGCACGCAATGTGCGACGGCCGCGTTCGGTGCGCGGTGCCTTGTCTTCCCCCGTCATTGTTGCATCCATGCCACGCACGGCGACCATTTGCAAAATTCCTCTTCCAGAAGTTGAAAGATGGTTCAACTTTCAGTATGGAGCAAGCAGAAAATAGCGGGACAGCCGCATATTTAGATGTACGGAAGAGAGGATATCATGAAATTCCAATCATTTACGCGCGCAATCCTGTTGTCGGGAATCGCCCTTGGCAGCGTCACCACTTTGTCCAGCCCCGTTTGGGCGCAAGATGAAGCTACCGCCGACGAAGGCGAAGGTGGTGGTGAAATCATCGTTACCGCCCGCCGTCGTGAGGAAAGCCTGCTCGACGTTCCGATTTCGATGACCGCCATTTCGGGCGACACGCTTGCTGCCCAGGGCGCAGTCGACATCACCGCGCTGCAAGACAAGGCGCCGAACATGACGATGCAGATTGCACGCGGTTCGAACTCGACCCTGATCGGTTTCATCCGCGGCGTCGGCCAGCAAGACCCGCTCTGGGGCTTTGAACCCGGCGTCGGCCTGTATGTCGACGACGTCTATGTCGCCCGCCCGCAGGGTGCGGTGCTCGACATTTTTGACGTCTCACGCGTCGAAGTGCTGCGCGGGCCGCAGGGCACGCTTTATGGTCGCAACACCATCGGCGGCGCGGTCAAATATGTAACCAACAAACTCGGCAACGAATTTGGCGGTAAGGTGCGTGCCTCTTATGGTGCGTATAACCAGATCGACCTGATCGGTCAGGTCACTGTGCCGCTGGGTGACACCTTCTCGATCGGTGGGGCCATCGCATGGTACCAGCGTGACGGTTTCGGCAAGAATCTGACCACGGGCGCCGAGCATTATAACAAGGATGTGCTTGCCGGCCGTATTTCGGCGGAATTTGCACCGTCTGAAGATGTCTTCATCCGCGTCGCAGCCGACAAGATCATCGACAAGTCGAACCCGCGCCACGGCACACGTCTCGTCGGCAATGGTGGCGTAGCAGCCTTCGAACCCACCGCCAGCGTCTATGACACCCGCGCAGGCATTGGCGATGACAATAAGGTCGAAACGCAAGGCGTATCGCTGACCGGCGAATTCGGCCTGTCGGATGCACTGACCTTCAAGACGATTTCGGCTTATCGCGACGGCCACACCGACACGCTGATCGATTTCGATAACACCGCGGGCCCCGTCCTCGACGTGCCCGCTTTCTATGACGACCGCCAGTTCACGCAGGAACTACAGCTGCTGTTCGAAGGCGACCGCATTCAAGGTGTTGCCGGGCTCTACTATCTCGACGCACGCGCCAGCGGGGCGTTTGACACGGTATTGGGTGGCCTCAATCTCACCACGCTGACATCGGGAACGGTGAAGACCAAAAGCTACGCGGCCTTTGCCGATGTCAGCTTTGACGTGACAGAGCAGCTGAAGCTTTCGGCTGGCCTGCGCTACACCAAGGATGACAAGACCGGCACCGTATTCCGGCGCAACTATACCGGCATCCGTAGCCCGCAGTTCGGCAATGCAACGGCCGTTCCCGGCCTGATCCGTTCGGATTATACCAATAGCCGCAGTTTCAAGAAGCTGACCCCACGTATTTCGCTGAGCTATCAGCCGAACGACAATGCGAATATCTACGCCTCATACGGCAAGGGTTTCAAATCGGGCGGTTTCGACATGCGCGGCGACGCTATTCTGACGCCGACCACGGTCAACGGCTATGAACCCGAAACCATCGACAGCTTTGAAATTGGCTTCAAGGGCGCGTTCCTCGACCGCACGCTGTTCACCAACTTTGCGCTGTTTAAGTCGAAGTATAAGAACCAGCAGGTCACCGTGCAGGTGCCGAGCCTTGCAGGCGGCATTGCCAGCTTTGTCGACAATGCGGGTCGCGGAGACATTTCAGGTGCGGAATTCGAACTGCGCGTTGTGCCTTCAGCCAACTTCTCGATGAATGCAGCAGTCGGCTACACCAATGCCGATTATAAGGAATTCCTGACCTTCATCACCGGCGGCACCACCCCGGTCGATGTATCCAACGCACGCGAATTCCAGAACACGCCAAAATTCACCGCCAGCGTTTCGGCAACGGCGTCGGGCGACCTGCTGGGCGGAACGATTTCGTTCACCCCGGCAGTTTCGCTGCGCAGTGATGCCTATATGTTCGAAATCCCGACCCCGGCGCTCGATCCCGACGGTTATTTCCTGGTCGATGCCTCGGCAGCCTGGACCTCGCCTGATGACGTATTCAAGCTTTCGGTCAACCTGCGCAACCTGACCAATGAACGCTACCGCGTCGGTGGTTACAACTTCCCGGGTGCTCTGTTCGGCAATTCGATCATCGGCTACTATGGCCCGCCGCGCACCGCGACGTTCAACATCGAATATCGCTTCTGATTTCTACTCCTACCCTCTCCCAGGAGTGAAACGGAAAGGCCGGGGTTTGCGCCCCGGCCTTTCTTGTTTCTGGATGGTCAGAACAGCCCGGGCACCTCGCGCTGCGCCACATTGGGTATCTTGGGCAGCGGCACCACCCGGCGATCCGTCCTTTGACCATCGGCTTGCTGCTGCTGCCCGGCCGTAACCGGCGTACAAGACCGACCGGCTATGAAATCCAGTGCTGAACGCAGCGACGCTTCTGTAGGATCGCCAAGCGGGCGAGCAATATCGTCAGGAGCGGCGCAAGTCGTCCGCATATTGCTTGCCAGCCCCGAATAATAGTCGCCCTGTCCGGCAGAATTATCCTTGGCAAAGGCAACTACGCGAATACGATCGTCGCATGCAGAACGGTCAACTGCAATCTGTCCCACAGGCTTGCCATATGTATTGCTGCCGATCAGCGCAGCGTTGACGCCGAGATAGGGAATGAAACTGTTCATCACCAACTCACTGGCAGATGCGGTGGCATTGGTGGTGATGAACGCAATTTTCATGGGTGCTACTGACTGCGACTGGGGTTCGAAACGGCGGGTTTCGTTATTCGATGCTTTGGACGCCCGGAATCGGGTGACCGAAAAAACATCGCTGGTGGTGCGGTTGCCGCCCAGCAGGTCGCCCATCAGCTCAGCCGTGGAAACAAGCCCGCCGCCATTATAGCGGAAATCGATCACTATGTTGGTGATACCCTGCGCCCGGAAATCGGCAAAGGCGGTGCGCAACTGGTTATCCGCTGTCGAAATGAAGGTGCGCATGTTGATGTAACCGACGCGGCGCCCGCCATCGTCAATCACCTTGGCTCCGTAGCGTGAGGACAGTGGATCGATATTATAGTCGGCTTTGGTGATCGTGACATTTCGCGTGCCCGCACCGTCGCTGATCCGCAGCACGCGGGTCGTGCCCACGGTGCTTGGGCCGAGCGCGTCGCTGACGCCAGCGGAGCCTTGCGAAGCAAGAATGTCGGCAACCGGCACCAGATTAGTTTCGCTTGTTCCGATCGCCACTATCTCGGTTCCCCGATCGATTCCTGCGGTTAAGGCAGGTGCGCCCTCAAAGGCCTCAATCACGAACAACCGGGTCCCCTGATATGCAAAACGAACGCCAAATCCTGCAGTTGCGCCCGACGCAAAGAAGGCGTTTTCCTCGGCAATAGAGGTTATGTACGTGAAGAACCGGTCCCTACCCTGCGAACGAGCGGTAGCGGTGAGCGCGTCAATATAGGCGTCCACCGTGCTGTAAGGCGACGGATCGAGCGAAGCCGGCAGCGTTTCCGGAAACAGATACCATTCGTTGAGAACCGAAAAGGCAAAATCCTGACGACTGCGCAAACTACACGCGGTTGGTGGCGGGGGCGGCGTAGGTGTGCTGCCGGTCGGGGGCACAACAACCGTACCTCCACCCGATCCGCCTCCGCCTCCCCCGCCACAAGCCGTGGCACCGGTAGCCAGAATGATGACCAGATTTTTGAGCGACTTTTTCCGCACGACCGCGAACTCCATGTAAAGACGGGATGGCCAAAGCCATCAATCCGTCCTTAACAGCATGAGTGCGGCTGAACTGGCAAGTAACAACTTGCTAGGCGTCAACCGCGCAGCGTCGCACCTTGCTTGGAAGCGGTTGCAACGACCCGATCACTAATCGCTTTCAACTCCTCGTCGGTGTAGCTTTTATCGCTGGGCTGAAGCGCCACCTCAATGGCCAGGCTGACCTGGCCTTCAGGTACGCCCTGCCCCGCGAAGCGGTCGAACAGGCGGACGGCGACAATGTTGTCCTTATCGCAACCACGGATGGCGCGAACGAGGTCACCCGCTGCCAATGTATCGGGAACGAGGAAGGCAAAGTCTCGGGTCACCGCCTGCAACGCCGGAGGTGTGAAGGCCGGACGCATGAAGCCGCTGCCTTTTTTCGCTGGGATCGCATCAAGGAAGATTTCGGCGGCAATCACGGTGCCGTCGAGGTCAAACGCCTTGGCGGTCGCGGGGTGCAGCGTGCCAAAGGCTGCAAGCACGTTTTTCGGCCCCATGCGCAATGTAGCCGACTGGCCGGGATGATAATGATCTCCCGCCTCACCCATGACCATCAGGCTGTCGGTGGCAACGCCGGCCGCGGCAAGTAGTGCCAGCACTTCGGCCTTGGCATCATAGGCATCGAACTTCGCAGCTTTGCCCGCCGCCCAACCGCGCGGCGTCTTCTCGCCCGCCAGCACAATGCCGCAGGTCAGCCGCTCACTGTCAGCCAGATAGCGCCGCCCGATTTCGAACAGCCGCACCGAAGAGGCACCGCGATCCATATTGCGCCGCGCCGCGGAAAGCAGGCCGGGGAGCAGCGAGGGACGCATGACCTTCATGTCTTCGGAAATCGGATTGTCGAGACTCCAGATGCCGCCACCAAAAGCGTCGGCTTCCTTTTGCGGCAGGAACGACCAGTTGATTGCCTCGTTCAGACCGCGCGCAGCTGCAGCGCGGCGCACCTTGCGTTCGAGGCTTTGCTGCGGGGTTGCCGTCGGCTTGGCGACGCCATCCGCGCGGGGCAGCGGGGTGGACACCACATTGTCGAGACCGACGATACGCACAACTTCTTCGACCAGGTCGGCCCAGCCATCGACGTCGCGGCGCCATGTCGGAACGGTTACCGTCCAGTCTGCTGCGACTTCGAATCCGAGCGATTCCAATATCGCCTTTTGGCGGTCCGCAGGTACATCGATGCCGCCCAGCGCCGCACAGCGGGCGGTGTCATAAGTGATTGTCTTGCGTTCCAGCGGCGGTTGCCCGGCGCGGGTGACATCGCTCGGCTCACCGCCGCAGGTCTGGACGATCAGATCGGTAAGCAGCGCAAGTCCATCGTCAAGGAAGGCTGGATCGACGCCCCTTTCAAAACGACTGCGTGCATCGGAGGTCAGCGCCAGCGCCTGCCCCGTCCTGGCGATGCGCTCGGGCGTGAAATAGGCGATTTCGAGCAACACATCGGTGGTGTCATCCGAACAGCCCGAATGTTCGCCGCCCATGATACCGGCAATGTCGTGCACGCCGCTGTCGTCCGCGATCACTGTCATTTCCGATGTGAGCGTGTACTCCTTGCCATTAAGCGCTGTGACGGACTCGCCGTTTTTCGCGCGGCGTGCCACAACCGCACCGTTCAATTGCGCCAGATCATAAGCGTGCGCCGGGCGTCCGCAGGCAAGCATCAAATAGTTGGTGCAATCGACCAGCGCCGAAATCGGGCGCTGCCCCGCAGCCTTCAACCGCGCCTGCATCCAGTCGGGCGAGGGGCCGTTCTTCACGCCGCGAATGACGCGTCCGTAAAAGGCCGGGCAGCCTTCCGGGTCATCGGTGCGGATTTCGATCGGGCAGGGATAGTTGCCGGTGATAGAGGGCACTTCGACCGGTTTAAACGTGCCAAGGCCAGCCGCCGCCAGATCGCGCGCAATGCCCATCACGCCCATACAATCCTGCCGGTTGGGGGTGATGGCGACATCGATCACCGGATCATTGACGTCGGCATATTCGGCGAAGGCCATGCCGACAGGCGCATCGGCGGGAAGCTCGATGATCCCATCATGATCGTCGCCCAGTTCGAGTTCGGCGACCGAGCACATCATGCCATTCGATTCAACGCCGCGGATGGCGGTCTTTTTCAGCACCATGCCATTGGCAGGGACAGTCGCGCCTTCAATGCCGAACACGCCGACAAGCCCCGCGCGGGCATTGGGTGCACCGCACACGACCTGCAACGGATTGCCGTCCCCGGAATCGACCGTCAGCACCTGCAGCTTGTCTGCCTGCGGGTGTGGGGCCGCGGTGAGCACGCGTGCAACCTTGAAGCCCGTCAAGTGATCAGCCGGGTTTTCTATACCCTCAACCTCAAGCCCGATGCGGTTGAGGCAATCGGCAACCTGTTCGATGGTTGCATCGGTTTCGAGATAATATTTGAGCCAGGAGAGCGAGAATTTCATGCGCCTACTCCCCCGCTGAGCGTGGGCACATCAAGCGCGTTGAACCCGTAATGCTGGAGCCAACGATTATCGCCATCGAAGAAGGCGCGCAAATCGTCCATGCCATATTTGAGCATCGCCAAGCGGTCGACACCCGTACCGAAGGCAAAGCCCTGCCACACATCGGGATCGAGCCCGCAAGCTTCGATCACCTTGCGATGGACCATGCCGCTGCCCAGCACTTCCATCCAGCCTTCACTGCCGCCAATCACGCGTTTTCCCTTGACCACCGAATAGCCGACATCGACCTCGACCGAGGGTTCGGTGAAGGGAAAATAGCTGGGGCGCAGGCGCAGCACGACATCGTCGCGCTCGAAAAACGCCTTGAGGAAGGTTTCGAGGGTCCATTTGAGATGCCCCAGATGGATGCCCTTGTCGATGACCAGCCCTTCGATCTGGTGGAACATCGGCGTGTGCGTCGCGTCGCTGTCGCTGCGATACACCCGGCCCGGCGCGATGATGCGGATCGGCGGTTCTTGGCTTGTCATCGTGCGGATCTGCACCGGCGAAGTATGCGTACGCAGCAGCATCTTTTTCCCGTCTTGCGCCATCTGGTCCGGGAAATAGAAAGTATCGTGCATCGCACGAGCGGGATGCGTTTCGGGAATGTTGAGCGCGCTGAAATTGTGCCAGTCGTCCTCGATTTCCGGACCCTCGGCGACAGCGAAGCCCATGTCAGCGAAGATTTCGGCGAGTTCGTCCATCACTTGGCTGACCGGATGCACGGTGCCGCGCGGCGCTTCGGGCGCGGGGAGTGTCATGTCCAGCCGTTCGGTAGCGAGGCGTTGATTGAGGATTGCGGTTTCCAGCGCAGCCTTTTTGGCGGCGATGCCATTGGTCACCGCTTCGCGCAGACCGTTAATCATCGGTCCCTGCACTTGCCGTTCCTCGGGTGACATCTGCCCCAGTGATTTGAGCAGCGCCGAAACGCTGCCCTGCTTGCCAAGCGCGTCAATGCGGACGGCCTCAAGCGCGTCGGGCGTGTCTGCCGCTTCGATGGCGGCCAACAAGCTGGTTTTCAGACTCTCAATGTCACTCATTTTCGTCATTCCCGCGAAGGCGGGAATCCATCACCCGCCGATTAATTTTACCCCTCTGGTGATGGCCCCCGCCTGCGCAGGGGTGACGGTAGAGGGCAATATTAGTTCTAAACCGACCACAAAGGTGGAAATCCAAAATCAACCGCCAAATCCTTCCAATCCGGATTTTCAGCCTCGATCAAATTTATCCGCCATTGTCTGTTCCAATTCTTGATCCGCTTTTCCCTCAAAATGGCCGTTTCCATCATTTCATGCTGTTCATACCAGACCAGCAGTTTCGCCTGCACCCGTTTGCTATGGCCTTCAAAAATCTCGTCTCGATGTTGCCTCACCCGATCCATCAGATTTGAAGTGACTCCCGTGTAGAGCGCTCCCTGCTTTCGGTTTGCCATGATGTAAACCGTCGGCTGGAAGGCTGTCCAATCTCTGGCCAATGCTCGTCACCCCCGCGAAGGCGGGGGTCCATCACCCGCCGTGTAAATTTCACCTTCCGGTGATGGATTCCCGCCTTCGCGGGAATGACGAAGAAAAAGAAACCAGAAAACTCATAAGCAAATGGGCGCGAACGGCAAGTGCCGCCCACGCCCATTTGCGCATTATTCGAAATGGTAGCTTATGCTGCTTTCGGCAGCGCTGCCTTCGCCTGCGCAACTATGGCGCTAAACACAGCCGACTCGTTCATCGCAAGATCGGCAAGCGTCTTGCGGTCGAGTTCGACGCCAGCCAGCTTCAGGCCGTGCATGAACACGCCATAGGTCAAGCCTTCGGCGCGGACAGCGGCGTTGATGCGCTGGATCCACAAAGCGCGGAAATTGCGCTTGTTTACCTTGCGGTCGCGATACGCATATTGGCCGGCCTTTTCGACAGCCTGACGTGCGATGCGGATGGTATTCTTGCGGCGGCCATAATAGCCTTTTGCCTGCTCCAAGATGTTCTTGTGCTTGGCGCGGGTGGTTACACCCCGTTTGACGCGTGCCATATCTCAGCGCTCCTTATTTCAAGCCGTACGGCGCCCATTGGCGAATGTGACCCGCATCCGAATCGCTGAGCACGTCGGTGCCGCGGTTCTGACGAATATATTTGCCGCTGTGGCTGATCAGGCGGTGGCGCTTGCCGGCTACGCCGTGCTTTACCTTGCCTGTGGCGGTGAGCTTGAAGCGCTTTTTGACGCCGCTCTTGGTCTTCAACTTGGGCATTTTGGTCTCCTTTGTTTGCATGGAGGCGGTACCGGCCCACTCCCCCACCCGGCCACCCATGACGATACCCTGTTTGGGTGGCCGGGTGGGGGAGTGGGCTGGTGCCGCACCTCTCCAAGAGAGTCCGTATCGAGCAAACATGGCAGCCCTTTTAGCCAGCCTGCTCATTCGGAAGGCGCGCGCCTAGCGGGATTCGCGCGGAAATGCAAGCGCGAAGGCCGATTCAATGCCCGTTGCCCGCGCCAGGCTTTTGCAACGCTTGCAGCGGATCACCCAGCGCGGCCATCCGCGCTCGCGATGCCGCGCCGATAATCGGATGCGGATGCTGCCGGTATTCACGCGGGCTCATCTTGAAGAACTGGCGGAAATCGCGGTTGAAATGCGCCTGGTCATAATAGAGCATGTCCAGCGCCTCGGACCAGTTGCTGTCTGGATCGCGCATAATCACCGCCAAGGTCCGCACAAAGCGCTGCCGCCGCAGCAGCAATTTGGGCGAAAAGCCGAATATGCGCAGAGAGAAGCGCTGCAACTGGGCGATGGAGAGCTGCAACCGCTCCGCCAACTGGCCGACCGAGGCGATTTCGGGATCCATCAGCGCTGCATGTGCCGCGCGCACCCGCTGTTCAGTGGCAGCATCAATCAGCGGCCGGTTATCCAGAGCGTCGAGCAATATGGCATCGAAACGAGCCGCCATTTCGTCAAGATTTTGCGCCGATACCGCTGCCTGCATCATGTCGGCAAAAGCAACTGGCGTCTTGACCAGCGAGGCATCTTCCAGCCGATCTGCCCAAAGATCAGCGGGCTCGTCGATAAACATGCTCCACCCGACTGGCAGGAAGCCAATGCTCGCAATCCGCGCATGTTGCGCGGCAAAAGGCCCCGCAAGGCTGGTCGGCCCGACAAAATGCGCCGGCGGAATGTCGCGCAGCTTTTGCCCGACAAATCCGCCCAGCGTGTCGCCGCTATAGCGAAAGCGTACGCTCGCCCATTCAGGGTTCATCCAGTCGCGCACGGGCTCGCCATCGGGACTGTCAATCGCAGTGAAATAATAGACCGACAGATAAGGCTGCAAGCGCGGATGCGGGGCGATAAATCGCGTATGGCTGGAGCCGACTGCCCCGGTCATTCTACCATCCCCTGCATGTAAACTGTCATTGCTGCAGGATTTCCCTGCGTCAAGCAGGGACTAACCCGTAGGGCCCTGCAATACTTGCAGTGGCTGGCCTAACGCCTCGGCCCGCGCCCTTAGCGCCGCCTTGCTGATCGGGCGGGGCATATCGAGAAAGGCCCTTGGCGACATGCCCATGAAGTCGCGGAAATCGCGACTGAAATGTGCCTGATCGTGATAACTCGCGTCGAGCACCTTGACCCATTTCAGCGCTGGATCGAAAATCCGCGGCGCCAACGAACGCAAAAATCGCTGACGACGAAGCAGTCTTTTGGGTGGGAAGCCGAAAATCCGGCGGCACAGCCGCTCGACATATTGGCTGTTCAGCCCCAGCCTTTCCGCAAGTTGCCCGACATCGGTAATCTCGGGATCGGCCAAAGCGGCGTGCACCCGTTCTATCTCATCTTCCCGATCATCCTCAGGTCCGAGTGCGGCCAGCAAATGGCGGTCAAACACATCCGCGATCTCGCGATGATCGCGCAATCCTGCGATGTCCCGCCATATCGCGCCGAAAATCCCGAACGCTGGTTCGGTTTCAACATCGAAAACGGCGTCTGCGTAAAGGTGCGCACTTTCACCGACAAACCGGTTCCAGCCCAATGGCAAGATGCCAATGCCTGCCATACGGGCAAAGGAGCAACGCACATGACAGGCCCGCCCGGTTGGTCCGGTCATCGACGCGCGCGGCACCGGCACCACCGGATCGGGCACCATGCTGGCTGGGATCATCCCTTCCAGCATGAAGCGTGCGCTGGCCCATTCAGGGTATAGCAGATCGTCCAGCTCAATGCCCCCAGGCGTCGCGATCTCGACGAAATAATAGCTGCTGAAATAGCGTCTGAGCTCAGGCGCTGGCAGGATGAATCGATAATCGCCGACAGAGCTTAGTGGTTGCACGCCAGTGCCTCGACAACATCTTCCATCCGCGCCGGATCGCCCAGCGCGATGACATGGCCTTCGGAGCCCGCGTGCAACATCTCGCCATTCCAGTCGCACATCATTCCGCCCGCGCCTTCAACGACCGGCACCAGCGCGGCAAAGTCGTGCAGCTTGAGGCCGGATTCGACCACAATGTCGATATGACCCGATGCGAGCAGCGCGTAATTGTAGCAGTCGCCGCCAAACAGCATTCGTTTGTGCGCGGTCTGCGCGGCGAGTGCCATGAAATGGTCGCCATCATGCTGGCTGAAATATTGCGGGCCGCTTGTGGCCAGCGAGGCTGCCGCCAATTCACGGCAGGCGCGGGTCGAAACCGGCTTGCCGTTCAAAGTCGTGCCTTGCCCGGTGACGCCGATCCAGCGTTCGCGGTTGACGCACTGGTCGATCAAGCCAAGCACCGGCCAGCCATCCTCCAGCAAGGCGATGAGCGTACCGAAAATCGGTCGGCCGGCCATGAAACTGATGGTACCGTCGATCGGATCGATCACCCATGTTCGGCCAGAAGTCCCCGGCTTCTCGCCATATTCTTCGCCGATGATGGCATCTGTCGGACATTCCACATCGAGGATCGTGCGGATCGCTGCCTCGGCGGCGCGGTCGGCTTCGGTGACTGGTGTGGAGTCTGCCTTGGCTTCATGATCAAAGCTGGCGCGGAAAAACGGGCGTATCACGCCCCCGGCCACATCGGCGAGTCGCCCCGCCAATTCAATCTCCCTTGCCCCAATCATGTAAATTTCCCTGCCCTGCTTTTCAGCAAAGCGCAACATGGCTTTGCATATCAGGGCGTTGGAGCGGCAGCAGCCTTAATCAAACAGGCTCGATACGCTGCTTTCATCGGCAATGCGCTTGATGGCTTCGCCCAGCAGCGGCGCGATTGGCAGCTGGCGGATTTTGGCACTGTCGCGCGCGGCGTCGGAGGCGATGATCGAATCGGTGATCACCAGCTTGCGCAAGCTTGATGCGTTGACGCGGTTCACAGCCTCGCCCGACAGCACGCCGTGGGTGATATAGGCGACAACGTCAGAGGCCCCTGCCGCCTTGAGCGCATCGGCGGCATTGCACAGCGTGCCCGCGCTGTCGGCGATGTCGTCTATCAGGATGCAGAAACGGTCCTTCACGTCACCAATAATGTTCATCACTTCGGAAACGCCCGCCTTCTCGCGGCGTTTATCGACGATTGCGAGGGGGGCATCGTTGATGCGCTTGGAGAGCCCCCGCGCGCGAACTACACCGCCGACGTCGGGGGAGACAACGGTGATCGGCTTATCGCCATGGCGTTCGAGAATGTCGGCGCTCATCACCGGTCCGGCAAACAGATTATCGGTCGGGATATCGAAGAAGCCCTGAATCTGGCCAGCGTGCAGATCGACGGTCAGCACGCGGTCAGCGCCAGCTTCGGTGATCAGATTGGCAACCAGCTTGGCCGAAATCGGTGTGCGCGGACCGGGTTTCCGATCCTGTCGGGCATAGCCGAAATAGGGCAGAACCGCTGTGATGCGCTTGGCCGAGGCACGGCGCAGTGCGTCGATCATGATCAGCAATTCCATCAGATTGTCGTTCGCCGGATGGCTGGTCGACTGGATGACGAACATATCTTCGCCACGGACATTTTCGTGAATCTCGACGAAAATCTCGTTGTCGGCAAAGCGGCGGACGCTGGCATCGGTCAGCGGCAGGCCGAGATATTCGGCAATGCCCTTGGCGAGCGGAAGGTTGGAATTGCCGGTAATCAGTTTCATTTCTACACCCCGTCCCCAAGTTCGCCATTCCCGCGAATGGCGGGAATCCATCACCTGCCGTTGAAACTTCAGCCTTCGGTGATGGACCCCCGCCTTCGCGGGGGTGACGAGGATATGAATTGATTCGTTTGTTCCCCTAACGAAGCGAGCCCACCTAGACAATCGCCTTGCCCGCCTCGATTGTGGACAATAGGAAAGAAATTATGACGCAGCAGCTTACGATCGCCATGGCCCAGCTCAACCAGCGCGTGGGCGACCTGAAAGGCAATGCCGATGCCATGCTCGAATGGCGGGCAAAGGCGGGGGCAGTCGACCTGGTGCTGTTTCCGGAGCAGCAGCTGATTGGTTATCCCGCCGAAGACCTTGTGCTGAAACCCGCATTCCAAAAGGCGGCTGCGCAGGAGCTGGAACGGCTTGCGGCAGCGACTACCGATGGTGGTCCGGCGATGCTGGTCGGATCGATACTGAAGGAGGCGGATGGTCTCTACAATATTGTTGCGTTGCTCGATGGCGGCAAGGTCGCGGCTGTACGCAAGAAGCACGAGCTGCCTAACTATGGCACTTTCGATGAGAAACGCATTTTCGCGCAGGGGCCTCTGCCGGAACCGGTAGAGTTCCGCGGGGCCAAGTTGGGCCTGCCAATCTGTGAGGATGGCTGGCTGCCCACGGTTTGCTCGCACCTAAAGGCGCAAGGGGCTGAACTGCTGATTTCAGTCAATGGCAGCCCCTATGAAATCGACAAGGATGACCGGCGGCTTGAACAGGTGTTTGCTGCTCGCGTCGCCGAAACCGGTCTGCCGCTGATATTCCTCAACCGTATCGGCGGGCAGGATGAGCTGGTGTTCGACGGCTGCTCTTTCGTTTTGAATGCCGACGGGCAAGCCGCGCATCATCTGCCCGATTGGGAAGAGCATCTGCGCATCACGCGATGGACGCGAAGTGCTGAAGGCTGGGTCTGCGACGGCGGCGAACTGGCCGAATGGGAAGACCATCCCGCGGATATCTATTCGGCCATGGTGCTGGCGCTGCGCGACTATGTGGATCGCAACCGCTTTCCCGGCGTAGTGCTGGGGCTATCGGGCGGAATTGACAGCGCGATCTGCGCGGCGATTGCCGCCGACGCTTTGGGCCCGGACCGCGTCTGGTGTGTGATGCTCCCCAGCCGCTTTACCGGCCAGCTAAGCCTCGACCTTGCTGGGGAATGTGCGCAGATGATCGGCTGCCGCCTCGATACCATCCCGATCAATCCGGCGGTCATGGCGTTTGACGAAATGCTCGCGGGCAGCTTTGCCGACAAGGATGTCGACATCACCGAGGAGAATGTCCAGTCGCGCATCCGCGGGGTGACGCTGATGGCGCTGTCGAACAAATTTGGTCACATGCTACTGACCACTGGCAACAAAAGCGAGATGAGCGTGGGCTATGCCACCATCTATGGCGATATGGCGGGCGGTTATAACCCGCTCAAAGATGCCTACAAAATGACGGTGTTTGCCATCTCGCGCTGGCGCAACAAGCACAAGCCGCGCATCGGCCTTGGTCCCGACGGGCCGGTGATGCCCGAAGCGATCATCACGCGCCCGCCCAGTGCGGAGTTGCGGCCCGACCAAAAGGACAGTGACAGCCTGCCCGATTATCCGGTGTTGGATGATATCCTATTGGGCCTCGTCGAACAGGAGCTGTCTGTCGACGAGGTAACGGCCCGTGGCCACCCTCGCGCAGTGGTTGAACGGATTGAGCGGTTGCTCTACATTGCCGAATATAAAAGACGGCAGGCTCCGCCGGGTGTGAAGCTGGGCAGCCGCAATTTCGGCCGCGACCGGCGCTATCCGATTACCAATGCATTCCGGAGCGGGTGAAACACTATCGTCGCCCCAGCGCAGGCTGGGGCCGCCAAAGGTTTATGCTGCTCGGCCTGAGTGAACCGCCTGCGGCCCCGGTCTACGCCGGGGCGACGTTTAGCGAATATGTTGGATAAGCATCGCCAACCAGCCCTTGTCTAGCCCGACCTCCGGCTGTGTGGGCAACCCTGCAACTGCCCCACATTCCAGACAACGCACTTGCGCGCCTTGGACGCCCGACAGCAAGCGCAGGTCGGCGGCAATCCGGTCAAACATCAGTTGCTGCTCAAACGCTGCGCGTCCGAAAAGGTCGGTCGGCATTTGCGCCTGCGCCGGTTCGGGCATAAACCCGCCAAGTAAGGTGCTGGCAAAATCGGGCATGGGCTCAATGTAGAGCGGGTGCCAGTTGCCTTTTTCAAGATTTGCCAACCGCGCCGCTTCTGCCAAAGCATCGTCCAAGCCACCCAGCCGGTCAACCAATCCCAATTGTCGTGCAGTACCGCCCGCCCAAACGCGGCCCTGCCCAATGGCGTCGACTTGCTCGACCGTCTTTTTGCGCGACGCCGCCACACGTGTCAGGAAATCACGATAGCCTTTTTCGACCGTCGCCTGCGCCAGCCGGTCAAATTCTGGACTGATGCCACCGAGCACATCGGGCTCCCCCGACAGCGGGGTGGTACGCACGCCATCGGTGGTCACACCCCATTTGGCGAGCGCTTCCTTGCCCGAAGGCAGCACACCAAAAATACCGATCGAGCCGGTGATCGTCGATGGTTCGGCAAA
This sequence comes from Sphingorhabdus sp., assembly GCF_035329025.1. Lineage (GTDB taxonomy): Bacteria > Pseudomonadota > Alphaproteobacteria > Sphingomonadales > Sphingomonadaceae > Sphingorhabdus_B. The sequence goes on along the minus strand of NZ_DAOLHN010000027.1, from coordinate 13,219 downwards.
GATTGCGTCGGCCGGCATCGAAATCCAGTAACCGCCGCTCGCGGCCAGATTGGCCATCGAGACGACGACCGGGATTTTGCGCTTTTTAGCCTCCGCCAAGGCCAGCCGGATTTTCTCCGACGCGGTCACCGAACCGCCTGGGGAATCGACCCGTACGACCAGCGCCTTCAACTCGTCATTCTTGAGCGCGTCATAGATGAGTTCAGAAACACTATCCCCCGCGGCCACACCCGGGCCGCCCTCACCGTCGATGATTTCGCCCGCGATGGTGATGACACCAATAGGAGAGCCATCGCGCGACGGGCTGTGTGCGGCCAGCAAGGCAGCCGGGCGCGTTTCGGCAAAGCTACCGATCTTTTCCTCGCGCCCTTCGCCCACTTTGGCGGCGACATATTTGCCGAACGCGATGCGATCACCCAGCTTGTCGACCAACCCGTTTGCCAGCGATACCTGCGCCAAATCACCTTTTGCTGCCTCCACGGCCGCCGGTGCATCAGCAAGTAGGGCATCGAGTTTCGCCTTGGGTCGCGCTTTGGCAACATCGCTGCGCCATTGCGCCCACACTTCGTCGTAGAGCGCTTTCATTGCGACTTCGGCTTCGGGCGATTGGTCGGCGCGCATATACGGCTCGACCGCGCTCTTGAAGGTGCCGACGCGGTAGATATGCGCCTTGATGCCCAACTGGTCGAACAGGCCTTTATAATAAGTCCGCGAGCCGCCCGGCCCGGTCGGCAGCACACCACCCAATGGATCGACCCAGATTTCACTGGCATGCGCCGCCAGCTGATAGCCATCGTCGCTATAGGCAGTGGCAAAGGCATAGACCGGCTTTCCGGCTTTGCGCACCGCCTCGATGCGCTCACCGATTGCCGCAAGGCTCGCCTGACCGCCTCCCATGAAGCGATCGAGATCGAGCACCACGGCTTTTATGCGGTCGTCTGTGATGGCAAGTTCAAGTGATCGCGAAATATCGCGCTGGCGGAACTCACGCACCGGGGCCCGCTGCGACAACAAGGCTGCCACCGGATCCAACGCTGCAGGCTGTTCCGAAACATAACCGTCCAGTTCGAGAAGCAGCGCCCCTTTATGCACGGCACCGGGGTTCGGCCCGGCGCTCAACAGCGCGTAGAGCAAACCAAAGAACACCAGCAGGAATAGCAGTGCCAGGCCATCCTTGATTGCTACCAGAAACCGCCACACGCTTTTAAGGAATGCCATGATCGAACCTCAACTTTCACATTCCAATCTAGGGTTGAAAGTCGCACTTTCCAACCACCCATGCGAAAAGGGCCGCTCCGTGTTGGAGCGACCCTTTCCTAGCATGGTCAGCAGCCGGACATGCCGCTGCCGGGAGTGGTATTCATGCTGAAATCAGCAGCCGATCCCCCGAACGGAAATGTCCGACCTCGTAACTGAACCATGAGACATCGGATCACCTCCTTTCGATTGTTGAAAACTGTTTGCGTCTTGCATCTGCTTGCCCTCCGCGACTCAAATTTGAATCAAGCGAATCTATGAAACAAGTCTTGTTTTTCGATTTTTTTCTGGCAAATATCTTGCCTCTTGCGCGGGGCCATAGAGGCCCCTTTTTTATGCCCGAATTCAGCGGCAATCCTCGATAACGCGCCCGATCTCTGCCCAGTTCGGGATTGCCATCGGGCGCAAGTCTTGAATTTCAATGGCAAAGCGTCCGCGACTATAGGCGATCGCATCAAGGATAGCATCGCGCGGCATGAGTTCGGCTGCGACATAAGGCGGCTCTTTGGAAGCCTGCACCGCCGCCAAGGATTTCATCGTGGAGCTGGTACGAACCAGCATCGCGCCTGCTTGCGCCGTGCCGGACACCGAAAGGAAGACGCGCGCACGCGCTTTATCGCAGCGCAAGGTAATGGTCGCATTGGCGCCTGCAGGTCCAAACAGGGCCAGCGATCCACGCGCGTCGGTGCGATAGACCCATGTGCCGGGCTCGATCGGCCAGTCAATCCAGTCACCCGACGGACGCACGGGCTGCGGTGCCACAACAACGGGCGGTGGCGCGGGTTGTGGTTTGGGCTGTGGAACCGGCTCGGGCTTCGATGGCACGCAAGCCGCAAGCGCAAACAAGGGCAGCAGGATCAAATGGTTCAACCGCATGGACAGCCTTATGGCCAATCAGCGCGCATTCGGCTAGGCCCCAAATTGCGATGGCCAAACAGAAAATCCGGATAGACCAACTGCTCGTCGAGCGCGGCCTTGCCGAAAGCCGGACCCGCGCGCAGGCGCTGGTCATGGCAGGGCATGTGATGCTGGGCGACAAAAAGGTTGATAAACCAGGTGCACAGGTCGCTGACGATGTCGAAATTAGCGTAAAAGGGCAGGACCATCCGTGGGTCTCACGCGGGGGCATAAAGCTGGCGCACGCACTTGACCAGTTTGGTATCGACGTCACCGGCACTGTCGCAATCGACGTCGGTTCTTCGACCGGCGGCTTCACCGATGTGTTGCTAAGCAAGGGGGCCACTAAGGTCTATGCCGTAGACAGCGGCACCAACCAGCTTGCCTGGAGGTTGCGACAGGATGCGCGTGTGATCGTCCACGAACAGACCAGCGCGCGAATCTTGACTGCCGAACATATTTCGGAACCGGTCGACATCATCGTCTGCGATGCAAGCTTCATCGGCCTATCGAAGGTGCTCGAACGGCCAATGTCATTCGCCAGACCCGGCGCGCAAATGGTTGCGCTGATAAAACCGCAATTTGAAGCGGGGCGGGGTGAAGTCGGGAAAGGGGGGGTCGTGCGCGATACAGCCATTCACGCCCGAGTTTGCGACGAAGTGTCAGCCTGGCTTGAGGACAGCGAATGGGCGGTCAAGGGGCTAACCGAAAGCCCGATCACTGGCCCCAAAGGGAATGTCGAATTCCTGATATGGGCGATCAAATCGACTGATTGACGTTCAGGCCGCCAGCGACCCGGTGCCAAGTTCGGGTAGCGAACTATCAAACAATGCCGCCACGACGCGGGCATAGGGACGCCCTGCTTCGGTCAGTTTGATAAAGCTGCCATCGCGAACCACCAGCCTGCGTTCTTCTAGCTGGTGTAGCGACGCCATCGAGGCGGGTTCTGCCAACAGGCAAGAGGCATCAGCATGGCCCGAGCACAATAAATGTTCGATGCGCGCTGCACGAATCTGATCGTCGGCATCGCGCAACAGGCCGCGGCTTCCGGCCAGCCGATGCGCTCCAACGATCTCCCGATAGGCACCCGGATTCTTTTCATTCTGGATGATGCGATCCGGAAACTGGCTGATGGCGCTGGCGCCAAAGCCAATCAGCACATCGGACTGGTCGTCGGTAAAGCCCTGGAAATTGCGCCGCACCTTGCCTTCGGCTGCCGCTATTGCAAGCGAGTCATCGGGCAGCGCGAAATGATCAAAACCGATGGGCACATAGCCTTCGGACACCAGCCGTTCAAAACCAATCGCCGCCTGTTCGAACCGCGCCTCAATGCCGGGCAAGGCCGCTGCATCGATGCGTTTTTGGCGCGGAAAAATATGTGGCAAATGCGCATAGCCGAACAGCGCAATGCGTGACGGCCGCAACCGCGCGACATGGTCCAGCGTACCAAGCAGGCTTTCATTGGTCTGATGCGGCAAGCCATACATGAGGTCGAAATTGATCGAATGGATTCCCCGCGCACGCAACGATGCCATGCAGGTTTCGATCATCTCCACCGGCTGGATGCGGCCAATCGCGGCCTGTATTTCAGGCTCAAAACTTTGCACCCCGAAACTGACTCGATTTACCTGCGCAATCGCCAGTGTCATCGCCCATTCGAGGGAGAAGGCGCGCGGATCGATTTCGATCGAAATGTCTGGGTTGTTGCCACCGAACGTCGTGACCAGGCGGTCGACCAGCCGGACAAAGGCGACCGGCTCGATTGCATTGGGGCTGCCGCCACCAAAGGCAATTCGCTGCAACTTGCCGCGACCGCCCAGCATCTTCGCTACCATCGCCATTTCTGCCTCAAGCGCTTCAAGATAGGCATGCAGCCGCTGCGTCCGCCCCGCCGCACCGGTGTTGCAGCCGCAATACCAGCAGATCGACTGACAATAGGGAATATGCGCATAAAGCGAGATTGGCGTTCCCGAAACAACGCTGTTCAACGCCTCTGCCTGGGCGCCCGCATTGACCTTATCCGTGAATTGGGTGGCCGGCGGGTAGCTCGTATATCGCGGTACAGGCCGCGCCAACAGATCTGGGAAGTAAGGCCACATAATCGCCTATACCTACGCAAAAGCGCCAATTCAGGCTTTGATCTCAGTCAATAACTTCCTTGTCATCGGTCAAGGACAAGGCCTGCAACGACTCGTACTATCTGGGCTCCAATCGGAATTGCAGGGGAAGTTGCAATGCTGAAATCAGTAATTGTTCATGTCCATGACGACAGCGGCCTTGATGGCCGGGTGTCGGCTGCGCTCGACATTTGCCGTGCGCATGACGCCCATCTCACATGCATGCATGTGACGCCTTATGGTGCCTATGCGACCTTTGATCCGGCAGGTGGCATGTTCACCAGCGGCGTGTTGATCGAAGAATTGCGCAAGACGCAGGACGCCTTGCAGAAGCGTATCGAGGACCGCCTGTCCAAGGAAGATGTCCGTTGGGACTGGCAGGCCTTTGACGGCGATGTTGCCCAGACACTGGTTTCCGCATCATCGCTTGCCGATCTGGTCGTGCTTGGACAGGCTGGTCCGTCCAAGGGCGACATTGCCCATCCATTGCCCATCGTTGACGCAGTCGTCGTTCATGCCGGATGCCCGGTTCTGGTCGTCCCAACAGGGTGTGACAAAGTTGATCCCGCTGCACCCGTGGTCGTTGGCTGGAATGCATCGGAACAGGCCGCACGCGCAATCCGCCATGCTTTGCCAACGCTGCAAGCGGCCTCTGCGGTGCATCTGGTTTCCATCGGCAATGGCGGCGAAGACTTTCCTCAGCTGGGCGCTTCGGAATATCTGTCGCGCCATGGCATCAAGACCGAGCTGCACCAGTTGAAGCCCGGTGTGCGCGATACCGATGATGTGCTACACCAGTTCGCACTTGATCATGGCGCAGGCTGCATTCTGATCGGTGCCTATGGCCATTCACGGCTGCGTGAAACGCTGCTCGGCGGCGTCACCCGCTATCTGACGATGCAGTCGCGCATTCCGCTGATGCTGTCGCGCTAAACCATCTGGAAAGGATCAAGTCATGAACGCCAATGTCGGAAATGCTGATCGTATTCTGCGGATTGTCGCAGGCATTATATTGATTTCGCTCGTCTTTGTCGGGCCGAAAACCGTCTGGGGATGGGTGGGGCTCGTCCCGCTCTTCACCGGGCTCTTCCGCTGGTGTCCGGCCTACACATTGTTCGGGCTGAACACCTGCAAGAAACCATAACCCAACGCTCACAGGGAGTTACATAATGAGCACCAAGATAAAAACGATTTCCGCACTCGCTCTCCTGATGGCTGGAATGGCGGCAACCCCCGCCATGGCCGAAGCAGGCGATACCTTCATCCGTGTTCGCGGCATCATGGTTGCCCCGAACGAGGATTCGACCGGCATCACCCCGGCATTCCCGGCTGAAACCGTTTCGGTCGACAACGCCATCGCACCCGAAGTCGACATCACCCACATGCTGAGCAACAATGTCGGCATCGAACTGATCGCTGCTACTACCAAGCACAGCGTCTCGGGAACTTCTGGCACCACCGGAACTATCGGCAAGCTGGCTTCGACCTGGGTGCTCCCGCCGACCGTTACGCTGCAATATCATTTCGCACCCGCAGCCAAGGTTCGCCCTTATGTCGGTGCCGGCGTCAACTGGACGCTGTTCTACAAGGAAAAGGCATCGAACGGCCTTGAAGCTGCGGTCGGCCAGACCAACGTCAATCTGAGCAGCAGCTTTGGCTGGGCCGCGCAGGCCGGGATCGACATCGACCTCAACGAGAAGATGTTTCTCAATTTCGACGTCAAATATATCAAGATGGACACCAATGCCCGCCTGAACACGACGGCTGCCGGGGTGCAGCGCGTAGGCGTGGATATTGATCCGCTCGTCTTTGGCGTGGGCGTGGGCTTCAAGCTCTAAACACGCATTTACCAGCTCCTCCCTCTAGAGGCGGGTTCACAAGAGCCCGCCTCTTTTTTGTTGGAACCTCGTGCCCAGTGGAATAATTCGTCATTCCCGCGAAGGCGGGCAACGAAGTGACGGCACGTCAATCCATCTCCGGCCGCAGAAATTTATCCCACGGGTGATGGACTCCCGCCTTCGCGGGGGTGACGGGCAAACAAATGGGAAGACGCTCAGCAGCAGTCGTCTTGGCTATCGTCCTGATTTTTTTTGCGCCGGTCATTGGCGGCGTGGCAGCCCTTGTTGCAGCAGCCATGATCGCTTGGTTGGGTGGGGTCTGCAGGTATATCTATGCGATCCATCCCGCCCATGCAGTTCGACACCATGATCGAACGCGCCTGCACCGCTGCAGGGATAGGCATGGACAGTGCCAGTGACGCGAGCAGGGCAACCCAGGGATTGACGCGGCGCTCAATCATCGCCCGGCCCTTCGTCGTCGATTAATATGCGCAACGCTGCCCCATCAAGATCGTCAAATTGCCCGCTGCGCAGCGACCAGAAAAAGGCCCCCAATCCCAGCAGGCCAAGGCCCAATGCTATCGGTATCAGAACGAGGATGCCGGTCATTTGGCAGCGCCTTTCAACCGCAACGCATTGGCGACCACGATAATCGACGAACCTGACATGGCCAGCGCGGCGATAAGCGGCGTGACCAGTCCCATGATCGCCAAGGGCACTGCGACCACATTATAGCCAATCGCCAGCACAAAATTCTGGCGGACAATTCGCTGGGTGGCACGGGCTGCGCGGATCGCGATGGTGACGGGCAAAAGGCTGTCGCCCATGAACACGGCATCCGCCGCATTCTGCCCCGCATCGCTGGCCGAAGCCGGGGCGAGCGATGCGTGCCCGGCTGCCAAAGCAGGGCCATCATTCAGGCCATCGCCGATCATCAACACCTTGTGACCGGCAGAAGAAAGTCGCGATATCGTATCGAGCTTGTCCTGCGGGTGCATGCCGGTCTGCGCGGTCAGGCCCAATTCCCGCGCAACGGGCTGGACAGCCTCGGCGCGGTCACCGGAAACGATGCTGCTTTCGATGCCCAGCGCCTGCAATTGGCGCAGTGCCGATTGCACGTCAGGGCGCATGCCATCTTCAAAGGCCAAAACAATCGCCGGTGCATCGCCCTGCCGGAATTGCACGGCCAGCGACGCACCGGCGCTCCTCGCATCGGGGCGCTCAAGACGGACCCTCTCCGATCCGTAAAGCGCCTCGACCCCTTGACCGGCAATTTCCCGGATATCTGTGATGTCAGCCGCAGCCACGCCTTCGGCTTCCAGCGCACGACGCAAGGCTTGCGAGAGCGGATGGCGGCTGTTGCGCGCCAAGGCCAGCGCTACAGGTTTGGCCGATGCGGGAAACGCCTCGCGGTTCACCAATTCTGGGCGGCCCAAAGTCAAGGTTCCTGTCTTGTCGAACAGCGCACGATCCACTTCCGCCAGCCGCTCGAGCGCAGAGCCATCTTTGACCAAAATGCCTTTTTTCATCAACGCGCCGGCGGTGACGATTTGCGCGGCAGGAACGGCCAGCCCCAAAGCACAGGGGCAGGTGATAATCAGTACCGCAACTGCGATCAGCAACGACTGATGCCATCCGGCCCCCGCCAGCATCCAGCCAGCGAAGCTGAGCAAAGCGAGCGTATGCACGGCGGGTGCATAATAGCGCGCGGCACGGTCTGCTATGCGGACGTAGCGCGACTTGGATTGCCCGGCATCCTCCATCAGCCGCGCAATGTCGGCGAGCGCGGTGGCTGCACCTGTGGCCGTTATCCGGACTTCTACGGGTGCATCGACGTTGAGCGTTCCGGCATGAACCATGTCACCCACGGCCACCAAGACCGGAACCGATTCCCCGGTAAGCAACGACAGGTCGAATTGCGACCGTCCTTTTATGACGATCCCGTCTGCCGCCAACCGCTCTCCTGCGGCAACCAGCATAACCATTCCGGTCTTGAGCGCATCGGCGTTGACCCAGCCCGATGTGCCATCCTCCGACAGCACCAAGGCACCTGCGGCCTTGTGCTTGAGCAGCGCCGAGACGCCATCCCGCGCGCGATCACGCATCACGCTGTCGAGCCAGCGTCCGGTCAGCAGGAAGAAGAGCAGCATCACGACGCCGTCGAAATAGGCATGAGGGCCGCTGACAAAGGTTTCGTGCAGCGACAGCGCCGTCGTCAGGGTGACACCGATTGCTATCGGCACATCCATATTGGTGCGCCGGTTCTTGAGCGCGTTCCAGGCAGAGCGGAAGAATGGCCGCCCCGAATAGGCGACGGTGGGCAGGGCTATCAGCGCCGACAGCCAGTGGAACAGGTCTTTCGTGCCCCCCGTAGCCCCTGACCAGACCGAGACCGAAAGCAACATGATGTTCATCATGGCAAAACCGGCGACGGCCATCGCCTTCAACAATTCCCGGCTGCTGTGATCTGAAATGCCTGCCAGTTCGTCGCCTAACGGCTGCGATTCGAAGCCCAGCGCTGCAATTGCACGCTGGATTTCAGGAACGGTAGTTTCGGGCAGATGGCTGATTGCCACCCGCTTTGCCGTGAAATTGACGCGGGCAGCAGCAATCCCCGGCACTTGCGTCAACCCGGTTTCGATCTTGGAAATACACCCCGCACAGCGCATCCCCGGCACCGCAAACAGCGTTTCCGGCAGTGCGCTTATCGAAACCTGGGGTGCAGGTGCGTTCATTTTACGTCGGCGATTGTACGATAATGGTCAGCGTCACGGCGCATTTCGAAGTGGAGCGTCCAGCGGCCCGTGGGCAGCGCCTCGGCGGAAAGCCAATTTCCATCACCCTGCGGTTCAAAGCGCAGCGCCTGTTCGGGCGCGCGGCCCAGCGGATGGATGGCGCGCGCCGATATGACAAAGCCCTGCCCGGCTGCGCCATTGTCAGCGACTTTCAGGGCAACCTTGCCGCCTGCGACACGCGATGCGGCAATCGACCAGCCCAATTTGCTCTGGCGGTCGGCCTCGGCCAGCCATTCATTGTAGTTCTGGCTGGCCACATAGCTGTTGTCGACCACGGTACCCCCAAAGGTACCGATGGCGACCTTCGCCATGTAGATGTTGACCGCGATCACGATTCCGAAAAAGCCGCTCAGGATGGCTGTCATATGATAGCCGGTAAAAGGCTTGCGCGTCATATCTGTCATTGTCCTGTCTCCGGCCTTTCAAAGCGCACGCTATCGCTGTCGCCGCGTTCATTACCCGTCAGCGCGACGGCTTGGATTTCGAAATCGGTACGTGCCGAGCCTTCGGTCGGGGCGACGACAAACAGGCGGACTTTCTGCACCGTATCGGGCGCGACCGAGACCTTCACCCTATCGGTTGCAGTTTCGCGCGACCCTGTACTGGTCCATGCGACGGCGCCCGGCAGCCCCTTGACCACCAGTTCAACCTCGCGCTGGCGGGTTTCCATGTTGCGCACTTTGACGGTGTAATTGTTACGGATCGAGCCGTCCGACAGCTGCACATAAAGCGGGTTACGGTCATGCTGGACTGTAAGGTCCAGTCGCGTCCGCTGCCCCAGCGTGAACAGCATGGCGAGCCCGATCAGGCACCAGATGCCAAAATAGACCAACGTGCGCGGCCGGAAGAGCGTCTTGAGCGTCGGATGCGCCGTACCGCCCGCCTTTTCAGTCGCGACATCATCAAGCGTCAGATAATCGATCAGACCGCGCGGGCGGCCAATCTGTTCCATCACACTGTCGCAAGCATCGATGCACAGTGCGCAGGTGATGCAGCCGATCTGCGGCCCTTCGCGGATGTCGATACCGGTCGGGCATACGGCAACACATTGATTGCAGTCGATGCAGTCGCCAAAGGCACCGGGCTGGGCCTCTGCCTTTTTGACCGAGCCGCGCGGTTCGCCGCGCCATTCGCGATAGGTAACGATCAGCGACTTTTCGTCCATCATCGCGGTCTGGATACGCGGCCAGGGGCACATATAGACGCACACCTGCTCGCGCATGAAACCACCGAAGATGAAGGTCGTCGCGGTCAGCACGCCCACCGTTGCATAGGCAACCGGCGGCGCCTGACCGGTCCAGAAATCGACCGTCAGTGTTGGCGCGTCGGCAAAATACATGATCCACGCACCGCCGGTCCAGAAGGCGATGAAGAGGTAGATTGACCATTTGGCCAAGCGTTTAAGGATTTTTTCCGGCCCCCAAGACGCCTTTTCGAGGCGGATCTGCGCGTTGCGATCGCCATCCACCAAGCGGTCAACATGCTGGAACAGGTCGGTCCATACGGTCTGCGGGCAGGCATAGCCGCACCACGCACGACCAACAGCGCTGGTCACCAAAAACAGGCCGATGCCCGCCATCACCAGCAAGCCAGCCACATAATAAAATTCGTGCGGCCAGATTTCGATGTTGAACATGTAGAAACGGCGATTGGCGAGATCGACCAATACGGCCTGGTCGGGGGCGTGCGGCCCCCGATCCCATCTTATCCACGGCGTGACATAATAGATGGCAAGGGTTATCGCCATGATCGCCCATTTGAATCGCCGGAAGAAGCCGTTGACCGCCTTGGGGTAGACGCCCTTGCGCTTTTCGTAGAGCGGGTTGTCCGCCCCCATCAGGTCATCAAGGTTGGCCATTGGCCGCCTTCGCCTCCATAATGGCCGGTGCAGCAGCAGTAGCAGGAGCCGCGGCAGCCGGAGTGGCTTCACCACCGCCCAGTGAATAAACATAAGCAGCGAGCATCTTGATGGTAGCTGCATCGAGTTTGTCATTCCAGCGCGGCATCACGCCCTGACGGCTATATTTGACCGTCTCGGTCAGCGTCGCCTTGTCGCCGCCGTAGAGCCAGATACCATCGGTCAGATTTGGCGCACCAAATTCGCGCAATCCCTTGCCATCGGCACCGTGACATGACGCACAATTTGTGGCGAACAGTTCGGCACCCTTGGCATTGGGCTTAGCCTTGCCAGACAGCGACTGGACATGGCCGACCACCGAAGCGATTTCGGCAGGCGTCAGCACACCGTCAAAAGCAGGCATCGCCGAAACCCGAGTTTCGGGATGATCCGGGTTCCGGATACCGTGCGTCAACGTATAATGGATTGCGGCAATATCCCCGCCCCACAGCCAGTCATCGTCGTTCAGGTTCGGGTAGCCCTTGGAGCCGATCGCGCCCGATCCGTGACACTGCACGCAATGCACCTTGAACGCGGCGGCACCGCCTGCGACTGCGCCTTGATAAAGCTTCTGGTCGGCAACGAGTTGCTCAACGGGGATGGCGGCCAACGCATTCACCAATGGCGCACGCTTCACATCGGCTGCCTGCATTTCCGCAGCCAACTGCCCCCGGCTCGTCCAGCCCAGCATCCCCTTGGTCGCGCTATCCACCAGAGGCCATGCCGGGTACATGATGACATAAGCCAACGCCCAGATGATCGTAAGGTAAAAGGTCCACAACCACCAGCGCGGCAGCGGTGTATTCAGTTCCTCGATACCGTCCCATTCATGGCCGACAAAGGCCGTGCCCGTGGGCTGGTCGATACGTTGGGTGTCGTCACCAGGTTTTTTAGCCATTGTCGTCGTCCCTGAAAATCATGTTCGCCGCAGCGTCATGGTCGCGGCTTGCCCCCTTGCGAAATGTCCAACCGACGAGCCCCAGAAAGAGGAGGACGGTGAATACCAGCCCCCAGCTGTCGGCAAATGCGCGTGCGGATTCATAGTTCATTTCGCTGCCTCCGCATTCGGCACCTGCTGTGCAGCCGCTTTCTTGTGGTCAACCAGCGTGCCCAGCATCTGCAGATAGGCAACCAACGCGTCCATTTCGGTGACGCGTGACGGATCCCCGTCATAGTCGCGGATCTGGACCTTGGCGTAACGCTTCTTCAGACCTTCGCTGTCGGCATTGGGATCGGCCTGTGCGACCAGATCGGCATTCGCCTCGGCAATCGCTTCCTTGCTGTAAGGGACGCCGACCCGGCTCAACGCGGTCAGATGCTTGGTCATATCACCGGCATTGAGATCGCGTTCGGCAAGGAAGGCATAAGGTGGCATGATCGATTCAGGCACAACCGCGCGCGGGTCTTTCAAATGCGCGCGGTGCCATTCATCCGAATAACGCCCGCCAACCCGCGCCAAATCCGGCCCGGTACGCTTCGATCCCCATTGGAACGGGTGGTCGTACATGCTTTCCGCTGCCAGGCTGTAGGGGCCATAACGCTCCACCTCATCGCGGAACGGGCGGACCATCTGGCTGTGGCAGACATAGCAGCCTTCGCGCATATAGATGTTGCGCCCGGCTTGCTCCAGAGGAGTGTAAGGCCGCATCCCGTCCACTTTCTCGATGGTCGAGTCGATCCAGAAGAGCGGCGTGATCTGCACCAGACCGCCGATCGCGACGGTCACAAGGGCAAAGAGGCCAAGCAAGGCAACGTTGCGTTCCAGCTTGCCATGTTCAATAATTCTGAAAGCCATTTTCGTTGCTCCTTATTCGGCCGGTACGGCAACCGCCGGGCGGTCCGCTTCAGGATTATGGGGGGTTTCGGTCATCGGCAGCTCTTCACGGAGCGGAGAGCCGGCAATCGTCTTCCAGATGTTTACCGTCATCACCAGGGCACCAGCCAGATAGAGCAGGCCGCCAAAGGCGCGGATCAGATACATCGGGAACATCGCATCGACCGTTTCGACGAAGGAGTAGACGAGATAACCGTCCGCCCCATATTCGCGCCACATCAGGCCCTGCATAATGCCCGAAACCCACATGGCCGAGGCGTAGAAAACAATCCCTGCGCTCGCCAGCCAGAAGTGCCAGTTGACCATGCGCAACGAATAGAGACGCTGGCGGTTCCACAGGCGCGGTGCGAGATAGTAGAGGCAGCCAAAGGTTACCATGCCGTTCCAGCCTAAAGCGCCGCTATGAACGTGGCCGATGGTCCAGTCGGTATAGTGCGACAGGCTGTTCACCGCCTTGATCGACAGCATCGGCCCTTCAAAGGTCGACATGCCGTAGAAAGCGAGGCTCATCACGAACATGCGGGTAATCGGATCGGTGCGGATCTTGTCCCATGCGCCGTTGAGCGTCATCAGACCGTTGATCA
>NZ_DAOLHN010000026.1:0-49120 GCF_035329025.1 Sphingorhabdus sp. | reverse complement strand
CGCAACACGCAGATCGTGATCCAGGAAGAGACGGGCATGTGCAATGTCGTCGATCCGCTGGGCGGCAGTTACTATATCGAAGCACTGACGCAGGAACTGGTCGACAAGGCGTGGGAGATTATCGAACGCGTCGAAAGCGAAGGAGGCATGGCCAAGGCCGTGGCCGCTGGCTGGCCCAAGGCGATGATAGAGGAGGCCGCCGCTGCCCGTCAGGCACGCGTCGATAAGGGCGATGACGTCATCGTCGGCGTCAACAAGTACCGCCTTGCCAGCGAGGACCAGTTGGAAACGCTGGAGGTGGACAATCACGCTGTCCGTGAAGGACAGATTGCCCGCCTGAAAAAGATGCGCGAGACGCGTGACGAGGCGAAATGTCGTGCAGCGCTTGCCGCCTTGGCCGAGGGCGCCAAAGGCAATGGCAATCTGCTCGAACTCGCGGTCGAGGCCGCACGCCACCGTGCTTCGCTTGGCGAGATTTCGGATGCGATGGAAACGGCTTTCGGTCGCTATGGAACGACGCCAACGCCAGTTAAGGGCGTTTATGGCGCGGCCTATGATGGCGATGCGCGCTACAATCAGGTGCTCGAGGGCGTCGCTGCCGTCGAACGCCGCCTTGGTCGCAAACCCAAGCTGCTGGTCGCCAAGATGGGGCAGGACGGTCATGATCGCGGGGCCAATGTGATCGCCTCGGCCTTTGCCGATATGGGTTTCGATGTCGTTTCCGGCCCATTGTTCCAGACGCCCGAGGAGACGGTGGTGTTGGCATTGAGCGAGAATGTAGACATTGTCGGCGCTTCGAGCCTTGCCGCCGGGCACAAGACGCTGATCCCCGAACTGATCAACCGCCTGCGAGAAAATGGCCGCAGCGATATCAAGGTGATCGCCGGCGGTGTCATCCCGCCGCAGGATTATGATTACCTGCGTGATGCAGGCGTGCAGGGCATTTACGGCCCCGGCAGCAATGTCGTTGAGTGCGCGGCCGATGTGCTCACCCTGCTCGGTCACAACATGCCGCCATTGGGAGAAGCGGCGTGACCGTTCGTAACGATTGGACACGCGAAGAAATCGCGGCGCTATTCGACCTGCCTTTTGATGAGCTGGTCTATCAGGCCGCGACCGTGCACCGCGCGCACCATGCTGTCGGGCAGATCCAGCTATGTACCCTGCTCAGCATCAAGACCGGCGGCTGCCCCGAAGATTGCGGCTATTGTAGCCAGTCGGTGAAGGCCGACAGCGGCGTTGAGGCCACCAAGCTGATGGAGGTGCAGCAGGTCCTCCAAAAGGCCGCGCAGGCCGCCGATGCGGGCAGCAAACGGTTCTGCATGGGTGCCGCCTGGCGCAACCCCAAGGATCGCGACATGCCTGCGATTGTCGAGATCGTAAAATCGGTCCGCGCGATGGGCATGGAGACCTGCATGACACTCGGCATGCTGACGCCCAAACAGGCGGATATGCTCGCCGAGGCGGGGCTCGATTATTACAACCACAATATCGATACCTCACCCGAGCGTTATAATGACATCATCACCACGCGCACGATGCAGGACCGGCTCGATACGCTCGATCATGTCCGCAAGGCGGGGATCAATGTGTGCAGCGGCGGGATCGTCGGCATGGGCGAAACGCGCGCTGACCGGGTAGGCTTCATCCACACGCTGGCAACATTGCCCCAGCATCCGGAGAGCGTACCCGTGAACGCGTTGGTTCCGGTGAAGGGTACTGTGTTGGGCGACATGCTCGCGGATACACCGCTAGCGAAAATCGACGATATAGAATTCGTTCGCACCATCGCGGTTGCCCGCATCACCATGCCGCTGAGCATGGTGCGCCTGAGCGCTGGCCGAGAGAGCATGAGTGAGGCAACGCAAGCACTCTGCTTCATGGCAGGGGCGAACAGCATCTTTACCGGCGACAAGTTGCTGACTGCCGCAAATGCGGGGGACGATAAGGATGCGGCGTTAATGGCTAAGCTCGGGCTGGTGCCGATGGAGACTGAGGAGCCTTTGCGGGCCTGCAAGGCATTGGAGGCTGCGGAATGAAACGAGCGGTTCTGGTCTCCTTTGTTGTCTTGGCCGGATGCGGCTCTGGCGACCCACTGCCCAAGGTTGCCGCCAAGTGTCCAGCTACCCTCGTCCAACAAAGGACCATTGATGCACAATCATCGGACATCGCAGTTGTTGGCAAATGGAAATCGCTGGGGTCAAACTTAGTTCCAGAAGCCGGTGTCGCAATTGGCAATATCGCAGTGTCACAGACATTGCGCGGAGCATTAGAACCGGATGAATTGGTTGGCATTGTGACCGGAGATATATCAGACCCGCAGGGCAAAACGGTTCAATGTGGACAAAAAGCACCCGCAGCAGATCAAGAATATATCTTCTACATTTCGCGCGGCGCGAACTCACTTCAAGTCATCGATTATCGACCGAACTCCGAAAGTTAAACCATGTTCAAAAAAATCCTGATCGCAAACCGCGGGGAAATTGCCCGCCGTGTTATCAAGACCGCCCGTCGCATGGGTATCCAGACGGTTGCTGTCTATTCGGATGCCGATGCACGCGCGCCATTCGTGCTCGATGCCGATGAAGCAGTGCATATCGGTCCTTCGCCCGCTGCGCAGTCTTATCTGATCGCTGAGAAGATCATCGAGGCATGCAAGGCAACTGGCGCCGAAGCAGTGCATCCGGGCTATGGCTTCCTGTCTGAACGCACGAGCTTTGCCGAGGCGCTGGCGGCAGAAGGCATCGCCTTTATCGGACCGCCGGTTAACGCGATTGCGGCGATGGGCGACAAGATTGAATCCAAGAAGCTCGCGATGGAAGCAGGTGTCAATGTCGTCCCCGGCTTTGTCGGTGAGATCGAGGATACCGAGCACGCCGTGCGCATCTCGAACGAAATTGGCTATCCGGTGATGATGAAGGCGTCTGCCGGCGGCGGTGGCAAGGGGATGCGGCTTGCCTATAGCGAGCAGGAAGTGCGCGAGAATTTCGAAAGCGTGAAGCGCGAGGGCCTCAACAGCTTTGGCGATGATCGCGTGTTCATCGAAAAGTTCATCCTCAATCCGCGCCATATCGAAATCCAGATCCTCGGCGATAAGCACGGCAATATCCTCTATCTCAACGAGCGCGAGTGCAGCATCCAGCGCCGCCACCAGAAGGTGGTGGAAGAAGCGCCGTCACCCTTTGTCACGCCGAAGATGCGCAAGGCGATGGGAGAACAATGCGTCGCCCTCGCCAAGGCGGTTGGTTATTACAGCACGGGTACAGTGGAATTGATTGTATCGGGTGCAGATCCGACCGGAGAGAGTTTCTACTTCCTCGAAATGAACACCCGCCTGCAGGTTGAGCACCCCGTCACCGAGTGCATCACCGGTATCGACCTTGTCGAGCAGATGATCCGCGTCGCCTATGGCGAGAAGCTCGCCATGACGCAGGATGATATCAAGATCGATGGCTGGGCAATCGAAAACCGCGTCTATGCCGAAGATCCCTATCGCGGCTTCCTTCCCTCCACCGGGCGCATCGTGCGCTACAATCCGCCGGTGCCGGGCTGGGCAGGGGATATAAGAGGCGTTGATGGCGTGCGTGTTGATGATGGCGTTGCCGATGGCGGCGAAGTCAGCATGTTCTACGACCCGATGATCGCCAAGCTGATCACCTGGGGCAAAACCCGCGACGAAGCCGCTGACAAGCAGGTTGCCGCGCTCGACCGGTTCGAACTCGAAGGCCTTGGCCATAATATCGATTTCGTCTCCGCAATCATGCAGCATCCGCGTTTCCGCTCGTGCGAGCTAACCACCGGTTTCATTGCCGAGGAATATCCCGATGGCTTCGCAGGCGCACCTGCGTCTGAAGACCTGATTCGTAAGTTATGCGCGATTGCCGGTGTGGTCGCGACAAGCAATTCTGAACGTGCGCGCCATATTGACGGGCAGTTGGGCGATAACTTGCCTGCGATCCGCAACTGGCTGGTGTCGGTCGACAAACAGAAGCATGATGTGATCGTCCACAACGGTCAGGTGACCGTCGATGGGCAGAAGATGGAGTTGCAGACCGACTATGTCCCCGGCGCGCGGATGGTGCATGCAATCGCCGACGGCGAAAGCCTTGCGGTCAAGGTTGCCAAATCGGGGTCGGGCTTCAAAATGACGACGCGCGGTGCCAGCCACAGCGTGGTCTGCCTGCCCGAACATGTTGCACCGCTATCGACGCATATGATCGAAAAGATCCCACCCGATCTCTCCAAATTCCTTATCTGCCCGATGCCAGGCCTGATCACGGCTGTGCATGTCGATGTCGGTGACAAGGTGGAGGCGGGTCAGCCACTCGCGATTGTCGAGGCGATGAAGATGGAAAATATCCTGCGCGCCGAGAAAGCTGGCGTGGTGAAATCGGTCAACGCCAAGGCTGGAGACAGCCTGGCCGTTGATGCAATCATATTGGAGATGGAGTAACCTCCGTCGACTGTTTAGTCCGCAATGCTGAGCCTGTCGAAGCACCCTCAAGGGTTTGGCCAACCTGTGAGACGCCTTTCGACAGGCTCAGGGCCACGGTATCACCAATCAAGACTCATAGATGTTTCAGGGCTTCACGCTTGCTGAGCGGGCTCAGTCGTTCTTCATTCGTCGTCACATAGCGCCGCACTTCGTCCGGATCGGTGCGCGCATATTGGCGCAGCACCCAGCCGATAGCTTTGCGCAGGAAGAATTCTTTTGAAGTGATAGACGGCTCGAAACAAGCGTAGAGCAGTTCGAGATCCATCTTCGCCTTTGCATGCAATTGGCACAATATGGCGCTGCGCCTGACCCACATATTATCGTCCTTGGCCCAAAGCAGCATGGTTTCCCGCATCGCATCACGCTCGGCTTCGAGAATGTCCCAAAGCCGGTGCGGTGCAATGGCGTCGATGATGTCCCACCAGCCACCGCTCTCGATCATCTCGCGGTACATGGGCAGCGCATCCATGCGTTGGAACGGGCGCGCATAGCGCATCCCTGCTAGCTCGATGGCGGCGTAATATTCCTCACGATAGTGCGCGCCGCGCCAGATCGCCAAAATGTCGGCGCGCCAGTCATCGGCAGTGGAATATTCCAGCCCGGCAGAGACCGCTCTTGCTGTTCGTCGGATGTCGGCAGACGCCACGCCCATATAGGGCATGGCTGACTTCATATAAGCCTGCATCGCTGGTGCGCGGGCACGGTCAGCCTTTTCAAGCAATCGCGCGCGCAATTCCGCCGCGAGCGACATGGATGTCAGCTGCCCAAAAGCCGTCTGGCGAGGAAAAGCTTGAAGATAACGAACGCAACCAGCCCGACTGCAGCGGTTCCGACATGGAACAGCCAGAAGGTCGGCGTCGCCATGGTTTCATACCATGTGCCGACTTCGCCCACGATCTTGTTCGCCGCGAAGAAGGACAGATAATAAATGCCTATGATCGTCGCGTTTAGCGCGCGCGGTGCCAGCTTTGTAAAGAAAGCAAGGCTGACGGGCAGGATATGCGCAAAACCTATGCTGTTAAAGATGTGGAACATCAGCGGCCAGAACAGACCAATCTTGCCGTCTCCCTGCGTGACTGCTGCCATATAAAGGCAAAGACCGCCCGCGATGGTGAAGAAGCTGCCGATGATCATCTTGCCGAGTTCGTCGGGCTCTTGCCGCCTTTTGCCATACCAGACGTAAAAAGCCGCAACCGCCGCCAGCATGCTGAAGCTGGCTATCGCATCGATGGTGATCATCCAGCTGGTCGGCAGCTTCTGGCCAAAAAAGGTCAGCTGGAACTGCGTGTCGGCCCATACCAGATATGCGTTGAAAATCTGCTGGTTGGTCAGCAGCGCCACGGCCAATATCGGGACCAGTGCTACCACTGCAACAATCCGCAGCCAGTCCTGACGTGTGAGCGGCTCTTTGACCGCCTTTGCCTCGCTGGCCTTAGCAGGGCGATTGTCAGCGGGCAGCCATGGCCCGGCCATGATGTAGAGGATCAGGCCAATCACCATCACGGCGCCTGCGGTTCCAAAGCCCCAATGCCAGCCCACCCGCTCTCCCAGCGTACCCGCGACCAGCGGCGCTGCAATCACGCTGACATTGATCGCGATGTAGAAAATCTGGAATGCCATCGCGCGGCGCAGGTCTTCGGGCTTGTACAATTCTCCGACCTGGCTCGCGATGTTGCCCTTGAAAAGGCCGACGCCGACGATCAGCGCCATCAGGGCGAAAAGGAAGCTACTTTCAAACGCCATCAGGAAATGGCCCAGCGTCATGAATAGCCCGCCTAGGATCAGCGTCGTTCGCCGCCCCAACCAGCGGTCGGCAATCAGACCGCCGGCTATAGGGGTCAAATAGACCAGCGAGGTGTAATCACCGAAAAGCTTCGACGCCAAGGGCTGACCATCAAGGCCATACCAACCCTTCATCCAGTCGAGACCGATTACCCCCGCAGCATTTTCCGGCAGCAGCAGATATTTGACCATGTACAGCACGAGCAAGGTCTGCATCGAATAATAGGAAAAGCGCTCGCAACCCTCGACAAAGGCCAGATAGCCCAGCCCCTTGGGATGGCCCAAAAAGGCGCGATCGGATCGGTCGGTCAGATCGATTTCGGGTGTCGCTTCGGCAATGGTCATTCTGTAACTCCCCCGAGTAATATTCTTTCATCCGCCATATCGTTTCGCGCAGCGTTTGCCAGTAAATTTCGATGATTGGCGTTGGCGGCATTAGCAGTTAAGCTGCAACGGTTATCAGGGGGAGACAATCACATGCCAGTTCCGGTTACCGCTTTTGTTGCAGCCATTTGTGCGCTGCTCCTTCTCCTCACCGCAATCGACACAGTTCGCCAGCGCATCCGCGCAAAGGCCGCCTTTGGCGATGCGGGTGATGCCAAGCTGATCAGCGCTAGCCGCAGTCATGGCAATCTAGCGGAACATGCACCGATCGTCATCCTGCTGCTCGCCTTCCTCGAACTCGCACATGCCTGGCATATGGGCTTGATGGCCATCGGCGCGCTCTTCCTCTTTGGCCGTGTGATTCACATTTGGGGGCTGTATTTACCCGCAAGCACCAAGCCGCCGCTGCCTCGCTCACTGGGCGTAATCATCACATGGCTGACACTGGCCATATTGAGCGGGTGGACGCTATATTTGCTGGCTACACAGAACCTCTAATCGATCAGAGCCACAGCCCTTATCCAGCCAGCGCTTGCGCGTTCTATCTTGACTGGAAAGCAGCTGAGCTTCCAACCGAAAGGCGGGAGCGAGGCTAAATTGGTCAACTTCTCGATCTGGTAGTAAGGCTGGATGCGTCCGGCCTTATGGCCTTCCCAGATGATCGACGGATCGCGCGTTTCGGCCCAGCGTCTGGCAGTGTGACTGAAGGGCGCGTCCCAGCTCCATGCATCGGTGCCGACGACTTTAACGCCGCGTTCGGTCAAATAAAGCGTGGCTTCTGCGCCCATGCCGCAACCCTGATCGGTGAAGTTGTCGGTTCCATAAACCGCACCCGATTGGACCAGCACAATGTCGAGCGGCTGCAGTTCATAGCCGATCCGCGCCAGTTCGGCTTCGACCTCGGCAGCGCTGACGACATGACCATGCGGTTTGTTCGAGAAATCGAGCTTTACGCCGGGACGGAAGAACAGGTCGAGCGGGGCCTCGTCTATCGAAGGGGCGGGGGAGGCCCCGCTGTCGGTGGTCGAATGGAAATGCCAGGGCGCATCCATGTGGGTGCCGTTGTGCGTGCTCAGCGTCAGGCTTTCGACTGCCCAGCCTTCGCCATCGGGCAAGTCGTCCTTATTCAAGCCCGGGAAAAACATCGCTATCTGCTCCCATGTATTCTCATGGGTCATATAGGTTATCTGCGGACGCATTACCGGCGGATCGGAAACCACATCATTGGTAATCGGTATCGAAAGGTCGACAAATTGGGTCATTGCGGCAGCGCCTTGTCGCCGTGGTCAAGTACCATAGCCGCCGAACGCCGTGCCATGGCGATGAACATGTCGTCGCCTCGATCGGTCCGTTCGACCACCATTGCAGCGGTTACACCCATCAGGAAGCCTGCGACCGCCGAGCGGCAATAATCGTCGTGAATATGAGCCAAGTCGGTCTCCGGCACGCCGCGTGCGATCAGTTGTGCTTTGTAGCGAGCGAGCAATTCCTCTTCGATGTCACGACGATGCCCCGCATCGAAGGCTGTGCCAGTATAATAGGCAATATCACCCACACCAATGCCCACGCCGGTTGTTTGCCAGTCAACGATCACGATTGGTTTAACCCGATCACCGACATTGAACAGCATATTGTCTGGCCTGAAATCGTTATGCGTCAGGCAGCGCGGGCTTTGGCGGGTGTCGTAATTGGCGTTGAGCTTGCCGAGGAAGGCCTCGCCCACCGTGCGCATATTGGCATCGACGCGATCGCCATAACGGTCGCAAAATGCGGGCCAGAACATGCCGAACAGCATATCGCTGTCGAGTTGTGGTGGAACCGCTTTGGTTCCGTTGGGCCAATCGAGCGTGTCGATCATCGGATCGCCCCACCATGCGGCATGAATGCTGGCAGCGGCATCGACCGCCAGCAATGCTTCTTCCCTGCTTGGCTCGCCGAGCTGGTTGCCCTGCACATGATGGGGCAGATCATGCATGATCAGCGTAAAGGCGTGGCTATCTTCATCAAAGGCAATGTAGAGATGGTCGGGTACCGCCATCGGCTTCTTGCCCGCAAAAGTCTGGTAAAAGCGGCTTTCGCGCAGATAAGTGAGGTGTGATTTGCCCGTTGTCCGGCTCAACTCATCATTGGACGGCAGTTTGGCGACAATCGTTGGTGGAAAACCGTCGGGATTTGCGTCAAAGTTCAAGGCGATACGATAGGTCGCACCTACCTGACCAGTGCCGATAGCTTTGGCTTCGATCGAAGCAATGGCAACGTCATGGCCTTTGCCGCGCAGCATCCCGGTGAGCCAGTCGGCGGTGATTTCATCGCGTGACAGGACTGGCAGACTCATGCGCCCGCCCCGTCGTTAAGCCCCTTGAAGCCGCTCGGGCCATGTGGACCGAAAACAAGCTGTTCGACAATGCCGATGCCTTCGGAACTTGCCCCGCCACCTTCGTGCCGCGCCCGCGCAACATGCTGGATATGCAGGTGGGGCATTAAGAGGGGATCGAGATCGGCAGGGCGGAAGTCTTCGCGTTCAACCGCCAGTTCTCCCTTGAATCCACCATGCGCCCATTCGCTATGGCCATAGCCGATACCCTTCATCATGAAGGTGTCGATTGGCTGCCAAGTTACAACATGATCGCGCCCGCCATCGTCACGAACGTCTAGTCTTGCGGCGGTCGCATAGCGTTTGCCTGCAGCCCAGTTCATTGTGAAGCGGTCGTCATGGAAGTGCATTCCGCCTTCCTGATTGGCTCCGTCCATCATCAGTGTGGCGCGACGGTTCCAGGCTTCTCCCTTTTCATCCTCGTTGACATGGGCATAAAGCGACAGGTTGGGGAAGTTGGTGGGCGCCCACAGCCAGTAAAATTGCGGCATCGTCGTGGGGATGGTCGGCTGCGGGTCGGCTGCACCGATCGGACGAACGCCCCAACTCCGGTCACGCGTGCCAAAGGCCCCTTCATAGGCTTCGCGCTTGCCATCGACTTCGACCCAGCCCGAAACATGGCAATTCACAGTGAAACGGGTGAGATCCATCATCATCCGCGAACCGTTGCGGCGTGTGAATCGCGGCTCCTGAATCGGCGCAGAGCGGACTTCGAAGGTCAAATCTGCTGAAATGCCCTCATGATTGTCAACAATGAGACGCACCGTCTTGAGCGGCTCGACAACCTCAATGCGGATCGGCCCGCAATGCATGTCCATCCGTTCGAAACCCAATATGCGCGAGGCATGGATGCAGTGTTGCGTACCATCCCTGATGATCGAGAAATGCGCATCAGCAATATTCAGGTGCGGATAGACGCCAAAGGCAGCGCCGAAATAGCCCGACCCGTCCGGACGATAACCGCAGAAAAAGAAGCGATCGTAAAAATTCCGGTCGGTGCCTGAAAAGGCAATTGGCTCAGCCGTCTGGTGGATCGGGTACTCGTCGCCCTTGGTCAGCATCTCTCTCTCCTTAACTCTCTCGCACAAGTTGTTAATCGCTCGATTAAACAAACGCAACAAGGCTTGAACGCTACGGCGTTGCAACTAAGAGGGAGCGAAAGGCGAGACAGGGAGGGGGAACCCATGGCGAGTACAGCAGAGGCTGACGAAATCGTAATTGATCCCAAACGCGATCGGCTGGTGATTACCGCATCGTCACTGGGCACCGTGTTCGAATGGTACGACTTCTTCGTCTATGGCATTTTGGGCGCGCTGATCGGGAAACTGTTTTTCCCTTCCGACAATCCGACAGCGGCCACTCTTGCCAGCCTAGCTGTTTTCGGCGCCGGTTTTGGTGTCCGGCCATTGGGAGCAATCCTGTTCGGCTATTTCGGCGATAAGATCGGTCGGAAATACACATTCCTTGTGACCATAACGCTCATGGGCGGCGCCACTGCGGCAATCGGTTTCTTGCCGACCTTTGAACAAGCCGGAATTTGGGCCGCGGTACTGCTTTTGCTCATGCGATGCCTACAGGGATTGGCGCTTGGCGGTGAATATGGCGGTGCAGCAATTTATGTCGCCGAGCATGCCCCCAAAGGAAAGCGCGGCCAGTATACGAGCTGGATTCAGGCTTCCGTTGCGGGTGGATTTCTTCTTGCCGTTCTGGTCGTGCTCGTCACGCGGACGATTGTCAGCGACCCCGCTGAATTCGAAGCTTGGGGATGGCGTGTGCCCTTCATCATTTCCATTCTGCTTCTCGCGATTTCGCTGTGGATCCGCCTGAAACTCTCCGAAAGCCCGGTTTTCTCAGCGATGAAAGCGGCTGGAACGGTTTCAAAAAATCCCTTCACCGAAAGCTTTCGCTATCCCGGGAATGTCAAGCGCATCTTGGTCGCTATGTTTGGTGTCGCTGCAGGTTTGACCGTCATCTACTACACCTCACAATTTTATACGCTCTATTTCCTGACTGGCACTGCCCGAGTGCCAGAGACTGACGCGCTACTATATATGGCGGTGGGTGCTTCAATTGCGGCACCGCTTTATGTTGCAGCGGGATGGATGTCCGACCATTTCGGCCGCAAGAAGATTTTGTTGATCGGTTATGCCCTGTCGATGTTGCTGACATTTCCCTTGTTCTGGACGATGGCAGATGCAGCCAATCCGGCGTTATCAAAGGCCACCGCATCGTCTCCGGTAACGCTTGTTTCGCCGGAATGCGATTTCAACGTGTTTGCCAGCAAACATGAAACGGAATGCGCCAAGGCTTTGAATTTCCTTTCCAAACGTGGGATCAGTTATTCAAAGTCTATTGGACAGGATACGATATTGAAGGTCGGTACTGCCGAGGTGAAAGGCTTTGATGAAAAAGCCTATATAGCTGCTTTGGAAGCAGCGGGTTATCCAAATGAATCGGATCCGGAGCAGCGCAATGGGTTGGTCATTATTTTGGTGGTCGCCGCACTAGTAGCCCTGTCCGCTCTGACTTATGGGCAAGTGGCCGCAATATTGGTGGAAATGTTTCCGGCGAAAATTCGTTACACCTCCATGTCGATACCCTATCATATCGGAACCGGCTATTTCGGAGGATTTCTGCCGCTAATCTCGCAGTATATTGTAGTCAAAACCGGCGGTGCTTTTAACGGCCTTTGGTATGGGGTTGGCGTGGTGGCTATGGCCTTCATAGTGAGTCTGATCTGGCTGCCCGAAAATAGGGACAAGGAACTCGATTGACCTTAATTGCCCCATCGCGCTTGCGTTTGGACAGCAGCGCACTGATTGCCAATTGGAAAACCATGGCCCGCATGAGCGGAGCGGCTGCCACCGGTGCAGCGGTAAAGGCAGACGCCTATGGCTTGGGCGCTTGCGAAGTCGTGCCCAAGCT
Organism: Sphingorhabdus sp.; assembly: GCF_035329025.1. Classification (GTDB taxonomy): domain Bacteria; phylum Pseudomonadota; class Alphaproteobacteria; order Sphingomonadales; family Sphingomonadaceae; genus Sphingorhabdus_B. The sequence goes on along the minus strand of NZ_DAOLHN010000026.1, from coordinate 37,160 downwards.
GTGGGAGGCAGGGTGCAGGGATTTTTTTGTAGCCCATTGGAGTGAAGCGGCCGCAATCGCGAAATTGGTACCTCCGGGAAATATCGCCGTCCTAAACGGCATTTCATCGGATGACATGGCCGCAGCAAAGGAGATCGGTGCGATACCGGTCCTGAACACGGCGAAGCAGATTTCAGCTTGGAAGGCCGGGGGTGGCGGACGATGCCACTTGATGCTCGATAGCGGGATCAACCGGCTTGGCCTAGGGCCGGACCAGATTGATGCCCAATTGTTGGAAGGTTTGGAAATAGACATATTAATGTCCCACCTTGCGTCGGCCGATGAGGATGTTGACCAAAATCGCCGCCAACTCGCGATGTTTCACCAAGCTAGCCAGAATATTTCGGCCCGGCGCAAAAGTCTGGCGAACAGCGCAGGGATAGCATTGGGTAAAGATTATTGTTTTGATCTGACAAGGCCGGGACTGGCCGTTTATGGCGGTGTTCCGCGTAACGAATTGTCGTCTGAAATAAAGCAGGTTGTTTGGCCGGAGGCTCGCATCTTGCAGATCAGGCAGCTCGATGCAGGAATCCCTGTCGGGTACAATGCGACTTTCACAACGCGTGAATGCTCGGTTCTGGCGACTATTTCTGTCGGCTATGCTGATGGCTATTTCCGGGGCTTCTCCAATTCAGGTTTTTGCCGATTGGACTTGGATCGCTTTCCAGTGGTTGGGCGCGTATCGATGGATCTGGTGACTGTAGATATTTCGAATAGCAGCAGCCAACTGGCCGAGGGCGATTGGCTGGCTATGGAATTTGAACTGAATGGTGCCGCGGCCGCATCAGGTGTCAGCCAATATGAATTGCTGACCGGGTTAGGGCGTCGATATTCCCGGCACTGGATTTAAGGTTTCACGCTCAAATGTTGCAGTGCAAGAAAAAGTGGTGCAAGGCGGGCTCGAACACATTTCACCGGGAACGCATGAATGGCACGGAAATCCGCAACGAGCGAAGACGGCCCGATCATAATCAAGAAATATGCGAACCGGCGCCTGTATAACACGCAGTCGTCCAAATATATCACGCTCGACTATTTGGCCGAGCTGACCCGCAAGGATATCGAATTCAAGGTTGTCGATGCCAAAACGGGCGAGGACATCACGCATAGTGTGCTGACGCAAATCATCATGGAAGAGGAAAATGGTGGCAAGAGCATGTTACCGGTCAATTTCCTGCGCCAGATTATCGCGCTTTATGGAGACTCCATGCAGGGTCTGGTCCCGCAATTCCTGGAAAATTCGATGGACAATTTCAGGAAGAACCAGAAGCAGGTTCAGGATGTCATCGAGAATGCGCTGACTTCGGGCCCCTTCGGTCATATTGCCAAACAAAATATCGAAATGATGCGCGCTGCGCGCGATGCGTTGGTTCCCAATCTCGGCAATCTGGGAGGCAAGAAGGAAAAGTCCGACGAAAATCTTGATGATCTGAAACGCCAGATGGCCGAGTTGCAGGCCAAGATCGACAAACTCTCCAAGGAGTAAGCCGCCGCACGGTTGCGGTTGAGCCGTCAAGCCGCTAGGGGCTGGGCCATGAAACACGCGCTTTCCGTTACCCGCCAACAAAATTTCGCCGCCTGGTATCAGGAGGTCATTTCCGAAGCCGATCTTGCTGAAGAGTCGGGCGTACGTGGCTGCATGGTTATTCGCCCTTGGGGTTACGGCATGTGGGAACGCATCCAGAAGCTGATGGATGCGGAAATCAAGAAAGCCGGCGTTGAAAATTGCTATTTCCCGCTCTTCATCCCGCTATCCTTCTTCGAAAAGGAAGCTGACCATGTTGAGGGCTTTGCCAAGGAAATGGCGGTCGTCACCCATCACCGGCTTGTCGGCGACGGCAAGGGCAAGCTGATCCCTGATCCGGAATCGAAGCTCGAAGAACCGCTGGTCGTGCGTCCCACATCCGAAACCGTGATCGGTGCGGCGATGAGCCGCTGGGTGCAAAGCTGGCGCGATCTGCCTTTGCTGGTCAACCAATGGGCGAATGTTGTGCGCTGGGAAATGCGCACCCGCATGTTCCTGCGCACGAGCGAGTTCCTGTGGCAGGAAGGGCATACCGCGCATGTCGATCGCGAAGACGCGATGAAGGAAACGATGCGCGCACTGGAAATGTATCGCGCATTTGCCGAAGGACCGCTGGCGATGCCGGTGGTGGCGGGTGAGAAGCCCGAAAATGAGCGCTTCCCCGGCGCCGTCGCGACTTATTCGATTGAGGCGATGATGCAGGATGGCAAGGCGTTGCAGGCCGGCACCTCGCATTATCTGGGCACGGGCTTTGCCGAGGCCGCGGGCATCAAATATCAGGATAAGGAAGGCGGACAGCAGTTCGCCCACACCACCAGCTGGGGCGTTTCGACGCGCATGATCGGCGGCGTGATCATGACGCATGGCGATGATGATGGCTTGCGCTGCCCCCCGCAGATAGCGCCCTGGCAGATCGTCATCGTTCCGATGCTGCGCGACGATGATGGCGATGCGGCCGTGCTCGATTATTGCCGTGAACTTTGGAAAGAACTGGGCGCGCTGTCGGCCTTTGGAGAGCCGGTGCGTGTGCTGCTCGATACTAAGGCTGCCAAGGCGTCGAACAAGCGATGGGCCTGGGTGAAAAAAGGTGCGCCGATCATTGTCGAGGTAGGGCCGCGCGACGTATCCGAAGGCAAGGCTGCGGTGCTTCGCCGTGACCGGCTGTACAAGGATGATGGCAAGCTCAACACTGCATTTACACTCAAGGATGAATTTGTTCAGCAGGCCGCAGGCATGCTCGAAGAAATCCAGACTGCGCTACACAGCGAAGCCAAGGCGAGGCTCGAAGCCAATATTGCGCGTGACGTCACCGATCTGGCGGCGCATTTCAAAGGTGACGAGGCCAAGTTCGCTGGCTGGGTCGAAGTGCAATGGGCTCGCCCAACCGGCGCAGCGCTTGACAAGATCGTTGAACAGTTGAAGGCGCTGAAGCTCACCATGCGCAACAGCCCGCTCGATGCAGCGCCGGTGGATGGCGCATGCTTCTTCACCGGCGAACCTGCGGTCGAGCGCATCCTCATCGGACGGACTTACTGATTTGGCGCGAAAGCCGCGCCATCAGCCGGGCCTTCCGACACGCGAGCAAATCCTCGAGTTCATAGAGGAATCCAAGGAGCCGGCAGGCAAGCGGGAAATTGCCCGCGCTTTCGGCTTGCATGGTAGCGACAAGATCGCCTTGAAGGCGCTGCTCAAGGATATGACCGACGAGGGGCTGATCGATGCTGCACCGGGCAGGGCGTTTCACAAGATGGGCGGCGTTCCCCGCGTTACCGTGCTCAAGATCGTCGACGTCGACGGTAACCAGCTGATCGCCATTCCGGAGCGCTGGGAAGCGGATGGCATTCCTTTACCCAAGCTCCGCGTGGTCGAACGCGGGCGCAAAGGTGCACTTGGCATCGGCGATCGCATCCTCGCGCGCACCGAAGAGGCTGGCAAAGGCTGGCTCGCGCACCCGATGAAGAAACTCGCCAAGGCGAGCGAGCAAATCATGGGTGTGGTTGAGGAAAGCGACAATGGCCGTTTCTGGCTGAAATCGACTGACAAGAAGGCGCGTTTCGATATTCCCTTGTTCGAAATCGGTGAGGCACAGCCGGGTGATCTGGTGCTGGCCGAACTTGGCGGTCGGGCAGGGCAGAAGAAAGCACGTGTTACCGATGTTCTCGGCGATCCCTTTGCTCCCCGCAGCTTCAGCCTGATTGCCATCCACAAATTCGGCATCCCGTTTGAAATTCCGGAAGAGGTGGAGGCCGAGGCAAAGAAGGTGCATGACCTGCCCGTCACCGCCGAAAAGCGCGAAGATCTGCGCCATTTGCCGATCATCGCCATCGATCCGAGAGATGCCCGTGATTTTGACGACGCGGTGTGGGCTACGCCAGATGACGATCCTAAAAATACAAATGGTTTCAAAGCTATCGTCGCCATAGCTGATGTCAGCTATTATGTACGCCCCGGCAGCGCGCTTGATCGCGAGGCGGCAAAGCGCGGGAACAGCGTCTATTTCCCCGATCGCGTTGTGCCGATGCTGCCGCACGCTTTGTCGTCGGACAAATGCTCGCTGCGGGAAGGGGAGGACCGTGCGGTACTCGCTTGCCACATGCAGATTGATGCAGGCGGGCAAGTGACGTCATGGCGTTTCACCCGCGCAGTCGCCCGGATTTCCGCCAATATTCCGTATCAGGATGCGCAGGATGCGATAGACGGGAAGCTCGATCATCCGATGCTCGAACCCGCGCTCAAGCCGCTCTGGGCGTGCTGCGACCTCCTCAAAAAAGCCCGCGACCGTCGCGGGCCATTGGAACTGAACCTGCCCGAACGCCGCATCACGCTCGATGAACAGGGCAGGGTAGTCGGCGTTGCCGTGCGCGAACATCTCGATGCGCATCAGGTGATCGAGGATTTCATGATCGCGGCCAATGTTGCGGCGGCAAAGGCACTGGAGGAAAAGAAATCCCCTTTGATCTACCGCGTCCACGAACCGCCCGCGCGTGAAAAGCTGGTGGCGCTCAAGGATTATCTCAAGACTTTCGACCTCGAATTCGCGCTGGGGCAGGTGGTCCGCCCGTCGACCTTCAATGCGATTATCGACAAGGTGCAGGAGCATGACGAAATCCTGCCGCAAATCATGGAGGCGGTGCTGCGCAGCCAGACGCAGGCCTATTATACCCCGCAAAATGCCGGGCATTTCGGGCTGGCGCTGGGTAGCTACGCGCACTTCACCTCACCGATCAGGCGCTATGCCGACCTGATCGTCCACCGAGCGCTGGTGAGCGCCTATGATCTAGAAATGCCTGTGCCCAAGGATGGTTCAATCAAGCCTGTCACTGGCCTGTCGGCCAGGGATTTCGAACGGCTTGACGTCACCTCCGAGATGATTAGCCGCGCCGAACGCCGCGCGATGGAGGCCGAACGCGAAACCACCGACCGCTATGTCGCGGCTTTCCTCTCGTCGCAGATCGGCCAGATAATCGATGCGCGGATCACCGGCGTTCAGAATTTCGGATTTTTCGCGACAGTAGAGTCAATTGGCGGCGATGGTTTGGTTCCGGTCTCAACTTTGGGGGCGGAACGTTTTTTCTACGACGAGGCGAGCCAGACGCTGACCGGCGAGGACAGTGGAGACGAATATCGCCCCGGAATGCGCCTCAAATTGCGACTTGCCGAAGCTAATCCGGTCTCGGGTGCGTTACGCTTCGAATTGCCCGAAGGCGGCAGCTACGCCCCGGCGCGGATGCAGCGACCGTCCGGCGTCAAGCATCAGGGCAAACATATGGCCGGAAAGCGCGGGCGGCCTTCGAATATCCGGCATCAGGGTAAGAAAAAGCGTTAGAAGGGTTTCACGCAGAGACGCGGAGTTTCGCAGAGACGCAGAGAAGAGTGTCTGCGGCGAAGCCGCTTTCAAATTGAACGCACCGCTTGGATTTTAACCGACAATAGTGAAATGAGCCTTAGGCTCAGGAAAAACTCTCTGCGTCTCTGCGAAACTCCGCGCCTCTGCGCGAAACAAAAAAATCAGCTCAATTCATCCAGCGCTTCATCGCTGAGCGACCCCGGTATCACCATCACCGGGCAGCGCAACGAACCCGCATTATTGCCGGTAAAGTGTGAAACCAGCGGCCCCGGAGCGCCCTGCGCCGCGGCACCCAGCACCAGCGCGGCGATCTCGGGATGCTCGTCGAGCATTTCCTTCACCACATCCACGCCTTCGCCATCCTTGATGGTAATGCTCGGCTGGATGCCGAGTTCGTCAAAGATCGAGCCCGCGGCCGCGCGAACCAGTTCTTCCGCCTTTTCGCGGTTTTCGGCCTCCATAGTCGCCTGCACGCCGCCCCAAGCGACAAAATCCGCTCGTTCGACCAACGTCAGGATATGCAAACTGCCGCCGGTTTTGGCGGTACGGCGCGCGGCAAAGCGGAGCGCGAGGCGCGCCTCTTCGGTCTCATCAATTACAACCAGATAGGTGCGCATCGCCGTTTCCCCGTCGCGGCATTCATGTATTCGTATGAACCTGCGTCATTTCCAATCGCAGTGCAAGCAATAGCCGCTTGACGCTGGGGAAACCAAGCCCTTATGCCGCTTCGACAAATCCAGACCATAAACAGGATGCCCTGATGCCCATCGAGCTCAAAATGCCCGCACTGTCCCCCACCATGGAGGAGGGCACGCTTGCCCGCTGGTTGGTGAAGGAAGGCGACAACGTGTCGTCGGGCGATCTGATTGCCGAGATTGAGACCGACAAAGCGACGATGGAGTTTGAAGCGGTCGATGAGGGCGTGATTTCGCAGATTTTGGTCGCCGAAGGCACGGACGGGGTGAAGGTCGGCACCGTTATAGCGATGATCCAGGGTGAGGATGAAGGGTCGGCGCCTGTTAAGGCTGCACCCGTCACCCCTGCGCAGGCAGGGGCCGTTGTTGTCGCTTCTCCTGCCCCCAAAGAAGAAACCTCCAGCGGTCCCGGCCTTCGCCGGGACGACGTTGTGGCCAAACCCGCACCTGCGGCACCGGTTGCAGCCTCCGGCGATCGCATCAAGGCCAGCCCGCTTGCGCGCCGCATTGCCGCCGACAAAGGCGTTGACCTCGCCGGTTTGACCGGCACCGGACCTAATGGGCGTATCGTCAAGGCTGATGTCGAAGGTGCCTCAGCCAAAACCGCTAGTGCTGAGCCTGTCGAAGCACGGGTTACAACCGAGAGCCGCCCTTCGACAGGCTCAGGGCTTGCGGTACAAAATCAACCGGTCCCCGATTTCGGCATCCCGCACGAGGTGGTCAAACTCAGCAATATGCGCAAAACGATCGCGCGCCGCCTGACCGAGAGCAAGCAGCAGGTGCCGCATATCTATCTGACGGTCGACGTCCGGCTCGACGCACTGCTCAAGCTGCGCGGCGAGCTCAACGCCAGCCTCGAAAGCCGCGGCGTCAAGCTGTCGGTCAACGATATGCTGATCAAGGCACTGGCGCTGGCACTCATTCAGGTGCCCAAATGCAATGTCAGCTTTGCGGGCGATACCATGCTGCAATATAGCCGCGCCGATATCAGTGTTGCGGTGTCGGTGCCCACCGGCCTGATCACCCCGATCATCGTCGATGCCGCGAACAAGTCGCTCTCGACCATCTCGACCGAAATGGGGGCACTTGCCGCCAAGGCGAAAGACGGCAAACTGCAACCCCACGAATTCCAGGGCGGCACCGCCTCTATCTCGAACATGGGCATGATGGGCATCAAGCAGTTTGAAGCCGTCATCAATCCACCGCAAGCGATGATCATGGCGATCGGCGCAGGTGAAAAGCGCCCTTATGTGGTCGACGACGCGCTGGCTATTGCGACCGTGATGAGCGCAACGGGCTCTTTCGACCACCGCGCGATTGACGGCGCCGATGGGGCGATGCTGATGAAGGTCTTCAAGGAATTGGTTGAGAAACCTTTGGGGTTGGTGGCGTGAATGACCTGAAGAAAGAACTTGTTTTTCCGACCGTGGTTGGTGTCGTAACTGGCTTAGTGCTGTTGCTTGGTGGCATACTCGTGGAGCAATTACGAAAGCCTGATCCCGTACCGCCTGCTGAAATCATTTATGGTCAAATAAGCACAGTTGTCAGCAAAGACGATTTGTCGAAGCGCTTTCCAGAAAAATTCAATGATGAGGAAGAGAATAGCGCCCTATATATATCAACTGTTTTCATCAGGAACAATTCTGGCAGATCGCTCAAAAACTTGAACTTCGTGGTTTCTAGTCGTATTTTTAGAACTCCACGCTGGATGGATTTAGACATTGATGTTTCTGATGCTATTTTGGAATCCGCAATTGACGCCAATTCTATTGATAGTAACGGTACGTTAAGATTTACAATATCAAAGTTTGATAAGGATGCTGATATTGAAATTACGTTTAAATCTGATGATTTAGCATTTTTTCCTGAACTAGACACAACAAATTCAAACATCAAATTACGTGACGTATCGATCCCGCAATACGTATACGCCGCATCCACCGACAAAACAGGTGTTCGCTGGGATTTTGTTCTGGCATTGATTGGCGCATTGCTTGCTGCAATTGGAGCATATTTTGCTACAAAACAAAATGGACCCCCCAGAAATGTCTAACTACGACCTAATCGTCCTCGGTTCTGGCCCCGGTGGCTATGTTGCCGCCATCCGCGCCGCGCAGCTCGGCCTGAAAACCGCGATTGTCGAGCGTGAAAATCTCGGCGGCATCTGCCTCAACTGGGGGTGCATCCCGACCAAGGCGTTGCTGCGCTCGGCGGAGATCTATCATTATATGCAGCATGCGGGCGATTACGGGCTGACCGCGGCGAATATCAGTGCGGATATCGATGCGGTGGTGAAGCGCTCGCGCGGCGTTGCCAAGCAGCTCAATCAGGGCGTCACGCATCTGATGAAGAAAAACAAGATCACCGTCCATATGGGCGATGGCAAACTGACCGCGCCCGGCAAGCTTACCGTCACCAAGGATGGCAATGCCGAAGAGCTGACCGCGAAGAATATCATCATCGCCACCGGCGCCCGCGCCCGCGACCTACCGTTCGCGCCCGCCGACGGCAAACGCATCTGGACCTATCGCCACGCAATGGTGCCGCCCGAAATGCCCAAGAAGCTGCTCGTCATCGGCAGCGGTGCGATCGGTATCGAATTTGCGAGCTTCTATAACGATATGGGCGCGGAAGTGACCGTTGTGGAAATGATGGACCGCATCGTACCGGTCGAGGATGCCGACGTTTCGACCTTCCTTGAAAAGGCGTTGAAAAAGCAGGGCATGACGATCCTGACCGGGGCAGGGGTGCAGTCGCTGAAGGCTAGCGCCACCGGCGTCACTGCCGAAATCAAGGATAAGGACGGGAAGGTCGCCAAATCCGAATTCACCCACTGCATCGTCGCCATCGGCATCGTGCCCAATACGGAGAATATCGGGCTGGAGGCGCTGGGTGTCGCAACCGAGCGCGGGCATATCAAGACCGATCCGATGTGCCGCACCAATGTGCCCGGTCTTTGGGCGATAGGTGACGTTACCGCGCCGCCATGGCTCGCGCACAAGGCAAGCCATGAAGGCGTAATTGCCGCCGAAGCCATTGCCGGCGGCCATCCGCACGCGATGGATCCGAAGAACATTCCGGGCTGCACCTATTGCCACCCGCAGGTCGCCTCGGTCGGGCTGACCGAAGCCAAAGCCAAAGAAGCAGGCTACGAAGTGAAGGTCGGCAATTTCCCCTTCATCGGCAATGGCAAGGCCATTGCGCTGGGCGAGGCGGAAGGTTTCATCAAGACCGTGTTCGACGCCAAGACCGGCGAGCTATTGGGCGCGCATATGGTCGGCGCGGAAGTCACCGAGCTGATTCAGGGCTATACCATCGGCAAGACAGCCGAACTGGTCGAGGCCGATTTCATGCACACCGTCTTCCCGCACCCGACATTGAGCGAAATGATGCATGAGAGCGTGCTGGGAGCCTATGGCAAGATGTTGCACATGTGAGTGAGCAACCGCTGCTGCCATAACATCGCGACACCCTGAAACAAGTTCAGCATGACGGCCTTCGATAATTGACGTCATCCGATTTTTCCTCTGTCCTACCGCCGTCCAATCTGCCTAATGTCCGGAAACGAGATTCGGGAGACAACAGACATGGGCATAAGCGTGAACTTTCTGAGAAATGCTGGGGTTTTGGCGATAGCGGCGCTATCCGTTCACTCAGCGCCCCTACTGGCCAACACCGTCATCACCGGTGCGCGGATGCTGGATGTGATCACCGGCAAGATGGTCGACTATCCTGCTATTTTTGTCGACGACAATGGCCGCATCACCAGCATTGCCGATGCCCGCACTGTCAAATGGGGCAGTGACGTCTCGCATATCGATCTGGGCGAAAAGACGCTTCTCCCGGGCCTTATCGACATGCATGTCCATCTTGATGGGCCTGCCGATATTGGCGGCTATCGCGGTCTTGAATTTACCGATAGTTTCTGGGGCATGACGGCTGTTGGCGCCGCCAAATCCATGCTTGACGCCGGCTTCACCACGGTACGCAATGTCGGGTCTGGTGACCGAAACGACATCGGCCTCAAGCAGGCTATCGACAATGGTTATGCGGTCGGCCCTCGCATAGTGCCTGCAAGCTATGCGCTGGGAGCGACCGGCGGCCATTGCGACTCCACGTTCCTTCCGCCGAGCCTGGAGAAGGACGGGAAGGAAGAAGGCATTGGCGACAATGCTGACGAGCTGCGCTATCAGGTCCGCCGCCAGCGCAAATATGGTGCCGAAGTCATCAAGGTCTGCGCAACGGGAGGGGTCTTCTCGCGTAACACCGAGCCCGGCCAGCAGCAGCTTTCGGAAGAGCATTTGAAGGTCATCGCTGACGAGGCGCACCAATGGGGTATTCGCGTCGCCGCCCACGCCCATGGCGGCGATGGAATCAAGGCCGCGATCAAGGCGGGTATCGATACGATTGAGCATGCCAGCCTGGTCGACGATGAAGGCATCAAACTGGCCGCTTCCCGTGCCCGCCCGGTCTGGTTCTCGATGGATATCTACAACACCGAATACACCCAGGCCGAAGGTGCCAAGAATGGTGTGCTTGAGGATAATCTGCGCAAGGATCGCGAAGTCGCCCAGATCCAGCGTGATAACTTCCGCAAGGCGCACAAAGCGGGCGTGAAGATGGTCTTTGGCTCCGATGCCGGCGTGATGCCGCACGCAGATATCGGCAAGCAATTCCGCGTGATGGTCGAATATGGGATGACCCCGCTGGAAGCGATACAGGCCGCTACCCGCAATGGTGCACAGGCGCTGGATCGTGAAAAAGATGTGGGCGCCATCGCGGTCGGCCGTTATGCCGATATTATTGCAGTCGACGGAAATCCGTTGAACGATGTCCGCGAACTCGAGTCGGTCGACGCGGTTGTAAAAGGTGGCAAACGCATCCGCTAAGCTGATGAGTTCAGCAATGATTCAGTTGCAATATGCAACATTGCGGCATCGTCGCAGATTATGATATTCATTGTCTGCGGGAAGACAACACGTTCGCTAAAAAACTGGGGAGCAACGTTTTATGATGTTTACAAGCATGGCGCTGGCCATGGCGCTCAACATGGCTGCCATGAAAGGTGATTTGATGGATGAAGCCAGAAAGAGCTTCAACAATTGCCTTATCAAAGAACATAATGAATCCGTCAAAATGAAGCGGAGCGGTTCGGAATTTAACGAGGCTATTCAGAAAGCATGCCCGACTGAAAAGCAGACCTATTTCGACATGCTGGTAAAATCTGAAAAAGGCTTTGGCTCCAAACAAGCGGATGCAGAGCAATATGCCCGCGAAGAGATCCAGATGATGATCGATGGGACCACCAGTGCCTTTGGTGAAAACCGCGACAACGGTGGTCAATTGGCCGAAGAGAAATAGAGGTTGGCGGACAGGGTGTCCGCCAAGGATTTGGTTTATCTAAATGAAAATAAATAATTTATTTTTATAGAGAGAACTCCTTTCCCTCAAATTTTCCCACATGGCTGTTCATGGGAAGGTGTGCCCAGCAGTTTATGATGCTTTAGCATAGCCGGATGCCACGATTTTCAAAGGCCGCTCAATCAGCCTGATATGCGTGTCGTTAGCTCAGCATTTTGCGGACTTGGTGCTGACAACTCAGTTGTCAGCGCGGAAAATATGATTCATAATTGGGTCGTTAAATCCTTCGGTCAGTCCCGAGGGTGAGGCGTGGAAACCTCTAACCACTAGCGCCGGTCAGACTTTGTCTGGCCGGGTGGCCGCTACGCATGTCCAGGGTCCGCCTAAAGGTGGCGGCGCTCTGTGCTAGTGCAGGGTTTCCAACACCCGGCTTGGGTCTGCCTCTTTCGTTATGGTGGAGGCAAAACCGGTGCAGAAACAATCAACGATCTTTGACGATAACGCCCTGCAGCTGCGCGCGAGTGACATTGTTGCTGCTTGGGATGCTGGCTACACTACTGGCGCTGAGCTGCGGACTCTCGCATCTTTGTTCTTTGACGAATTCGCCGAAGATTATCTCGCCGATATACACGGCTGCGGCATCGAAGAGATGCGTGGGATGCTTGGCGTAGACAAAATTGCTCCGCCTTTCCTTGCGATCCCGGTGGCGCGGCTTGCAGCAAATATCGAATTGCTTCTGGCCCATGCAGTCGAATGTCGAACAACTCCGAAAGTCGATGCCGATCCAGACGATGTCTCTGACGACATGTTCGCCCGGCATGACGATCTGTCGAAGATCATCCACGCGCATTGCGATAATGCGGAGATCAACCGCAACTATCCGCTTTATGCGACGCGTTGCTACCGGTTGATCCAGCGGGTGATGTCGGTGCTGATCCTTGCCGGTGGCGACGCGAAGGCCTTCGAGAAGGCGATTGCCGATGCGCAAAGTCGGGCAAGGGAAGAATGGGCAGGATCAGGCAATGAACCTGATACGTTGGTAACCAAACCCAACGGCGGGCCAATCTACATCCCGCTGTTCGATATTGGCGAACTTATTCTGCGCAATACCGACATCATCGCTGCCTGGGATCAGGGATTGATGACCTGGCCAGAGCTGCGGGTGCTCGCCGAGTTGTTCTACGCCGAGAATGCGGCATTTGTGCTGGCCAAGGCTTGTGGCAGCGATGCCGATGAAATCCACTGCCTTTGGAATAGCGAAGGCTTGGCCGATCCGTTTCTGGGTGTCCCGCTTGCCCGCTTTGCTGACAATGTTGGACAGATAATCGCCTTCGCAAATGAGCATGGCGCGCTTGAGCAACAGCATTTGCTGGGCAAAATCGGCAAGACGGCAGTCGACGCCTTTCAGAAACGGCATGGCACGGCCATCGAAGCCATAGCTTATGCGCCTTTGGCTTGCGATGAGCTATATAACGACCAGCCCAAATATGTGGCCAGTCTCAACAGTCTCTATCCGCCGATCTGGGCTCGCGCGCTGGAAATTGGCTATCAAGTCGGCGATTTCCAAGCTGTCATTGCGAAAGCGCAGCGAGGTGACCTGTGAGGGCTCTCTTGCTTATAGTCGTACCCTTGCTGGCGCTAATGCCGACATCCGTCTTGGCAACACCTGCCGAAGATGCGCTCGCGGCGTTCCTCCACAAGAAATACAACAAGTCGGGTGGTCTGCTTGGAGCAATCATTCCCAACACACCAACAGGCTATGCCGCTGACCATGAGGGCCGCAAAGACGATGGCAGCTATTGGTCCAGTGCCTATTTCAACGCGCTCAATGTCTCGACCGCAGGCGGGCCGCAACGTTCACTCGCCAAGCATTGCGAGAAGGCCATGCGCCTGCTCCTCGACGGCGGTGCAGGCGATGACTGGGTGTTTGCGCTGGGCGGGACGGGGGCGATCACGGTCGGCGGGGCTGGCAGCGACTTTCTGTACAACTCGAGCTACAAGGGCCAGCTGTGGGGTGACGGGCTTGATGGGCGCGGTGCGTCGAACACGGGGTCTGGCACCGACGATACCTTCTGGTGGAGCGCGGGCAGCTTCATCATGGATGCGGGGAAGAATGACCGGCTGCAGCTGTTCGGGCTGCCGATGGTGGGCGGGTCGAACGCGCTTTATTACGGGGTTGGCCTCGAACGCGCGGTGGCGCGCGATTTTCTGCTGCCCTGGGTGACCTATGGCGTGACCGAGAGCGGGCAGTTGCTGGTCGAGGCCAGCTTTGGCGAGCAGTTAAACCCGGCGATGGGCGAAGACGCGATCCTTGAGGTTGCGATGGTGGTCGAGAACTGGGATCCGGGTGATCTGGGGATCGAGTTCATCGTCAAGGGCGGCGGCGACGAGATGTCGCTGTTCAAAAGCCTGTTCAAACTGCTGGGCGCGCAGGCTGGTGCCAGATCAAGTAATAGCACAAGTATTAATGTAAATTATTCGGGAGCGAGTGGAAGGTGCCGTGCGGATATGCTTGAAGCGGCGAATGATAACGGGATGATTCTGCGAGGGGTTGCGTGATGGTTTACAGTATTGGTGTTAGATATCCCTACCCGATCAACATCGGAACCAGCTTCCCTGACGCAAACGAAGATGCCGACCGAGACGTCGCGTTTCTGAATCCGGAGGAGATCGACACTGTGTCGCTGAACCGGAAACGCGCCCTGACAAGCGGCTATCCCGTTGATCCCGCAACCGTTCCGACCAAATTATGTTGGGAAAGCAAGCGCTATGACCCGACAGATTTTATCGTGTCACGCGGTACGTTGGTTGTTTCGGAGCGTGTTCGCGAGATCATCGAGAGATTTGAACCCGGCGTACACCAGTTATTGCCGGTCGATGTGTATCGGCCCAAGGCGGATGCTCCAATTGCCCGCTATTATTGGCTGGTTGTGTGTAACCGCATTGATAGTGTGGATGAGAAAAAAACTACCTTCGTCTGGACAGGCGATAAGTCAAACGAGCGAGGTCTATGGCTGTCAGAAGGCGACGAATCACGCCAATTGGTGTTCAACAAGGCTCAAATCGATGCCCGTCACATTTGGCGTGACAAATTCCTGGCTGCGGGTGTGTTGGTTAGCGAAGAGCTAATGATGGCGTTTTCGGAAGCAGGCATTTCAGGCTTGGAATCAATGAAATACGCAAGCGTCTAATTGCGCTCGGGGGGCATATAATATGGTAGCTTTTGAAGAACTGTTGCGACCAACGACGCTGCTTGACCTGATCGGCCCGCGCGTTGGACGGCTGAGCGGTTTGCAGGGCGCGCACCTGATTGGCGAGAAGTTTTGGCTCGATAATCTCGGTTTCCTTGATGATCTCGGCTTCGGCATAGGCCGTAATGCTATCGCCAATGGCAGCCTTGCGCCGGAGACCGGACGCGGCGGCTATGCGCTGGGGGTTTCCGTGCACAGCGGACAGCAGCGCGGATCGTTTGACCGGCTCCAGTTCAGCACTTCCAATTTAGGTGGACCCAAGTTCCTAAATCAAATTCGCGAAAAATTGATTGCCGCCGAAACTGCCTTCGCCGACGATCCCATAGGCGTTTAGCGTCGAAAGCCATTGCGCGCGGTGCTTTGCATTTCGCCAAATCTTGTTGGTTTCGGCAAATACCTTTGCCGCAGCTTCCCGAAATGTCGGGACTCCTGCTTCTTTTCTCCGTTCAAAGATTGGATCGATACCCGCTTCCATCTGTGATCGAACTCGTCCCGCGCGCTCACGGGCCAAAGCTAAAGACACTTTCTTCGCGCTGCCCAAACCAATGTCTCGTCGTCTTCCGTCCTTTTGTATACGGCATACCCAAGATTGTGATCCGGTTCGGCCGACAACTAGAAAGAGTCCATCCCCGTCAGAATGGCGACCTGGCTTCTTAAGCGAACGAATCACGGAGGCAGTAAGTCGCGCCATATCTTTCCCACATTTTTTCCCACACTGCATACTGAACAACACTAAACACGAATGAACAAAGCTGCACAGAAATGAACATTATGTCACGGATAAACCGTGATTTATTGAACATATATGCATTTCGGGGAATAGCAAGATGGCGGACAGGGTGGGATTCGAACCCACGGTGAGCTTGCACCCACGCCGGTTTTCAAGACCGGTGCCTTAAACCACTCGGCCACCTGTCCGCGCTGCGGGTCGCCCTAGACAGGAATTGCCGCGCTGGCAAGCGTGGCTATGGGCAAAACTGTAGCCACGCGGTGCGCATTTTACGCCAGGGCGCGAACTTTTTTTAACCGCTGCACCTATTCCATGTTATCGTTAATGCGTTCTAAGCGTGGAGGATTTGTGGCGTTGCGTATCGGGAAATGGCCGGTCGACGGTTTGGCAGTTGCGATATTGCTGGCGGTGGCCAGTCCGCCCGCTGCGCTTTCCGCGCAGCAATCGTCTGAGATATCCGCCGAACAAAGCCATTCACACGCTTTTGCCCAATATCTGCAGACTGTCCGTGCCCGTGCCGAACGGGAAGGGGTCAGCAAGGCAACACTCGATCGCGTTATCCCGACGCTGACCTATCTTCCACGCGTTGTGCAGCTGGACCGGGGCCAACCGGAAACTCCAGGTGCAGCGCCGATCCCGGATTTCGAACCCTATCGGCGCAAGCATGTTGATGCCGCGCGCGTCAACCGTGGCCGCTCCAAATATACAGAGTTGCGCCCGTTGCTGCGGCGGATCGAGAATGAAACCGGCGTCCCGGAAGAGGTGATGATTGCCATTTACGGGCATGAAACGAATTACGGCGCCGTGATGGGCAATTTCCATGCGCCCGACGCGCTCGCTTCGTTGGCATTCGAAGGCCGCCGTCGCGACCTGTTCGAGTCGGAACTTGTCGCTGTTCTTAAGATGATTGACCGCGGTGTGCCCAGCTATGCGATCACCGGCAGTTGGGCGGGTGCACTCGGTCGTCCGCAATTCCTGCCTTCGGTTTACCTGCGGCTCGCCCGTGATGGCGATGGCGACGGCTATGCCGATATCTGGAAAAGCGAAGTCGATGCGATGACGTCGATTGCCAATTATCTGATGAATGCGGGTTGGCGCCGCAACGAACCCTGGGGCTTTGCCGTCAATGTGCCTGCCTCGCTCGACCGCAATGCTATCAAGAGCACCATGGTACCGACCCGCTGCACGCGCGTATTTGCCCGTCACAGCCGCTGGATGCGGATATCGGAATGGAAGCAACGCGGGGTCAGCGTGCAAAATGGCGTCTGGCCTGACGACACTATGCAGGCAGCTTTGATCGAACCTGATGGGGAAGGTCAGACGGCATATTTACTGGGCAGCAACTATCGCGCGATATTGGACTATAATTGCTCCAATTTTTACGCTCTTTCGGTGGGGTTGCTTGCAGATGCGGTTCGAAACTAGACTATTGACCAGCACAGCTGCGCTCTTGGCGTTGGCGTCGTGCGGCGGTGGCGGCGATGCCGTTGCAACTGCAAGTTCGACCTCGGTTGAACGAGTGAGCGATTATCCAGTGACGCTGGGAGAGCCGTTCACCGTTGGTGCGACGAAATATTCGCCCGAAGATGCCGCGCTCTATGACGATGTGGGTCTTGCCGGTATATATGGGAGCGAACCGGCAGGGAAATTGACGGCCAATGGGGAGGTTTTCACTGCTTCCACTATCTCTGCCGCGCACAAGACATTGCCGCTTCCAAGCTATGTTGAGGTCACTGCGCTCGATACCGGGCGGACCATATTGGTGCGTATTAACGATCGGGGGCCAATGACCAACGACCGGCTGATTGACCTTTCCGAAGGCGCAGCCCGGCAATTGGGTATCGTCGAAAAAGGCACAGCCGGCGTTCGGGTGCGCCGCGTCAATCCGCCAGAAAATGAAAAATCTGCCTTACGGGCAGGGCAGGCCGCGACATTGCGGATGGACACGCCGGAATCGCTTTTGAAAGTATTGCGCGACAAATTGGCAAAGCAGGCCAAGCCTATAATCGCCGTTGCTCCGCCGGATAATCCGGCGCCGGTGGTTCCCGTAACGAAAGAAGCTGCCAAACCCACGAAACCTGTGCTTGCGGCGAAAAAGGAAGCTGCCAAACCCGCACCGGCCGCGGAAAAGGCCAAAGCGGAAGTCAAACCCAAAGCTGCAACAGGCGGATCCTATGTTGTGCAGTTGGCAGCCTTCGCCTCTCGCGCCAATGCCGATGCGCTTGCCAAGAAACTGAACGCCTCTGTTGTGCCGACTGGTGATGGGAAACTGTTCAGGGTACGTTTCGGGCCTTTTGTAAGCGAGAAGGAAGCGCAAGCTGCTCTCGCCGATGCGAAAAAGCGCGGCTATCCACAGGCAAGGCTGCTCCGCGAATAGCTTTGACTGGCGAAGCGCGCATTCGCCGGTTATCGAGCCAGTATGCGTCTGCTTTTGCCTTTCATAATGCTTTGTGTGGCTCATCCAGCCTGGGCAGACGGAGCGATGTACAGGACGCAGGCCCCCATCGCCTATCTTGTCGATGCACATAGCGGCGTCGTGTTGCTCGACAAAGCGGGCGACAAGCGTATCCCGACCGCTTCAATGGCAAAAATGATGACCGCCTATATTGCCTTTGAGGCGATCAAATCGGGCAGGCTCGATCGGCAGCAAAAATTTGCCGTACGTCCGCAAAGCTGGGTCAAATGGAACAATCGCGGATCGAGCATGTTCCTTAAATCAAAACAGCAGGTCAGCGTGGAGGATTTGCTGCACGGCATCCTGACACTTTCGGGCAATGATGCGTCGGTGGTATTGGCCGAGGGGATCAGTGGCAGCGAAAAGGCTTTTACCGCAGAAATGAATGCAGCCGCCGAGCGACTAGGCATGCAAGATAGCCGGTTCGGCACTGCCAATGGGTGGCCGGACAAGGGCGGCACCTTTTCAACAGCGCGCGATCTGGGCGTGCTCGCCAAACGGATTATAGAGGACCATCCGGACCTGTTCCGCGAATTCTTTAGCCAGCGAAGCTTCAGATGGAACAATATCGTTCAGTCCAATCGCAACCCTTTGCTCGGCGCAGTCGACGGAGCGGACGGGATGAAAACCGGGCACAGCAGCGAGGCCGGTTATTGCCTGGTCGGCACCGCGCAACGCGGGCCCCGACGCTTGATAATGGTGGTTGCGGGTTTGCCAACAATGCAATCGCGTGTTGACGAAGCGCGGGCGATGATGCGCTGGGGCTTTGATAACTGGCAGGAAAAGCCGCTATTTGTAGAAGGACAGCAAGTAACGAAAATCCCCGTCCAACTTGGAACCGAGGCTGCTGTTGAGGCAATTGCTGCCCACAAAATATCGATGCTGGGATTGAAGGGCGCTCTCGCAAAACCCCGAATTACGATGCGCTACACAGAACCACTAAAGGCGCCGCTACGTAGAGGCGAAACGGTGGGCGTACTGACGGTTCATTATCCCGATGGTTTGCAACAAAAATTTCCGCTGGTTGCAGCGAATGATGTACATAAAGCCAACTTTATACAACGCGCGTGGAATGGCTTTATGTCGCTCTGGAGCATGGCAGCATGACTGAGGGGCGGTTCATTTCGATCGAAGGCGGCGAAGGCGCGGGCAAATCGACGCAGATTGCGCTGCTCGCCGAAAAGCTGAAAGCGCTTGGCCTGTCAGTCGATTTGACCCGTGAGCCGGGCGGAACCGAAGGTGCTGAAGCGATCCGCCAGTTGTTGCTCGGGGGAGGAGACGAACGCTGGGGCGCATCTGCCGAAGCCATGCTCTTCGCCGCCGCACGCAGCGACCATGTTGAAAAACGCATCAAGCCCGCAGTGGCACAGGGCATTTGGGTAATCTCTGATCGTTTCCTCGACAGCAGCCGCGCCTATCAAGGAGCCAGCCTGGGTCTGAGCGACGCCGTTATCATGGATCTACACCGGATCGGCAGCGGGGGTTATTTGCCGGATCGGACGATTATACTCGATTTGCCGCTTGAAGCTTCGCGCCTTCGGACACAGGCCCGCGATGGTGACAGTACGGACCGTATCGGAGGACGCGACGATGCATTCCACCAGCGGGTTCGCGACGCTTTCCATCAAATAGCGGATTCCGAGGCTGAACGTGTTCGATTGGTCGATGCCATTGGAACGCCGGAAGAGGTTTCGGGGCGCATCATTGCAGAGATTGCAGACCTTCTGCCATGACCCGGATATTCGGCCATGACGCGCATTTCCAAAACTTCGCGAATGCTTTGGCGAGCGGACGACTGCATCATGGCTGGATTTTGGCAGGACCGCGCGGGGTAGGGAAGGCCGGTTTTGCGCTGGAAGCAGCGCGAATGCTTGTCGATCCCGAAAACCGCTACGCTTCGATGGTCGAACACCGCACCCATCCCGACATCATTTGGGTCCAGCGACTGCCCAAGGAAGCCCCGAAAGAGGGCGAGGCAGCCGATCCCGATGCAGAGCTCAAGCGCAGCATCGCGATCGACCAGATCCGTAGCGTGCAACACAGCCTGACTACGCGGCCATCGATGGGGCCGAAGCGTGTGGTTATCATTGATGCGGCCGATGATCTGGAACGGGGAGGGGCCAATGCCCTTCTGAAATCGCTCGAAGAGCCCCCGGTAGGGACTTATTTCATTCTCATCAGTCATGCGAGCGACCGGCTACTGCCAACGATCCGCTCGCGCTGCCAGCTGATGCGCTTCGATGCGTTGAGCGATGCCGACATGCGACAGGCGTTGCAGCAGGCTTTGCCACAGGCTTCGTCAAACGAAGTCGATGCGCTGGTGCGTTCTGGTCGAGGATTGCCAGGGCAAGCAATGACACTTGCGGGGATGGATTTCGGCGCAATAGAGGGCATAGCTGATGAAATTGTTCGCAGCGGCGATCCCACCAACAAATTACGCACCAAATTGGCTGAGACTTTATCTGTGAAAAATGCGCAGGCCAGTTATGAGGCGTTCTTGCGCTTTGTACCGGTCAGGATAGCAACCATTGGCCGTACCCTCGATGCAGGAACGGCAATCAAGGCGGTTGATGCCTTTCACGAAGCCGACAGGCTTGCTGCGCGCGCCATCGGGCTGACACTTGATAAACAGGCGGTTCTCCTCCAAATGGGCAACCTGCTGGCCAGCCTGCAAAATCGCGGCTGATTGGCCCCCTTTTTTGCAGACAGAAATGACCATGTCGGAACCATATTACATCACAACCGCGATCGCTTACCCCAATGGCCGCCCGCATATTGGCCATGCCTATGAAGCGATTGCCACCGATGCCATCGCCCGTTTCCAGCGCTTGATGGGGCGCGATGTCCGGATGGTGACCGGTACCGACGAACATGGACTGAAAATGGATCAGACGGCGCGTGCCGCAGGGCGCGAAACGCTGGAATTTGCTGATGAAATGTCATCCTATTTCAAAAGTATGTGTTCGGAACTTAATATTTCCAACGACGTCTTCATGCGTACCAGCGATAAAAGGCATCACGAAGCCAGCATAGCGCTGTGGAAAGCGATGGAGGCAAGTGGCGACCTATACCTTGATCGCTATGAAGGATGGTATTCGGTCCGCGACGAAGCCTATTATGGCGAGGAGGAACTGTCCGAAGGGGAAGGGGGAGTCAAACTATCGCCCCAAGGCACGCCCGTTGAATGGACCGTCGAGGAAAGCTGGTTTTTCCGCCTATCCAAATATCAGGATGCATTGCTCGTGCATTATCGCGACCATCCCGAATTCATACGTCCTGAAAGCCGGAAGAACGAGGTTTTGCGCTTCGTCGAGGGAGGACTCAAGGATTTGAGCGTTTCGCGCACCAGCTTTGACTGGGGCGTACCGGTTCCGGGATCTCCGGGGCATGTGATGTATGTGTGGGTCGACGCTCTGACGACCTATCTTTCCGGGATCGGTTTTCCGGATAAAGAGGGAGATTTCAGCCGCTTCTGGCCCGCCAATGTTCACATCATCGGCAAGGATATTGTCCGTTTCCACGCTGTATATTGGCCAGCATTTCTGATGTCTGCAGGGCTACCGCTGCCGCAACAAATATTTGGTCACGGTTTCATTCTCGCCCGCGACGGCGCCAAAATGGGCAAATCTGCGGGCAACGCGGCCGATCCGCTCGAACTGGCTGAACGCTACGGCGTGGACCAGCTTCGTTATTTCCTGCTGCGCGAAGTCAATTTCGGGCAGGATGGCAGCTGGAGCGAGGAAGCAATTGTAACGCGGTCCAACGCAGAACTCGCCAACAGTTTCGGTAATCTGGCACAGCGAACCCTGAGCCAGATTTTCAAGAACTGTGACGCCTATCTGCCTGCGATCCACGGGCACACCGATGAAGACAATGCATTGTTTGACCTGGTAGGAAAAACGGTTTCGGAAACAATTCCGACGGCATTTGAAAATCTCGCTCTGTCGCAAGCGGCTGAAGCCTGGATTACTGCCGTAAGTGCCTGCAATGCCTATATTGATGCACAAGCGCCATGGGCTTTGAAAAAGACAGATACCGCTCGCATGGAAACGGTTTTGGCGACGCTGTATATCTGCATAGCCCAATTGGCCGTGGCGATTTCACCAATCATTCCAGCGGGCGCCGGTAAAATGCTCGATACGATGGGAGTTGCACCAGAATTGCGTAATTTCGCAGGGATAATGAGCCACTGGTATGCGCCGCTCGCCGAAGCCGATTTTAGACTGGAACAACCGCAAGGTGTCTTTCCACGACTGGAACTCCCGGCGGAAGAATAAGCCATGTTTGTCGATTCCCACTGTCACCTGAATTATAAAGGCCTGGTCGAGCAGGAAAGTGAAGTGCTTGAACGCGCCCGTGCGGTGGGGGTGGGCGCGATGCTCAACATCTCTACCCGCGAAAGCGAATGGGATGCCGTCATCGGCTTGGCGGAACGCGAGAAGGGGGTTTGGGCTTCGGTTGGCATCCATCCGCATGAAGCCGATCAACATGGTGATATAACCAGCGGAAAACTTATCGAAAAATCCCGGAATCCGCGCGTTATCGGGATCGGCGAGACCGGGCTCGACTATTATTATGATTATAGCGACCGCGAACAGCAAAAGGCCTGTTTCCGCCAACACATTGTGGCGGCTCGTGAAACCGCTTTGCCGATCATCGTCCATACACGCGATGCCGAAGAAGACACTGCGACTATCCTGAGCGAGGAAATGGAGCAGGGACCCTATCCCGGTGTAATCCACTGCTTCACCGCCAGTGCAGATTTCGCCCGGATTGCACTCGATCTGGGGCTCTACATATCGCTTTCAGGTATAGTCACCTTTAAAAATGCCAAGGATTTACAGGATATTGCGCGTACAATTCCAGACGACCGTTTGCTGATTGAAACCGATTCACCGTTCCTCGCGCCCGTTCCGCATCGTGGCAAAACCTGCGAACCAGCCTTTGTCAGCAATACCGCACAATTTCTCGCGCAATTGAAAAATGTTTCTGTAGAGCGGCTTGCAGAGACAAGTACTCAAAACTTCTTCAATCTGTTCAACAAAGCAAATCCCAATGGATAGGCTTGCGACGCCAGAAGCGGTCTACGCCATCATCATATTGGTGGTGATCGCCAGCGGACTGGTCGCAAGACGACTTCCACTGCGCCAATATGCTAAGATGATTTTTGCCTGGGTCGGCATTTTTGCTGTGGTCTTTGTCGGTTTCAGTTTCCGACCTGAACTGTCGATGATGTGGAATCGCGTTAAAGGCGAACTAACCGGCGCACCCCGTCAAACTATTGCAGGTGAAACTTTGAGGCTGGTTCGGCAGGATGATGGCCATTTCTGGCTGCGGGCGTCGATCAACGGAGTAGAAGCCGACTTCATGGTCGATAGTGGTGCGTCAACCACTGCGGTCGGTGCTGCTTTAGCCAAAGAAGCCAGAATTGAACTGGATGGCCGATCAACCGAACTGGAAACAGCCAACGGTATCATTGAAGCGAAACTTGGAGAGGTTCGTACATTCCGCGTCGGCGATTTGCAGATTGATGATCATTCGATCGTCATCGCCGATAATTTTGGCGACACCAATGTCGTTGGCATGAACTTCCTTGATAGCTTTGATAGCTGGACGGTGAAGGGCGATGTGATGGAGCTTAAGCCTTGATGGGGCTTTCCTCGCTCAGGCAAATATACAATTTAACATAATATATATTATCGTACTTAATTATGGATTGGCTATGACACCCCCCTCAATTGAAAAGCTTGCGGAAATCATGGCAAAACTGCGGACTCCGGTATCAGGTTGTCCGTGGGATCTGGAGCAGACTTTCTCGACGATTGTACCTTATACGATCGAGGAAGCTTATGAGGTTGCTGACGCCGTTCAACGCAATGACATGGCGGCACTCAAGGATGAACTTGGCGACCTGTTGCTTCAGGTCGTGTTTCACAGCCGCATGGCCGAAGAAGCTGATCTGTTCAATTTGCAGGATGTGATCGACAGCATCAGCGACAAGATGATCCGTCGCCACCCACATGTCTTTGGAGGCGTCGAAGCGGACACCGCAGATGCCGTCGTCACCAATTGGGAAACGATCAAGGCTGCCGAACGCCAGAATAAGTTGCCCGACACATCTGCACTTGCCGATGTCGCCTATGCACTGCCTGCGTTACTGCGCGCTCAGAAGTTGCAAAAACGTGCATCGCGCACAGGCTTCGACTGGGACAAGGTCGAAGATGCAATCGCAAAACTCGATGAAGAAGTCGGTGAACTGCGTGGCGCGGAAACAGCAGAAAATAAAGCCGAAGAGGCCGGCGACTTGCTATTCGCCGCTGTCAACGTCTGCCGATTGGCCGGCGTCGATGCAGAAAATGCCCTAAAGGCTGCTAACCACAAATTTGAACGCCGTTTCCGGGCCATGGAACAGATTGCTGGCAATGAATTCCAAAAACTGGATCTGGATGCCAAGGAAGGTCTTTGGCAGCGAGTAAAGGCTTCCGAACGGAGTTAAACGTTCGGGTATAGCTTTTCATATTGGCCCCAGCCACGCGGGGTCAGTATGGCTGTAATATGCAAAACTCCGTCTTTTTCTTCGACCGAACAAACTTGCCCTTTTGAATGTAGCCAGGCCAAAACGTCACCCTGCGCGGCATCCAGCACGAGGTCACGCTCTATTCCGTCGGACGTTATCCGAGCGGCCAGCTGCTCGACAAAAAGATCAACGCCCTCACCCGTTTGCGCCGAAATCAGGAAACAATTGGGGGTTCGCTTGGCTAATTCAGACAGTTGCCCCCTCTCTTCGGCAGGCAACTTATCGCATTTGTTCCACAATTCGATAATCGGGGGGCTATCCCCTTCCCCATTCTCCCCGATGCCAAGTTCACGAAGGATTGATAGCACATCAGATCGTTGTGCCTCGGTGGATGGATGCGCGATATCACGCACATGGATGATATAGTCGGCGCTTGTTACTTCTTCGAGCGTAGCCCGAAAGGCGGCGACAAGCTGTGTAGGGAGGTCGGACACGAAGCCCACTGTGTCTGACAAGATTGCCTTTTCTACGCCAGGCAGCCTCACCTGACGCATTGTAGGATCGAGCGTTGCAAACAACAGATCTTCTGCCAGCACAGATGCCTTGGTCAAACGATTGAAAAGTGTGGATTTTCCGGCATTGGTATAGCCGACGAGCGCAATGGTTGGCCAGGGAGCCTTTTTCCGTCGAGCCCGGTGAATGCCGCGTGTGCGCTGGACCTGTGACAGCTCTTTGCGCAAGCGAGCCATCCGGTCTCGAATCATCCGCCTATCAGCTTCAATCTGCGTTTCCCCCGGTCCACCGAGAAACCCGAAGCCACCACGTTGACGCTCCAAATGGGTCCAACTGCGTACAAGTCGGCCTGCTTGATAGTCGAGATGCGCCAGCTCTACCTGTAATCGCCCTTCAGCCGTAGCGGCCCGTTCGCCAAAAATTTCCAGGATCAGGCCTGTCCGATCGATCACCTTGGCTTTGACCCGATCTTCCAGATTGCGTTGCTGTATCGGCGTCAACGCACCATCTATGATGAGAAGTTCAGCCGATTCATTCTCAACCAGTTGCGCAAGCTCATCGACCTGCCCCCCACCCAACAGCGTCGCTGCGCGCGGAGAGCGAACCCGATAATGGCGCGCCTCAATAACCTCCAGCCCGATGGCTGCCGCCAATCCGATAGATTCCTCAAGCCGGTACTCTGCATTGCCTGACGGCGTCCCGGGCAATTCGGGATATGCAATTATAGTGGGGGTGCCGCGGGAAAAACCGTCGTCTTCGTTACGGTTGAAGACGCTCAATCATCCACTCCGTCAGCATCCTTATTATATTCCGCAAGGTTGACGGTGCGCAGGGGCTGAATGGTCGACACGGCATGTTTGTAGACCAATTGCATCGTGCCATCGCGCTCAAGAAGCAGCGAAAAAAGATCATAGGCTGCAATCGAGCCCTGCAACATTACGCCGTTCACAAGGAACGTCGTAACCGGCTCTTTCTTGTCGAGCATCGCATAGAGGAACACATCTTGCAGCATACCCGCTCGGTGTTGCACATTGGACATCATTGCATCGAACATCGCGCGATCTGGCGATTGCGATGGCATGATTGTCGAAATGCTGTGTTTGTAGACCAGCTGCGATTGGCCATCACGACGGAGAAGCACGGAAAAATTATCAAACCAGGTGACAACGCCTTGCAACTTGACGCCTTTTACAAGGAACATCGTAACCGGGGTTTTCGATTTGCGGAGTGAGTTCAGGAACAGGTCCTGGAGGCCGTTATTTTTTTCAGTCATTATGCTTTCCTATTATGCTTTTGGGTCGGGAGAACATACCACAGCTGCCAAATTGGCCGCATTTGTAATCTATAACATGATAATCTTGCGCCGCGAATATGAAAATTGCGCTACACCAGTTCACAAAGTTGCAACATTGCGCCTCAATAATCTTCGTCTTCTCCACCTTCGCTGCTTTTGCGCACGACGATGCCCAGCAATTTCAATTTGCGATGGAGCGCAGACCGCTCCATGCCGACAAAAGCAGCTGTTTTCGAAATATTGCCCGAGAAACGGCGTATCTGGACCTGCAAATATTCGCGTTCAAAGGCTTCACGCGCCTCGCGCAATGGAGAGCCCATAATCGAACTTATCTGGCTGCCATAACCCGGATTGATGCCGTTGATTTCGGCGGGGAGCATGTCCGCATCAATCTGTTGCAGCCGATCCGCCGGAGCCAGGATGATCGTGCGTTCGATTATATTGCGCAATTGCCGGACATTTCCTGGCCAGTCACAAGCCTGCAAGGCGGCTACGGCATCTTCGGAAATTGTTGGTGCCGGGACGCGATGCTCGACGGCGAAACGGGCTGCATAATGGCTTGCCAGTGCGGGAATATCCTCGCGCCTTTCCGCAAGCGGCGGGATGGCGACCGGCACAACATTCAACCGATAAAACAGGTCCTCGCGGAAACGGCCGTTGGCGATTTCGTCCTGCAAGTCGCGCGCGGTTGCCGAAACGAAACGCACATCGACGCGTACCGGGCGACTGCCGCCTACGCGAACGAAGCTTTGCTCGGTCAATACGCGCAATATCTTGCCCTGCGTCGTCCAAGGCATGTCGGCAACTTCGTCTAGAAACAGCGTTCCGCCATGTGCCCGCTCGAGCATGCCGGCTTGGATCAACTGCCCATTTTCTTCGACGCCAAACAATTCCTCTTCGAACCTATCTGGAGACAGGCGGGCTGCACTTACCGAAATGAATGGATCGTCCATCCGCGGGCTCCAGCTGTGAAGCAGGCGTGCGGCGACTTCCTTCCCCACTCCCGCGGGCCCAGTGATTAGAAGGCGGCTTCCGGTTCCAGCCACCTTTTTAAGCGTCGCCCGCACCGCGTTAATAGCAGCAGAAGTTCCGGTCAGCTCTTCAGCCTGCCCCAACAGCGCCTTTAATGATGCGTTCTCCAGTCTAAGCCGTTGTGTTTCGGTCGCTCTTGCAACGAGATGGAGCAGCTTTTCTGCTTCGAACGGCTTTTCAAGGAAATCAACAGCGCCCGAAGAGATGGCGGCAACAGCGGTGTCTATATTACCATGTCCCGAAAAGACGATAACCGGCACATTGGCATCGCGCGCCTTGAACAGTTTGAGTAGTTCGAGCCCGTCCATGCTCGAACCACGCAGCCACACGTCGAGCAGTACCAGGGAAGGCAGGCGGTCGTCGAACGCTTCGAGAGCAGCTTCAGCGGTCGCTGCTGTACGCGTGTCATAGCCGTCATCCGAAAGGACACCGGCCACCAATTCACGAATATCGTCTTCGTCGTCGACAATGAGTATGTCGAGTGCCATCGTCCGATCCTATTCTGTTTTTTCACTTTGGCGGCCGACACCGCCCGTGATCACTGCATCTAGCCGAAGCAGATCGAAGCACATGGTCACAGTTGCACCGCCGCTGGCATTGTCATCAAAAGTCAGCGTGCCCTGATGTTCCTCTACAATCTTCTGAACAATCGCTAGCCCCAGCCCCGATCCGGTCGCTCTGGTAGTAACATAGGGCTCAACAATCCTGTCCCGCTCGGGTGGCAGGCCTATGCCGTTATCAGCAATCTGCACCGACAATTTTCCATCGCCCGTTTGTAACCGGACTTCGACACGCCCTTGCGATGCCTCCTCACGCTGCTTGATCGATTCGACTGCATTTTTGAGGATATTCGTGACAGCCTGCCCCAGTTGCCGCCGGTCTGCGAGCATGGAAAGCGGGGTTGCAGGTGGCTGATAGTCAAATTCGATATCCGTATTGGCAACTTCAAACAGGAATATGGCGTGACCGACAATGTCGCCCATATCCTCGTCGCGGAAAACAGGCTTCGGCATACGCGCAAAGGACGAAAATTCGTCGGCGATGTTACGTAAATCACCAACTTGGCGAATGATCGTTCCGGTCAGTTGATCGAAAACATCTGCACCCTCGTCGATCTGCTTGCCAAAGCGACGGCGCAGTCGTTCGGCTGCCAGTTGGATCGGCGTTAGGGGGTTTTTGATTTCATGCGCAATCCGGCGGGCCACGTCGGACCATGCGGCACGGCGTTGATCCGACAACTGTTGAGTGATGTCTTCAAAAGTAACGACCTGACCGCCCTCACCATCCGAAATCTTGATCGCCAGAGTTTGTGGTTCGGTTCCGTCACCGACCTGCAATATGGCATGCGACCGACCGTCGGCGGGCAAATCCTTTACAAATGGCGCAACGTCGATCAATGTTTGCCCGACAATGCTACTGCCACCCTTTGAAAGCAGGCGTTCTGCGGTGCCGTTGGCCAAACGTATAGTTCCGTCCCGGTCGACATTGACAATTGCGGCAGACACGGACTCCAGGACGGTCTCGATAAAAGCGCGGCGGTCATCGAGTTGTCGGTTCGCAGCCAGCAGAGTTTCGGTTTGCGACTGAAGCCTCTCGGTCATACGATTGAACGAGCGGGAGAGGAAGCCGACTTCGTCCTTGCGAAGCCCCTCCTCCTCGACGCGGATGCTAAGGTCTCCATCCGCAATGCGTTGCGCCGCATCGACCAGATTGTTCACCGGGCGAACAAGTCTATCGGCCACAAACAGCGCCACCCATACTGCTACACCAATGATCAGCAGCGATACGACATAAAGCAAAGCGTTGAACTGCAATTGCAGACTGCGCGAGCGCGATTCCATTGCCTTATAGTCTTCCAGCACGCTCTGCGCCTTTTCGCCGAGCATGAACGACGGAACGCTGACTGTACGGCTAGCGTAAAGGAAAGTTTCCGGCTTATCGAACAGTCGACTGACCGCGACAATCCGGTCTGGCTGCGCCGTTACAATCTGATCTTGCCCGTCCCGCAAGCGTTTGAGTTCACTTGCACTTATCCAGTTGCCCTTGCGCTCCTCGGGTGAAGCGACAACCAATGTTTGCTGCCCCCCATTTTGCGTGACCGCAACGATGGCAGACTCGCTCAACTTGCGTCGCAAAACCTGATCATAATAGAAGCTCAGAAACTGGGGGTCGGTGGGCGCGGTCTGGTCCAATGCGAAGCGGATGTCACCTGCCATCGCAACCGTTTCATCGCCGACATCGCGCAGCTTTTCTTCATAATAACCCTTGGCGAGCGCGCCTGCATTTTCAAGCATGCCTTGCGCTGAATTCGAAAACCAGAATTGCACGCCGCTCTGGAACAGCACCGATGCAAAGATCGAAAGTAATAAAGCAGGCACTGCAGCAAGCAGCGAGAATATGGCCACCAGCCTGACATGCAATTGCCCTTCGCTTTCACCAATTGTGGATGCGCGCTTGATCGCGATACGCCGTCCGACCAGCATCATCAAAGTCGTTGCGGGAAGCAGATTGGCGACAAGAAGCGCCGCGGCAATGGGAGGCGAAAGTGGCTCCGACTCTGGACCTTGGCCGACCAACACCCATGCTGTCACCGCCACCATGACGAACAACACAGCCGCCGATCCGATTTCCAAAATCTTGACTATGTTCGGCGTACCCAGCCAGCGCACCGCCTTTACCCAGCGCGACGCCGATGTCGTGCCGTCAAATTCAATCTGGGGCTTTTGAACTGTTGCCATTAAGCAACTTGTGCCACGGCAAGAGTGGCATGAAAAGCACAATCAGCGTTGAAATTAACCAATTGACCGCATCAGCGACGCGCTTCACCTATCTTGGTACCGACCAGCCCATAATCGTTCAGCTTTTTGCGCAAGGTGTTGCGATTGATCCCCAGCATAGCGGCTGCCTGTAACTGGTTTCCGCGGGCCTGTTGCATGACGGCCTGCAGTAATGGCTTTTCAAAAGCTGCCAGCGCGCGCACATAAATACGCTCCCTGCCATGCCCGCGCTGACGTTGTTCGGCCATGAATTGGGCCACGGCCGCTTCAAAGCTGCACATGCCGCCAGCGATCGTGGGTTCCGCGTCTGCCGATCCGGCAATCTGCGTCACCGTCGCTTCCGAAATACAATCCTCGCGTGCCGTCAGCGTCAACCGGTAGATAAAGTTCTTCAACTCACGCACATTCCCGCGCCACGGCATTTGCGTCAGACGCGATATGGCATCCTCGTCAATCTGCTTGGTGGGAAGCCCCTCGTTGGCTGCCAGATTGAGGAAATGGCGCGTCAATAGTCCGATATCCTCAGGCCGGGCGCGCAGTGGTGGCAGGTGCACCGGAACTACGTTAAGACGGTAATACAGATCTTCGCGGAACTTACCCTCCGCAATAAGCGCTTCAAGGTCCTGGTTGGTTGCCGCAATAATCCGAACATCGAGGCGGATGCTCGCCTTGCCACCGATGCGGCTGATTGTGCCGCTTTGCAGCGTCCGCAACAGCCTGGTTTGCGCATGGTAGGGCATGTCCCCTATTTCATCGAGAAACAGCGTGCCGCCTTGTGCTTGTTCAAAGCGGCCAATCCCTTGCCCGACCGCTCCGGTGAAGGCCCCTTTTTCATGACCGAACAATTCTGCTTCTATCAGCTCAGACGGTATGGCCGCCATGTTGACGGCAACAAATGGGCCGGTCTTGCGATGCCCCAAATTGTGGATGGCCTCGGCTACCAGTTCTTTGCCAGTTCCGGATTCGCCAAGGATCAGCGCCGTCAGGTCATTGCGCAGCAGTCGCGCGACCATCCGATAGACATCCTGCATCGCAGGGCTTCGTCCGACCATCGGCATGGTCGCCTCAAGCAAAGTGCCGCCGTCACTTTGATTGTCGGCCCGCCGTTTTTCGATCCCCTGCTTTACCGCTAGAACCAGTTCATCCAGATCGAAGGGCTTTGGGAAATATTCAAAAGCATTGATCTCGCTCGCGCGTACAGCAGTATCCAGCGTATTTTGAGCCGACATGATGATAATTGGCATGTCGGGCGACTGCGCGATCACATCCTCAAGGCTGGAAATGCCGTCGCGATCCTTTAGCACGACATCAGTCAGCATCAGGTCATAGCGGTTCCCGGCCAGCGCCGCGTCACGCGCATTCGCGCTTTCGCACACATCGACTTCGATGCCTTCCGCTTCAAGCGCCGACCGCACCACCATGCCGATCGAAAGGTCATCCTCGACAATCAATACCTTGTCGGCAGTCATGTGCTGGTCTTTCTTTCAGCTAAAGGCAGGAAAATTCGGAATATGGTCCGTTGACTGGTGGTATCGCGTTCAACCGATATGCGACCATTCATCTGCGACAGATATTTGCGGACAATGGCGAGACCCAGACCCTGCCCTTCCCTTTTGGTCGTCACAAATGGCGAGAATAGCTCCGTCTCGATATGCGCAGCTATTCCTGGACCATTGTCGCTGATGGTCACTTCTACCGGCAACCGCACGCCCTTGTCCCCTTCGCTCCGAAGAGCCGCACCCATCACGAAACGGGTGGAAATGCCAATTTGCGGATCGGCGGTGTGTGCCAGTGCGTCGATTGCGTTCTGGATCAGGTTGATGAGAACCTGCACCATGGCATCGGCCTCAATCTGCACATCAGGCAGTGATGGGTCATAGTTGATATCGATCGCAGGCATAACCTTGTTCGCGGCACGCACTGACCGTATCGCGCGTTCGATCAATTCGTGGATATTCTCCGCCTGCATTTGGCCTGGCATCACCCGTCCGAGATTTTGCATCTGGTCGAGGAGCCGGGCAATGCGGTCGACTTCATGCACGATCAGTTCTGTAAGTGGGGCTTGTTTCGGATCGACTTTTCGCGCCAGCAATTGGGCTGCACCTTTGATACCCGCCAACGGGTTTTTGATCTCATGGCCAAGAATTGCCGGCGCACCCATTGCCTGCTGCTTGCCTCCGTCGGTCTGCTCGCCAATCTGGTCGCGGTCGGCTTGCCTTGGCACAAGGATGTAAAGACGGCAGTCGGGGTAGCCCAGCGGTGTGGAGATGTTCAGATCGACATAATTGGCCTGTGCCCCCGGTGTTTGAAACCGCATATTCTGGGCGCTTATGTCACTTTCGCGCACCTCGATCGCGCTGTTCAATCGTTCATTGGCAAAGCGAAGCAGCGATTGGGCCGGTTCGCCAATAATGCGACGACTGCTTCTGCCGAAAAAGGCCTCCGCTGCCTCATTGGCAAAAAGGATCAGATTGTCTGCGCCCGATAGCAGAAGTGGCAAGGATATGGTCGACAGCAACAGCCCGTCAGGCGGGCGGTTGGCTGCAATGGTCGTCGCCTCAGGCGGCATTTCGCATCAACAAAGGTTCGTAGAAACGGGCAAGTTCGCCGAGCACCTGGTTCGCATCATCGATGCGGTTGACCATGTTGCGAAACTCCGCCGATCCTACCAACCCTTTGGTGTACCAGCCGATATGCTTGCGGGCGCAGGGAACACCGACTTGTTCGCCATAATGCTCCATCATCGCGCGATAATGTTCGACGATCAGGTCATATTGGACGTCGATTGAAGGATCGGGACGGGGCTCGCCCGTGTTGAACCAGTGCATCACCTGCCCCAGCAGCCAAGGCTTGCCATAGGCACCACGCCCGATCATCACCCCATCGGCGCCGCTCTGTTCCAGCGCTTTGTCGGCATCCTCGATCGAGCAAATGTCGCCATTGACGATAACGGGAATTTTGACGGCGTCCTTTACCTTGCGGACAAAGGCCCAGTCGGCGTTCCCCTTGTACATCTGGTTGCGCGTGCGGCCGTGAACGGTGACCAGCTTTGCGCCCAGATCTTCGGCGATATGCGCCAGTTCAGGGGCGTTGAGGCTGCCATGATCCCAGCCCATGCGCATTTTGACGGTGACGGGTACCGAAACCGCCTTTACGGTCGCTTCAATCAGGCTGGCGGCGAGCGGAAGGTCACGCATCAGCGCCGAACCGGCATCGCCATTGACCACCTTTTTCACCGGGCAGCCCATATTGATGTCGATAATGGCCGCACCACGATCTTCGTTGAGCTTGGCTGCCTCTGCCATTTCCTTGGGGCCGCAGCCGGCTAGCTGCATCGACACCGGCTCTTCGGACATATGCCAGGCCGCCTTCTGCAGTGACTGACGGGTTTCGCGGATCATCGCCTGGCTGGCGATCATCTCGGTTACGTTCAGACCCGAGCCGAAACGGCGCACAAGCGTGCGGAAAGGCATGTCGGTCACGCCGGTCATTGGTGCGAGCACCACCGGACATGCAATTTCCAGCGGGCCGATCTGGATGGGTTTGAGCTTCATCTGTATCTCGAAAATTGTTTTGCAGTACGTAACTGCCTAAAATTTAGGCAGCGCCCTAGCGATATTCGCCTTGGCGCGCAAGCCTGCAACGTTTACGGCGCGGCACATGGACAAGCCGCCGCCCGAAGCTGCCGCGATAATTGTTGCCGCTGGCAGTGGAAGCCGGTCTGGCGGCCATATTCCCAAGCAATACCGCTTAGTTCGGGGAAAGCCCATGTTGCGACACAGTGTCGAGGCATTCCGGGCGCATCCGGCCTTTGAAACGATCATTGTGGTGGTTGCTGCGGACCAAAATGCCCTCGCCGTCGCTGCTTTGGGAGGATTGGATGACGTCATCGTCGTATCAGGTGGTGCAGAGCGTAGGGATAGCGTGAATAATGCTATTCAATATCTTGATAAAATTAACTTTACTGGATGTACGTTCATCCATGATGCAGCGCGACCGTTTCTCAGCTCCGCCGTTATTGCTCGCCTTCTCGATGCATTGACGTCATCCGACGGCGCAGTGCCTGCCCTCCCCGTTGTCGATAGTCTGTCTCGCGGTAATGCCGAAGGTGTTTTGACCGAAACCGTTGATCGAGAACATCTTTTCCGGATCCAGACACCCCAGGCTTTCCGTCATGACGTCATTTCAAAGGCGCACAAAGGTTGGAACATAGGTCAGATCCCCACGGATGATGCCCGAATGGCGATGGCCGCTGGCTTCAAGGTCGCAATCGTCGAGGGCGATGAAAATCTTGCCAAATTCACCTTTGCCGATGACTTTGACCGTGAGTTGGTTCAATCGACAACGATGCAAGATATCCGAACCGGCATGGGTTATGACGTCCACCGCTTCGCCAAGGGTGAGGAATTGTGGTTGTGCGGGCTGCGTATCGATCACGAATATGGCCTCGCCGGCCATAGCGATGCTGACGTTGCGCTCCATGCCCTGACCGATGCGGTTCTGGGCGCTGCAGCGCTCGGTGATATCGGTGATCATTTCCCGCCCAGCGATGCACAATGGAAAGGCGCGAGTTCCGACCGGTTCCTTGCCCATGCCGTCAAGCTGGCATCCGATGCCGGTTTTCGTGTGGCGCATCTTGACGTCACCATCATTTGCGAAGCGCCCAAGATCGGCCCTCACAAAAAGGCGATGCAAGCACGGGTTGCCGAGATAGCAGCTATCGAGGCCGATCGGGTTTCGATAAAAGCAACAACAACAGAAAAATTGGGATTTGCAGGACGCGGCGAAGGCATAGCTGCGCAAGCAATCGCCACTCTTGTTAAGTGAAGGGTTCGATATGAGAAAACTGTTCGCAACCGCCGTCGCACTTGCCGCACTTGGGTTCCATCAGGGCGCAATAGCTGCCAGTGCAGCCAAGCCCTGCATGAGTAATAGCGAATTTCAGAGTGTTGCCGTAACACTGCTTCCCGTATTGCACAGCCAAGCGGTAGCAAGCTGCAAGGCTTTCCTTCCGGCAAATGCCGGGCTGTTGGTGCAATCTGCCGAACTGACCGCGCGCTATGCATCTTCCGCAGAGCGCGAAAGGGTTGCGGCGGGTGAAATTCTTGCCCGCATGCTCGCAGATCAGCTTCCGGTTCCGATGTCTGGCTCAGCCATATTGCCCTTTGTAGAGGGCATGTTACCGGGAATGCTGGTGCAAGGCATAGATGCCGAAACATGTGAGGCGGCCAATAATATCTGGACAGCCATTGCGCCCCTGTCTGCGGAAAATATTGCTTCGACGCTGGGTGCAATTTTGGTCGCCGCCTCGAAAGACAAGAAGAAGGACGCCGGAGAGGGTGAAAAATCCAGCGCTCGACCGCTCGATGATTTTGCCGTCTGCCCCTATGTCGCTACCGCCGTGGCCGCGGGTTCGTGAACAGCATGCTGCCAAAGGACGTATACAAACTCGCTGAGGAGGTCGTCGCTTCCAACAAGGCGGCTGGCCGTATGATCGTGACAGCCGAAAGCTGCACTGGAGGCCTGGTTGCAGGTGCAATCACCGAAATCCCGGGCAGCAGCGCGGTGTTGCAGGCCGGATTCGTCACCTATTCGAATGAAGCCAAGATCAAGACTTTGAAGGTCAGCGAGGAATTGATCGATACCTTTGGTGCCGTATCGATTGCCGTCGCCTGGGCGATGGCGCAGGGTGCGCTGAAACGCAGCAGCGCTGACATTGCGGTTGCGATTAGCGGCGTTGCCGGCCCTGACGGCGGCACGCCACAAAAGCCGGTAGGAACTGTGGTATTTGCGGTCGCCGAGCGCGGCAAGGATCCCGAAGATGTGGTCGCCGACAAGATCCATTTCGGCGAGGACAAAAACCGATCAGAAATACGCAAAGCTGCTACGCTGCACGCGCTTCAGCTCTTACTGCCAACCCCGTAAAGCACCCCCGCCCGTTCGATGAAGGCGTCGGTCATCTTGCGCAGTGCGTGATCGAAAAACTGTCCGGCCAACGCTTCGAACATGCGGTTGTGGAAGGAAAAGTCGACGGTGAAATCGACAATGCAGCCGTCATCAGCTTCTTCGAACAGCCACTGATTATGCAAATGCCGGAGAGGGCCATCGAGATAGTCAACCTCAACCTTCGACTTGGGCGTTTTCAACACCCGCGAACTGAAGGATTCGCGCAGCGATTTGAACCCGACAATCAGGTCCGCCATCGTCTCTGTTTCACTGTCGGAGCGGATGCGCACCGCAGCGACCCAGGGCAGGAATTCGCCATATCGGCGGACATCGACGACAAGGTCGTACATCTGGTCTGCGCTATAGGGTAGCGACCGGCGTTCGTGATGATGCGGCATGCCCCTACCCCGCTTTGCCGATCAACCCGCCTTGGCGAGTTGCGCCTCGCGCGCGGCCTTCATCTTTGCGAAGTCATCGCCCGCATGATAGCTTGAACGCGTCAGCGGTGTGGCCGCAACCAGCACGAAGCCCTTGGCCCGTGCAATCGCTGCATAAGCATCGAATGCCTGCGGCGTGACAAATTCGGCCACCTTGGCATGCTTGGGCGTGGGCTGCAGATATTGGCCCATTGTCAGGAAATCGATGTCGGCACTGCGCATGTCATCCATCACCTGATGCACCTCCATCCGCTCCTCGCCCAGCCCGAGCATTACGCCCGATTTGGTGAAGATCGACGGATCATGGCGCTTCACCGATTCGAGCAACCGCAGCGACGCGTAATAGCGCGCGCCAGGGCGAATGGTCGGATAGAGCCTCGGTACCGTTTCCAGATTATGGTTATAGACATCGGGCCGCGCTTCGATGATCGACTCGACCGCACTCTCCACCTTGTTGCGGAAATCAGGGGTCAGGATTTCGATGGTGGTCGAGGGCGTGTTACGGCGCAGCGCCTGTATCACTTTCACAAACTGGCTGGCGCCACCATCGGGCAGATCGTCACGATCGACAGATGTGATGACGATATGCTCCAGTCCCATTTTGGCGGCTGCAATCGCCACATGTTCCGGTTCCAGCGGATCGACCGCACGCGGCATGCCGGTCTTGACGTTGCAAAAGGCGCAGGCGCGGGTGCAGACGTCGCCGAGGATCATCACCGTGGCGTGCTTCTTGGTCCAGCA